>JAUNOY010000006.1 GCA_030536995.1 Eubacteriales bacterium
ATATAGAAACTTATTAACCAAGTAGTCTTACTGACTACACCATTATTATACTAGGAGAGATGTCATTATGAAGGAAGAATTAATTAAACTTTTTTGCTCAAAAGTAAATCTGGAACTTGGCAGATACAAAAAGAGAATGTTGAAAATGACACCGGAAGAAATCTATGGTAGTTCTTACCAGATTGAGTGCATGGTTAATATCAGCGACTGTCTGATTGAGAAAAGCGAGAAGATGTCTGAGGATATTCTGCGATGTTTACTGGTATTACCGAGTCTGTTAGGGTTCTTTTATCACAGATGGATGAAGGTAGGAGATTCTTTTCAGCAGGAATTAGAAGAAAGCCTGAATGTCAGTATTCAGGAGATTTCTGGTATGGCAGAAATTAGGAAGGAGGCAGCATGAAAAAGCATGTCAGTTGTGTACGGACCTGTCTGGTAAAAGAAGGTTCTGTATTGTATGAGAGCAAATCCGGCGAGAGGACAATTACATCACCAAGGGAAGCGGCGGATTTTGCTGCTTCCTTTTTTAACGGAGCAGATAAAGAGATGATCTATATATGCTGTTTGGATGCAATATATCAGCCAGTGTGTATGGAAATGACAGCCAAAGGCGGAAGTTCATGGTGCAATGCTGAACCGGCACAGGTATTCAAAACAGCAATCTTATCCAATGCAAGTGGGATCATATGTTTTCATAACCACCCATCAGGAAATTGTACACCCAGTAAAGAAGATAAAAGTTTAACCAGACGATTAAAAGAAGCTGGAGAACTTCTGGGGATTAAGCTATGGGATCACATCGTTCTCGGAGATAACAGGTTTTTTTACAGCTTCAAGGAGGCAGGGATTTTATGAACAAAAAAAGAAGAGAAAAAGTAGCGGATGCATTTGAACTGGTACGAAAGGTACAGGAGCTTCTTCAGGAAGTAAAGGAAGAGGAACAGGAAGCACTGGATAATCTTCCGGATAGTCTTCGTGACAGTGAAAAGGGGGAACAGATGCAGGAATATGTAGAACTTATGGAAGAAGCGGAAGGGTATCTTAACGATGCAGCTTCTGTGATCGGGCAGATTTAAGGAGGATACAATTATGGCAGCAAATGTTGAAAGTATGTTTTATGTAAGGGAGACACCGTGGCACGGACTGGGAACCGGAGTGATGGAAGCTCCGGCTTCAAAAGAGGCGTTGACACTGGCTGGACTTGATTGGAAGGTGCTACAGGAGCCGGTATATACACAGTCTGAGGAACTTATAAAAGGCTACAAGGCAAATGTGAGGGATAGTGACAGGAAGGTATTGGGAGTTGTTACAGACCGGTATAAGGTCATACAGAATGAGGAAGCCTTTAGCTTTACGGATTCGTTATTAGGGGAAGGTGTACGTTACGAAACGGCAGGCAGTCTGCAAGGAGGAAAAAAGGTATGGCTTCTTGCAAGACTGCCGCAAGAGTATATTATTTCCGGAGAACAGATTAGCCCATATCTGGTATTTTCCAACACGCATGATGGCTCCGGTGCGATCAAGGTGGCGCTGACACCAATCCGTGTGGTATGCAATAATACGTTGAATTTAGCGCTGAATACGGCGAAACGGTCATGGTCTATGATACATACAGGTGATATTCAGGGAAAGCTGGAAGAGGCGAAAGATACGTTATTCCTTGCTGAGAAATATATGAGTTCCCTTGGCAAAGAGTTCGATGAACTGCGTATGAAGAAAATGACGGATAAACAGGTCATGGACTATATTGAAGTTCTGCTTCCGCTGGATGAGAACTTTACACCTTTGCAAAAGAAGAATATTGCAAGACTCCGTGAGGACATGAAGATGAGATACTTTGATGCACCGGATTTAAAAGGACTGGGAAACAATGCCTACCGTTTTGTAAATGCGGTGTCTGATTTTGCTACACACGCAGAACCATTGCGGAAGACAGTGAATTACAAGGAGAACATCTTTGCGAGGACTATGGATGGAAACCCGTTGATTGACAGGGCATATCAGATGGTGCTTGCAGCTTAGATGGAGGATGAGCGGGATGAAAAGGTTTGGGATAATAAATCTGATATTGATTCTGCTTACAGTGATGGTGCTTATCCTGATATTCAGGGAACAGGCTGTAAACTATTGGAGCAGCATATTTGAAATGACAGGAGGATGCGTGTTATGAAAAGAAGAATGGTACCAACAAAAGATATGACAAGAGAAGAATGGTTACGGTATCGGAGATGTGGAATCGGAGGTTCCGATGCATCCGTAATCATGGGAGAAAACCCGTGGCGTTCTGTTCTGCAGCTTTGGGAAGAAAAGACCGGGGACGGTGCAGTTACGGATAATGGGAACGAATATACATATTGGGGAAATGTGATGGAACCGATCATCCGAAAGGAGTTTATGAACCGCACTGGATTAAAGGTTCGTCAGAAACATGCCATCATCTTTCATTCGGTGTTTCCGTTCCTGTTTGCAGATGTAGACGGTATCGTTACGGACGGGAATGGTGAGAAATGTATTTTTGAAGCAAAGACAGCATCCCAGTATAAGGAAAAGGACTGGGAGACAGGAGTTCCGAAGGAATACTATTTACAGGTACAGCATTATCTGGAAGTCTGCGGTATGGATAAAGCTTACGTTGCTGTCCTGATTGGCGGGAATACCTTTAAAATCTATACGGTGCTGCGGGATCAGGAAGTAGTCGCAGAGCTTCTTTGTAAAGAAAAGGTATTCTGGGAAGAGCATGTACTGACAGGTATTCCTCCAATGGCAGATGACTCCAAGGCAACTGCGGAATATCTGGACAGCCGATATAGCGATACTGTCGCAGACAGTATCCAGTTGCCGGAGAACATGAAGGAAATCTTACAGGCTTATGATGCAGTAGATATTCAGTTGAAAAGGCTGGAGAAGGAGAAGACCGGATTATCCAATCAGATCAAGGCGGCTATGGAAGACCATGAACGGGGTGAACTGGATGGAATGACCGTTCAGTGGAAAAAGATCGAAAGGGAATCTCTGGACAGCAAAAGACTGAAAAAGGAAAAGCCGGAATTGTTTCAGGAATACCGCAGTGTCAGTTCCTATCGCAGACTGACGGTTGCTGCATAGGGGGATCCTTATGAGTGAAAAGAAGATACGTGCTTTGAAAGCAGATGAGATTGAGTGCAGGGTATCCAATATCAGTGACAAGGGTGTGACCCTGCTGTTATATAAAAATGCAAGGGTCGATCAGGCAATCCTCGATGAGACTTTCGGGGTATATGGCTGGCAGAGGAGCCACAGGCTGGTGGGAGATGATCTTTACTGTACCGTGAGTATATGGGATGAGGAGAAACACATCTGGATAGCAAAGGAAGACGTTGGTACAGAGGGAGATTACGAAAAGGTAAAGGGTCTCGCTTCGGATGCATTTAAAAGAGCCTGTGTAAATATTGGGATTGGGAGGGAGCTTTATTCGGCTCCCTTTATCTTTATCCCGGCATCTGTGGTGCAGATCGGAGAAAAGAATGGAAAGCGGTTTGTAAGAGACAGGTTTACAGTACAGTCCATTACTGTATCAGAGAAGAAGGTGATCACATCCCTTACGGTAGCTAACCAGAATGGAACAGAAGTTTTTTCCTATAAGGAAAGGAAACAGAAGCCTCCATCAAAGACAGAAGAACCCCAGAAACCAAAAACAAAAAATGCTGGGGAAAAAGATAGGCAGAGTGCATTGCCAGAGTTTACGTTACGGGAACTGGATATTCTCTATGATGAATTGTACCGGACGGGAGTAACCGAAGAAGCTTTATTGAAACGATATGGACTTGATTCTATGAAAGATATGAATCGCGATATTTATATGAGAGCCTTGTCAGGGCTTAGAAAAACAAGAACAGCGGCATAAAAAAGGCTGTCAGCAGCCTAAGAGAAAAGGAGAATGATTATGGAGTATAACAAATTTGTGGAAGAATTAATGAAAAAGATAAAAGAGACAACAGACATAGAAAATCTGGATGTGAATTTGCAATCGGATGGAAAAACGCTGGAGGATGACCGTATCTGTGTTACACTGTACGATGATAGAGAAACGGTACACCTGATGAAGATCCGTTCTATGGAAGCTTATCGTGCATACCAGTCCGGGGAAAAAATGGAAGCGATCGTTCGGGACATAAAAGATGATATTTTTATATACAGAGAAGATATCATACAAAATCTTCGTAAGCTGCGTGTTTATGAGAACGTAGAGAACAGACTCTTTATCCAGGCGGTCAGCTATGACAGGGAAGGACTGGAACAACAGGTATACGAAGTGGTGGGAGACATTGCACTTGTGCTGTGTTTTGAAGTATGGGAAAACAGGGACAATATCGTGAAGGTAAAAATCCCGTTCTGGATACTGGAAAAGTGGGGAAAGGAAAAAGAAGAGGTATGGCAAAGAGCTATGGAGAATACTGCCCGCAGAGCAGAACCGAGGCGTTTTCGTTACGAAAACCTGATACGCGACCCGGAATATGATGGGGACCGCTTTATGGAGGAGCCACTGGAAGACAGTGTGTATGAGACAGGGCTGGGTATGTGTATCAGTACAGCAAAAAAAGTAAATGGTGCAACGGTCGTATTTTATCCGGGAGTAGCCAGACGGCTCAGTGACCTTATGGGAGGGCATGACTTTTACATCGTGTTTACCAGTATACATGAGGTGATGGTACACAGAGCAGATATCGTGCCGCTGGAAACTCTATGTTGTATTCAGAAGGATATGTGCGAAAATGTGACTGCAAAAGAAGAACAGTTGAGCAGAAGGATTTATCGCTATTGCAGAGATAAAGACTGTATCATTCAGGCAGAAGAATGCGTTTAAATATTTGAAGATCGAACAGGACAGTTTCAGGCTGTCCTGTTCCATAACAGAAAAAGATATCATTTTTTGCGGACAGAAAGAAGATAGAGATAGATAAACTTGCGGCAACATGATAGAATAGAAATATCAGTGTGAGATGGATGGTGATAGAAATGATCGAACTGAAACGGGAGATTTATCAGGAATTACTAAAGTGGAAACAGGAAGATTCCGGGAAAGTCCTTGAGGTAGAAGGGGCAAGACAGGTTGGAAAAACATATATCCTGAATAAATTTGCAAAAGAGAACTACAGTCAGTTTATATATGTAAATATGTTACAGACATCCGGCAAAGAACTGCTGCAATGTTTTGCGAAAGCAACAGAATGGGAGCCGGGGCAGCCAAGACTGAAAAAACCTTTGCATGATGCATTGGTTTTATTTGAGCCGGATTTTCAGGATACGAAAGAAACGGTAGTGGTCATTGATGAGATTCAGGAATCCGCGGAAGTATACTCCAAGATCCGGCAGTTTGCCAGAGATTTTTCCTGTCATTTTATTGTCACAGGAAGCTACCTTGGAAAAACGCTGGATAAAGAATATTTTCTCCCGGCTGGTGATATGGACGTCCTTATCATGGAAACTTTATCATATGAAGAATTTTTAGATTCTGTAGGGAAGAGAGGAGTATATGAGACGGTAAGCCTATATGGGGATTCTGCGCACAGCGATTATGAGGAACTGAAAGAGTATTACCGTATTTACACAGAGATCGGCGGTTATCCGGCGGTTGTCAAAAAGTATTTGGAAACCAGAGATTTGGGAAAATGCAGAGAGGTGCTGCGGAATATCATCCGTATTTTTATCGACGAGTCAGAGCGTTATTTCAATAATGTGATAGAAATACAATTATTTGACCAGATTTTTTCTGCTATTGCACAGAGCATGATAAAAGAAAAGAAAGGCTCAGGTGATCTGGTAGCGGAATTATCAAGTATTCTCTTTAAAGAAGAAAGCAGCCGATTGACAAAAGCCAGTATCAATCAGGCGATTGCATGGCTGTATCGTTCTCATATCGTTGGTTACTGTAACCGGGTGAATGAGTGTAATATGCTGGATGTATCGTATAATACGAGATTTTATTTCCGGGATGTAGGTCTGGCAAGATATTTTCTGAAGATGACAGGCGCCGATCCGGGAACCGTACAGGGGATTGTGAGTGAAAATTTTGTTTACCTTTATCTGGAACGACAGATCAGACAATCCATGATCGCAGGAAATGCCCCGGCTTTTGGCACATATAAAGGGGGAGAAATTTATTTCTATGTAAGAAGTCTGGATTCTTATAAAGACTATGCGATTGAAGTGAAGGCAGGTAATAATCAGGGAAAAACAGCCCGTCAGATGTTATTGGATAAAAAAGTAGACAGAGTTTATTACTTAAAGGGCGATACCTATGGTGGGGTTCGTGAGGGAGCAGCTACCGTTCCAATTTACCTGACAGGCAGGATTGCATTTTAAAAAATTAATGAGCAAATAAGCAGGAGAGCAGAGGTGTGTACATCCCCCTGCTCTTTTTCTATGCAGGAGTGAGAGTTATGGAATATGGATATGCGAGAGTCAGCAGCACAGAGCAGAATTTGGACAGACAGATTATGGAGCTGAAAAAGTATGTGGCTGAGGGTAATATTGTGGTGGATAAAGCAAGCGGAAAGAATACGGAGAGAGAAGGATATCAGGCATTGAAAGGTCTTTTCGGATTGAGAGAAGGAGATGTTTTGTACGTTACTTCTTTGGACAGATTGTCAAGGGATAAGGAAGATATCAAACGGGAGCTGCAATGGTTTCAGGATAAAAAAGTTAGACTTAAAATCCTTGATCTGCCCACATCTTTGATTGAAGTACCGGAAGGTCAGGCGTGGATTCTGGAGATGATACAAAATGTGCTGATTGAGGTCTTGTCCAGTATTGCAGAACAGGAAAGACTTACCATTCGCAAAAGACAAAGAGAAGGGATTGAGGCAGCAAAGGCAAAAGGAAGACATCTGGGAAGACCACGATTGAAGTTACCAGAAGAGTTTCCGGCAATCTACGACAGGTGGAAAGATGGTCAGCTTACAGCAAAAAAAGCCATGTATCTTTTGGGTATGAAACCGTCACATTTTTACCGTAAGGTGAGAGAATATGAAGCAGGAAATGAGCCAAAAGGTGTTTGAATTTTGGGAGATATTCCAGAATTAGAATCGAACTTTTTGGTACATTATATGCTTGTAGAGAGGAACTGTCTCAAAAGGTTTACCTTATGGAAAAGAAAGTGGTGTTTTTTTCTCTTTCATGTTATATTAGAAGAAGAACTGTAATATAGTTGGGCGGTGAAGCAGAATGAGTAAATATTTAAAAAGAGAGGCTTATGACAGGCTGCTGAAATGGAAGCAGCGTGAGGGACATTCAACACTGGAAGTCTCAGGGGCTCGTCAGGTAGGAAAAACGTACATTGTCAATAAATTTGCAGACGAACAGTATAAGCAGAAAATATACATTAATCTCCTTGACTTTTCAGGGGAACTCTTTATTGAGCGATACAAAGCATTAAGAGATGAGATTATACATGGTTTACTGTGTGAAAATCCAATGTATGAGTTACTGAAAAGAACGCAGCCTGATTTTGTGGATTCTCCAGATGTAGTTGTGATTATAGATGAGATTCAGGAATCAGCGGATATATACAATCGTGTCAGAGAGTTTACCAGATATCTAAAATGTGATTTTATTATCACAGGAAGTTATCTGGGAAGGATTTTGAACAAAGAGTTCAAATATTCCGCAGGTGATTTGGATTCGCTGGAAATAAATACGTTGAATTTTGAAGAGTTCCTTATGGCAGTAGGGGAACATTCACGATATGAGAAGTTAGATCTGTTTGGAGCTGGATTAGAGGAAGATTACCAAAGATTATCGGAACTATATGAAACGTATCTGAAAATCGGAGGCTATCCGGCGGTTGTACTCCGATATTTGGAAACACAATCCATAGAGAGTGCAAATACAGAGCTGTTGAAAATCATCAGGCTTTTTACAAATGAGAGCAAGCGCTATTTTGAGGACATTCTGGATAACGAGGTATATGATAACATATTTTCCGGGGTTGCCAGAGTTCTTGTAAAGGAAAAGAAAGGTTTTGAAAAAGACAGTTTCAGCGAAGAATTGCAGAGTATAGTGGTAAAAGATTATTCCAGCAACATTGGGAAAGCATCTATCAATAGGGCCATAGACTGGCTGTACAGTTCTGGAATCATAGGATTTGCAGGAAAAATTCAGGATTGTAATATTTTAGATTTTAAGGCAAAATCCAGATGCTATTTTATGGATGTAGGCTTGACGAATTACTTTCTTACTCATATTGGCTGTTCCGAAAGTGACGTTGCAGGCATATCAAATGAAAACTTTGTCTATCTTGATTTGAAGAGACGCATAATGCCACCGGGGGAAATTGCTTTGGAAACACCCGCATTTGCAACTATCGGAAATGGTGAAATTGACTTTTATCTGAAATCTTTAAAAACGCAGAAAACGTATGCCATTGAGGTGAAGGCAGGGAAGAAAAACAGCAGAACAGTTCAGATGATTTTGGACAAGAAAAAAGCAGATTACATTGTGTATGCCAAGGGAAATACTCATGGCGGTATCACAGAAAATGTATACACGATACCAATATATGGGGTTGGAAAATTTGAATTTTAAGCGATGAATATTGCAATGAAAATGAGAGGAGCACCCGTGAAGGGTGCTCTTTGGGTATGATTAAATAATTCTGAGATGATGGAAAATCACCTTAAATTAAAAAAAATTTTTGAAATTAAAGATTTAGTGCGATTTTATATATATTTTTTATGATTTTTTAAAAATAAGGTGATTGGAAAGGTGGACTAGATAATATGCTACTGTTCGATAGAAAACTTTGTGATGAAATTAATGGAATCAAAGAAAAATTAAAGGGAAAAATTGATGTTGAAAAATTATTGAGGGAAGCTGAAGCTGAGTTTGTTTGGGATGAAGAAGCGTTTAATGAGAATAGGGTGCAGGATGTTTATGGTAAAGTTCTTAAAAGTGCTCAACAGTTTGTGGAACTCATAGAGAATAATGGGAAGAAACTTCCCTCAGATATAATAATGGATTCGCTTTTATATATGGCTTTTATGAAAGTAATGGAAGATTTGGATTCCGAAATAATAAATCCAAAGACAAGTAAAAAACGTAAAAAGCAATTAATGACATTCGCAAAAGCCAATACTTGGTTAGAATGCTCCTGTAAGTGTTATAAGAAATATTTAAAAAAGCGGTGGTTAAATGCACATGAAGTATACGAAAAAAATTTGCTTCTTGTTTTCAAATATTCTGTTTTGCTAGAGGATATTCTTACAGGAGATATGAGACTTCCAAAAGAAATTAAACAACAGATTGATGCGGCAGATAAACATTTTTGGAACAATGATTGTAAGAGGGAACTTAAAGGTCTTAGTTTAGAAGACAAAAAAAAGAATGAAAACTTTTTTAAAGAAGTTGTGAAGAATAAGAAGATATGGGAATGCTTTTCTAAGGATACAATATACGAGTTGTATAGTCGTAAAGTAGAGGAACTGCTTCGAAAGAATATGAATCGTGATGAAGTGTGGTGGTATATTGGTTTTAATCTTAAATATGGAACGGATACATATTTTAAAAATGCATATCTTAAAAATGCATACGAAAGGTGTCTAAAAAAAGTAGGTGAAGAATGTATTTGGGATGGTAGAAAAGCTTATAATGGCACAATTCCAAGTGGAAAGTATTTTTACGATAGCTCTATAAAAGGAAAAATTGAAGAAGTTTGTTATGATGAGGAAAAAACAGTTCAGATTATTCGAGCCAAGATAAAACAAATATTCAAGGAAAATGCAGATATAGAAGATCAATTGGATTTTACCAAGTTGGTATTTGCAGGTATATTATGTGAAATAAGGTATGAAACGGAAAGTCATTGTGGCAGAGTTTCAGGTAGTGATATGGAAATGGGGATATTATATGATGACGAAAAGTTTTGGGTGTATGACAAACAAAGTAAAAGGTTAGTTACTGAAATAACAATAGAAAAGTACGCTAAAAAATTACAAATGAAAGAAGAGGAGGATTCTGAACAAGAAGCAACGATAAAAGCCCTGAAAGAAAAATTTGAGTATGGAGAGATAAAAAATGATTTGAACCCGATATTCCAACTGAGACAAGATTTTGATCCGGAAATAAAAGCGGTAATTAATGGAAAAGGCAAAAACAGAAACTTTTCGAATCGATTAGAAAAAATCTTTAGTTGCAAAGAGGGAATGAGTCTTTATGAATCCTATATTGTTGAAAAACAGTCGGGCTTTTATTTGGCTTGGATGATTTATAATAGAACGGTGAAACTACGATTTATTAAAAATCCTGGAATACAAGAAGGCATAGTAAAATTGACAATGGAATTGAGTGAAATTAAAAATGCAGATATAAGACTTGTTATAGCAGAACATGTTTTGGATATGCTGGATGAAATTCTGTGCATGGAAAATATGGATATTATACAGGGAATAAACGCTATTTGTGAGGGAATAAAAGAATGTGCTGAACATTTCAATGAAAAATATAATCTTCTTTATGAAATAATGCTCCTTATATTTACAGATGAAAAATGTCTTTCGAACGGTAAATATAGATATCAGCTTCTGGAATGGAATATATTTAAGCTAAGTGTTACCTTTATGAATATGGAGCGCAAATTTAAAAAAGTGTATTATGAGTGTAAGAAATCAATGGATAAGGAATTTAGTGGTTTTAACAATGAACTGTACAATACAGAGCTAAATTGTATTGTAAAATCAGATGCTAATAGTCCATTTCATAAATGGTTTTGTTGTATTTATGAAAAGCATATTCCGAAAAAAAAGGAGGAAACAAAAGGGAAAAGCGTAAAACCTGACAAGTCATTGGAAACAATAGGATAGAATAAAAACAGAATATCAAATGCTGAAAGAATTAAGATTGTAACATTGGAAAGCAAATAAACTTACATACAGCAGAAATGATTATTGGGAAATGTGCAAAAGTTTTGAACAAAATCTTTTCGGAAAATAGAAATAGCCAAGCATGGATGTATATCCTAGCTTGGCTATTTCTATTAGTTCATGAAAACGAAGGATCGTTGGAAGCCAAACTGCAAATGCGGTGGTGTGGGAGGCGGGGAAATTTAATTAAATTTCCCTTCTACTCGATTCAACATGGGTTAGATTCTCGATCTAAATCCTCTAAAAGATAGTGAGTACCAATGGTATTAGGTGTCAATAGGCCAAATTCAATCAAGACGCAGAAGTTGGTCGCTACGAAGTTGTGCCCAAATGTATACTATACTTTAGCCATAAAAAAAGGAGGAAATAACCAATGAATAATCATCAATATACAAACACAGGCGGATATATTTATTCCAATGTGGCTGGTCACATTCCGACACAGGAGCAGCTTACAAGTTTCCAGAATGATTTGTGCATCACAAACCAGAATTTGGCAACTTTGTCAGAGCATATGCAGGCAACAGGAGCAGCAATTTACAGGTCAAATGAGTCCGTGACTGAAACTGTCGAAAAACTTCGGAAGGATATGAAAAAAGACAGGAAGAAAAAAACAACACAGAAGGTTGCAATGATGTCCAACAGTATTTATATCATTCAGTTTTTTGATGATGGAACGTCAGAGGCTATGCCATTGTTTCTGAGCTTGGGTGGAAAATATTACATCAAACGTCTGATTTTTCCAGCAGAGAGAAAAGAAAAAAATAGGGTCGAAATTTGGTTCCCAGATCAGGATGTTTTTGTTTATGTTCCTGAAAATAGCAGCGGAAAAATCTTATTTGATGCGTTTGTAGAAGCAGGTGTTGCTTTCAATACGCAACTTACAGTAAGTCGGTGTACTCAGGCTTTGGCTGAATTTTTTATCCCTCGAATTCGCGAATGTGAAAATACCATTCTCTATTCTGGGCTTGCAGGATGGGAAGGAAGATTTTTTATGACAAAAGAATGCTTTCGTCGATTTCGATATTATAGACATTTTCCCGATTCTTTACCAGTACTGGAAAAAAGTTTGCCTGGTGTAAATTCCAAAGCTGGGCAGGAGAGGGTAAAGGAATACCTCAATTTGATTAATGATGTGAAGGGATATCGTCTGCGCTTCTGGCTTTTTCTTTATCCCTATGTGGGGTTGCTTAAAACAATTTTAGACCAGAAGGGATATCGAACAGATTTTATTCTGACATTGCTGACTGACGATTTGGGGGTAAAAAAGTGCATTTTAAATTACCTTCAGTTGTTCAATAGGTATCAACTGTGTCCGACAACCATTGAGGGTTCAGAAAAAAGGGTTATGGAAACTGTAGCCTGCGAAAAAGATGAGGTTCTTGTAGTTGATCATTCCACTCTAGTGACCGAAACACCTTACAAGCTACATACAATGGAAAACAATTTGGAAAAAATTATGAAAATTTCGACCGGTGAAAAAATTCTTCCGCCTCCATATAATCGGGATGCGACATTTGTACTTGCCGTGATTAGCGATGTAGGTATAAATTTCAAAGGCTGCACGCTGAATTTTATTGTGGAAATGGAAGATTTAAAAAAAATGACATTTAGTAGAGAGGAGGGTGATGATTATATAGGTGAAAACTTTACAGGATTTGTAAATTGGGCTATGGAAAAATTTAATCGCATGGAAGCACAGCTTTGTAATTGTCCAAAAGAATTTCGGGATAGGAAGGCCACGATTAAAGCAGTTTCAGGTATCGTGGAAGCGAGATTTGCGGATATAGGCATTAATGTTTGGGAAGTGCTGAAGATTGATGTGAATACACTTTTCGAAAAAGGGCTTTTTGAGTGTGATAATATTGCCGAAAATGATTTGCTGCTTCGAAAGTTTCGGGAGCTGGTTCGCGAAAATATTCAAAAAACAGTTGTGCTTCCTAAGAAGCATGGAGTTATGGAAAATGGAGCTGTGTATTTTGATGAGGAATGGATATGGATTCCGTCATTTTTATGTACCACATGGTTGACAACTGCTGGCCTCCGAAAACAGAGGAAACGACTGTTGTTTACTTTGAAGTCTGAGGGGATTTTATACGCGGATGAGGGCTATACGCATCGTACGCAGATTCAGTTTAATACATTGGAGACAATTATGCTGAAGAGGGACTTTTTTACAAAGACTGGTGAAGTGGAAGTGATTTCCTTGGGGAGGGAACGCGATGATTAAAGATATAAGCGGAGTAAAAATCAAACTTGCAAATGTTCCAAATGCACACTGCCTTCTGTTGGGGCAGTCTGGAAGTGGAAAAACAGTTGGTTTGAATGTTTTAATTAAAGAAGCACTGAAAGATGGGAATCAGGTTTTTGTTGTTGACTATTCCGACAGTTTTACGGCAGAAGAGATTGAGAAGGCAAAAGTCCTGAAAGCAGAAGATGTTACTTTTAAGGATTTGAGCAAAGAAACTTTTGTACTGCCCTTCCTTTCAGGAAATAAAGCGAAAGATGTTGAATCTATTTCGATGGCACTTTCAGAAAGTTTTGAAATTTTTGGGAGGAGACAGAAAGAGGTTCTCCATGAGTTGGTTTCTAACATTTGGGAAGACGGATCTGTTCGTTTTGGCGGGATTATGGAAGATTTAGACTTGATGTATTTGATCGAAAAAGACAATGATTCAGACAAAGCACAGAGAATTGAAAAATTGTCTGAAAAGCTTGAATGTTTAGCTGAAAGTGACTTCATCGAACTTGTTAACATAAGTGGAAGTGGAGAAATTTCAAATTCAGTTCAAATTTTGGGATTTTCAAGTTTTCCATTCGAAACAAGAAAAAAGGTTGCAAACTTTTGTTTGGAGCTTTATTGGAAAAAAATACGGTGTAGGCAAGATGATATGAAAACAACTCGCATTGTGCTCGATGAGGTGCAGAATGTTGGATTTAGAAAGACGCAGGCCTTCACGAATATGATTCGAGAGGGACGTAAATTTGGGCTGGGTGTTTTCATGGCAACACAGTTTGAAAATGACACAGAAAAAATGGAGCTTCTTATGCAAGCCGCGAATGTACTGCTTTTTAAACCAACGATTAGAAATGCTAGAAAAACAGCGAAACTTATCGAGGAGGAAAACTGCAAGACGTGGTTGAAAATATTGGAGCAGTTAGAGATTGGGCATTTTGTTTTGATGGGAACTTACAATGTAAATCAAAATACTAAAATGCATCAAACGCCAATTCTGGCGCAGATGGAAATTAACAGTAGGGAGGAAATAAAATGAATAAAAATATTTTTTGGGAATCAGAATCAAAGTATGTGAATACATATGAAGCGAATAAAATACATACGGAGGAACTTATGCCAGTGCCAGATTACAAAGAAATTGAAATCGAAAAATCAGGGATGAAAATCTGTTTTCTCTTCCCGTCAAAGACAGAAGAGAACACGGAAATCCGTAAAGACATCAAGGCGATTCTTGCAGGTGCTTTACGTGAACAGGTAGAGTACAGAACTCATTAACGATGAAGAGTGGGGCGGGGCGTATAACTCTTTGCCCCACTCAATGCAAAGGAATTTTTAAATGGGAAGGACGGCTCTTATATATGAAGAAAAAAGTAAGGATGCTTCTCCGTGTAAGTTCCAATCAGCAGTTGGAAGCAGACGGAGATTTAAGTATTCAGAGACAGCTTGTAAGGGAATACATAGAAAAAAATCCAGACTGGGAGCAGGATACAAAAGAGTATTTTGAGGGTAGTAACAGTGGTTATCACAATTCTGTAGCAGATCGAGATGTGCTGCAGGAGGCGCTGCAGGATGCAGAAGCAGGAGAATATCAGATTTTGGTGGCATACAAGGATGACAGAATTGGAAGACGTATGTGGGAAATTGGGGCATATGTTATGGCACTGAAAAATTGCGGTGTAGACATTTACACGGTAAAAGATGGATGTATTTCACCGGAATCAGATGATATTATGGGGCAGATGGTGCTGGCGATGCGTTACGGAAATGCTCAGAAAAGCAGTTCGGATACAGGAATGCGTGTGAAGGACTCAGCTCAGAAAATGGTACAGAAAGGAAAATATGTAGGTGGAACACCACCATATGGATATAAATTGGAATTGTCAGGTGAGCTTAGTAAGCATGGACGTGCGCTTCATCATTTGGTAATCGAACCGGAAAGGGCAGAAGTGGTAAAATATATCTATGAACTGTCCTTGAATAAAGAATACGGTTCTGCAAAGATTGCCAAAATATTAAATGTCCATGAGGTATATAAAAAGATGGCTCCCAAAGATTATTGGAAGTCGGGAACAATTACCAGTATATTGACAAATCCTATTTACACAGGAAGGACCGCATACAAACGTCGGGAAAAAGTTAATGGCAAATTTAAACGTCTGGGTAATGAAGAATGGATTATTGCATCAGAAGCGAATCAGAAACTGATTGTTATAGACGATGATATTTGGAATAAGGTGCAGGAAAGAAGGGAGCGCAGAGGCAGCAAATATAAAAAAAGTCTTAAAAACCAAGATGTAACAGTGATTCAGCGTAATAGTGGAGAACTGGCATTGATTGATATTATATACTGCGGCTATTGTGGCAGTAAGATGACTAATGGAAGTAAATATAATTATTGGACGATTAAGGACACAGGGGAACGGCGTACCAGCAAAATACCCATTTACAAATGTCAGAATGCCTGGCAGGGGATTCCGCACGACAAAAGCAAGCAATACCGTGCAGATAAAATTGAACCAGTTGTTTTTGAGGCTATTGCCAGCTACATAGGTGTTTTGCAGGAAAATGAAGATGTATTTCAGCAAATTGAAGATAATAAAAATAGGGAAGTACTCTTAAAGAAGGGGGAATTGAAGAAAGAAAAACAGGAATTAGAAAAAATACAAAATAAGATCAGCGTAATGGAAGGTCATATACCAGATGCAATGACTGGAGAGTATCCTTTAAATTTGAAAGAATTGATGGACATTATTCGGAAGCACAAAGATCAGATGCAACAGCAGCAGAAAGTGGTTTCACAAAAAGAATCAGAGTTAAAAAGCATAAATGTTTCCTCCAGAGACTGGGAGCAGCTTAGGAAAGAGATTCCTAGTTGGCAGGAGGTGTTCCTCAATTCGGATACCGCAACCAAGCGCGTACTCGTGAATAAGCTTATAAAACGCATAGAAATTAAGAAAGATGAGATAAAGGTAGAGTTTAAAATAAACTTGAATGATTTCTTGCCTCAAACCCGAATTACTGATGGTTTCGACGTACCGGAATAAAGGCTACGATTTTACCATAACTTCTTCAACAGCCTATGACCATAAATGGATTTACGGGCGGAATATTTTTGATCCTATAGATAGAATTGTGGATGAGCTTTTTGAAAATTATCTTTCCAGACCAAATGTGAAGCAGCCTATTTTGACACAATACTGCGACGGAGAAATGGTGAGGTGTGCTGACAGAGGCTGGATGACTCAGTGGGGAAGTAAAAGTCTGGGAGATCAGGGCTATTCTCCCATAGAAATACTCAGATCTTTTTATGGAAACGATATGTATATTAATGTGGCTGAAGAAATTTCCGGTATTCCGTCTTCGTGGCCCGGCTATGACCTGACACTTGGGGCGTCCGGAAATAAGGTGAGACAGATTCAGGAACAGCTTAATGCCATTGCAGGGGCGTACCCGGCGATTCCCAGACTGGCAGTGGACGGGATATACGGACGGGAAACAGAGAAAGCTGTGAGCTCCTTTCAGAATGTTTTTGGACTTTCGGTTACCGGAATCACTGATTATCCGACATGGTATAAAATTCAGGAAGTCTATGTGGGAGTGAGTCGGATTGCTGAACTCAGATAAAAACTTCTGTAGCAGGAATTTTTTTCCGTAGCAGAAAATAGGATTATAACAGACAAAAAAATCCTGCATCTTTAAAAGATGCAGGAAATAAAAAATGCGGAAGATGGGACTTGAACCCACACGAGCGCATTGCTCACAAGATCCTTAGTCTTGCTCGTCTGCCAGTTCCGACACTTCCGCATATCGCATTTCTTTGGGGCTTATTTTCGTTTGTCCCTCGCGACAAGTGATACTATACCAAAGGTTTGGAAGAATGTCAACAGTTTTTTGAAAAAAAATAAAAAAATATTTTTTATTTGAAAAAAAGAGGAATTTGATATTTTATGTAGAATATAATTAATAAGAGATATTTTGTCGTTGCTATTCACAAAGCGTTTTTTATTTAAAAAAGCGTTTATGGAGGTACTGCCTATGAGAAATATCAGAGAAAGTATGGAGCAGAGAGAATGGGAGCTTTTAAGTCCCTATGCAGCTCACAGTTTTCATTCCAGAGGCCGGGAACGTCCGGAAGAAGAATGCGACATACGTACAGTTTACCAGAGAGACAGGGATAGAATTCTGCACAGTAAAGCGTTCAGACGCCTGAAGGATAAGACACAGGTTTTTCTGGCGCCCCAGGGGGATCATTATAGAAACAGACTGACACATACGCTTGAGGTATCACAGATTGCCAGAACCATAGCCAAGGCGCTGCGCCTGAATGAGGATTTGGTAGAAGCTATTGCTCTTGGACATGACCTTGGTCATACGCCATTTGGACATGCAGGAGAACGGGCGCTTAATCTGGTGAATCCTGAAGGCTTTGTCCATTATAGGCAGAGTGTGAGAGTGGCGCAGCTACTGGAAAAAGACGGAGAGGGACTCAATCTGACTTGGGAGGTAAGAGATGGAATTTTGAATCACCGTATCAGCGGAAGCCCCTCTACTATGGAAGGTCAGGTTGTGCGCTTCTCGGATAAAATTGCCTATATTCATCATGATATGGATGATGCACAGAGGGCGGGGATTATTACGGAGGATGATATTCCAATTACTTTGAGAATGCTTCTTGGTTATACGACAAGAGAGAGACTGAATACCTTTGTCCATGACATTATTGAGAACAGTCTGGAGAAAGATACAATAAGGATGTCCTCAGAAATTGAAGAAGCTATGATGGAACTTCGGGAAATCATGTTTCAGAATGTTTACGAGAATCCTGTGGCAAAAAAGGAAGAAGATAAGGCAGTAAAAATGCTGTCGGAATTGTATGAATATTATATAGAACATCCCGAGGCAATGTCCAGGGAATACCGAGAACTGATTTTGCACAGAAAAGAGAAAAAAGAACAGGTTGTCTGTGATTATCTTTCTGGTATGACAGACCAGTATTCTATGGAGAAATTCCGGGAAATTTACATACCTAAAGCATGGGAGGTTTTTTAACATGCGTTATTCAGAAGATATCATTGAAGAAGTCAGAATGAAAAATGACATTGTAGATGTGATATCCCAATATGTGAAACTTACACGAAAGGGGAATTCATATTTTGGACTTTGCCCTTTCCACAATGAAAAAACGCCATCCTTTTCTGTTACGCCGTCCAAACAGATGTACTACTGTTTTGGATGCGGGGCAGGAGGAAATGTATTTACCTTTGTAATGGAATATGAAAATTTCACCTTTGGGGAGGCGCTGAAGTATCTGGCGGATCGCGCAGGAGTGGAACTTCCGAAAATCGAATATTCCAAAGAAGCAAAGGCAAAGGCAGAGAAGAAGGCGCAGCTTCTTGAAATAAATAAGCAGGCAGCTCAGTATTTTTACTATCAGCTTCGCAGGGAAAACGGCAGGAATGCCCACGATTATCTTACGGGAAGAGGACTTAGTGAAGAAACTATCCGGAAATTCGGGCTTGGTTATTCCGATAAGTACAGTGACGATCTGTATAAATTCCTGAAATCCAAAAACTACAGCGATGAGCTTTTGCGGGAATCAGGGCTTTTTAATACGGACGAACGTCATGGAATGTACGATAAATTCTGGAACAGAGTGATTTTTCCGATTATGGATGTAAACAATCGTGTCATAGGTTTCGGGGGGCGCGTGATGGGGGATGGAAAGCCCAAATATCTGAATTCCCCTGAAACAAAGATTTTTGACAAAAGTCGCAATCTGTACGGTTTGAATATTGCAAGAACTACAAGGAAAAGCTATCTGATTCTCTGTGAGGGCTATATGGATGTGATTGCCATGCATCAGGCAGGCTTCACCAATGCTGTGGCATCTCTGGGAACAGCGCTGACATCGGGACATGCGAGTCTTCTCAAACGGTATACACAGGAAGTTCTTCTTCTTTATGACAGCGATGAAGCGGGAATCAGGGCAGCTCTTCGCGGAATCCCTATTCTCAGAGAGGCGGGGGTTAATTCCAGAGTGGTGAGCTTAAAGCCGTATAAAGATCCGGATGAGTTCATCAGGAATGAAGGCCCGGAGGCATTTGAGAACCGGTTGAATCAGGCAATGGACAGTTTCATGTTTCGTATCCATACAGCGGAAAGTGAATTCCCTATGAGTGAACCTCAGGGACAGAATCGCTTCTTTCAGCAGTGTGCGCAGATGTTACTGGAGTTGGGAGATGAGCTGGAAAGAAATCTTTACATAGAAGCTATTGTAAAGGAATACAGACGTTATGGAATCAGCGTGGACGACCTTCGCAAACGTGTGAATACACTTGCAATGAAGGGAACTCCGGCAGAAAAGCGTATACAGCCTAAAAGTGCAGCCTCACAGCAGCCTAAAAAAGAGAGCGCTGCTCAGAAAGCGCAGAAGCTGTTGCTTACCTGGCTTGTAACGTATCCCGGTATCTTTGATACTGTGGAGAAATATATAAGTCCGGAGGATTTCGTCATTCCCCTTTACAGACAGGTGGCGCAAATGCTGTATGATCAGCATGAGGAGGGAGATGTGAATCCTGCAAAGCTTCTTAATGCTTTCACAGACAGTGAGGAGCAAAGAGAGGTTTCCTCGTTATTTAATGCCACAATTCATCTGGAAAATGAGGAAGAGCAGCAGAGAGCCTTTGCGGACACAATTCTCAGAATTAAGGATGAGAGCCTGAAGGAGCAGAACAGAAATCTGGATCCTTCGGATATGAACGGGCTTTTGGATGTCATAAAAGCCAAGAAAGAGCTGGAAGAACTTGGAAGAAAGAGAAGCCAGCTGCATATTTCATTTGAATAAGGAAACAATATAAACACTATATGGAGGTATAGAGCACATATGGAAATGAATATGGGTAAATTCAGTGAGAAACTGGTAGAACTTCTGGAGCTTGCAAAAAAAAGAAAGAATGTTTTGGAGTATCAGGAAATCAGCGATTTCTTCAAGGATCAGCCACTGGAAGTAGAGCAGATGGAAAAGGTTTTTGATTTTCTGGAAGCTAGCGGAGTGGATGTCCTGCGTATCACAGAAAATGTGGATGAAGTAATTCTGGATGATGACGCAGATATTGATAAGCTTGACGAGGAAGAGGAAATCGACCTTGACAAAATTGACCTGTCCGTTCCGGAAGGTGTGAGCATCGAAGACCCAGTCCGCATGTACCTGAAAGAAATCGGTAAGGTCAGCCTTCTTTCTGCTGAAGAGGAAATTGAACTCGCTCAGAGAATGGAAGAGGGGGACGAGGCTGCTAAGAAGCGTCTTGCAGAGGCGAATCTTCGTCTTGTTGTCAGCATTGCGAAGCGTTATGTTGGAAGAGGAATGCTGTTCCTCGATCTGATTCAGGAAGGTAACCTCGGACTTATCAAGGCGGTGGAGAAGTTCGATTACCGCAAGGGATATAAATTCAGTACCTATGCAACCTGGTGGATTCGTCAGGCAATCACAAGAGCGATTGCAGACCAGGCGAGAACCATCCGTATTCCGGTTCATATGGTAGAGACGATAAACAAGCTGATTCGTGTTTCACGTCAGCTTCTTCAGGAATTAGGCCGCGAGCCATCCCCGGAGGAAATTGCAGAAGAAATGGATATGAATGTTGAGCGTGTACGTGAAATTCTTAAGATTTCTCAGGAACCGGTATCTTTGGAAACTCCGATCGGTGAGGAAGAGGATAGCCATCTTGGAGATTTCATTCAGGATGACAATGTACCGGTACCGGCAGATGCGGCAGCGTTTACTCTTCTTAAAGAGCAGCTTGTGGAGGTTCTCGGAACTCTGACAGAAAGAGAGCAGAAGGTTCTGCGTTTGCGTTTCGGACTCGATGACGGTCGTGCCAGAACTCTTGAGGAGGTTGGTAAGGAGTTTAATGTTACAAGAGAGCGTATCCGTCAGATTGAGGCAAAGGCTCTCCGTAAGCTGCGTCATCCAAGTCGCAGTCGTAAGCTGAAGGACTATCTGGATTAAGGAGAAAAATATGCAGCTTTCTAAGCGTTTATCTGCAGTTGCCTCAATGGTAACAGAGGGAAACCGTCTGGTGGATGTAGGTTGTGATCACGGATATCTTCCTCTGTATCTGTATCTTAATAAAAAAATTCCCAGCGCTATTGCAATGGATGTGCGCCCGGGACCGCTTTCAAGAGCCAGAGATCACATTGCGGAATATGGCCTTGAAAAGTACATAGAAACAAGACTTTCTGATGGTCTTTATGCCCTCTCTCCTGGAGAGGGCGATACATTGACAGTAGCCGGAATGGGCGGACCTCTTATGGAGAGGATTCTGACGGCGAAAGAGGATGTCCGGGAAAGTTTTGAGGAACTTATTTTACAGCCTCAGTCAGATATTCCTCATTTCCGGAGATTCCTGAGAGGAATCGGATGGGAAATTGTCGAAGAAGAGATTGTTCTTGAGGATGGGAAATTTTATCCTATGATGAAGGCAGTCAGAGGAAAAGCGCAGACAATTTCCGAAGACGTGCCCTATACGCCGGAGGAAGCTTTCGGAGAGATACTTTTGAAAAAGAGACACCCTGTTCTTAAGCTTTATCTGGAAAGAGAACTGCGCATCAGAAACGGGATTTTGGAGAAATTGAAAGACGCGGCGGCAGATGATCGTCGTAAAGAAATAGAGGAGGAGCGCAGACTGATTCTGACTGCGCTGGAACAATATGAAGGCATTTGAACTGATTTCCTGGCTCGAGGAGAAATACCCGACTTCTGCAGCGGCAGACTGGGATAATGTGGGACTTCTCACAGGAGATGACACAAGAGAAGTGAATCACGTCTTTCTCGCACTGGATCTCACAGAGGAGACTCTTGCCGAGGCTATTGAGAAAAAGGCGGATATGATCATCACCCATCATCCTATGATTTTTTCAGGGATAAAAAAAATAAACAACCATAGTTTTACAGGAAGAAAGATTATGACTCTGATTCGGCATGAAATTCCCTATTTTGCTATGCACACCAATTATGATGTGCTGGGGATGGCGGATTTAAGCGCAGAATATCTGGCTCTTACAGATACAAAGGTGCTTTCTGTGACCCGGGAAGAGGATCAGGAGACTCAGGGCTTTGGAAGAGTGGGGAAAATCCCCGAAAAAATGACGCTTGGAATGTATGCCTGCAAGGTAAAGGAAGCTTTGAGGCTGCATGATGTAAAGGTTTATGGAAAACTGGAAAGAGAAGTTGAAATTGCTGCAGTCTGCACAGGGTCAGGGAAAAGTATGATTCGTGAAGCAATAACGGCAGGGGCGGACGTTTATGTGACGGGAGATATTGACCACCATACAGGGATCGATGCCGTGGCAGAAGGATTGGCGATTATTGACGCCGGACATTATGGCACGGAATATATTTTCATGGATGCAGTCAGAAGGGAGCTAGAGATAGCTTTCCCGAAACTTCAGGTCACCTGTGCTGAGATAAGGAGTCCGTATACGGTCCTGTAGAGAGCGGAAATGGAGGGATTTTGTTATGGAACAAAGACAGATTCGTGTTACAGTTGGGGGAGAAACGAGAAGCTATCCGGCAGGAACAAGTTATGCTGAGGTGGTGAGGGAATTTGAAGGCAAAACAGATGCGCCGGTCATTCTTGTGACAGAGAACGGGCGTCTCCGTGAACTTCATAAACGGCTGAAAAATGACTGTACTGTCGAGCTGATTACCACAAAAGATCCCATCGGATATGAAACCTATAAACGAAGTGCCTGTTTTGTGATGCTCAAGGCTATTTATGATGTTGCAGGCAAGGATAATATTGATAAGGTTGTTATTCACTATTCTGTAGGCAGTGGCTATTATTTCACTATGGAGGGGAGTACAATACTGAGCCAGACCTTCCTTGATCGTATTAAGGAAGAAATGCACAGGATTGCAGATGCCTGTGTACCCATTGCCAAGCGCAGTGTGAGTACAGACAGTGCAATCAGGCTTTTTCACAGACATCATATGTATGATAAGGAGAAACTTTTTCGTTATCGAAGGGTATCCAAGGTGAATATTTACAGCATTGAAAACTTTGAGGATTATTTCTATGGCTTTATGGCAAATCATACGGGCTATGTAAAGTATTTTGACCTGAGTCTGTATGACGAGGGATTTGTGCTGAGGCTTCCCACAAGGGAGAAGCCGGATGTGATTCCGGATTTTGTGCCAAGAGAAAAGATTTTTAATGTGCAAAAAGAATCTCAGGAGTGGGGCGATAAGCTTGATATTTCCACAGTAGGAGAACTAAATGACAGGATTACGAAAAGGGGGATTCAGAACGTGCTTCTCATTCAGGAGGCGCTTCATGAAGGAAAGATTTCCAGAATTGCAGAGCAGATTGCGAAGGCGGGAAATAAGAAGTTCGTAATGATTGCGGGACCGTCTTCCTCAGGAAAGACGACATTTTCCCATAGGCTTTCTATTCAACTTGCAGCTCACGGATTGAAGCCGCATCCTATTGCAGTGGATAATTATTTTGTAAACAGAGAGGATACGCCTCTGGACGAATTCGGAGAAAAGAATTATGAATGTCTGGAAGCGATTGATGTGGAACAGTTCAATAAAGATATGCTGGCGCTTCTCAATGGAAGGAGAGTAGAACTACCTGTTTTTAATTTCAAGACAGGGCAAAGAGAGTATAAAGGAGATTTCCTTCAGCTTGAAAAGGATGATATTCTTGTTATCGAAGGAATTCACGGCCTTAATGACAAATTAAGTTATGCTCTTCCGAAAGAGAGTAAATTCAAAATCTATATCAGTGCGTTGACCGCGCTTAATATTGATGAGCATAACCGTATTCCGACAACGGACGGACGGCTGATTCGAAGGATTGTCAGAGATGCAAGGACGAGGGGGACTTCTGCAAAAGATACGATTGCAAGATGGCCTTCTGTGCGCAGAGGAGAGGAAGAAAATATTTTTCCGTTCCAGGAGCAGGCGGATGCAATGATTAATTCTGCACTGATTTATGAACTTGCAATTCTGAAGGTATATGCGGAACCGCTTCTGTTCGGAATTGATAAAAATGAGCCGGAATATCAGGAGGCGAAGCGCCTGCTGAAATTTTTTGATTATTTTGTTCCGATACCAAGTGAGGAAGTGCCGAATAATTCTATTTTAAGGGAATTTATAGGAGGAAGCTGTTTCCATGTCTAAATAGTTCCGGCGAATGTTGCCATCATGAGGCAGCGACAGGAATAAAATTTCAGGATTTACTTTACAAGAAGAAATAATCGTGTTAATATACACAGGTGCAACCAGGCCAGGTAATCGCGGCTGAGCAGACGAAAGGGTTCAGACGAGGAAAGTCCGGGCTTCGCAGGGCAGGATGCCGGATAACGTCCGGTGGAGGTGACTCCCAGACCAGTGCAACAGAAATAAACCGCCTCATATTCTGAGGTAAGGGTGGAAAGGCAGTGTAAGAGACTACCGCCGTTCTGGTAACAGAGCGGGCACATGTAAACTCCATTCGAAGCAAGACCGAAAAGAAAGCTATACGGCTGCCCGTCGTGCTTTCAGGTGGGTCGCTTGAGCCTTTTGGCAACGAAAGGCCTAGACAGATGATTACCCAATGACATAACCCGGCTTATCGGTCTGATTGCATATTGATGAAGAATGAAAACTCCGCAGATTTTTCTGCGGGTTTTTTTTGCGTAATTGCTGGAAAATATTGAAAAAAAATTAGGGATATGATAGAGTTAAATTATCATATGACAAGTAAGGGGGGATGAAAATCAGTAAAAAGGCAACGGCTGTTCTTCTTTCAGCAGTAATGATAGTTTCAGCGGCAGTACCGACATGGGCGGCAGAGTTCTCAGATGGTATGGAAAAGACAAATGAGATTTTGTTTTCGGATAGCGAGTACGAGGAAGTTTTAGGAATAGAATCTGAACAGACGGAAGTGACACCAACACCGGAGTTAACACCGACACCGGAAATTACTCCGTCTCCGACCCCCTTTGACCCGAACGATTTCACAGGGACAGACTGGCCGTACAGATTTGCGCAGGATGTATTTGACACAAATACTGGAGACTGTTTCGGATTTGCATGCAGCGTGGCAATGTGCGCCAAGGAACTTGGGTATGACCCGGAAATCATTATTACAACGGGGGATCATGGATTTGTTATAATAAATGGACTCTACTATGACAATATGGGAGGACTGTTTGGCGCGTCCAGTCATTTTGTGTATAGTACCTTCCGCAGTTACAAATTGTAAGGAGCGGAGTATAAAAGAAAAAGGAGGAATTTTCATGAAAAAACTTAAAAAAATGCTTGCCATACTTTTATGTCTGGTAATGATTCAGGTGCCTGTTCAGACCTTCACTCAGACAACAGAAGTACAGGCTGCAGTGAAGAAGCAGGTGAAGTACAACAAAAATAACGGCAAATACTATTATTACGAAGACGGTAAAAGAGTAAATGTCAAAAACAAATGGATAACGGTTTCCAAACAGAGATATTATTTCGGAAAGAGCGGTTATGCCTATGCAGCGCCGAAAGAAGACGGAGTTGTCTATAATGTCATAACAAAGAAAATCGGTTCCAAAGTATACGGATTTGACAGCAGAGGCCGTATGGTAAAGAATGGTCTTTATTATCGGGCAGACGGGGTATGCTACTACTTTAATTCAAGAGGAGAATATTCACAGAGCGCAACTAAGAAATACAGAGCGCTGACTCCGAAAGGACATCCGGCAGTGCAGAAGAAGAGCGCTTCTTATGCCCGCAAGCTTCTGGACAAGCTCAGTAAACCGAAAAAGGTCGAGAATCTCGGAAGCAGCTGCGTGATTATGAACGGTACGGATTACAGAGCAGTTTATGCACATTACGAATTGCAATATACAAGAGATAACAAGACTAAAGAATCTTTCGTTACAGGTATCTGGCCAAGATAAGGAGAAGGGAGAAAACAATGAAAAAGGGAAAAAAGATTCTTGCTGCAATTCTTGCGGCAGCAATGACAGTTACAAGTGCTGCTCCGGTACTGGCTTCTTCTGAGGAAATATATCCGGAAGCAGTTTTTACAGATGAAATAGTGTTTGCAGATGCGGCATGGGCTGAGGAGACAGAAACTTCGTCAGAGCCGGAAAAGCCAGTAGAGCCGGAATATACGCCGGGATGGAATGTGATTGACGGAAAAAGATATTACCTTGGTAAAAATAATGAGCTGCTTACAGGATGGCAGACTATCAGTAAAGCAAAATACTATTTTGATCCTGAGACAAAGGCTGCGGCGACAGGATTAAAAACTATTAAAGGAAAAAAATATTATTTTGCCAAAAATGCAAAATTATACACATCCAGATTATATCAGAAAATCGGAAGCAGATATTATTCCATTGATAAAAAAGGTGTTCTGAAAAGTCTTTCCACTGTAGAAAGAATGGCTGCACAGCGCGTGACAAGGCTGGGCAAAAATCTGAAAAAAGCTTTTGACTGGAGTTCCAGAATCAGATATAAAGCATTGAAGGCTCCGTCAGCAAAAAAAGCACCGGCATATTATGGTGAATACGGATTTAAAAATAACCGCGGAGATTGTTATGTTCAGGCGTATACATTCTACTGGATGGCGAAATCTCTTGGCTATAATATCAAGGTTATAAAAGGCTATGTTCCTCAGGGACTGGATGCAAATGGCAAACCGAATAAATTCGGCTCTCATGCGTGGTGCGAAATTAAGAGCGGCAGCAGAACTTATGTATATGACCCGAATTTCGAAACACTTTACAGAGGAAAAGGTTATAAGTTCCGTTATGGAGATAAAGGTCATTACAGATATTTCGACAGCAAAAAAAGAGAAATCAAGAAAAAATAAAGACGAGGTAAACAGGATATGAAGAAAAAAATTCTGACAGCATTATTTGCAGGCATTTTCGGTAGCGCAGTAATCGTATCCGGTTCTGTATGTACTTTTGCGGCAGGAACTGAGGTAGCAGAGAAATCAGCAGAGGATACAGCAGAGCTAAAGACAATCGGGGCGAAAGAAAAAGAAGAGGGTGCTTTTTCCGTAAAGCTGAAAAATGCGACAGGAAAAGACATCAAGGAAATTAAAATCAAGGTTTCAGGACACTCGGAATTTGCGGATACAGAGAATCTTCTGGAGAAAGATGCGGTATTTGCTGCAGAGGAAGAGAGAATTCTCAACTATCTTCCGAAAGTGAAAGAAGAAACAGAAGAAAAGAAAGAAGATAGTAAAGAAAAAGAAGAACCTCTGGTATTTGATATTCAGCTTACTTTTGCAGACGATACAACTGCAGTCGTACATACTTTCCCGTTCGGTGACATTGAAGAAGGAGAAATCTGTATGGACGGAGAACTGGCATACCTCGTATTTGAAAGTGTAAATCTGAAAAAAGAAGTAAATACGTTGGAGACAGAAACAACAATCGCTGAGACGATTAAGGCACAGAAAGAAGCGGCTGCACAGGCGGCTGCCAGCTCTTCCGGCAGTGAGTCTTATGATTATTCTTATGATTATGATTACGACTATTCCGGGGACTATGACTACGGTGACGGAGATGACGGCGGAAGTGATGCCGGAAGTGGGGATGGTGGAACTACTGACGGCGGAGACGGCTGCCTTAACGGAGGTCTGTTAAATTAATAATTGTTCATGCAGAAGGAGGCAGGAGGATGAAAAAGAGAAAAAGCTTTTTCGTAATGCTGTTCGTCTCCATAATGTTGGCGTGTTTATTGCCGACTGCTGTAAGTGCAGCCAGAGAAAATGACGGGCTTACATTGGGAAAGAACGGCAGATATTGTTATTATGAGAATGGCAAAAAGGTGAAAAAGGCATGGAGAACGGTAAACGGCAAAAAATACTATTTCCAGTCTACCGGATGGTCAACTCCTTACAGCCTGTACATAGACGGTAAGGTTTATGTTTTTAACAGTAAATCCCAGCTACACCGGCCATCAAAGAGGAGCATTTTTAAATCCAAGGGATATTACTATTGTGTAAACCCGGATGGGACTGCAGATACAGGATGGCTGACATATAAAAACAGACTTTACAAGGCTTATTCCAAGAGTGGAAGATTTGCGGTGAATAAAACAGAAAACGGAATCCGTTTTGGTAAAAACGGGGCAGCTGTTAATAACATACCAGCCAAATTAAAGATGAAAACGATGAAGATTGTTTCCCGGATAACCAATAAGAGAATGTCCAGGAGTCAGAAGCTCAGAGCATGCTGGAATTATATCGTGCACAGCGGGCGATTTTCGTACTATCTGACAGAACCTAATATCTGGAAAAAGGGATGGCAGCAGGAAATTGCTCTTTCCATGCTGACGAAAAACAGAGGAGACTGCAATGGTTTTGCCTGTGGATTTGCAGCTTTGGCTGCCGAAGTTGGGTATACTCCATATGTGATTTCGGGACGGGTACCCGGGAACAGAGACGGAGCTGCAGATGGGTTGACAAGACACTGTTGGATAAAAATCAATGGAAAGCATTATGACCCGGAAGGAACCTGGGCTAACTGGGCAGGATATGTATACGGAACATCCGGATATCCAATGTATCATACAATACAACAGACAATAAATTTTAAAACATATGTATAAAAAAACCGCGTCCCCAATAAAGGGATGCGGTTTTTCTCTTTATTTATTTCTGTTACCTCTGTATTTCTCCTCGCAGTATTTACATCTGTAAACCTCTTTTTCCGGATCTGCAAGTACAAAAATCTGGTCAAGCTCCTGCTCAATGGAAGTGATGCAGCGCGGATTCTTGCATCTGATCACGTTGACGATTTCTTTCGGAAGATGAAGTTCTCTTTTTTCAACGATTTCGCCGTCTTTAATGATGTTTACCGTGATATTGTGGTCAATGAAGCCAAGAACATTAAGGTCAAGGTTGTCGATAGGGCATTCAACCTTAATGATATCTTTTTTACCCATTTTGTTGCTGCGCGCATTTTTGATAATTGCAACAGTACAGTCAAGTTTGTCAAGTTTTAAGTCATGATAAATTGTCATTGCTTTACCAGCTTTGATATGGTCTAATACGAAACCTTCGCGAAGTGCTCCTACATTTAACATGGTAATTCCACCTCCAGTAATGTGAGAATCAACGCCATACGGACATATACGCCGTACTGTGCTTGTTTGAAGTATGCGGCTCTTGGGTCGGAATCCACTTCTGTGGAAATTTCGTTTACACGTGGAAGCGGATGAAGAACATACATATCGTCTTTAGCAAGGCTCATTTTCTGCTTGTCGAGTATGTAGAAATCTTTCATGCGGACGTAATCTTCCTCATTAAAGAAGCGCTCTTTCTGAACACGGGTCATGTAAAGGATATCAAGAGATGGCATGGCGTCTTCCAGACGTTCTACCTCCTGGAATTCAATATGGTTGCGTTTCAGTACATCTTCACGGATATAACTTGGGATGCGAAGTTCTTCAGGGGAAATCAGAATAAATTTCACATTTTCATAGCGAACCAGAGCTTCAATGAGAGAGTGAACAGTACGACCAAATTTCAGGTCTCCGCAAAGTCCGATAGTGATATTGTCTAAACGGCCTTTCATGGAACGAATCGTGAGTAAGTCTGTTAAAGTCTGGGTAGGATGCTGATGGCCGCCGTCACCGGCGTTGATAACTGGAATGGAAGAAGCCATGGAAGCTACTAACGGAGCACCCTCTTTCGGATGACGCATAGCACAGATGTCTGCATAACAGGATACGACGCGGATAGTATCACTTACACTCTCACCTTTTGAGGCGGAACTGGAATCAGCGGAAGAAAAACCAAGGACTTTTCCGCCAAGGTTCATCATAGCTGCTTCGAAGCTTAAGCGAGTACGTGTGCTTGGCTCATAAAACAGAGTAGCAAGCTTCATGTCGTCACATACATGCGCGTATTTCTTGGGGTTCTTTGCGATGTCGCTGGCTAAATCCAGAAGAGTGTCAAGTTCTTCTACAGAGAAGTCCAGCGGGCTCATTAAGTGTCTCATTTCATACCTCCATATTCTTGTAGTAAGTTGGTATTGATTTTCAGGAATCATAAAAATTTTTAGTTACTCAAAAATTCCTTCATAACATATTATAACATATAAATGGTTTTTTCAAGAAGATTTTTTTACTATTTTTTCAAAAAAAAGTCCTGCTGCAAACCATAATGGAGCATAGTCAAGGCGAATCAGACCTTTATAGTTCCAGGGAGTGTTGCTGTAATCCCAGGGGCATATGTGTAAAAGTTTCAAAACAGCGCCGCTTACAAATTCGGTAAAATAAATTCCTATTGTATAAAGACTGCCCCGCAGCGCGACCGGAAAACGGGCGATTCTTTTATAGACGGGGCCGATAACAGAAGCGCACCCATAAATAGGAAACATCAGGAGGGAGGTTTTGCCCATCATGGTAAAACTGCCTTCTAAAAGGGAGTGAAGTCCTGTCCAGAGAATTTCCATGCACCAGCCTATGGCGCCGCAAAGGAAAAATGTTTTCGGGAGAGTTGATTTCATATGATTTTTCCTCGTATCAGAGTATTTTTTTTACAACAATTTAACCTGATTGTAGTATTGCCCGCCTTGAAAAAAACATACATCTGGGATATAATGAAATAACCTTAATTTAGCGTTGTACATTGACGATGTTTGGGGAAAAGCTTAAAGAGGAGTATTGAAAAAATGAACTACAGAGAAAGTCGCGCCTATATCGAAAATGCCCAGCCCCTGGGAATGGTTCTGGGACTGGGAAATATGCTGGAGCTTATGGAAAGGCTTGGAAATCCGCAGGATGATCTGAAATTTGTCCATGTAGGAGGAACAAATGGAAAAGGCTCTGTAATTGCATATTTATATTCGACGCTGACACTTGCGGGATACCGGGTGGGAAGGTACGTCTCACCAACCCTTTATTCATACAGAGAGAGACTGGAAACAGCAGGGAAAAAAGTAACCAAAGAAAAATTTGCGGAATATATTACAAAAATTGCAGAAGTAATTGAAGAAATGACAGCGGAAGGTCTGCCTCATCCAACGCCGTTTGAAATTGAAACGGCTGCAGCTTTTTTATATTTTAAGGAAGAAAACTGCGATCTTGTCCTTCTGGAAGTAGGGATGGGTGGAGATTTGGATGCTACGAATATTATCAGAACAACTCTTATTTCTGTTCTTACATCCATCAGCATGGATCATATGACATTTCTGGGAACTACCCTTGGTGAAATTGCGGAGAAAAAAGCAGGTATTATTAAAGATGGCTGCCATACTGTGACGATTAATCAGGAACCGGAGGCTCTGGCTGTGATTCTTGAACGATGTGAGGGAATGGGAGTTGCCTGTACAATTTCTGATTATAAAGAGGCGACTGTACTGGAAGAGAGCTGCCAGGGGCAGACATTCCGTTACAGAGACGAGGTTTACCAGCTTTCGCTTGCTGGCGTATGTCAGATTGAAAATGCTGTTCTTGCCCTAAATGTACTGGACGTACTTTCTGAAAAAGGTTTTCCTGTTGCACTGGAGCAGAGGAAAGAGGGGCTTTTAAAAACATCATGGGACGGCAGATTTACTTTTATACATGAGAAACCGCTGTTTATTGTGGATGGCGCTCATAATCCGGCAGCAGCAGACAGACTGGTAGATTCCATTGAACATTATTTTAAGGGGAAACGGATTATTTTTATCGTTGGTGTGTTTAAAGATAAGGATTATAGAAGTGTGATCGAAAAAACAGCAGGTTACGCAGGGGAAATTCTGACAATAGAGACGCCTGATAATCCAAGAGCTTTATCAGCAAAAGAGCTTGCCCATGTTGTTGCAGAGTATAACCCTAATGTACGTGCCATGAGTAGTGTGGAAGAGGCGGTAAAGACTGCGTTTGAGCTTGCCGGGGAAGAAGATGTTATCATCTCTTTTGGATCTCTTTCCAACATCGGAAAAATTACAGAAGCAGTAGAAGGCGAATAGGAAACGGAGAGAAGAATGGTTGATTTACAGGAATGCAGAGACAGAATAGACGAGATTGACAGCGAGATTATCCGGCTTTTTGAGCAGAGAATGAAAGTCTGCGAGGATGTGGCTGAATATAAAATCAACACAGGAAAAAAAGTGCTGGATCCTCAGAGAGAGCGTTCTAAAATTGAAACGCTGCGTAAGAAGGCACACGGAGAATTTAATGCTCTTGGTGCACAGGAGCTTTTTCAGCAGATTATGGCAATAAGCCGTAAAAGGCAGTATCAGCTTCTCACAGAACATGGAGTAGAGGATGAGGAAGAGCTTGAGATGGTGGAGGCTCTTTTGCTTAAAGATGTGACGGTAGTCTTTCAGGGAGTAGAGGGCGCATACAGCTACGCTGCTATGAGGGAATACTTTCAGGATGATATTAAAAGCTACCATGTTAAAACATGGAGAGATGCAATGGAAGAGGTTTCCGGAGGAAAAGCGGATTATGCAGTTTTGCCCATTGAGAATTCTACGGCAGGGATTGTAGCAGATATCTATGATCTTTTGACAGAATATCAGTTAAGTATCGTAGGAGAACAGATCATCCGTGTAGAACATGTGCTTCTTGGGCTTCCGGATGCGGAAATCGAACAGATTACGCAGGTATGTTCTCATCCTCAGGGACTTGCCCAGTGCGGGAAATTTCTGGAAGATCATCCGCAGTGGAAAAGAAAAGAGGTGGAAAATACAGCTGGAGCAGCCAAACGTGTGCAGGAAGAAGGCGATCTTTCTCAGGCGGCGATCGCAAGCATTCATGCAGGCGAGCTTTACGGTCTAAAGATTCTTGCCCGTAATATCTGTCATAATGAGAAAAATGTTACGCGGTTTATCATTGTAAGCAAAAAGCCGGTCTACGTAAAGGATGCCCGCAAAGTCAGCATCTGCTTTGAGCTACCCCACGAAAGCGGTACTCTTTACAATATGCTTTCCCATATTATTTATAATGGTCTTAATATGTCGCGTATCGAATCCCGCCCGATTCCGGGTAAAACATGGGAATATCGCTTTTTTGTGGATTTCGAAGGAAATTTGAAAGACAGCGCTGTAAAAAACGCCCTGCGCGGGATTAAAGCGGAAGCCAACCGCATGAGGGTTCTCGGAAACTATTAACACAAATTTATGACAGAAAGAAGAACAGCGATCATGGGAATGAAGGAATGTGTTCTTTACCGGGACTTTGCCCACGGTGAAGTGCTGGAAAAAATGACGGCTCTTATCGCCGCCGCTGAAAAAAAACAGGAAAAAACAGAGCAGAATAAAGACGATTTTTATGGATGCGTAAACCAACTGGTGGAAATGGCAGGCTTATATGGTTTTTCGGGAAATCTGTGGCACTGCTATCTTACCTTACTTCTGGTCAATCACGAAAACGCGTTCAGCAGGGCGTGTGAAATTCGCGGAGAAGTGGCTGGAAGTATCAACGAACTGGCGCTTCATGATTTCACTATTTTTAAAGAATGGTACGATTTTGACCTTATGGTATTTGACAGAAGCTTCGACACTTCATGCTGCCGGATTCTGTGCGATTACACAAATACGGATACAAACAGCAAGATGTTTAACAAGAGGATAAGGGACCGTATCTGCGAGATGAGCAAAACTCTGGCAGCAGCAAAAAGCACGGAAGAATTTAAAGCGGATATGGTTCAGTTTTATAAAGATTTCGGAGTGGGTAAGCTTGGACTTCACAAGGCCTTCCGTGTAGGGCATGCGGCAGACGGAGAAGTTGTCATTGAACCGATCACGAGAACCGCTCATGTGAAGCTGGATGATCTGGTAGGATATGAGATTCCGAAGCAGAAGTTGATTGAGAATACAGAAGCCTTTGTGGAGGGAAGAAAGGCAAATAACTGTCTTCTTTTCGGAGATGCGGGGACTGGAAAATCATCCAGTATCAAGGGGATTCTCAATGAGTATTATGACAGAGGGCTTCGTATCATAGAAGTGTACAAGCATCAGTTTCAGGATTTAAATGATGTGATCGCTCAGATTAAGAACAGAAATTATAAGTTTATTATCTATATGGACGATCTTTCGTTTGAAGAATTTGAAATAGAATATAAATATCTGAAGGCAGTGATCGAAGGAGGGTTGGAGAAAAAGCCCGATAATATTCTGATTTATGCGACCAGCAACAGAAGACATCTGGTAAGAGAACGTGCCGGAGACAAGCTGGAGATTATGGATGAGGATGACCTTCATTCATCAGATACGGTACAGGAGAAGCTTTCTCTTGTATATCGTTTCGGGGTGCGTATTTATTTCGGTGCACCGAATAAAAAAGAATTTCAGAATATAGTGAAGACTCTGGCGCAGCGTTTTGGCGTGACGATGCCGGAGGAGGAGCTTCTTCTGGAAGCAAATAAATGGGAACTTTCCCACGGGGGATTAACGGGAAGGACAGCCCAGCAGTTTATTGATCATATTCTTGGTACAATAGAAAACTGAAAGCATCAGGAAAAACTAAGCAGAAAGGGGATTTTACAATGACAGTAACCACATTTGCAGCAATTGACATTGGTTCCTATGAAGTCAGTATGAAGATTTTTGAATTGTCTAAAAAATTCGGCTTCAGAGAACTGAATGATGTCCGATACAGCCTGGAAGTGGGAAAAGGCGTTTATTCAGGACGTAAGATGGATAAAGAAATGATTGATATCCTGTGTGAAGTTCTGAATGATTTTAAGCGGATTATGGCAGATTTTGGTGCGGAAGAATACAGAGCCTGCGCAACAAGTGCATTTCGTGAGCTGGAAAATCCGATTCTTGTTACGGAGCAGATTTATCGAAGGACACAGCTCAAAGTAGAAGTTCTGAGCAACGCAGAACAGCATTTCCTTGGCTATAAATCGATTGCTGCCATAGAAAACGGGTTCAAAAAGATGATCCAGAAAGGCACCGCTATTCTGGATGTCGGTGGGGGAAGTCTGCAGGTATCTCTTTTTGATAAGGATTCTCTTGTTACGACTCAGAGTCTTAAAATGGGAAGCTTAAGAATTCGTCAGCGTCTGAAAGAACTGGAAAAAACAACGATACATTATGACCGCCTTGTAGAAGAATTTATCCGAAATGATATTGTGAGTTTCCAGAGGCTTCATCTCAGGGACCGGGATGTAAAAAATGTGATTCTCATGGGAGATTTTATCACAGATACGATTTTTCAGGAAGAAATGCGGGATAATATCATTACAAAAGAAGAGTTTATGCAGCGTTATGAGAATACGGTGCATAAATCAGAGCAGGTTCTTGCAGAAGAAATGGAAATTGATCCCGAATATGCGGCTCTCGTGGTACCGACTATGATTGTCTGCAAAAGTTTTATTGATGTGTTTAATGCGGAAGCTCTGTGGGCTCCGGGAGTGTCACTTCTTGATGGGATTGCATATGATTTTGCAGAAAAAAAGAAATTTATAAAAAGCGTACATAATTTTGAAAATGATATTCTTGTAACAGCAAGAAATATTGCCAAACGGTACTCCAGCGGAAGGAGTCATATTCAGGGAACGATGAATCTCTGTCTTGATATTTTTGACAGTATGAAAAAGGTTCATGGAATGACTGCTAGAGAAAGGCTTCTTCTGCAGATAGCAGCCCTTCTCCATGATTGTGGCAAATATATCAGTATGGGGGATGTGGCAGAGTGTTCTTATCAGATTATCATGTCCACGGAAATTATCGGTCTTTCCACGGAAGAACGGGAAATGATTGCCTGGACTGTGCGTTTTAATTCAGTTCCGCTTACTGTTTATGACGAATTAAAAATGAAAGCGGGAATTGACAGAACGAGTTATATGACTGTTGCGAAAATGGCGGCTATTTTGCGGCTTGCAAATGCGATGGACAGAAGTCATTATCAGAAAATCAGAGGGATTAAAACGGTTCTCAAAGACAGAGAGCTTCAGATGACCGTGGATTCCAATCAGGATATTTCTCTGGAACTGGGGCTTCTGAAAGATAAGGTAGAATTTTTTGAAGATGTATTTGGTATTGGACTCAAGCTCAGATGTAAGGGAAGAGCATAAGGGGAGGATTTTATGGATATCAAAAATTTTGAAAAAAGTGAATATTTCGTAAACCGTGAGTTAAGCTGGCTGAAATTTGATGAGCGTGTTTTGAGTGAAGCCAGAGATAAAAATCTGCCGCTTTTTGACAGACTTAAATTTTTAAGTATTACAGCGTCCAATCTGGATGAGTTTTTTATGGTGCGTGTGGCTTCACTCAAGGATCAGGTTCACGCAGGATATCAGAAAACAGATATAGCAGGGATGACCGCCAAGGAGCAGTTAAAGGAGATAAGTGTCCAGACGCACGAACTGGTACATGTACAGTATAACACTCTTAACCGCGCGCTTCTTCCGGCACTGGAAAAGGCAGGACTACATCTCGTTGTGAGCCATGAGGAACTGACAGAGAAGCAGAAAGAATTTGTAGACAGCTATTTCGAAGATAATGTCTATCCTGTACTGACACCGATGGCAATGGATTCTTCAAGACCGTTTCCTCTTATCAGAAATAAAACGCTGAATATTGGAGCATTGATTACAAAAAAGGATAAGAAAAAGGGCGAATTGCTTTTTGCGACTGTACAGGTTCCGTCCGTGCTGCCTCGTGTCATTGCAATTCCTTCCGGCAAAGAAGGAGTAACTGCGGTAATTCTTCTGGAAGAAATCATTGAGCGCAATATTGATAAATTATTTTTAAGCTATGATGTTGTCTGTGCACATCCTTACCGTATTATGCGAAATGCGGATCTTACCATTGACGAAGATGAGGCAGAAGATTTACTTGTGGAGATCCAGAAGCAGCTTAAAAAACGCCAGTGGGGAGAGGTTATTCGTCTGGAAGCCGAAGAGAAGATGGATAAACGTCTTTTGAAAATCCTGAAAACAGAATTTGAAATTAAGGATGAGGATATTTTTGAAATCAGCGGTCCTCTGGATCTTACAATGCTGATGAAGGTTTACTCTCTGGAAGGCTTCGATGAATTTAAAACACCGAAATATACGCCTGCTCCTGTGCCGGCATTCAGAAATGACAAAGATATCTTTTCCGTAATCCGTGAGGGAGACGTATTTCTGCATCACCCGTATATGAGCTTTGACCCTGTTGTAAACTTTGTCCGTCAGGCTGCGAAGGATCCGGATGTACTTGCGATCAAGCAGACCCTTTACCGTGTCAGCGGCAACTCGCCGATTATTGCCGCCCTTGCCCAGGCTGCCGAAAATGGCAAACAGGTTTCTGTTCTTGTGGAGTTAAAGGCGCGCTTTGACGAGGAAAATAATATTGTCTGGGCGAAGAAGCTGGAGAAAGCGGGATGTCATGTTATCTATGGCCTTGTGGGACTGAAGACGCACAGTAAGATTACCCTTGTTGTGAGAAGAGAAGAGGCGGGAATCCGCCGCTATGTACATCTGGCTACCGGAAACTATAATGACTCTACAGCGAAGCTTTATACAGACTGCGGTATTTTTACCTGTGACGAGCGGTTTGGGGAGGATGCTACGGCTGTATTTAATATGCTTTCCGGCTACTCTGAACCGAAGCGCTGGAACGAGCTGATTGTTGCGCCTATCTGGATGAAAGAGTGTTTCCTGAAGATGATCAAGAGAGAGGCGAAAAATGCGAAAGAGGGGCTTCCGGCTCTGATTCGGGCAAAAATTAATTCTCTTTGCGACCCGAAAATTATGGCTGCGCTTTGCTATGCGTCCTCCTGCGGCGTGCAGGTGGAGCTTCTGGTGAGAGGAATCTGCTGTCTGAAAGTAGGAATCCCGGGAGTCAGCGAAAATATTCATGTGCGTTCCATTGTAGGAGAATTTCTGGAACACAGCCGTATTTTCTATTTTGAGAATGGAGGAAATCCGGAAATATACATGGGAAGTGCAGACTGGATGCCTCGAAATCTCGATCGTCGTGTGGAGATTGTATTCCCTGTTGAAGATGATGAGATTAAAAAAGAGATTGCCCATATTCTGGATCTGGAATTCAGGGATAATGTAAAAGCTCACATCCTTCAGGCAGACGGAACCTATGTAAAAACGGACAAACGGGGTAAGGTTCTTGTAAATTCACAGATGGAATTCTGTAAGGAAGCTACGGAGGCAGCGGCAAACAGAAAAAAAGACGAGAAGGCGAAGACCAGGGTGTTTATCCCGGCGGAGCCAGCTGAGGATATCGAAGAGTAAAAAAATCCATTCAAGGGAAGTGGAAAAAATGCAGAAAAAACGGGAAGGAAACTATTCCCTCCTCCTCCTGGCGGGGGGGAAGAGCAGCCGCATGGGGAAGGACAAGGCAGGACTTTTCCTGAATGGCAAGACGTTTCCGAGACATTTGATAGATAAGGCAGAGCAGCTTGGAATCAGGCAGAAGTTTCTCTCCGGTCATTTCATGGAAGAAGCAGACGTCCGGGTTGTGGAAGATATTTATAAAGACAGAGGACCTTTAGGAGGGCTTCACGCCTGCATGAAGGTTATGGAAACGCCGTATTGTCTGGTACTTCCTGTAGATGTGCCCCAGATTCCCCTTAAAGTGCTGGAAGCTCTTCTGGCTGCACATGAGGAGAAGTGTATGCAGGGACAGGGGGAGCTTCCGCTTCTTCTGGCTCATGGGGACAGGGAGGAGCCTCTTATTGGCATTTACCCTGTGAAGATGGCGGATGCTGTCGGCGAAGTGATTCGGGAAAAATCCTGCTGGGTTTTCCGGATTTTGAACCAGTGGGGCTACGAGACCTGCGAAATCCCTCTGGAGGAGTGGCAGGTGGGAAATATCAATACGCCAAAGGAATATGAGCTTCTTTTGGAGTATGCGAAAAGAGGAAAGATAGAATGACAGAGGGAGTTTTTCTGGAACAGGCTGTGGAGCTTATCAGAGAGCATGTGCAGAAAATCACAGATACGGAAATAGTGGAAGTAAAAGATGCAGGGGGCTATATTCTTGCGGAAGACATTTATGCGGATGTGGATAATCCGCCGTTCCCAAGGTCTCCGGTAGACGGCTATGCAGTGCGCTCGGAGGATTTGCAGGGAGCATCTTTTGATTCTCCTGCGAAGCTTACAGTGGCAGGCTGTATCTATGCAGGGGATGACGGGCAGTCCTTTCAGGCTCAGCCCGGAGAGTGTTACCGGATTATGACAGGAGGGCCTTTTCCGAAAGGGACAGACACTGCGGTGAAGCAGGAGGATACGGACTACGGGGAAGATACCGTGGAAATTTATAAAGAACAGAAAGCGTTTGACAATTACTGTTTTCAGGGAGAGGATTATAAGAAAGATACGCTTTTGATTACTTCCGGAATCAGGATTACCTTTGCAGAGCAGGGGATTTTGGCAGGAATCGGACGGACGCAGGTGAAGGTATACCGTAAGCCGGTGATTCGTGTATTTGCAACGGGAGATGAGCTGTGCCGTCCGGGGCTTCCCTTAAAACCGGGAAAAATTTATGATTCCAACAGTATGATGGTTTCATCCCGTCTCCATGAGCTGGGAGTTATGCCGGCTTCCGTGGCTCACTCCGACGACAGCGAGGAAGGAGTTGCACGGGATTTAAAGAAGGCTTCAGAAGATGCGGATATCATAGTGACAACAGGAGGAGTGTCTGTAGGGAAAAAAGATATTCTTCACGGCGCATTGAAGCTTCTTGGCGCAGAAAAAATCTTCTGGAAAGTAAAAATCCAGCCGGGGACGCCGACAATTTTTTCCGTATATAAAAATACGCTGATTCTTTCCCTGTCCGGAAACCCCTTTGGGGCAATGGCGAATCTGGAGCTGCTTCTAAGACCTATGCTTCAGGAAATGACAGGAAATGAAATTTTTTATATGGAACAAAAGGATGGTACTGCCTGCATGGAATTTCCCAAAAAGAGCAGAGTGAGACGTTTCGTCCGCGCAATCTGCCGAAACGGAGAGGTCTTTCTTCCTCAGGGAATTTTTTCTTCGGGCGCAATCGGTACGCTGCGGGGGTGCAACTGCTTTCTTGATATTCCGGCAGGCAGCGGCTGTATCGAAAAAGGAGAGAAGGTACACGTATGGATGCTGTAAAGAAACCCTTTCTTGCCGCAGTGAGCGGTGTGAAAAATTCGGGGAAAACTACATTTCTTGAAAAGCTGGTGCCGGAACTTGCCGCCCGCGGCTATCGGGTTGCGGTGATCAAGCATGACGGCCATGAATTTCAGGGAGATGTGGAAGGGACAGATACATATCGGATGAATCAGGCAGGTGCTTACGGCACCTGCATTTTTTCAAAAAACAAGTGGATGATCCAGAAAAAAGAGCCTGATATGAAGGTGGAAAGGCTGGTGGGATTTTTTCCTGAGGCAGACATTATTCTTCTGGAGGGGATGAAGGATTCCCCTTATCCGAAATTTGAACTTGTAAGAAAAGGAAATTCGAAGGAAAGCGTCTGCTGCCCGAAAACTCTGATGGCTCTTGTGACAGATACGGAGCTTCAGGTGGAAGGAGTGCCGGTTGTGGGACTTGAGGACATAAAAAATTGTGCAGATTTACTGGAAAAACACATGAAAAAATGGAGAAATTGACGAGATTGTGAAATTTTTCTCGATATTTTTTATGGATATCTTGAAGTAGAAAAATGATGGTGATAAAATAAAAAAAAGTGTGCGTGAAATGAACGCACGAAAAGGAGGGTATTGCCATGGCTTTGAAACAAGTCCAGACAACCTGCCCGTACTGCGGAGCAGGCTGCCAGATTATGTTCACAATCGATGCGGATAAAAATAAGATTGTGGAAGCTGTTCCGGCGCAGGGAAGAACAAATGCCGGAACTCTCTGCCTGAAAGGTCATTATGGCTGGGACTATCTCAACGATCCTCAGATCCTGACGAAACGTCTCCGCAAACCAATGATCCGCAAAGGCGGTAAGAAATCACCTCTCGAGGAGGTTTCCTGGGAGGAAGCAATCTCCTACGTTGCCAAACGTCTGGGAGAAATCAAGGAGAAATATGGTCCTGATTCCATTATGGGTACAGGTTCTGCACGAGGTGCGGGAAATGAAGCCAATTATCTGATGCAGAAATTCATGCGCGCATGTATCGGTACAAACAATGTCGATCACTGCGCGCGAATATGACATGCGCCTTCGGTAGCGGGTCTACTGTATTCTTTAGGTTCAGGCGCAATGTCAATGGGCATCCCGGAGATCGAGGATGCAGGCTGTTTACTTTGCTTCGGTTATAACGGAGCAGATTCCCATCCGATCGTAGCGAGACGTATTGTCCGCGGCAAACAGAAGGGAATGAAAATTATCTGTGTTGACCCACGTGTGACAGAAACCGCGCGTATTTCCGATATACATTTACAGCTTAAGGGCGGAAGCAACCTTGCTCTTGTAAATGCGATGGCTCATGTCATCTGGAAAGAGGGACTGACAGACGATGCGTTTATCGCAGAACATACAAAGGGATTTGATGAATTCCTGAAAGTAATTGAAAAATATACACCGGAATATGCAGAGCCGATCACTCACATTCCGGCAGAAGAAATCCGTAAGGCGGCAAGACTGTACGCGACAACGAAACCGGCCATGATTCTCTACGGTATGGGTGTGTGCCAGTTTACACAGGCAGTAGATGTTGTAAAGGGCCTTGCAAACCTTGCTCTTATGACCGGAAACTTCGGCGGTCCTTCCATGGGAATCGGACCTGTCCGCGGACAGAACAACGTACAGGGTGCCTGCGATATGGGCGCGCTGCCGAATTCCTATCCGGGATACCAGAATGTTACAGTTCCGGAAAACCGTGAAAAATTTGAAAAGGCATGGGGAGTACCGCTTTCCGATAAAATCGGATGTCCGATCACTCACGTACCTCACAGAATTCTTCACGAAACAGATGAGAAAAAGAAAATTCACGCATATTATATCTTTGGTGAAGATCCGGCGCAGTCCGATCCGGACCTTGCTGAGGTAAGAGAAGCGCTGGACAAGTGCGACTTCGTTGTGATGCAGGATATTTATATGAATAAGACAGGTCTTTACGCAGACGTCATTCTCCCCGCAACTGCATGGGGCGAGAACGAGGGCGTATATACCTGTGCAGACCGCGGTTTCCAGAGAGTTCGCAAGCTCATTGAGCCGGAAGGAGACTTAAAGCCAGACTGGCAGATCATTGCTGAGATTTCCACAGCAATGGGATATCCGATGAACTACAAAAATACAGAAGAAATCTGGAACGAGCTGATTGACCTGTGTCCAAGCTTTGCCGGCGCAACATACGAAAAAATGGAGAAATACGGCGGCGTTCAGTGGCCGTGCCGTGACAAATCCATGGAAGACAAGGGTACTCCGTATCTTCATAAAGACGGAGTATTTGCCACAAAGGATCATAAGGCACTGTTTTACGGAACTGACTGGCATCCGCCGTTAGAGCTGGAGAATGACCAGTATCCGATGACCTTATCTACAGTCCGTGAGGTAGGCCATTATTCTGTACGAACCATGACAGGTAACTGCCGTACTCTTAGAAATCTGGAAGACGAGCCGGGATGGGTACAGATGAATACAGAAGACTGCCGCCGTATGGGCTTTGAAAAAGGAGAGCTTGTCAAGATTCTTTCCAAACGAGGCTATTGTATTACACGATGTCTGCCTACAGACCGTGTAAAACCGGGCGCTACTTATATGACCTACCAGTGGTGGATTGGCGCCTGCAACGAGCTGACAACTGCCAAGCTTGACCCGATCAGTAATACGCCGGAGTACAAATATTGCGCCTGCCGCGTAGAAAAGATCAAAGATCAGGAGTGGGCGGAAAGACATGTAAAAGAGCTTTACGAAGATATCCGCGCCCAGATGGGTATTGATACCGGAAAGGGGGCGAAAGCATGAATTACTTCGTAAAAGGAAATCCAGACCTTTGCATCGGCTGCCGTACCTGTATGATCGGCTGTGTGGTTGCACATGAAGGTAAACATATTTTTGAGGTTGATCCTGATTCCTACAGCTTCAACCCGAAGCTTCATATGGTAAAGACTGCCCGGTTAAGCGTTCCGGTACAGTGTAAGCACTGTGAAAATCCGGCATGTATGGCAGTATGTCCTGTAGGAGCGATTTCCCGGAAAGATCACTGTGTGGTGATTGATACGGATATTTGCATGGGATGTAAGTCCTGTATGGATGCATGTCCGTTTGGTGCGATTAATATGACGGTGAAGACAGGCTGTCTGCAGGCAGACGGTTCTGAGAAAAAAGTTGCCAATAAATGTGATTTGTGTTACGGGCTGCCGGGAGGTCCTGCATGTGTGAGAGTCTGTCCTACAGAGGCTCTGACTCTTGTAAAAGAGGAGGATTTAAACACTGCCATGGGACGTAAACGTGCGGAAACAGCAAGAAATACATACCGTGAGACACACCCGCAGGAATAACAGGAGGCTGGTTCAAAAATGAAAAAAGAATTAGGATGTTTCGTTGTTGGCGACAGCACGAAATGTACCGGATGTAAGGCATGCGAGGTTGCATGCTTTACCGTCCATAACCGTAAGAGCAATCATGTGGGAAAAACCGTGGGGACGGTTACAGTTCCGGTGACTCCCAAGCTGTATCTTACAAGATTTGAAGATGGCTGTATGCCGATTCAGTGTAAACATTGTGAGGATGCGCCCTGCCTTAACGCATGTACCAAGGGAGCGATCAGCCGCGTTGACAATCAGGTAATCGTAGATCCTGAGAAATGTATCGGCTGTAAGGACTGTATGCAGGCATGTCCTTTTGGCGCGATCGCTCTTCTTCCTTATGCAAAGGACGGAAAACTGGTTGCCCAGACAATGGGAGACACCAGAGTGTTCGCTTCCAAATGCGACCTCTGTGAAGGAATCGAGGGAGGCCCTGCATGTGTGAGAGTCTGTCCTCATCAGGCGCTCCGTCTTGTTGATCCGGAGGCGGAAAGAGAAGAAAAAAACAAAAAAGCAGCAGAAACTCTGCTTCTGACGAAAAACTGGAGATAAGGGAGGGCGGAATTCATGATAGTTGCAATTGATCAGAATCTTTGTACAGGCTGCCGTGAGTGCGCGGAAGTTTGTCCTGCCTATGCCATCGTCGGAGAGCAGGGGAAACCGCAGACTATTGATACAGACAAATGTATCATGTGCGGTCAGTGTGTTCAGAAGTGTAAATCCTATGTTTCCATTCTGACACACGGCAAAGAGGCTTATGAGAAAGTAAGAAAAGAAAGAAATATTCCGGATAGCGTACAGGAGCCGTTATTTGCCGCTCATGCAGTGTGCAATCTGGATAAAGTAAAAGCAGCGCTTGCTGACAAAGAGAAATTCACAATTGTACAGTGCGCGCCTGCAGTGCGTGTAGCGATTGCAGAGGAGTTTGGCGCAGAGCTTGGTACTCTGACACCGGGCAGGCTTTCCGCAGCTCTTCATGCGCTGGGCTTTGACAGAGTGTATGATACCAACTTCCCGGCTGACGTAACCATTATGGAAGAAGGTACAGAGCTTGTGAAGCGTGTGACTCAGGGCGGTGTGCTTCCGATGTTCACCTCCTGCTGTCCTGCATGGGTGAAGTTCCTGGAGAACAATTATCCGGAGCTTACAGACCATCTTTCCACAGCCAAGAGCCCGCAGCAGATTGGCGGGGCAATTTTCAAAACCTACGGAGCGCAGCTTGAGGAAAAATCAGGCGCGGATATTTACAGTGTTTCTGTTATGCCGTGTACCTGCAAGGTGTTTGAGTGCCAGCGTCCGGAGATGAAGGACAGCGGCTTCAGGGATGTGGATGTTGCGATTACGACCAGAGATCTGGCATGGCTTATTAAAGATATGGGAATTGACTGGAACAATCTTGAGGAGATGGAGTTTGACCAGCCTCTTGGACTTTATACAGGCGCAGGCACAATCTTTGGCGTTACAGGCGGCGTTATGGAGGCTGCTATCCGTACAGGATATGAGCTTGTTACAGGCCAGCCGATTCCGGATGTGGAAGTGACGGCAGTCCGCGGTACAGAAGGTTTCCGTACATCTACGATCAGAGTTGGAGATCTGGATTTGAGAGTCGGCGTTGTGACAGGACTTAAAAATGTGATTCCTGTGCTGGAAGCTGTGAAGGCAGGCACTTTAAATCTTCATTTTATTGAGGTTATGACCTGTCCGGAGGGCTGTGTCAGCGGCGGCGGACAACCGAAGCTTCTGATGGATACAGACAGAGAGGAAGCATATGCTGCAAGACGCGCGGCAACCTTTGCCCATGACAAAGCGCTTCCAATCCGTAAATCCCATGAAAATCCGGCAATCAAAAAAATCTACGATGAATTTCTTGAAGAGCCGAATAGTCATATTGCGCATCATCTTTTACATACTACTTACTGTAATAAGTAAATATTGTTATAAAATGCAAAGGAGTTCCTGTAAAGACAGGGACTCCTTTTTTTCTATTTTTATCGTGAAATAAATGAAAGGTTGTGGTAGAATAAGGAATAATGGATTTTGGAGCGGGAGATGAGGTTTGATGAAGCATGTGATTATTGGCACGGCAGGACATGTGGACCATGGGAAATCCTGCCTTATCAAGGCTTTGACAGGAATAGAAACAGACCGTCTGAAGGAAGAAAAAAAGAGAGGCATTACCATTGAACTGGGCTTTGCTTATCTGGATATGCCGGATGGGAGCAGGGCAGGAATCGTGGATGTGCCCGGACATGAAAAATTTGTGAAGAATATGCTTGCAGGCGCGGGAGGCATGGATCTGGCGATGCTGGTAGTTGCGGCTGACGAGGGAATTATGCCGCAGACAGTGGAGCATCTCGATATTTTGTCTATTCTGGGAATAAAGAAAGGCGTTATTGTTATTACCAAGACAGACCTTGCAGAGCCGGAGCTTGTAGAACTTGTAGAAGAGGATGTCAGAGAACTGGCAGAGGGGACATTTCTGGAAGATGCGCCTGTTGTGCCGGTGTCTGTCTATAAAGGAGAAGGACTGGATGAACTGAAGGAGATTCTTTATCAGATGTGCAGGGAGCTTCCGGAGCGCGGACAGATGAATAATTTCCGTCTTCCCATTGACCGTGTTTTTACATTGAAAGGATTTGGAACGATCGTCACAGGAACTCTTGCGGAAGGAAAAATAAAAAAAGAGCAGGAGGCAGTCCTTTATCCGGAAAATGCTCCTGTAAAAATCAGGAGTATTCAGGTGCATGAAGCAAACACAGACGTTGCATATGCAGGTCAGCGAGTGGCAGTAAACATCCCTGACCGTAAAAAAGAAGAAATTCTCCGCGGAGACGTTCTTGCTCTGAAAAACAGTATGTATCCGACTCATATGGCAGACGTTCGGGTGGAAGCTCTGAAACATACGGAACGTATTATCAGGCATGGCAGCCGCGTACATATTTATCATGGAACGAAAGAGCTTCTGGGCAAAATTATCCTTATGGACAGAGATGAACTGAAAGCAGGGGAGAGCTGCTATGCGCAGCTTCGTCTGGAAGAAGAAACAGTGGTTCGAAAAGGCGACCGTTTTGTTATTCGCTTCTATTCTCCTGCGGAGACAATCGGCGGAGGGGTAATCCTTGACGCCTGTCCTGCGAAGCATCGCAAAAATGATAAAAAAGCTCTGAAATCTTTTGAGATAAAAGAGAAAGGTACTCAGGAGGAAATGCTGGAAGTTTCCCTTAGAGAACACTGGGGATATTTCTGCAACCTTCAGGAATTATGCAGGCGCAGCTCTCTTGACCGCTCAAAGGTAAAAAATGCGGCTAAGAAGCTGGAGGAAGAGAAAAAAATCCTCTGTCTTTACGAAGAAACGTATATTCACAGAGAGGAATTTGATTTTTACCGCAGAAAAACAGAAAAATTTCTGGATGAGTTTCACAAAACCTATCCGTTAAAAGAGGGAATGGGGATAGAGGAAGCCAGAAGCAGGTTAGGCTTTCCGGAAACACGGATTGCGGATGCAGTTCTGAATCTTCTGAAAGAAGAAAAGATTATAAAAGAACAGCATGGAATGCTCAGTAAAAAGCGGTTTAAAGTAGTTGTAAAGGAAGATGAGGATGCGATTATGCAGGAAATTATCCGCTATTATCTGGAAGCGGGATTTGCGCCTCTGACTACGGAACTCTATGGAAAAGAGCATCGGAATCAGAAGAAATTTCAGGCAGTTTTTACTTCCCTTCTGAATAAGAAGACATTGATTCACCTTGATACACAGTATTGCGTACACAGGGACTATTATGAAAAGGCAAAAAAAGCCTTTGCAGAGATGGCGCAGGAAAAACCTGTGGTAATTCTCGGAGAATTTCGCGATTATCTGGGGTGTTCCAGAAAGGTGGCAGTTGCGCTTCTTGAGCATTTTGACAAAAATGGATTTACCAGAAAAACAGAAGAAGGGAGAATCCTGAAGGTAAAGAATTGATATGAGTGAGGGAAAAAAAGAAGAGCTTTTCAGAAAAATACCGAAAGTAGATACATTACTAAAAGAAAAGGAAATACAGGAACTGTGCTCTGCGTATGGGCATGGCGCAGTAGTGGATGGAATACGGCAGTGTCTGGAAGAACTGCGAAGAAGCGCAATAGAGTCTCCGGAGCTGTTTGCTTCAAAAATGGAAGGTCTTGGCGCACAGATAATAAAGAAGGTGAAAGAAACAGACGCTCTGTCTGTGTGTAAGGTGTTCAATGCGACAGGGATTATTCTTCACACCAATCTGGGGCGCGCGCCTCTGGGAAAGCGTCAGCTTGAAGCAGTTCTTGAAACCTTCGGCGGTTATTCTAATCTGGAATATAATCTGGAAACAGGAAAGCGCGGCAAACGATGGGAGCATTATGCGGGAGAAATTTCAGAAATCACAGGTTCCGGGGGCGCGATTGCTGTGAATAACAACGCGGCAGCCGTGACTTTGATTCTCAGCACTCTCACAAGAGGGAAGGAAGTCATTGTATCCAGAGGAGAGCTGATTGAAATTGGCGGACGTTTCCGTATTCCGGAGGTAATGGAGCAGAGCGGAGCCATTCTTCGAGAGACAGGATGCACCAACCGCACAAGAATCTCCGATTACGAGAAAGCTATCAATGAGAACACAGGGGCGCTTCTTAAAGTCCATACAAGTAATTATAAGATTATGGGATTCACAGAGGAGGTTTCTGTGGAGGAGCTGGTGGAACTGGGTGAAAAATATCATTTGCCTGTAATTGTGGATCTGGGCAGCGGCGTTCTTGTAAATCTGGAAAAATATGGTCTTCCCCATGAACCCACAGTACAGGAAACCTTGAAAAAAGGAGCGGATCTTGTATGTTTTTCAGGTGATAAACTCCTTGGCGGACCGCAGGCAGGAATCATCGCAGGAAAGAAAACATACATTAAAGCAATGGAAAACCATCCTCTGATGCGCGCCTTCCGCCTTGATAAATGCACAATTGCAGCTTTGGAGGCTACTTTCCGTGAATACAGGGATGAAGAGAGGGCTGTGAAAAATATACCTGTTCTGAGGATGATTACCACGCCTGTAAACGAAGTAAGGGAACGGGCGCAGACAGTCTGTGAGGCTTTGAAAAGCGCAGGAGTGAAAGAAAAGGTGGAAGTGCAAAAGAGCAGAGCCATGCTGGGCGGCGGTTCCATGCCTACAGAAGAAATACCAAGCTATGCGGTGACTGTTATGCCAAAAAGCGAGAGCTGCGAGGCGCTTGCCGCAAGAATGCGAAGCCTTCCGGTACCCATTATTGTACATATAAAAAATGACAGAGTGATTCTGGATATGCGTACAGTGTCAGAGGAAGAATTACATGAATTTACGGAAGAATTAAAGCTGCTGTGGTAAGGATTAAAGATTGACAGTAAGAATGTCAGATTTTTTTGGCGGACGCCTGTGAGAATCGAACTCACCCAGGATGCGGTTAACATCCAACACAGGTTTTGAAGACCAGGGGGCACACCAGTTACCCAACGACGCCCAAAAGAATCGAATTAAGTATAACAGAATGAGAAAAAAATAGCAAGCAGAAAGGTATTGGCATGAAGAAAGAAAACGTACAGATTCAGAGATTTGAAAATGGAAAGGTTATAAATGTAACAGACGAGACAGCAACTGAGTTTCGCTTTGAGGTAAAAACCTGGGGAAGAGAAAGCCTTTGGATTAGCTGTACACCGGAAAATCTGGAGGAACTGGTGATTGGTCTTCTTTTTTCCAATGGCTGTATAGATTGTGCAGAGCAGGTAGAACGGGTAGATGTTTCCTTCGAAAAATCCGAAATTCATGCGATTTTGGGCGAAAAGCATCCTACTGCAAAGGAAGAGACAGCAGAAATTTGTTCCGAGCCTGACATCGTGGAGCTGTTCGCACGGGCAGACGAAATTTTTGGACATCCCGGAGAGCTTTTCGCAGATACCGGATGCGCTCATTGCTGTACGATGATGGTGGACGACAGGGTAATCTGCAGCTATGAGGATATAGGACGCCACAATGCTCTTGACAAAGTGATAGGAAGAGGGTTAAAACAGAAAGTGGATTTTTCCAGAGCAGTGATTTTTACCACAGGGAGGATTTCGGGAGATTATCTCAAAAAAATCATCGGAGCCGGAATTTCGTGGGTGGTATCGCGTTCCGCTGTGACAGGCGAGGCTGTAAGGCTTGCAAGAGAGAACAATATCCATATGTTCGGCTTTGTCCGTGGTGGAAATGGAAATATTTATAATTAATAGCAGGTGAAATTTATAAAAAATGCACAAAAATATTGTTAAAATCATAATGTAGTGGTATAATATGTGCCATAACTGATTGTAACGGAGGAGGTATTTTTTATGAATTACGAAGATGTACAGAAGGTTTCCAATGCTGCGGCAGGCAAAGCAAAGCTGCTGGAAAGCAACTTTGCGAAATACTTTATGAGAGCGGTTATGGCAGGATTTTTCATTGATGTTGCCATGATTTTCTCGAATGTAGTGGGAAATATTTTTTCTGAGTCTATGCCTGCATGGGGAAAATTCCTTGGAGCCATTGTGTTCTCACTGGCAGTTCTTCTGATTTCCATGATTGGAGGGGAATTGTTCACAGGAAACAATATGGTGATGGCATTCGGAGCTTTTGATAAAAAGGTCAGTTGGGGAAAGGTTGGAAAGGTATGGCTGGTAAGCTATGTCGGAAACTTTGTGGGCTGTGCGCTCATGGCGCTGATCTTTGTGGGAGCAGGAGCTTCCGGCACCGCAGATTATTATGCGGGATTTATGGGAAATAAACTGGCAATTCCGGTTGGTCAGATGTTTATGCGCGCTGTTTTATGTAACTTCTTTGTTTGCCTTGGCGTTCTCTGCGGAATGAAATTAAAGAGCGAGGCAGGAAGATTCCTGATGATCGTGATGTGTATTTCAGGCTTTGTTGTAAGCGGCTTTGAACACTGTATTGCAAACATGGGAAATTTTGTTGCAGGAGCGCTTCTTGTACCGGGATTGTCTGTAACTGCGATGCTTAAGAGTATGGTGGTAGTAACACTTGGAAATTTGGTTGGCGGTGCACTGCTGCTTGCATGGCCGCTTAGAAAGATGAGTGCAGACGAATAATGGCAAAGGCTTTATACATAGCAGAAAAACCCAGCGTAGCGCAGGAGTTTGCAAAAGCTTTAAAAATTAACGGACAGAGAAAAGACGGATATCTCGAATCAGAAGATTCAGTAGTAACCTGGTGCGTAGGGCACCTGGTTACTATGAGCTATCCCGAAAAATATGACATGAAATACAAAAGGTGGAGTTTAGATACCCTGCCTTTTTTGCCGCGTGAATTTAAATACGAGGTAATCCCTGCTGTTCAGAAACAGTTTACGATTGTGAAAGGCCTTCTAAACAGACCGGATATTGAGACAATCTACGTGTGTACGGACTCCGGACGGGAGGGAGAGTATATTTACCGACTTGTGGCGCAGATGGCAGGCGTCCATGGAAAAAAAGAAAAGAGAGTCTGGATAGATTCTCAGACCGAAGAAGAAATTCTTCGAGGAATTAAAGAGGCGAAGGATTTGTCCGCATATGACAATCTGTCCGCCTCTGCTTATCTGAGGGCCAAGGAGGACTATCTTATGGGAATTAATTTTTCCAGAGTTTTGACCCTGAGATATGGGAACAGCGTATCAAACTATCTGAATACCAAATATCAGGCAATCTCCGTAGGAAGGGTAATGACTTGCGTCCTTGGAATGGTTGTCCGTAGAGAAAGAGAAATCAGAGCTTTTGTAAAAACTCCGTTTTATCGTGTGCTTAGCAGTATATCACTGGAAAATGAAAAGTTTGAGGCTGAATGGAGAGCAGTGGAGGGAAGCCGTTATTTCCAGTCCCCTCTTTTATATAAGGAGAATGGATTTAAGAAAAAAGAGGATGCGCAGAAGTTGATACAGGAGCTTTCTGTGACTGTTCCTCTTACCTGTACGGTGGAAAAGGCAGAGCGCAAAAAAGAGACGAAGAATCCGCCCCTTCTTTTTAACCTTGCAGAACTCCAGAATGTGTGCTCCAAACTCTTTAAGATAAGTCCGGACGAAACTCTCAGAATCGTGCAGGAGCTTTATGAGAAGAAGCTTGTGACGTATCCAAGAACAGATGCCCGTGTTCTTTCTACGGCTGTGGCGAAGGAGATTTATAAGAATCTTTCCGGACTTACCAGATACCCGCAGGCAGGAGAGGCGGCAGCAGGGGCGATTGAACTTGGAAACTGGAAAAATATTGCGAAGACAAGATATGTAAATGATAAACAGATTACAGACCATTATGCGATCATACCCACAGGGCAGGGACTGAACGCGCTTGGAAGCCTTTCCTCCACTTCGCAGAAGGTGTACGAAACGATTGTGCGCCGCTTCTTATGTATTTTTTATCCTCCGGCGATTTATCAGAAGGTAAGTCTTGTGACGAAGATTCAGGGAGAGTCTTTCTTTTCTTCATTTAAAGTTCTTCTGGAGGAAGGGTACTTGAAGATTGCATCCAATTCTTTTGCAGGGAAAAAAGCCTCCGATGAGGAAAAAAAGGAGGATGACAGCGAGGTTTCCTGTAATGCAGCGCTCCTTGGAGCATTGCAGAAGCTGAAAAAGGGTGATATACTGTCGGTTAGCGGACTTGGCATTAAGGAGGGGGAGACCTCGCCGCCGAAACGCTACAATTCCGGTTCCATGATTCTTGCAATGGAGAATGCGGGGCAGCTTATTGAGGATGAGGAGCTCCGCGCTCAGATTAAGGGCAGCGGAATCGGAACAAGCGCCACCAGAGCGGAAATCTTAAAGAAGCTCTTTCACATTAAATACCTGTCTCTGAATAAAAAAACACAGGTGATTACTCCCACTTTACTGGGAGAGATGATTTTTGATGTGGTGAACTGCTCCATTCGGCAGCTTCTCAATCCTGAACTTACTGCAAGCTGGGAAAAGGGCCTTACCTATGTGGCAGAGGGAAGTATCACAGAGCAGGAGTATATGGATAAACTGGAGCGTTTTGTACGAATCCGCACGAAACAGGTGGAGGACAGTAATTTTCAATATGCCCTGCGGCAGTTTTTTGATGCTGCAGCGCAGAACTATAAGAAGCCGGAGACTGTGAAAAAGAAGTCCTGACGGCTTTTTGACGAGGAGGAAAAATATTATGATGAAGGATTTTATGATCAGCAATCTACTGGACTTAAAAGAGACGATTGCAGCGGAGTTGTTTGAAGGAAAAACCTATCCGTGGGAAGTGCTTCCGGAAATCGGCGATTTCATTGTAAAGCTGGGAAAAACTTTGAGTCCGCAGGAATATGACTATCAGGAAGGCGACATCTGGATTGCAAAAAGCGCTAAAGTAGCTCCGACGGCATGTATCAACGGTCCGGTAATCATCGGAAAAGATGCGGAAATCCGTCACTGCGCGTTCATCCGCGGCAAAGCCATTATAGGCGAGGGCGCAGTTGTGGGAAATTCTACAGAGCTTAAAAATGCAGTGCTTTTTAACAAGGTACAGGTTCCTCATTATAATTATGTCGGGGATGCAGTTCTCGGCTATAAATCGCACATGGGAGCAGGCTCCATCTGCTCGAATGTGAAATCTGATAAGAAAACTGTCACAGTAAAAGACGGGGAAGAAAAGATTGAAACAGGGTTAAAGAAATTCGGCGCTATGCTGGGCGATAATGTAGAAGTGGGCTGCGGTTCCGTACTCAATCCGGGAACGGTTATCGGAAGAAACTGTAATATCTATCCTCTTTCCTCTGTGAGAGGATGTATTCCTGCAGACAGTATTTACAAATGCGCAGGAGAGGTAGTGGAGAAACAGTAAATTTCGAATTACAGGATGAGAGCAGACAGTGCTATAATCAAAATATATGAAACAGACAGTTGCTTTTTATTATAACAAAAATGACAATAAAAGGAGAGGGCGAGAATGAAGAAGACTGTTGTTTTACTTATTTTGACTTTGACACTGGGGAGTGCAATAACAGGCTGCAGCCTTAACAGGAAGGCAGATAAAAATGACCAGACAGCTTCTCAGAATACAGCGCCTACGGAAATACCGGAGCAGGGCTGGGATTCCAATGCGCTTTATGATAGGGATTTAGACAGTGAGGAAAAAGCTTCTATGGAAGAACTGGGTTTTTCGACGGAACCGTGGACGTCCATCACAGTCTACAGGAAAGATCTCAGCGAGGTGAGGATCAACCGTGGAGAGGATGGAATCTGGTATGATGACGACGGAGTATCTTATGGAGACTTCAGTCAGCCGGGAGGAAGTTCTGAAGAGGATTACAGCAATTATGACAGCAACGGCGAGGCATATTACTGGAATGAGCTGGATGCGCGGAAAGCTGCTATGGAGGAATCCGGTGAGATTAACGACCCACATGACCTTTATTCCTGGGATGGAGGGACGAATTCCTATATTCCTTATCAGCAGGCAGGATCAGACGGAAGCCCGATTGGAAGAGGCAATGGATGGTATTACTTCGATGCAGAAGAGGGAGAATATCTTCCGTGGTAACAGATTTTGAAAATAAAAGCAGAAATATGAAGGCTGCTCTGTAAAAACATCGCCCCCGTCTTTCAGGACCGAGAGACAGAGGCGGTGTTTTTGTTTTGAAAATACAGATATTATCCAAATAAGATATTTCGCAGGATTACCAGAATGGTAATGTGCAGCGGGTAAAAAGCATAGAAGAAATATTTTGCAAATTTACCCTTGATGAAACCGCGCTTTCCATTGTACATATTGATGGAGATAAAGGCAAAACACGCCTTCCATTCATAGTAGAGCCAGCAGCTTCCGATAATTGCCTGAGCAGTTTTTTCGCTGCGGAACCAGTACATAATGAGGAGGAAGATGAAGCCTTTCCATCCATAATCCGCGTCCAGAAATACGGAGACGGTCAGAAGTCCCAGTACACACAGAAGCTGAATGGAACGCTTTTCCCAGAAATACTCGATGGCGCAGAATGCTGCATAGCCAAGGAACAGGGTGAAAAATACATTCTGCTTCTGGTAGCGCCAGGTATTCGAGAACATGAAATTCCACGGGATTTCAGAAATACAGGCAAAGATAAGAAGATTTCTGCCGTATTTGAAACGGTTCCGTGTATGAAGGAAGCCCTCCACAAGAAGAAAGCAGAAAATCGGGAAAGCGGCCCGCCCAACATCTCTGCAGATACGGTACAGGTCATAATTTCGTTCGTTCAGGGTGAACAGAGTCTGGCGGGCAGGCTCATATCCGGTAAGCAGTACAAGCGCCGAGTGGTCAATCAGCATAATGACCATGGCAATGACTTTCAGGACGCTGCCGCTTAAAACCTGCATTCTTTCAGGCAGGAAAGAGGTATTTTTTAGTTCAGTCATGTTTTATTCCTCACAAATTATTCTTGATACAAGTATATATTCGCAGAAGGGATTTGTCAATTCAGACAGATTCTTTGAGTGCTGATTTATTTTTCTGATCATATCCCTTTTCTTTTTTTATGAACGGGGCAAAATGTACGGGGATATTACAGGTTTTTCACAAAAAACAGGTATCTTTTTGAAGAATCTTGATTTTTTTACAAAATATGACTGGACGAATTGGGCGTTTTGTGAGAAAATGATGATAGGTTGTTAGGCACGTTTTCAAAAATGCCGTTGGAAACGAAGTGAGCAGCGGTTTAAATGTGTCTTAATAATAACAACAGAAGTTAATTTAACTTGAAAGGAGTTTTACAATGATTTATTCACGCGAAGTAGAAGAAATGTGCCCAGTTGCACAGGGCGTTAATCATGGCGCCGCTCCAATCCCAGAAGAAGCAAAATGGGTACAGGCAAAAGAAGTCAAAGACATTTCCGGTCTTACACATGGTATCGGTTGGTGTGCACCTCAGCAGGGTGCCTGCAAGCTTACTCTGAATGTTAAAGAAGGTATCATCCAGGAAGCTCTGGTTGAGACTATCGGATGTTCTGGTATGACTCACTCCGCAGCTATGGCTTCTGAAATTCTTCCAGGCCGTACAGTAATGGAGGCACTGAACACAGACTTAGTATGTGATGCGATTAACACAGCTATGAGAGAACTTTTCCTTCAGATCGTTTACGGTCGTACACAGTCCGCATTCTCAGAGGATGGACTTCCGATCGGTGCTGGTCTTGAAGACCTTGGTAAAGGACTTCGCTCTCAGGTTGGTACAATGTACGGAACTCTGAAAAAAGGACCTCGTTACCTGGAAATGGCAGAAGGTTATGTAACAGGTATCGCTCTTGATGCAGACAACGAAATCATCGGATACCAGTTCGTAAGCCTTGGAAAAATGACTGACTTCATCAAAAAAGGCGACGACCCGAATACCGCATGGGAAAAAGCTAAAGGTCAGTACGGCCGTGTAGCAGACGCTGTTAAGATTATTGACCCGAGAAAAGAATAATTTGAGGAGGTAACGGGAAATGGCTTTATTTGAATCATATGAGAGACGAATTGACAAAATCAATTCTGTTTTAAACAGCTATGGAATTGCTTCTCTTGAGGAAGCAGAAAAAATTACAAAAGACGCAGGTCTTAACGTATACGATCAGATCAAAGGCATCCAGCCAATCTGCTTCGAGAACGCTTGCTGGGCATACATTGTAGGCGCAGCTATCGCAATCAAAAAAGGCTGCAGAAGAGCAGCAGATGCAGCAGCAGCTATCGGTGAAGGTCTTCAGGCTTTCTGTATCCCGGGTTCCGTTGCTGATACACGTAAAGTAGGTCTTGGACATGGTAACCTTGGTAAAATGCTTCTTGAAGAAGATACAGAGTGCTTCGCTTTCTTAGCTGGTCACGAATCTTTCGCAGCAGCAGAGGGCGCTATCGGTATCGCTGAAAAAGCAAATAAAGTTCGTCAGAAACCTCTTCGTGTTATCCTGAACGGTCTTGGTAAAGACGCTGCTCAGATCATCGCAAGAATCAATGGCTTTACATATGTAGAGACTGAGTATGACCCATATACAAACGAAGTAAAGGAAGTGTTCCGTAAATCCTACTCAGAAGGACTTCGTGCACAGGTTAACTGCTACGGTGCAAACAGTGTTCCGGAAGGTGTTGCTATCATGTGGAAAGAAGGCGTTGATGTTTCTATCACAGGTAACTCTACAAACCCAACACGTTTCCAGCATCCAGTTGCAGGTACATACAAAAAAGAGTGTAACGAAAAAGGTAAAAAATACTTCTCCGTTGCATCTGGTGGTGGTACAGGACGTACTCTTCACCCAGACAACATGGCAGCAGGTCCTGCTTCCTACGGTATGACAGATACTTTAGGACGTATGCATTCTGACGCTCAGTTCGCTGGTTCTTCTTCCGTACCGGCTCACGTAGAAATGATGGGCTTAATCGGCGCAGGAAACAACCCAATGGTTGGTATGACTGTAGCTGTAGCTGTTTCCCTTGAGGAAGCTGCTAAAGAAGGCAAATTCTAATAAAAAATTCCTTTAAAATCAAAGGACCTGGGGCTTTTGGGATTCTTCCCGAAAGCTCCTTTTTTTATAGTGCAGGGAAATATAATTTTCACAAAAATCATGAAATAAATTTGTGCAATATTATAATTTTTCTAAACAGAAAGAAGAAAATATTGACAAAATATACAAATAATGATATCATAAACATATGATTGAAGTTATAATTGCATAAGCCGATAGAAGGATTTGGGAGAGCCTGTTGAAAGAGAAAACGATAGTTCAGACAACAGCGCCGAAGGGGAAGTAGCGATAAACTCTCAGGCAAAAGGACCAAATTTGGACGGCACTCTGGAAAGGCGAAAACACCCAAGAAGCAATTCCTTCGAAGCACTTTGCAGAAGGGGGAAGAATCTTTCAGGTAAAAAGACAGGGACGCACAGGTAATACGGTATGCAGAAGCTGCCGGTATTATTTGGGCGTATTTTTTTGCCTTTTTTCAGAAGAATTGCAGAAAAAGGAGGAAAGAGGGATATGGAACAGAAAACGCCATTATATGAAACACATGTGAAATACGGAGGAAAAATTGTGCCGTTTGCAGGATATCTGCTTCCTGTTCAGTATGGAACGGGTGTGATTACAGAGCATATGGCAGTGCGTACTGCCTGCGGGCTTTTTGATGTTTCCCATATGGGCGAAATCATGTGTATCGGCAAAGATGCTGTAAAAAATCTGAATCACCTTCTCACCAACGATTACACTACGATGTATGACGGACAGGCGCGTTACAGTCCCATGTGCAATGAAGAGGGCGGCGTGGTAGACGATCTGATTGTTTACAAAGTGAGAGACGACCATTATTTTATCGTGGTAAATGCGGCAAATAAGGATAAAGATTTCGCATGGATGAAAAAACATGAATTCGGAGACGCGGTATTTACGGATATTTCAGGGGATGTGGCACAGATTGCGCTTCAGGGACCGAAGGCGGAAAGAATCCTGAAAAAGCTGGTTGCGGAGGAAGACATTCCGAAAAAGTATTACAGTGCATATTTTCATAAAAAGATAGGGGAAATGGACTGTATCATATCAAAGACAGGTTATACAGGTGAGGACGGCTTTGAGTTTTATCTGGCTTCAGAGGAAGCACCGAAGCTTTGGGAACTTCTTCTTGAAACAGGAAAAGAGGAAGGGCTGATTCCATGTGGTCTGGGAGCGAGGGACACCCTCAGACTGGAAGCGGCAATGCCACTCTACGGGCATGAAATGAACGATGAAATCACACCGGTTGAAGCTGGGCTGGGAGTCTTTGTAAAAATGCAGAAAGAGGAATTTATCGGAAAAGTTGCGTTGGAAGAAAAAGGTGTTCCTGCTGTGAAGCGGGTAGGACTAAGAGTGACAGGCCGGGGAATTATCAGAGAACATACCGATGTTTACGCAGATGGCAAAAAAATCGGCGTTACCACATCGGGAACTCACTGTCCTTATATAAAGGCTCCGGTAGCAATGGCACTCCTTGATACGGAATATACCAAGGTCGGTACTGCCGTAGAAGCGGAAGTGCGCGGAAGAAAAGTGGCTGCAGAGGTAGTGCCTCTTCCGTTTTATAAAAAAGCAAAATAAAAAAGAATATAACGATAATAAAAAATCAGGAGGAATAAGAATATGAAACATCCAGAAGAATTACGTTACAGCAGATCACACGAATGGGTAAAAAAATTAGAGGACGGCACAGTTGTTATCGGTCTTACAGATTATGCGCAGGATGCGCTGGGAGACCTTGTCTTTGTAAATCTGCCGGAAGAGGGAGATGAGGTAATGGCAGGAGAAGCTTTTGCAGATGTGGAATCTGTAAAGGCAGTGTCCGACGTATTCTCACCGGTTACAGGAACCGTAGCAGAAGTAAACGAAGCGCTTTTGGACGCGCCGGAGATGATGAATGAAGATCCCTATGAGGCATGGCTCATCAGAGTTGAGAATGTGACAGACGAAGAAGAACTTCTTGACGCGAGTGCTTATATTGAATTTTACGAAAGTGAAGAGGCTTAAAATAGATTGAACCTGAGTCTGGAGTTTTCCGTTCAGGGCAGAAAGGGGGCTAAATATATGGGATCCTATTTGCCAAATACGCGGCAGGAGCAGCAGGAGATGCTCGGAGAAGCGGGATATGAAAGTTTTGACGCATTGTTTGCGCATATTCCGGAGGAGGTAAAGGTAAAAGAATTGAAGCTTCCGTCCGGATTAAGCGAAATGGAAGTAATCAGTGAAATGGAAGAGATTGCGCAGAAAAATAGGATTTTCCGCCATATTTTCCGTGGAGCAGGGGCATATGATCATTATATTCCTGCAATTGTAGGAAGCGTTGTAAATAAAGAAGAATTTGTCACAGCATATACGCCTTATCAGGCAGAAATCAGTCAGGGTATCCTTCAGTCTATTTTTGAATACCAGACTATGATCTGTGAACTTACCGGTATGGACGTGTCCAATGCTTCTGTCTACGATGGTGCGACAGCAGCGGCAGAGGCGGTTGCCATGTGCAGAGAACGAAAACGCACAACTGCTTATATATCAGAGACAGCAAATCCGCAGGTAATCTCTGTAATTAAAACATACTGCTATGCAAGCGGAACAGAGGTTGTGATGATTCCGGAGAAGGATGGAGTTACAGATAAGGAGACTCTGAAAGAAGTTTTAAACGATACGGCAGCCTGCTTCTATGTACAGCATCCAAACTATTACGGAAATCTTGAAGATGCGAAGGAGCTTGGAGAAATTGTTCACGCAGCGGGAGCGAAATATATTATGGGTTGCAACCCGATTGCACTTGGTATGATAAAGACTCCGGCAGAGTGCGGCGCAGATGTGGCAGTAGGAGAAGGACAGCCTCTGGGCATGAGTCTGGCGTTTGGAGGTCCGTATCTTGGTTTTATGGCAGCAACTGAAAAGATGCTCCGCAAGCTTCCGGGCAGAATTGTAGGAGAGACTGTGGACCGCGACGGAAAGCGCGCCTATGTACTGACGCTTCAGGCAAGAGAACAGCATATCCGCCGGGAAAAAGCCAGCAGCAATATTTGCTCCAATCAGGCGCTCTGCGCTCTGACAGCAGGGGTATATCTTTCTGCAATGGGTGAAGAAGGCATAAGAAAGGCAGCTTCCATGTGCTGTTCCAAATCCCATTATTTGCAGGCAGAGCTTGAAAAAGCAGGCTTAAAGCCCAAATACAGCGTACCGTTTTTCCATGAATTTGTGACCGTATCCGAAGTAAAAGCGGAAATAATTCTGGATGCACTTGAGAAAAAAGGAATTCTCGGAGGTCTTCCTCTTGGAGAGTATGAAATTCTCTGGTGCGCAACAGAAAAAAATACAAAAGCAGAAATTGACCTGACAGCAGGTATTGTAAAGGAGGTGTGCGGCGTATGAAACTGATTTTTGAACGGGGAAAAGAAGGACAGGGCAGCGCTCTTTTACCGGAATGTGATGTACCGGAATTTCATCTGGACGTGCCAAAGCGTGAAAAAGAACTTCATCTGCCTCATGTCTCTGAAAATGAACTGAGCCGTCACTATACAGAACTGGCGAAACAGGTGCACGGAGTAAACGACGGATTCTATCCTCTTGGCTCCTGTACCATGAAATATAATCCAAAGGTAAATGAGGAAGCGGCTTCTCTTGCCGGCTTCAAAAAAATCCATCCGCTTCAGCCTGTTCATACAGTGCAGGGATGTCTGGAGGTTCTCAAACGTGCAGAAGAGCTGCTCTGTGAGATTACGGGAATGGACAGTATGACTATGCAGCCGGCAGCAGGTGCTCACGGAGAATTTACAGGACTCCTTCTTATTAAGGCGTACCATGACAGCAGAAAGGATACGAAACGAACCAAGATTATCGTACCGGATTCCGCCCATGGAACAAATCCTGCAAGTGCGGCTATGTGCGGCTTTGAGGTGGTAAGCGTACCATCCGGAGAGGACGGCTGCGTAGACCTTGAGAAGCTTCGGGAAGCAGCAGGAGAGGATACGGCAGGGCTGATGCTTACGAACCCTAATACAGTAGGGCTTTTTGACAAAAATATTCTTGAGATTACATCTGTGATACACGAGGCTGGCGGTCTGGTATATTACGACGGCGCAAACCTAAACGCAGTCATGGGTGTGGTACGCCCTGGAGATATGGGATTCGATGTGGTTCATCTGAACCTTCATAAGACTTTTTCCACTCCTCACGGCGGCGGCGGTCCGGGAAGCGGTCCTGTAGGCTGTAAGGCATTTCTGAAAGAATTCCTTCCGGGCTATCAGGAGATTCGTACAGAGAAAGGGCTTTCCTTTGTGAAACCGGAACATTCCACAGGCGATGTGAAAGCGTTTTACGGAAATTTCCTCGTGGTGGTAAAAGCTTTGGCTTATATTCTCACTCTCGGAAAAGAAGGTATTCCGGAAGCTGCGAAAAATGCAGTTTTAAATGCCAATTATATGATGGAAAAATTAAAAGACATTTATCCTATGGCATATCAGGAAACCTGTATGCACGAGTTCGTTATGAGTCTTGAAAAAATGAAACATGACATAGATGTATCTGCAATGGATATTGCGAAATCGCTTCTTGATTACGGCATTCATCCGCCGACTATGTACTTCCCTTTGATTGTACATGAAGCGCTGATGATTGAGCCGACGGAAACGGAGAGCAGACAGACTCTGGATGAGGTGATTGGAGTATTCCGCGAAATTTATGAAAAAGCACAGGCAAATCCACAGGAAATGCATGAAGCGCCTGTGGGAACTTATGTGAGAAGGCTGGACGAGGTTCGGGCGGCAAGAAAACCGGTGCTTCGCTACAGATTTGAACAGAAATAAAAAGAGAAAGGGGCTGTTCAGATGGTTTCCAGACTTTATGTTTATCGGACAGACAATAAAAATCCATATCAAAATCTTGCAGTGGAAGAATATCTGACGCTCCACACAGAACCGGAAGAATGTATTCTGTATTTATGGCAGAATCAGCATACAGTGGTTATCGGAAAAAATCAGAATTGCTGGAAAGAATGCAAAGTGAACTATCTGGAGGAGGACGGCGGAAATCTTGTCCGCCGTCTTTCAGGAGGAGGCGCTGTTTATCATGATCTGGGAAATCTTAATTTTACATTCTGCGTACAAAAAGAGAATTACGATTTATCCAGACAGATGGATGTGGTTTTGGAGGCAGTGCAAAGTTTTGGAATTGATGCTCAGAAGACAGGGAGAAATGATATTACAGTAAACGGAAGGAAATTTTCGGGAAATGCCTTTTATAAATCAGGAAATTTCTGTTACCATCATGGAACCCTTCTTGTCAGTGCAGACAAAGAAAAGATGTCAAAATACCTCAATGTTTCCAGGGAAAAGCTGAAATCCAAGGGAGTGGATTCCGTCCGCTCCAGAGTGGCAAACCTGAGAGAGTTTGAGGAGAGCCTTACAATAGATGGTCTTGCAGACGCTCTTGTGAAAGCGTTTTCAAAAATCTATGGCGTAAAAGCTGAAAAACTGCCGGAACAACGTATGAATCAGACTGAAATTGCGAAAAAAGAAAAAAGATTCTCTTCATGGGAATGGAAATACGGGAGAAATATTCCCTTTCAGTATCAGATGGAACAGAGATTTAGCTGGGGTGAGGCAGAGCTTCAGCTCGAGGTAGCTCAGGGAAGAATCCTGCGTGCCAATGTTTTTTCGGATGGAATGGATCAGGAGCTTTTTGGCGAAATACAGGAAGCCCTTGAGGGCTGTGAATACAGTGAAAGGGCGCTTACAGAAACCTTGTACAGATGCCTTAAGTGTGCAGAAGAAAATGAAATGAAAAGAAAAAGCATTGAGGATATCTGCACTATGCTGAGGGAAAAACTGTAGAGCGTTTTTAGCATATTCAGACAGAAAGGACGAAATGAAATGGCAGAAAAATACGGACTTGTAATCATAGGCGGTGGTCCCGCAGGATATGAGGCTGCCCTTGATGCAGCAAAAAAAGGAATAAAAACGGCTCTGGTGGAAAAAAGGGAACTGGGCGGAACTTGTTTAAACAGAGGCTGTATCCCCACAAAAACATTGCTGCACAGTGCAGAGCTTTTTTCCGAAATGAAAAAAAGCGAAGCTTTGGGAATTTCTGTTGAGGGGCTAACTTATAATATGGAAAAAATCCAGAACAGAAAAAAGGAAGTTCTGGATCAGCTTCGAAGCGGAATTGAAATGCTGATGAAAAAAAATAAAATTGCGGTTTATAATGGAACGGGAACAATTTTAAATCCCAACGAGGTGCAGATAGCAGGTGTAGAAGAGTCTTTTATCATTGGAGCAGAAAATATTTTGATAGCAACAGGCTCTGTACCGTCTGTGCCGCCGATTCCGGGAGCAAAACTTTTAGGTGTTCATACCAGTGACAGCCTGCTGGAGAATAAGAAAAATTACAATAGTCTTACTATTGTCGGAGGCGGTGTCATTGGCATGGAATTTGCAGCTGTTTACTGCGCCTTGGGAGTAAAAGTGACAGTGATAGAGTTTCTTGACAGGATTCTTGCAAATATGGATAAAGAGATTTCTCAGAATCTGAAAATGATTATGAAAAAACGGGGTGTAGATATTCATACCTCTTCAAGAGTGGAAAGAATTCTGGAGAGAGACGGGTCTCTTGTGTGTTGTTATGAAGAGAAAGAAAAGATGGTGGAAGCAGTCTCTGATGCGGTATTGATCGCGACAGGAAGAAGGGCGAATACAGAAGAGCTTTTTGGACCTGAAGTGGATGTTTCTATGGAAAGAGGACGGATTCTGGTGGATGAACTGGGACGTACGAGTATGCCGACTGTTTTTGCGGCAGGAGATGTGACTCCGTCGGTTCAGCTTGCCCATGCGGCAACGGCAAATGCCAGAAATATCGTAGCATATATTGCTCACCAAAAAGGCGAAAACAGGGAGAAACCTTTCGTGAAACCATATCGTACAGATTTGATACCTGGCTGTGTTTATACCAATCCGGAAATAGGAACGATCGGTTTTACACAGGAGGAGGCGAAAGCTTTGGGCAAGCCGGTAATCATAAAAAAATATCCTATGTCTGCAAACGGCAAAACTGTGCTTTCCGGCCAGGACAGAGGATTTGTAAAGGTAATTGCTCTGGAAGACAGCCATAGGATTGTAGGAGCGCAGATGATGTGTGCCCGGGCCACAGATATGATTTCTCAGTTTGGGACGGCGATTGTAAACGAACTGACTTTGGAGCAGATGGCTTCTGTCGTCTATCCTCATCCTACGTACAGTGAGGCAATTGGCGAAACTGTGCGGGAATAGGATGTTGAAGTAAACTGTGTGAACAGTAACAGCCGATTCTGTTTTTTTCTGCAAAATAAAAATGAGTAATTGACATTATATATTTTTTTATATACAATTATTACAGAGCGTCTGTGTAAAGAAGGCAAGAGAAGCTTCGGAGCACTGACGCTTTGACTATGTAAAAAGCACAGAGGTGCAGAGAGGAGAAAATGTGGAAAAAATAACAGAAATAAGAGAAAACAAAATGGGCGTTATGCCAATTCAGAAGCTTCTTCTGGGAATGTCTGTGCCGATGATGATTTCCATGCTGGTACAGGCACTTTATAATATTGTAGACAGCATGTTCGTTGCCCAATTGAATGAGAATGCACTGACAGCAGTATCTCTGGCATTTCCTGTACAGAATTTGATGATCGCTGTGGGAACAGGAACGGGCGTAGGTGTGAATGCGCTGGTGTCAAGATCTCTTGGGGAAAAGAATACGAATTATGCCAATAAGGCGGCAAACAACGGTGTTTATCTTTCGATTTTCAGTGCAGTGGCGTTTGCTCTGATGTCATTGATTTTCGGCAGATTTTTCTTTGCGGTACAGACAGATGATCCACAGATTATAGCCTATGGTGCCGGTTATGTACGGATTATAGGAATCTTGTCCATAGGAATGTTTTTTCAGTTTATTACAGAGAGGCTTTTACAATCTACAGGAAAAACAATATATACCATGTTTACCCAGAGTCTGGGTGCTATTATCAATATTATTCTGGATCCGATTATGATTTTCGGACTTTTTGGATTTCCGAGGATGGAGGTTGCGGGAGCAGCAGTAGCCACGGTGACAGGGCAGATTATAGCGGCGGCACTGGGGCTTTGGTTTAACAGGAAAAAGAATCATGAACTTCACATCTCTCTTCGGAAGTATAAAGTAGAAGGGGAAGTCGTAAAAGGAATTTACAGTGTGGGAATCCCGTCTATTATTATGGCATCTATTGGTTCTGTGATGACTTTTGGGATCAATAAAATACTTATGGCATTTACTTCTACAGCTGCGGCTGTTTTCGGGGTTTATTTCAAGCTTCAGAGTTTTGTGTTTATGCCGGTATTTGGGCTTAATAACGGTATGGTACCCATTGTGGCATACAATTACGGAGCAAGGAAGCCGGATCGTATTATGAAAACGATGCGTCTGAGTATTATTTATGCGGTTTCCATTATGATTATGGGATTTGCGGTCTTCCAGATTGTGCCGGAATCACTGCTGGCAATCTTTGATGCGTCAGAAGAAATGGTAGAAATAGGGGTTCCTGCGCTTAGAATTATAAGCTTCAGTTTCCTGGGAGCCGGGTTTGGAATTGTGAGTTCATCCGTTTTTCAGGCGCTTGGTCATGGAATGCTAAGTCTAATTGTTTCGGTTTTGAGACAACTTATCGTTATTCTTCCTGTAGCGTGGATTCTTGCCCGTGTGGGAGGTCTTCACATGGTATGGTGGGCATTCCCGATTGCAGAGATTTTTTCCGCTATTGTATGTTTTATTTTCGTAAAGCGGGTATACAGGAAAGAAATCAGGCCTCTTTATAAATAAGGACAAAGGAATAACAGAAAATGAATTATCAGGAAATTATAACGTTTATTATGGAAATGATAGGAACTGTGGCGTTTGCGGCATCAGGTGCCATGGTAGGGGCAAAAAGAAAAATGGATATTTTCGGTATTTGTGTACTTGGTGTGATTACTGCAGTGGGAGGAGGAATTACCCGTGATGTTATATTGGGTCTGACTCCGCCGGGAGTGTTCCAGAGCCCGATTTATGCATTGGTTGCGACTATTACTTCCTGTCTGGTATTTCTGGTTCTCTATCTGAAGCAGGAGCTGTTGGAGGGTGGTTTCCGTGTGGCTTATGACAGAGTTATGCTGATTATGGACTCTATCGGGCTTGCAATTTTTACAGTGGTCGGAGTTAATATCGGAATTCGGCAGGGATATATAGACAATACATTTCTTCTTGTATTTCTTGGAACAATCACCGGCGTTGGAGGAGGTCTTCTCCGTGATATGATGGCAGGAGTGCCGCCATATATTTTTGTCCGTCATATTTACGCCTGTGCGTCTATTGTAGGAGCTTTGGCCTGTGTATGGATGCACAGAATATTTGGTGCAGTGGAGGCAATGGTGGTTTCTTCTGCGGTGGTTCTTCTGATACGTTATCTGGCGGCGCATTATCGCCTTGATCTTCCGAAGCTGGAACTGGAAGAGGAGTCCGGAAAATAAAGATAAAATATGAATTCGGCCCGGTTTAGGTATCTGAACCGGGCGATTTTTTACTAAAAATCGTGAAATAGATATAAAATGTGGAATTAATCTCATAATCAAAATAGAAATATAAAAAATAAAAATATACAAAAAATATAATAATTAGTAGAATAATAGATAAAAAACATACAAAATATACAAAAAATATATAATTTGAACAAAATATGAACAAAAATAATTTCTTGACAAAAAGTGGATTGTGGGACATAATGTGAGCATCCGAGGCAAAAGTATTTATGAAACGAGCAAATGAATTATGGTAACGATTCGGATGGGAACAATGGACGTGGAAAGTTACCACAGTATTTCTAAGAAGAAAGGAAGATAACATGATTCAGAGTAAGATTAAATTAAATGCAACCGAGGATGTACAGGAATTCGTAAAAGCAGCAAGCAAATGCGATTTCGATATTGATATTTACTATAACAGAGTTATGATTGACGCGAAATCCATTTTAGGAATCCTCAGCATGGATCTGACCAGAGTTCTGACAGTTGACTGTCATGGAGAGAGCGCAGAATTTAACCGCACTCTTAAGAAATTCGCAGCAGCATAAGACTGATTCGAGGCTGCACACTGACAATGCAAAAAACAGATACTATATGGAAATGACTTTATCCCTCGACATCTCAGGATTCCATAAGTACCTGTTTTTTTTGTGCGCAATTATGGGAAAAATACTGGAATATACATTCCTTTTTTGGTAGAATAGCTATAGTCTGACAAAAGAGGAGGTTGTAAAATGAAGGTAAGCCGTATAGAACATATGTGTGAAGGAAACGGACATGTGATTATCAAAGAAATCCTGGAAGGAGAACAGTTGAATGGAAAATGCGGATTATATGCAGAAGTGACACTGGAACCGGGATGCTCTCTTGGATATCATGAACATCACGGAGAAAGTGAAACCTATTATATTATTCAGGGGCAGGGAGAATATAATGACAATCATGCATACCGCCCGGTAAAAGCAGGCGATATCACCTTTACCCCTTCCGGAAAAGGTCACGGACTTGCGAATACGGGAAATACAGATCTTGTTTTTATGGCGTTGATCATACTGGATTAAAAATAAACAAATAAATGGAGAGTATTATGTATAGAGAAACAGCAGAAAGACTACTTGAATTTATCAAAAAAAGCCCGACTGCATTTCAGGCAGTGGAAACGATGAAGGCGCGTTTTGTTGAGGAAGGTTTTACAGAATTAAAGGAAGAAGAACACTGGGAGATAAAAGCCGGAGGAAATTATTTTGTTACTCGAAACAGTTCCGCTATAATAGCTTTTTCTATTCCTCAGGAAGGGGCAGACTCTTTCCGCATCATGGCAAGCCACAGTGACTCGCCTGCTTTTAAAATCAAAGAAAATCCGGAGATGGATGTGGAAGGGGCATATGTGAAGCTGAATGTGGAAAAATATGGCGGTATGCTTCTTTTTCCGTGGTTTGACAGACCTCTTTCCGTTGCCGGTCGTTTGATTGTAAAGGAAGATGGAAGAATCTGTGAGAAGTTGGTTAATGTAGACAGGGATCTCCTTATGATCCCAAATCTTGCGATTCATATGAATCGTGATGCAAATGAAAGCAGTAAGCTCAGTGTACAGAAGGAGCTTCTGCCTCTCTTTGGCGGAAGTGAAAGTAAGGGCAGATTTATGAAAACTGTTGCAGAGGCCTCCGGAACAACAGAGGAGGCAATTCTTGGACATGATCTGTTCCTTTATATCAGAGACAGGGGGATTGTTTGGGGAGCGGACGAAGAATTTATTTCTTCTCCACGTCTTGATGATCTCCAGTGTGCATTCTCCTCAATGGAAGGTTTCCTTCGTGCAGAACGAAAAGAACATATTGCAGTTCACTGTGTTCTTGACAATGAAGAGGTTGGAAGTTCTACGAAACAGGGAGCGGCATCTACTTTCCTGAAAGACACTCTGACACGAATCAACCTTTGTCTCGGAAGAACGCAGGAAGAATATATGATGGCGCTTGCGAAGAGTTTTATGGTATCTGCGGACAATGCACATGCTCTTCATCCAAATTATACAGAGAAGGCAGATAAAGTAAATCATCCTCTGGTAAACAGAGGAATTGTGATTAAATATAATGCAAATCAGAAATACTGTACAGATGGAGTTTCAGCAGCGATTTTTAAAGATATCTGCAGCGAGGCTGAAGTAGAATATCAGGTGTTTGTTAATCATTCGGATGTTGCAGGTGGTTCTACGCTGGGGAATATTTCTAATACTCAGGCTGCTATGAATACGGTAGACATCGGTCTTCCTCAGCTTGCTATGCACTCTTCCTATGAGACTGCTGGGGTAAGGGATACGGAAAGTCTTGTGAAGGCTGCGGCAGTGCTGTTTAAATAGGAGGACAAGGTGAGCAAAAAGGCAGTATTTTTTGATGCGGACGGAACAATTTGTGATATAAAGAAAGGAGTTCCGCAAAGTGCAATAAGAGCGGTGGAAAAGCTTATAGAAAACGGGCATGAAGCATGGCTCTGCACGGGGAGAAGCCGCGCTTTTGTGCCGTGGTATCTGGAGCAGATTCCCTTTACAGGTATGATCAGTGCCTGCGGTGCAACAATAGAAAAAAACGGAGTCCGGCTTTTTAATAAAGAAGTAACACCTCAAATTGCCGGACGCTCCGTAGAGATTCTTCGCAGAAATGGATTGGTTCCGGTTATGGAGGGGGCTGATTTCATGTATTACGATAAGGAAGAATATACGCCGGAGATTAACTGGTACAGAGAACTCATAGATGAGGCTCTTGGAGAAAAATGGCGTCCTATCAAAGGAAATGAAGACCGAATGCAGATTAATAAAATCAGTGCAAAAATGGTGAAAGATTGTGATGCGGATGCTGCGTGCAAAGAGCTTTCCCAGTATTATGATGTGATCCGCCATGATAGCTCATCAGCCCTTGCCGGAACGACTATAGAGCTGGTTCCGAAAGGATACAACAAGGCGGTAGGAATTGCTGCAGTATGCCGGATTTATGGTATTCCATGGGAGAATACTGTGGTATTTGGAGACAGTAACAACGATCTTGCCATGTTCGAATATGCGGCTGTCAGAGTGGCTATGGGAAATGCTTCTCCGAGGATTAAAGAGCTTGCTGATTACATTACGACGGATATGTTCCATTACGGAATTAAAAAAGGACTGGAAGAACTGGGGCTGATTTGATATACACAAAGCGGTATACAAACAGGAGGAAATCGGATTGTTAGATAAAAAACACGAAGAGGAGCTTCTGGCTCTTCGCCGTCATTTTCATATGTATCCGGAGCTTGCGCTGAAAGAGTTTGAAACTTCGGCTTATATTCGGGCTTATATGGAAGGACTGGGATATGAGCTGCGGGCTGTGGAACCTACCGGATTGATTGCAGAGATTCCGGCTCTGAAAGATAAGGAAAAAACAATCGTTTTGCGTGCAGAGATGGATGCGCTTCCGATACAGGAGAAGACCGGGCTGTCTTATGCTTCCCGGAATGACGGATGTATGCATGCCTGTGGACATGATGCTATTTTGGCGGTTGTGCTTATGGTAGCGAAGCTTGCGGCAGAGGCTGGCGAGAAGTTTCCGGTCTGCTTGCGGATACTGTTTGAGCCTGCCGAAGAAATCGGAGAGGGTGCCGGGAGAATGCTGAATTCAGGAGCACTGGAGAATGCAGATGGTTTTGTAATGTTTCATTTTGCAGGAGATCAGGAGATAGGGCTGGCTGTTCATGAGGGGCAGGCATCTTCCATGATTGGAAGCGTGGAGATCCATGTATACGGAAAATCCAGTCACTGGTGTGAAGCGGAAAAGGGAGTTGATGCCATTTACGGGGCATCCTGTGTCGTTGATGCAATCCATAAAGTGAATAGGGACTATCGGGGAAAAGGCAAACATCTGGTAGGAATCGGCGCAGTCCATGGCGGAGAGTACGCAAACATCATAGCGGATCATGTGGTTCTGAAAGGAAATATCCGTGCCACAAGGGAAGAAGATTTTTATGCTTTAAAAGAAATTTTGACAGAACGCTTCCGTGAAATTGAGGGGCAGACGGGAACAAAAATAGAGATGATATTTCCTAAAGAACCTGTACTTGCTTTTGCCAATGACAGTGGATTTACAAAAACTGCGCAGAAAGTGGGAACAGCGATATTTGGTGACAGATTTCTTCTGGAAGGCGAAGAGGAGCTCTTTCTATCAGGTGACAATGCCTATCGCTATTTTGAGAAAACAAGGGGGATATTCCTTGTATTTCTCGCAGCAATGACGGGAGAGAATCACCCTTTTCATCATCCGCAGTTTCAGATTGATGAGGAAATTCTGCCGTTGAGTGTGGAGACTTTATATGATGTGATCAGGCAGTTGTGAGTCTCCCTGATTGTCAAACCTACAGGAGGTGCTTATGAAATACGGAAAGATAAGAATTGAAGAGGGACATTTGATTTTTACCAGACATATGATGATAAATTCTCTTCCCTGCAGCGACATCCTGTGGGCTTATATGAGAAGAGAGGGAGAAGAGGAAATCTCTGAAAGACAGGTTCTCTCCACTTATCTGGTAGTGATCACAAAGAGGAAAAAGAAATATAAATTTGATATGTCAGAGCGTGAGGTACAGGACTGTATTGCTCTTTTAAAGGCTTTGAACCCGGAAATGGCAGTGGGATTTCCAAGAGGCAGCCGTATTGTTTTGCAAAGTCTTTCCAACACAAGAGATCTGGGGGCGATTATGACAGAGGACGGACACCATATTATTCCGCGCAAGCTTCTGCGAAGCGGTGATCTTTATCACACCTCCATTGCGGACAAAGAAATACTGGCAGATGAATATCATCTGAAAACAGTGATTGATCTGCGCACAGTGGCAGAGCGGGAACAGAAGCCGGATACCATTTTTGCAGGAGTGGAATACTACCATATTCCTGTGCTGGATGAGGAAGGTTTGGGTATAGCCGGGGATAAGGATATGGTGAAAAGTTTTTTCGGACTTCCGGATGACCCGGAAACATATATGATTCGGCAATATTCAGATTTTATCAGAGATCCATACTGTGTGAAGCAGTTTGCAAAATTTATTGATGTGATTCTTCATCATAAAGATGGTGCAGTATTATGGCATTGTAGTGCGGGAAAGGACAGAGCCGGAGTGGGAACGGCGCTGCTTTTGTATATTCTTGGAGTTTCGAAGGAGACAATTCGGGAAGATTTTATGAGGACGAACCGCTACCTTGAACCGGAGCTGCATTATATGGAACGCCTTCTGGAGGCACAGGGAAAGGACAGCCTTGAGACTGTACAGAAGCTTCACGCGTTTTTTACAGTGAAAGAAACATACATAGATGCAGTCTTTGATACAATTGAGGAGGAATACGGTACAATGGAACGCTTTTTCAGGAAAGATCTTTATCTGACTCAAAAAAGTGTGGATGACCTGAGAGAAAAGTATCTTTTGTAGAAATATTAAAAAAAATAACCCCCCTACGGGCTTGTAGGGGGGATTTTTTATCTTTATAATGAGAGCATGATAAAGTATCAAAACAACAGGAGGAGAAGTAACATGAGAAACATGAAAAAACTTATCAGTGTTCTGGGCGCATTTGTAATGACAATGACCCTTCTTACTGTGCCGGCAGTTTCTGCGTCGGCAGGTGCGGAAGATGCGTCAGTTGTAGTTACAATGCCCACGACATCAGAACCGGCGTCCGGCTTTGATCCGGCATTTGGATGGGGAGCAGGAGAGCATGTGCATGAGCCGCTTATCCAGAGCACTCTCGTTCGCACAAACAAAGAACTGGAAATTGAAAATGACCTTGCAACAGAATATTCCTGCAGCGAGGACGGTCTTACCTGGACAGTGAAGATTCGCGATGATGTGAAATTTACAGACGGAGAAGCGCTGACTGCTGCTGATGTTGCTTTTACCTACAACAATTGTCGGGAACTGAGCACAGTGAATGACTTTACCATGCTTAAGGAAGCGGTTGCAGTGGACGACACAACAGTAGAGTTTCATATGAACGAGCCGTACTCAATCTGGCCGTACACAATGGCAATTGTGGGCATTGTTCCGGAACATGCTTACAGTGAATCCTACGGACAGAATCCAATCGGTTCCGGCCGTTATATTATGAAACAGTGGGACAAAGGCCAGCAGGTTATCTTTGAAGCAAATCCGGATTATTACGGAGAAGCTCCCAAGATTAAAAAACTGACAATCCTTTTTATGGAAGAAGATGCAGCTCTTGCAGCAGCAATGGCCGGTCAGGCAGACGTTGCCCATACAGCGGCTTCCTACAGCGATCAGGAAATTGACGGATACAGCCTTTTCCGTGTGGAAACAGTAGATAACCGTGGATTTAACCTTCCTGCTTCCATGCCGGAGGAAAAAGACGGCATTACATACGGAAACGCACTCACTGCAGATGTGAATGTCCGCCGTGCCATCAATTTTGCCATTGACCGTGACGAAATGATTCAGAACGTATTAAATGGTTATGGAACAAAGGCGTACAGTGTTTGCGACAAGATGCCATGGTACAATGAAGAGGCTGTCACAGAATATGACCTTGATGCAGCAAAAGCTCTCATGGATGAAGCAGGCTGGAAGGAAGGCGAGGATGGAATCCGTGAAAAAGATGGTGTAAAAGCAGAAATGACACTGATGTTTTCAAATGGAGATTCTGTCCGTCAGGCGCTTGCAGAAGACACTGCAAATCAGCTTAAGGAACTCGGAATTTCCGTGAAGACAGAAGGCGTAGGCTGGGATACGGCTTACGACCGCGCACAGGGCGAGCCGCTTATATGGGGTTGGGGAGCTCATACGCCTATGGAGCTTTACAACATTTATCATACGATCAAGGATTCAGGAAGCGCTGAGTATTCTCCATATGCCAACGAGACAGTTGACAAATATATGGATGAGGCTCTTAAGAGCAGCAGTCTGGAAGAATCTTATGAGTTATGGAAAAAAGCCCAGTGGGACGGAACAACCGGAATTACACAGGAAGGCGATATCCCGTGGATCTGGCTGTGCAATGTCGATCATCTTTACTTTGTCCGCGATGGACTGAAGATTGCAGATCAGAAGCTTCACCCGCACGGACATGGATGGTCCATTGTGAACAATATTGATGAATGGGAATGGGAGTAAAGAATTTTGGCTAAAAAGAATCTGCTGTTTATCGGCAAAAACTTCATAAGGATGATTTTTCTTCTTTTCGCAGTAAGTATTGTCACTTTCGCCCTGGTATCCGCCTCCCCCATTGACCCTTTACAGGCCAATGTGGGGCAGGCTGCCCTGGGCAGCATGAGCGAGGCGCAGAAAGAGAAGCTACGTTCTTACTGGGGCGTTGACGTTCCGCCTGTGCAGCGCTACATGAATTGGGCAAAAGATTTTATAAAGGGAGATTTAGGGACTTCGCTTTTATACCGTCAGGATGTGCTGAAGGTGATTGGCGTGAAGCTTTCCAATTCCTTATTTCTCATGGGATTAGCCTGGATTATTTCCGGGCTTTTGGGCTTTGTTCTGGGAGTGCTTGCCGGCGTATTTCAGGGAAAGCCTATAGATAAGGCGATTAAGGGATATTCGCTGGTGGTTGCCAGCACACCGGCATTTTGGCTGGCTCTCCTTCTTTTGATTATATTCGGCGTATGGCTTCGCGTTCTTCCCATTGGACTGAGCGTACCGATTGGAGTAGAGGCAAGCGGAGTAACATTCCTTGATCGGGTAAGACATGCGATTCTTCCGGCAGTTACCCTCAGTATTACGGGAATATCCAACATTACCCTTCATACGAGGGAAAAAATGATTGAAATAATGGAAAGCGATTATGTGCTTTTTGCAAGAGCCAGAGGAGAAAGCCTGTGGAAGATTGTCTGTTCCCATGGAATCAGAAATGTGCTTCTTCCGGCAATGACTCTTCAGTTTGCTTCTATCAGTGAGATTATCGGAGGTTCCGTTCTTGTAGAACAGGTATTTTCTTATCCTGGGCTCGGTCAGGCTGCAGTAGCGGCGGGAACGGGAAGCGATGTACCCCTTCTTATGGGGATTACGTTGATTACAGCTGCAATTGTATTTATGGGGAATTTCATCGCAAATCTTCTCTATGGAGTGGTAGACCCCAGAATCCGAAAAGGAGGGCTTCACTCATGAGAGAATTAAATCAGAGACAGAAAGCCAGACTGCTCTTTAGTTTTGCTGTTTTGTTTCTTGCCGGAATTGCTGTTGCAGGAAGACTTTGCAGTGAGGCGTCCCTTGTGACAGATTTTTCAAGAAAGAATCTTGCACCCTGTCTTGCATATCCTTTTGGGACGGATTGGCTGGGACGTGATATGTTCCTGCGCACACTCACCGGACTTTCAACCAGTATCCTGATCGGTGTGTGCGCTGCGGGAGTCAGTGCAGTGACTGCTCTTGTTCTGGGGCTTGCTGCTGCAACTCTGGGAAAAAAGACAGACTCTGTGATTTCGTTTGTGATTGATATGGTAATGGGAATTCCTCATATCCTTCTTGTTCTTCTGATTTCCTATGCCTGCGGAAAGGGAATGAAGGGCGTAATTGCAGGCGTGGCTCTGTCGCACTGGTGCTCCCTTGCGCGTTTGATACGCAGTGAAGTGCTGCAGCTAAAACAGAGTGAATATATCCTCATTGCCGGAAAGCTTGGACACAGCAAATTTGAAATTGCGAAAAAACATATGCTACCCCATCTTCTTCCTCAGTTTGTGGTAGGGCTGGTTCTTTTATTCCCTCATGCGATTCTTCATGAATCAAGCGTAACCTTTCTGGGCTTTGGACTTTCCTCCGAACAGCCTGCTATCGGTATCATCCTGTCTGAGAGTATGAAATATCTGATAACAGGAAAGTGGTGGCTGGCGCTCTTTCCGGGAATTATGCTGGTGCTGACGGTAGTTCTTTTTGATCTGGGCGGAACTGCTCTACGGAAGATTCTCGACCCCAACAGCGTCCATAAATAAGGAGGGAAGTTATGAGTTGTACAAATAAAAGACATATTCTGGAAATCGATGAATTATCGGTTTCCTTTCGTCAATACGAAAGTGATAAAAGCAGCCGTCAGGTAGACCTTCCTGTTATATCGAAGCTTTCTGTTTCTGTCCATGAAGGAGAAATTGTAGCAGTTGTAGGTTCCAGCGGCTCCGGTAAAAGTCTTCTTGCGCATGCGATTCTTGGACTTCTGCCTTATAATGCAAAGGTCACGGGAGAGATGTATTACGATGGAGAACTTCTCACAGAAAAGAGAATCCGTGAGCTTCGGGGAAATAAAATCGCTTTTGTACCGCAGAGTACCACCTACCTCGACCCGCTTATGAATGTGGGAGCGCAGGTGAGCGGTTCAAAGGATGAGAAGAAGCGTGAGAAACAGAAGCAGCTTTTTCGCAGATACGGTCTTGGTGAGGATGTGGACAAAAAATATCCTTTCGAGTGCTCGGGCGGAATGACAAGGCGCGTGCTTTTGACGACTGCGCTTATGGGAGATCCGGAACTGATTATTGCAGATGAGCCGACTCCGGGAATGGATCTGGCTCTGGCGAAGCGTTCTATGGAGGATTTTCGGAAATTTGCAGATGAGGGAAAGGGAGTTCTTCTTATTACCCATGATATAGAGCTTGCTCTTGAGGTTGCAGACAGAATTGCAGTATTTTATGCAGGAACTACAGTGGAGGAAGCGCTGGTATCGGATTTTGCATCGGAGGAAACCCTTCGTCATCCTTATACGAAGGCGCTGTGGAGAGCACTTCCCCAGAATGGCTTTGTTCCTCTTCCGGGTGTTCAGCCTTATGTGAAAAATCTGCCGAAGGGCTGCCCTTTTGGACCGAGATGCAGTTCTTATTCCGATAAATGTCAGGGAGAGATTCATATGAGAAGAGTGGGCTGCGGCACAGTGCGCTGTACCCTCTATAAAGGGGAGAGTCTGGCTGTGGAAGCGCACCACGATCATCAGGAAGGAGCAGGAGTATGATTCTGGAGGGCAGACATTTAACATTTGCATATGAAGAAAAAGAGGGAAATGTTTTTACAGATGTGAATCTTAAAGTGGAGAGCGGCGAGAAGGTGGCAATACTGGGTCCCAGCGGCTTTGGAAAAACAACGCTTTGCAAGGTTCTTGCCGGATATCTTGCGCCAAAAAGCGGCGGAGTGCTTTTGGATGGAAAGCCCTTGCCAAATAAGGGATACTGTCCGGTTCAGATGATATGGCAGCATCCGGAGCGCGCTGTAAATCCCCGTCTGCGTCTGAGGGATACTCTTGCAGATGGGCTGGATGTGGAGGAGCGAATCATCAAAAGCCTCGGGATTGAGGAAGACTGGATGAACCGTTTCCCTCAGGAGCTTTCAGGAGGAGAACTTCAGAGATTCTGCATTGCCAGAGCACTGGGGCGTGATACAAAGTTTCTGATCGCAGACGAAATCAGCACCATGCTTGACCTTATCACACAGAGTCAGATTTGGAATTTTCTTCTGGAAGAAGTAGAAAGAAGAGAAATTGGCCTGATCGTAGTGTCTCACAGTGCGCCTCTTCTGGAAAGAGTTGCAGACAGAACGATTACATTTTAAACAGCAGCCTGCCCGGCGAGAATCAGGAAAGGGCAGGCTGCTGTTTTTTTGCAGCCGGAGATATTTTTCGGTTGACAAAATAATATTAGTTGTTATAATAGACACATAAACTTTTTATCGGATTAACGTATTGAAAATTAACGTAGTGAAAGCAGGTGGATTATGCAGAAGAGAGTGTTGTCCTTGTTAGTAGATAATACAGCAGGTGTACTTAGTCGTGTATCCGGATTATTCAGCCGTCGGGGATATAATATTGACAGCCTGACAGTTGGTGTTACAGCAGACGAGAGATATTCCAGAATGACCGTTGTCTGCAGAGGTGATGAGATGATCCTTGAACAGATCACCAAGCAGCTCCGCAAACTGGTGGATGTAAGAAATATCAAGGTTCTGGATCCGGAGGACAGCGTCCGCCGTGAGCTTGTTCTTATAAAGGTAGCAGTGAAGCCGGAACAGAGACAGGGAATTCTTTCCGTGGCAGATATTTTCCGCGCGAAAGTTGTGGATGTGAGCAAGGAATCTCTTACTGTAGAGATGACAGGTGAGCAGAGCAAGCTGGAGGCTTTTATTAATCTTATGGGAGATTATGAGGTTCTGGAGCTGGCGCGTACCGGTGTGACAGGTCTTACACGAGGCGCCAATGACATTACATTTTTATAAGCAGAAAACAGGAATGGCATTCCTGAATTCATATATTTTTAATCAGCAGGAGGAAATTTAAAATGGCCAATAAGATTTATTATCAGGAAGATTGCAACTTAAGTTTACTTGACGGAAAAACAATTGCTGTCATTGGATATGGAAGCCAGGGACATGCGCATGCCCTCAATGCAAAGGAATCCGGATGCAATGTTATTATCGGTCTTTACGAAGGAAGCAAATCCTGGAAGAGAGCAGAGGAACAGGGATTTGAAGTATATACAGCAGCAGAAGCGGCAAAAAAAGCGGATATTATCATGATTTTGATCAATGATGAGAAACAGGCTGCTCTTTATAAAAAAGATATTGAGCCAAACCTTGAAGAAGGAAATATGCTGATGTTTGCGCATGGATTTAATATTCATTTCGGATGTATTGTACCTCCGAAGAATGTAGATGTTACAATGATCGCACCGAAAGGACCTGGACACACAGTAAGAAGTGAGTATCAGGCCGGAAAAGGCGTTCCGTGTCTTGTGGCTGTTCAGCAGGATGCTACAGGCAAAGCTCTTGATATGGCTCTTGCATATGCGCTTGCAATCGGCGGAGCGAGAGCGGGTGTTCTTGAGACTACTTTCCGTACAGAGACTGAGACAGACCTTTTCGGTGAGCAGGCAGTTCTCTGTGGTGGTGTCTGCGCACTGATGCAGGCTGGCTTTGAGACCCTGGTAGAAGCCGGATATGATGCCAGAAACGCATATTTTGAATGTATCCATGAGATGAAACTGATTGTGGATCTTATTTACCAGTCTGGTTTTGCCGGAATGAGATATTCTATTTCCAATACAGCAGAATATGGCGATTACATCACAGGACCAAAAATTATTACAGAAGATACCAAGAAGGCTATGAAGAAAATCCTTTCTGATATTCAGGATGGTACTTTTGCAAAAGATTTCTTACTGGATATGTCTGATGCAGGAAGTCAGGTTCATTTCAAAGCAATGAGAAAGAAAGCGGCAGAACATCAGTCAGAACTTGTTGGAGAGGAAATCCGTAAACTTTATAGTTGGAACGGAGAGGACAAGCTGATCAACAATTAAGCGAAATGTAATAAAGGATTGCAGATTGAGGCCGGAGTTCCCGGAAAGGAGCTTCGGTCTTTTTGTAGAAATAAGACCGAAAATTGAAGCAGGAGGACGAAACAATGGGAATGACAATGACACAGAAGATTCTGGCTGCCCATGCAGGGCTTGACTACGTAGAAGCAGGACAGCTGATTGAGGCGGAACTGGATCTTGTTCTCGGAAACGACATCACATCCCCGGTTGCCATTCATGAGATGAATAAAATGACAGTAGACACCGTTTTTGATAAGGATAAGATTGCTCTTGTTATGGATCACTTTATTCCGAACAAAGATATTAAATCAGCAGAACATTGTAAATGTGTCCGTGAATTTGCATGCAAGCATGAGATTACCAATTATTTCGATGTGGGCGAGATGGGAATTGAACATGCGCTCCTTCCGGAAAAAGGGCTTACAGTAGCGGGAGACGTTATTATCGGCGCGGATTCCCATACCTGTACATACGGAGCGCTGGGCGCTTTTTCCACGGGCGTGGGAAGTACAGATATGGCAGCTGGTATGGCGACAGGCAAGGCATGGTTTAAAGTTCCTTCTGCAATTAAATTCAATATTATCGGCAAGCCATCGAAATGGGTAAGCGGAAAGGATGTAATCCTGCATATTATCGGAAAAATCGGTGTGGACGGAGCTCTTTATAAATCGATGGAATTTACAGGCGAAGGAATTAAAAACCTGTCTATGGATGACCGTTTTACCATTGCAAATATGGCGATTGAGGCAGGTGGAAAGAATGGTATTTTCCCTGTAGATGAGGTAGCCATACAATATATGAAGGAACATTCCGTACGTCCGTATCAGGTATATGAAGCAGATGAGGACGCGGTTTACGAAGAAGAGTATACCATTGACCTGAGTACCCTTGAGCCGACAGTTGCTTTTCCTCACCTTCCTGAAAATACGAAAACAGTATCCGGGATAAAAGAAGAAATTACTGTTGATCAGGCAGTAATCGGTTCCTGTACGAACGGTAGGATTGACGATCTGAGAACTGCGGCGGCGATTCTGAAAGGGCGAAAAGTAAAAAAGGGTCTTCGATGTATTATTATTCCTGCAACGCAGTCCATTTATCTTCAGGCTATGGAGGAAGGACTTCTGAAAATTTTCATTGAAGCGGGGGCTGTGGTGAGTACACCGACATGCGGACCGTGTCTTGGAGGATATATGGGAATTCTTGCGGCAGGCGAGCGTTGTATTTCCACTACAAACCGGAATTTCGTGGGACGAATGGGGCATGTGGAATCTGAAGTTTATCTTGCGAGTCCGGCTGTAGCTGCAGCAAGTGCTGTGACCGGTAAGATTTCGCTACCGGAAGAACTGGGATTATAAGGAGGAAATTTGATATGCAGGCAAAAGGCAGAGTTTTTAAATATGGCGATAATGTTGATACAGACGTAATAATTCCGGCCCGTTATCTGAATTCCTCAGATCCGGCGGAACTGTCTGCTCATTGTATGGAGGATATTGATAAAGATTTTGTGAAAAAAGTAAAAAAAGGGGATATCATGGTTGCTGCGAAAAATTTTGGCTGCGGTTCTTCCCGAGAGCATGCTCCGATTGCAATCAAGGCGGCCGGAGTGAGCTGTGTCATTGCAGAAACATTTGCAAGAATCTTTTATCGAAATGCCATCAATATCGGGCTTCCGATTATTGAATGTCCGCAGGCGAGCAAAGGTATCGAAGACGGAGATGAAGTAGAAGTGGATTTTGACTCCGGTATGATTTATAACCGCACGAAAGGTACGGAATTTAAAGGGCAGGCATTTCCGGAATTTATGCAGAAAATTATTAAAGCAGAAGGACTCGTAAATTATATTAATCAGAAAAATTAACAGGTATATATGGAAAAAAGCTTCCCGCAAATATCACGGGAAGCTTTTTGATATGGTATGAATTACGGAAGTTCGATGATTTTGCCTGCGTCTTTATCATAGCGACAATATTTGCCGTTTCCGGAAATAAAAGGCTGATAGGTATTGGTTTTAATATCTTTTACATATACAATACCAGTGGCAATCATCTGCACCAGAGAAAAACGTTCACTTAAACTGGAAATCCACTCATAAGTCTTATTTTTGGAAGAATTTGCCATAAGAAGATTGTAACCGTTTTCGCATGGCTCCAGTGTGAAGTAGACTTTTTCCGCTTTGTTAGGCGCTGCAAATACCTGGCTTACAATATAGGAAGAAAAATTTTTCTCCACAAAGGCACGAAAAGTTTTTGCATTGTAAGTAATACCGGAAACCTCGTCTGTAATCCTGTCGCCTCGATCCAGTCTTGTTTTGATGACCTTTAAGACTTCGATTGTCCAGTTGATAAAGGAAATGCTGCTGTACTCCATGCTCTCCAGCAAATGCTCGATTAGCTGTCTGGAGAGAACGCCGGAACGAACCGCTTCGTTATATAATTCCTCGTTCATAATCAATACCCCTTTTTGTTTTATAAATGCTCTTTGTCTGTCAGTTTATTTATTAACGTCAATGTAGCTGTACAGAGTATACTTAGAGATTCCGAAATAATTGGCTACCTTGTCTCCGGATTTGGTGATCAGGAAAGCACCGGAATCATTTAAAAACTGGATGGCTTTAACCTTGTCCTCTTTATTCATAAGGGGAACCGGCTTGCCTACCAGCGCAACAGATTCTTCAATCAGATGGTCTAAGAGGTCGTTGACACTGTGTGTAATCTCCTTAGGACGTTCCTCTCTGTTTTCCGGTGTAATCAGGGAGTGGAGCGCAGATTCTATCATTGTCAGTTTGGTGATATCATAATTGATTCCGAATACAAAGTGAAGACTTCCGTCATCGTCACGGATATAGGATGTACTGCATTTCAAAATCTTGCCGTCAGAGGTTTTCATCAGATAGCCGGGATGATCCTCTGGTTCTTTCTCTCCTTTTTTTAATCGACGGATAGCTTCGAATACAGCGTTGGATGGTCCGTCTCCCACATCACGATTGGTAACATGGCCGTTTACAATATATACAATGGAATGTTCCGGTTCCGTGGTTTTGAGATCATGAATACAAACTTCGCAGTCAGGTCCAAATTGTGCAGCCAGGTCTTTGGCAATCTGTTTCAATACAGTAAGCCGTCCCATTGAAATACCTCCTTTATAAAAAATTATCGTAACTGTTCCAGCTTTTTTTCAGTTACAATTTATTCTAATTATACTATAACATAGAAAATTGAAAATAAAAAGTTTTTTTAACAAAAAAAATATGAAATACTAAAAAATAATAAGAAAAAATATCTGATAATATTGAGAAAAAAGAATGAGTATGCTATATTTTTAGGTATAAAAATAAAAAGAATTGTAAATCTGCTGAATATAAATAAAAACCCAGAGAAAGGGGAAGATATTATGAAATATTTGTTGAAAAATGGAACGGTAGTGTCGGCTGAGAAGGCAGAGAAGCTGGATGTACTGATTAACGGGGAAAAAATAGAAAGGGTAGGAGCAGAACTCACGGATGCGGATGCCCGGGTTCTTGATGTATCAGGAAAGTTGATTTTCCCGGGATTTATTGACGGACATACCCACTTTGACCTTGAAGTAGCGGGGACAGTTACTGCGGATGATTTCGAGACAGGTACAAGAGCTGCTCTGGCGGGAGGAACTACTACGGTGGTAGATTTTGCTTCTCAGGACAAGGGAGGACATACTTTGAAAGAGGGACTGGAAAAGTGGCATAAAAAAGCCGACGGCAAATGCTCCTGCGACTATTCTTTCCATATGTCTATTGTAGAATGGAATGAAGAAACGGAACGGGAGATTCCGGATATGATTAAAGAAGGAATTACAAGCTTCAAGCTTTATATGACCTATCCTGCCATGATTGTAGACGACTGCGATTTGTACAAAATTATAAAAAAATTAAAGGAATATGATTGTTTCGCCGGAGTTCACTGTGAAAATGCCGGAGTCATTGATGCGAAAATTGAGGAGGCAAAGGAAGCGGGACGTTTCGGACCGGAAAATCACCCGCTTGTGCGTCCGGATACAATGGAAGCGGAGGCGGTTCACAGGCTTCTTGCCATTGCGAAGGAGGCAGACGCTCCTGTTATGGTTGTGCATCTTACAAACAAAAAGGCTTATGAAGAAATCTGTCGGGCGAGAGCAAACGGGCAGAAGGTGTATGCAGAAACCTGTCCGCAGTATCTTCTTTTGGAAGACAGCGTTTATTCCAGACCTGATTTTGAAGGGGCGAAATTTGTGTGCGCGCCTCCGATCAGAAAAAAAGAAGACCAGGACTGCCTTTGGGACGCTCTGGCAAAAGGACAGATTCAGACAGTTGCCACAGATCAGTGCAGCTTTACTATGGAGCAAAAACGTCTTGGAGCAAAAGATTTCACAAAGATTCCGGGCGGGCTTCCCGGAGTGCAGACAAGAGGAACTCTGCTTTATACCTACGGAGTAAGGGAAGGCAGAATTACTCTGGAAAAAATGTGTGAACTGTTAAGTGAAAATCCGGCGAAGCTTTACGGTGTTTATCCTAGGAAAGGTGTGATTGCAGAAGGCAGTGATGCAGACATTGTTATATTTGATCCGGAAAAAGAAAGTGTGATTTCTGCGAAGACGCATGCCTATAATACTGATAATAATCCTTTTGAAGGTTTTGCGCTTCACGGAGATATTGATAAGGTTTTTCTTCGCGGAACTCTTGCAGTGGAAGAGGGGAAAGTAATAAAAGAAAAACAGGGCAAATACATTTACAGAGGTAAAAAACAGATTTAAAGAAACCCCCGGCTGATAACCGGGGATTTTTCTATAAATCGATGCTGATATTCTGTTCGGCAATGTGGTGTTTCTTTGCGTATCCTGTAAGGATTAAAGTAAGCGCGCCGTCGCCGGTTACGTTACATGCAGTGCCGAAGCTGTCCTGAAGGGCAAAGATGGTAAGCATCAGAGCGGTTCCGGTCTCATCGAAGCCGAGAACACCTGTGATGATACCAAGGGAAGCCATAACTGTTCCGCCCGGAACGCCGGGAGCGCCGATTGCGAAAACTCCGAGAAGAGCGCAGAAGAGAATCATAGTTCCCACTGACGGAACAGAGCCGTAGAGGATTTTGGAAATAGTCATACAGAAGAAAACCTCAGTAAGAACAGAACCGCAAAGGTGGATATTGGCAAACAGCGGGATTCCGAAAGAGATGATATCCTTTCGGAGCGGTCTGGAATTATTGGCGCATTTCAGCGCAACAGCAAGGGTAGCTGCAGAGGACATAGTACCTACTGCAGTGAGGTAAGCCGGACCGTAATTTTTTATAACCTCCATAGGGTTGTCTTTTGCATACATACCTGCAAGCAGATAGAGGAGCGCCATCCAGATATAGTGTCCGATGAGTACGATTACGATTACCTGCAAAAATACAGGAAGCTGTTTCGTAATGGAGCCCTCATATGCAAGACCGCAGAAAGTAAGGGCAATAAAGACCGGAAGAATCGGGATGATGACTTTTGCAACCAGAGAAAGGACGATTTTTTGGAATTCGTCCAGTAAGCCTGTAATCAGCTTAGCCTTGTTCCAGGTTGCCGCAAGACCAAGCATTACGGAAAATACGAGGGCGCTCATAACAGGCATGATCTGTGGGATTGCAAGTTCAAAAACAATCGGAGGCAGAGATTTGAGACCTTCCACATCGGTTACAATGGAAAGGTGAGGAATCAGTGCGTAACCTGCTGCGGAGGAAAATAAAGCTGCTCCCAGTGAGGATGCATAGGCGATTACAATGGCAACGCCGAGCATACGGGAAGCATTGTTTCCCAGCTTTGTGATGGATGGGGCAATAAAGCCGATGATAATAAGTGGCACACAAAAGCTAATGAGCTGATTGAGAATATATTTCAGGGTGACAACTACATTGAGAATGCCCATTGTGATACCTGAATCATCTGTGCTGCTGAATATCAGTCCGAAAATAATACCAAGAACTACTCCAACCAGAAGTTTAAATGGCAGACTGTGTAAAAAACTGTTTTTCTTCATGAGAAAAATCCTCCCTGTAAAGGTAAAAGTGTGATTAAAAAAGAGTTATAAAAGGCTGCGCAGAATCAGCACTCAACATCTACATTTACACGGTCGATCATGACGTTTAAGATTTCCGTATCTGTAGAACGCATTCCCACACGGCCAATATATCCCATGCTTTTGATAGTTTCCTCCACATCGCCTTTAATGATACCTTCACCCGGAAGAAAGCTCTTATTCTGAATGCTCAGATGGAATGCCATTAATGCAGCGTCTACGGAAGAAGCAATTTTTGCAGCGCAGGACGGTTTGGCTCCGTCACAGACAATACCGCCGATGTTGCCCAGAGTATTGATGATGGTCAGGGAAACCTGCTGATAGCTTCCACCGTACATATAGGTGATACCGGCTCCCGCACCGCAGGCTGCGCTTACTGCGCCGCAGTAGGCGGAAAGGCTTCCGATATAAAATTTCTGATGGATGGCAATGAGATTGCTGACAACCAGAGAGCGATACATTTTGTCTCTGGAAACCTCCCATTCTTCTGCATAAGCGATGACAGGGAGAGAAACAGTCATACCCTGATTTCCGCTTCCGGAATTGATAACAACAGGCATGGAGCAGCCGCCCATACGCGCATCGCTTCCGGCTGCAGCTCTTGCGCAGGCGCGGGTAGTCACACCCTTGCCCCATACGTGCATGAGTGTCTTTCCAATCTGGGCGCCGTAGTTATTATCCAGACCTTCCTGGGCAATGGCAGAGTTCATTTTTACCTGACGGCCGATGACTTCTTCAATGTCCTCGAATCGAACCTCATTGGCAAATTCCAGAATGTCCTTAACAGTGAGCAGGGATTTGTCAATACCTGCGTCTTCGGCTTCCGCTTCAACCGGAAGATCAAGAAGAACCTGTCCGTCTTTTACGATTTTTGTAATGTTGGTGTGATGATTAATGATTGTTACTTCTGCAAAATGTTCATCTTTCACTACTCTTGCAGTGATATAAAGGTTTGCCACCCCTTCTACAAGGGAGCAGGAACATATTTTTCGGGCTAAAAGCTCTTTTGTGCGCGTAATATGGGCAGGGGTGATACCCTCCAGAACTTCCAGCGCTTTGTCCGCATTGCCGCCCACTGCGCCAAGGATAGCTGCAACATCAATTCCCTTCATACCGCCGGAATTAGGTACAGTTACGCCTTTTACATTTTTGATGATGTTGCCGCTGCAGTTCATCTCGATGGTATCCGGAAATTCACCCAGAACCTGTACAGCTTTGGCTGAAGCATAGGCGATTGCGATGGGTTCCGTACAGCCAAGTGCAGGAACCAGTTCATGTTTTAGAATGTTCAGATAGTTTGCATAAAGTGCAGAATCCAACTTTTTTCTCCTCTCTCTTTTGTTCTGGCAGAAAAAACGCCTTTCTAAACATTATATTATATAAGACAGCGAAAATCAATTAATAAACAAAGACAGGGGGCGAGGACAAAAGAAGTTGTTACAAAAAACTTGCCAAAATAAGAAAAATCGTGTATATTAAAGTTAATTATAAATAACACGAAGCATTGGGAGAGTGGCATATTGTTGTGAGGAAAGTAAGCATTGACGGATGCCCGGAGTAAGAGAAATGCTTTTATCAAGGAGGAAATGATTTATGAAGAAACTTATAGTACCGGTTCTTCTGCTGGGACTGATTCTTGGTATATCAGGATGTGGATTTGATCCTGCAATTGATTCCACAGTACAGATTATGAAAGTAACACCTACCCCGGAGCCGGTGGCAACGCCTACGCCGGAAGCGGCTGCAACACCTACCCCGGAACCTACCCCGGTTCCTGAAGTAGTTACAGAGCAGACCCCGAGCGGTATTAAAATAGAGGTAAAAGCAGGAACCTACACCACAACTGCAGATGTGAATCTCCGTGCAGATGCAAGTGCGGAAGCGCAGCAGGTAAGCAGTGCGGCAGCAGGAACACAACTCACCGGTACAGGTGTATGTGAGAATGGCTGGGTACGCGTAGAGTATGAAGGACAGGTTTGTTATGTAAGCGGTGACTTTGTAACAGCTGCACAGTAAAGAGAAAGAAAAGAGGTCATGACAGTTTTTGTCATGACCTTTTTGTGTGTGGTGCGCCTTGCGGCGCAGGTAAAAATTTATTCCGGATAAACAAGTCTGTCCGGTTTGATGTCGTAAAGGATTTCATCCAGGAATTTCTTCGCCAGATATTTTGCCATTGGGAGATTCATATCAAGGTAATTTCCGCAGTCCTTTGCAGAAGCGCCCGGAACCTCTCCTTCGAAATCACGGATAAACTCAAAGGTTTCTGTCATGAGAGGCACGATGTCCTCTGAAGTATAGTCTCCCATGAGAAGGAGATAGTTGCCTGTGCGGCATCCCATAGGACCCCAGTAGAGCATTTTGGCGCCAAACTCCTTATGGTTGCGCAGGAAGGTAGCTGCCAGATGTTCGATTGTGTGAAGTTCTGCTGTGTTCATAACAGGCTCTTCGTTGGGTGAGGTCATGCGGATATCAAAAGTTGTGATGACAGTGTCGCCCGCATTGTCTTTGCGGGATACGTAAATACCCGGCTGCAGTTTAATATGGTCAATGGTAAAGCTTGTAATTTTTTCCATGAAGGGATTCCTCGCTTTCGTTTCCTTTGCTGTTTTTGGCCGGCTGCTGTAAGCAGAACTGCCGGCAACATTATTTTAGCATGGAAAGAGGGAAACTGCAATTGACTTTAGCAAAATAGAATGATAGACTATAAGTTAACTTTTATTGGAGGATAAGACAATGATAGACGGAAAAAAAGTATTATTCAGCGGTATGCAGGCTACCGGAAACCTGACTCTTGGAAATTATCTTGGAGCGCTCAAGAACTGGGTGACTTTAAGTGATGAATATGAATGTTTTTACAGTGTTGTAGATATGCACTCTATCACAGTGCGCCAGAATCCGGCAGAGCTTCGCAAGCGCGCCAGAAATCTTCTGACCTTATATATTGCAGCAGGGCTTGACCCGAAGAAGAACTGCATCTATTATCAGTCACATGTATCAGGACATGCAGAGCTTGCATGGATTTTAAACTGCTTCACTTACATGGGTGAACTGAATCGTATGACACAGTTCAAGGATAAGGCTGCGAAACATGCGGATAACATCAATGCAGGTCTTTTTACCTATCCTGTGCTTATGGCGGCTGATATCCTTCTTTATCAGGCGGATGTAGTTCCTGTGGGCATTGACCAGATGCAGCATCTGGAACTTACAAGAAATATTGCAGAGCGTTTCAACAATATTTACGGAGATGTATTTACAGTGCCGGAAGCCTATATCGGCAAGGTTGGGGCAAAGATTATGAGTCTTCAGGATCCGGTCAGAAAAATGTCCAAGTCCGATGAGAATCTGAATGGAAGTATTTATCTTATGGATGATCCGGATACGATTATGCGTAAATGTAAACGCGCAGTGACAGACTCCGAAGGCTGTATCCGTTACAGCGATGAACAGCCGGGAGTTAAGAACCTTCTGGATATCTACTGTGCATGTACAGGAAAGACACCGGATGAGGCAGTAAGAGAATTTGACGGAAAGGGCTACGGCGAACTGAAGCCGGCAGTAGGGGAAGCGGTTGTAAGCGTTCTCAAGCCTCTTCAGGATGAATTTGAAAGACTGTCCAAGGACAAAGCGTACATTGATTCTATTATTAAAGAAAATGCAGAAAAAGCAAATTATTATGCAACAAAGACACTTCGCAAAGTACAGCGTAAGGTTGGATTCCCGGACAGAATCAGATAAGAGGGAAGAATCTGAACTTTTTGTGAAAAGAATTGAATTTTTATGTGGAGAAGATATAATTATCCCGTAAAATAAAAAATTGTTTTTGGAGGCATGAAATGAAACAGAGAGTATTGGTAGTGTTTATGGCAACGGTACTGGCAGCGGGGATGTTTGCCGGATGCGGCAAGGCAGAGACGCCGAAGAAGGATGAGACAACTCAGGGACAGACTGGTGCGAGCGATAAAGATGCAGAAAAATCCGTAAGTGAAGAGGATGCAGAAGAAGCCGGATTTACAGACGGAGAAGAACTGGAGGCAGATGCTTCTTCCGGTGAGGGAGCTCTTCTTGATGTTTCCAAAGAGCTTACAGGCATTCATCATGCAGAGATTGCAATTAAGGATTACGGCACCATTGAGCTGGAACTGGATGCAGATAAAGCGCCGATTACAGTAACCAATTTCGTGAAGCTTGCTCAGGAGAACTTTTATGACGGACTGACCTTTCATCGTATTATAGAAGGGTTTATGATGCAGGGTGGCGACCCTCTCGGTAATGGTACTGGCGGTTCTGACGAGAACATTAAGGGTGAATTTGAGAGTAATGGTGTGAAGAATGACATCTCCCATGAAAGAGGTGTTATTTCCATGGCGCGAGCTACTATGCCGGACAGCGCAAGCTCACAGTTCTTTATCTGCCATGAAGACAGCGATTTCCTGGATGGGGAATATGCGGCTTTCGGTCATGTGACAGAGGGAATGGATGTTGTGGATAAGATCTGTACTACTGTGAAGCCTCAGGATCCTCAGAGCGGTCTTGTTGCAACAGAGGAACAGCCGGTTATTGAATCTGTAAAGATCATCGACTGATAAGACTTGATATGGTAAATCAAAAACGGAAGTCATCTTCAGAGTAAAGAAGGTGCTTCCGTTTTTTGGTGTGTATGAGATTAAGAGTGGTAGATTGCAATGGCTTATGATATACTTTTTATAGGTTAAAATACAAAATGGAAAAATATAGACAAGTGTTTGTAAAAGAACAGGAGGGTTATGCATGAGTGAAAAAAAACAGAAAATAGGTTTTACTGTTGCCTGTGTAAATGAATTTGCACGATACTGTAATCTTAGTGTAAAAGAAGCATTCTGTTATCTTTTTCAATTTAAAGGTATTGCCTTTATAAAAGAAAATTATGAAGTGGAGCATACTTTAGATTTTGGAACAATTGTGGAAGATTTGATGATATTGTGCCGAAGAAATGGAGGTACCTTATGAAATTATATCATGGCAGCAATCTTGTAATCGAAAGTATAAATTTGGCGATGTGTAGACCCTATAAAGATTTTGGGAGAGGTTTTTACTTGACAGATATGAAAGAACAGGCTGAAAAAATGGCTGTAAGGGTATCGAGAATTTATGGAGGCTCTCCTGTTGTCAATGCTTTTGAAATACCAGATTCTTTTAGAGAAAATGATGGAGTTAAAATTAAGGACTTTGGTATAGAAACAACGGAAGAGTGGGCGAGATTTGTTATGAATAACAGAAATCGTACGTTTACGAATGTGAAAGATTCTTTATGCAATAAGGATAACAAATATGACATTGTGATAGGACCAGTTGCAGATGACAATATGGCTCTGTTATTTCGTCAGTATGAAAACGAAATTATTGATTTTGCCACTTTATTAAAAGGAATGATTTATAAAAAGACATCATCTCAGTATTCTTTTCATACAGAAAAAAGTATAAAACTTTTGCGAAAGGCAGGGGATTGATATGGGTAAGGAAGAACAGCTAATGGAGTATATAATCCAGGACATTGTTGATATGTTTTCTTCAGACCAAAATATGGAATATGAAGAAGCAATGAATCAGTTTTACAATTCAGAGGTTTTTGAAAAACTTCAAGATAGGGAGACGGGCTTGTATAGGGAAAGTTCAGAATATGTGTATGATCTTTTTAAGGATGAGATCAATTTTGGACATATTGTCCAAGGCGAAATATAAGAAAGTGTAACAAGGTACAGCTCCGATATATTTGCCTCACAGGGATTGTATCTTTGGATAATAAAATAGTATTGTTCGTATAGCACTTGAAAGTTGCGAAGGGTAGTAGTGGAAATACTTACGCTGTGTCAGGTTAGTTTCACAACCAGTACCGGTATTGGCGGATGGTTGGGACGGTTGAAGTAGTCGCTTTTGATGACCAGATATTTGTGAAAATCAAGGTTTGACAGCCAGTTAAGGATTGCGTCCCGCTCCTCAAAACCGGAATCTCCGCCGCTGTAGATACACAGCGAGAGAATGCCGCCTTTTTTCAGAAGAGTGAGTGCCTTTTCCATAGCCTGAATGCTGGTATCTGCTTTTGTGGCAAGGTTGTGATCTCCTCCGGGGAGATAGCCGAAATTAAATACAATGCAGTCTGCAGTTTCTTCTTCTGCGTACTGTGTCAGATTGGCGTGGGAATCCTGAATCAGGCGGTAATTCAGAGGGGCATTTTCTTTTGTGAGACGGGCTTTCGTATTTGCAAGAGCCATTTCCTGAATATCAAAGGCAAGAACCCGACCCTTTTCACCGCAAAGTCCGGACAGAAGAAGGGTATCGTTTCCGTTTCCCATAGTGGCGTCAATGCAAAAATCTCCTTCTTTTACATGGTCTTCTATAAAATGGGCGCACCAGTTTGTAATCTGATAGTTTTTCATGTTAAGCCTCCTAATATGTTAAGGTGGTGTCAATCCTATGACGGTTCATAACCGAGTATATCATGTCAACTACCCACGACCTAAAGGTCATGGGCTTGTAACTGCCCAGCCGTACTAACGACTTACGTCTCCGGCCTTTAACCCCAATAGATATTGCTATCTAAAGTGGCGTTACATCAAAGGGTGGTTGACAACACCCTTTGTAACAAAGTTTACTCTGTTACAACTGTATCAGGTACTTGGCTATCAACAAGATAATTTATTCCCATACGATACAGATTCATAGCTCCTATACGGTCATCATTGGACTTATAGCCACAGTTTTTACACGTAAACAAATGTATCTTCTTGTTACGGTTTGTCTTTTCAGTATGTCCACAAATAGGACAACACTGGCTTGTATAATGAGGTTCTACCTTAATGACAGAAGACTGATTCTGCTTAGCCTTGTAAATTAGTTTCTGTTCTAAATCATAGAATGACCACGATACAGAAACATAAAGGTCTTTGGTTTTGACACGCTCTGTAGCATTACGAATACCCGACAGATCTTCTAATACAAAGAGTGTATGCTTTGGGTTGTTCGTGACGAGTGCCTTTGATACCTGATGGTTGATATCCTGCATCCAACGGTTTTCTCGCCCGCCAATAGCCTTGATTCTTCGTCTTGAGGATGGAGTATGACGCATCTGGAGCTCTTTACGAAGTTTGGAATAGTTAGCACGTTTCTGCTTGATAGCTTTTCCACTAACAAATCCAGACTTGTGATTACTGTCATAGGTTGCAACAACGAAGTTAATACCTCGGTCAATGCCTATGACATTACAAATGTCAGAAATATTACTTTCTTCGACATCATAAGTTACTGGTATGTAAAGATAATATTTACCATGTTTGTTTATGAGCTTAGCTGTACCAAACTTATAGATTGTGTGGTCAAAATATTTAGACATGCCTTCAGCGAAATATGGCAGTTTAACACGACCATTAAGCGTATTCACAGAAAAACAGTTTTGTGTTAAAGAATAATCTCTGTTCCAAACTAAATCATACTGAGGTTTCTTGAAGGTTGGTTGTATCCACTCATTTTGATTTTCGAGAATAGTTCTATATCTTGCAATGACCGTTTTTAAAACGGACTGAGCCATTTGCGATTTAAGACCAAATTTTTCTCTTAGAGTAGAATACAAAACCTTATTAAGTGAAAACTGCTTTAAATCATGAGTTTGGAATACATAGTCTGAAACATAATTACAGGCATCACGATAAACAGACATAGTTTTATCAAGCAAAACTTTATCTGTATCAGTGGCGACTATTTGAACTTTTGCTGTTATAGTCATCTGTTCCATAGATGTACTCCCTTCCTTGATATTTCACTAAATATAGTGTACAATAGTATTCAGTGAAAGTCAATAATTATCAGAGAAACTATGGACAATAACTATGGACAATAGATATAGTCGTCATAACAGACGAAAATACAGCCTAAAAGTACATATAGTTCTTGTAACTAAATATCGTAAGCAACTACAAAATTTCCCGCTTTTCAGGGTTGGAACAGGAGAGAAGCAAGCAGTTAAAAAGAGAAGAGAACTTGTAATAAAAAGATGATTTATGAGAGAAAGCAGACCGGACAGAAAGTTCCGGTCTGTTTTCTTTTTAAAGCTAATATTACATTGACTGGAAAATGACGATTACAAAAGAGATTATGTATATGATAATATATAGTATAATAAGATATTTTGGACGGTATAGGACAATCACTGGCGAGATAATGAATATAAGACAGTGGCTTAAATATTAATTAAATAAAAATAAAATATTGTGAAATAATTACAAAAAAATAAAATTTATATTGACATAGTAGTTTTGTAGTGATATATATTAATATACTCGTGTGGTATATACAAATAACAAGTAGAGGAGGGAAAAGATATCATTTGTAACTATTTAATATTATAAACATTTTACCAATGAATGGTAATGCTCATATGTTATAAGGAGGTATACTTATGGCTGGAACAATGTCAGAAAGGGAATTGCGTATTAGTTGTGGTTCGACACTTGCAGCGGAAATTGATAATCCAGCATCAGGTTTTACAAATGCTGCAGCGATGGCAAGGATAGGAAGTACGCTGTATTTTGCAAAAGTGAATAAAAACAGTAAAAGTAAAATACTAAAATCAACCAAATTCCAATCAGGAACGATTACATCTTCTGCTGTATTTGCAACACTCGATTATTTCGTATATGGAATGACAGCTAAAAATCAGTTACTGTATTTAACATGTAAAGATAGTAGTAATGTTCCATTTCTTATTAAATTAGGGCTTGATGGTACAATTTTGGCAAAAATTAGATTGCCCAGAGTGTATGTGGGAATTGCCAGTTACAGAACGGATGAATTTATCCTGATGGAATATCTTGACAAAAATAATCCGTCACAGTTTAATTTTGTGATAGGTTCTATGGAAGATTTAGATGTCAGCGCAAATAAAGGAATACATTTTAGTGTAACAGCCAATGATGCTGAAGAATATACAAAAGCAAATGGGATTTACTTTGAAAGGAACTATGGATTATTTATTTTGACAAATCATTACATCAGCGACTACAGTTCCTGTAAGAATCGGATTTTGTTGGTGAAATCTGCAGATTATATAGAGGGTGGGAATTATCGACCATTTGCGGTTTTTCAGGCAGATATGGACAGTAAAAAATATAAACAGTTTAATTTTGAGGGAATCACTCTGTATAAAGAGAACATGTATGTTTTTGCGAATGTGATTGGACTTACGGATACTGGACTTAAGGATCGTGTTGTATACCAGAAAGGGATAAGTTTTAAAAAGTGGCGCTCTGATGCCAGTAGGGCAGGAAACGGCTATTTTGTATTTAACGGTTCTGTGAAAGAAGGAGTATTAATTCCCTCAATTGAAATAAAGGGGGCGAGTGTCCGAAATATACAGAGCATGGCTATGGATGACGATGATGCAGCATGCTGTTTGAAATGTGATGTTGACAATCTGTATGCGGCAATGTATAAAACGTCTAATCCAGAAACAGTAGAGCCTAAAGTAATTGCAACATTTGGTGAAGCGGAAGATACCAGATTGTATCACTGTAATGGGATGACGTATAATCCTGTAGATAAAAAATTATATGTTGTTGGTTATGAAATGGGAAAGAATGGTGTTTGTTATGTGACAGTTTTAGCGACTGATGGAAGCATGCTTAGAAAATTTCAATTATCAGAACAAGAGTATGGAATTACATACTTTAGCAACGATACAGGAAAGTCAGAATTTATTTTAATGAATAAGTATAACGATGGAAATCCGTCAAGAATCTGTTTTAATAAAGCTGTCTATGATGGCAAAAACATGATTGAGGAAGAACGTGATTTTTATGTGGAAATTCAAAGAGCGGAACAGAGTATTACGCTACAGGATGTATATTATCACCAATTTTATGGTATGTTTATCCCAGTATCTAAGAAAATAGTTGAAAATAAAAAGGAGAAGACTATAAGTGAAATATATCATGTTGCCAAAGAAGACGTTGAGAAAGCAATGAAAAGCTCGTCAAATTTGGAAATAACCCCCGATTTTATGATTTCAATTAATCCTGATAAGTACAGCGGTTATGAAGTAGAATCCATGGATTTGAATAAGAAAACAAAGAAAATGATAATGTGTGGTAATTTTCATGTAGACGGTGACAAAGATCATGATATGTATCATGTATTAAACACTTTAACATTTGTTTGATTTTAAGTAGAGCGCATTCTCTGTTGCTGTGAACAGGGAATGCGTCTTTGAAGCGTGAATATGAGAGGTGGGTAATTAGAAAATACCTGAATAATTTTCAGAAAGGAGCAAAAGTATGTTGAGAAAAAAGTGGGAAAGAACCTTTCTTGTAACGGTACTTGCAATGACAATGTCTTTGACACCTGTTTCTGCATTTGGAAGTGAAGCATTTACAGATGGCGGTGAAGTTGGACAGGCAGACGGGAGTGCAGATTCGTTTGTGGAAGAAGATTTGCCGGAGAATGTTTTTGATGACGGAGTAGGAACAGAATCCGTATCGGAAGTGCCGGATATGACTTCAGAGCCTGTTGTTTCAGCGGAAACAGAGTTGTCTTCGGACCAGTTTGTTTACGAAGGAGTGATATACCGCAAAGATACCGGAAGGGATACCTGTGGAATTGTAGGCTACACAGAGGAAGTGCCTGAGAATCTTACTCTGAAAGAATACGTCAGTGACGGAACGAAAGACTTGTTTGTATACTCTATAGCAGACAAAGCTTTTCAGAATTGTACGAAATTAAAAAAAGTATCTGTAGAATCAGCCTTCTTTGAGGTAGGAAAAAATATCTTCGATGGCTGTGAGGGGCTTACCGTTGAGTGTTATCGCTACACCTATATTTATAATGACCTTAAGGATAATGAAAAAATAAATCTGGTAGTAAGAGAACGTCCCGTAAATGAAGATGGTGATGAGGAAGTAGAGGTTGATAATGTTTCGTATTGGGCTGGTTTTTTTGAGCGGCCCAGACCTTATTATCTTGCTGAAGGACTAAGAGGGGCTGTTTCTGTAAAAAGAGGGCTGTACGGTACACCGGTAACTGAGTTTATAGCGGCAAAAAAAGATATTGAGAGAGTAGAATTTCCAGATACAATACAGAGAATAGGAAGCTTCGACCTGTGCATGTTCCGCTGTACCATGCTTCGTGAACTTATTATTCCGAATCATATTACAAAGATTGATGGGGAGTTTATAGCAAGTGATTGTAAGAATCTGGAATATGTGCATACGGGGAATGGCTATCGTCGCATAGAAGCCAGTGATTACAGTGATTGTCCGAATTTGAAGAAAGTGGAGATAGGAACAAGTGTTGAAGCAATTGATGACGGTGCATTTAAGAATTGTTACAGCTTAAAAGAACTTTATATTCCTTCCAATGTGAAGGAGATATCTGCAACCGCTTTTTGGGGAATTGAAGACAGTATAACGATTATTGGAGAGACGGGTTCTTATGCAGAGGCTTATGCTTCTTCCATGGGAATTAAGTTCAGAAGTAACGGGAAGACAGCAGAAACTTCCGTACTTAAATTGAATAAACCAGTCGTGTCCGGAAATGTGATTGATGTATCTGTTTCCGGAGAAAATACTGATATTTTGAAATATGAATACAGGGTAGATAAGGTTGCGGAAGGTGAACCATATGAAGGACAGGATGTAGAGTTACTGATACCGGGTACGTTAATTGCGGCTTGGGAGGAAAGAGTACAAACTTTTGAAACGAAGGATACTGTTGCGAAAATTCCATACCTTCTGGAGGCAAGAGATTATTATGTCAGGGTCCGCGGCTTAAAAAAGGACAAAACATGGACGATATGGAGTCCTCCGAAAAAAGCAACGGTTAAAGTAAACACACCGGCTCAGCCGGAAATAGGTAAAGTTACTGTAAATGGTTCAACAGTAACGGTAACTTTGGAAAACAGAGATAAACATGCAGATGCATATGATTATGTATTGGGAGTCGAACCAAAAGAATCCAGTGACGATGGCTTCAGTCAGACTGTTCCAACTATAAAGAAATATGAACTGAAAGACAAGAATACTACTAAGGTTACCTTCAAAAATGTAAAAAAAGGGGCTTACTATCTGAGTGTGCGGGGATACTCAAAAGAAGGAAATAAGAAGTATTACAGTCTTCCTTCAAAAATAAGAAAGGTGAATGTTTTTCGCCCTGCAATGGTGAACGGGGTAAAGGTGACAGGAAGGACGGATTCTTCCGTTACCTGTAAATGGGAGTCAGAGAAGATTCGTCCGGATGGTTATGTGGTTTATGTGCAGGATAGCAGAACCGGAAAAAACATCAAACGTGTAAAAATAAAGAATTCATCTGTTTCTGTGACAGTGAAAGGGCTGGAAGCAGGACAGCGCTATAAGATTATTGTCCGCGCTTACAACCGCGTAAATGGCAGGAATTATTATTCGGATTATGATGAAAGTCAGGCAATCTGCTTTACTGCGCCCGAAACACCGTCCCTGAAAGGGAAAGCAGTTTCCGGTCATAAGGTAAAGCTTAACTGGAGCGGCGCTTTTGCAGCTTATGAGGACGGGGAATGCAGTTACGTGATTTATTACCGCAATGCGAAAGATAAAAGCTATCAGCGGCTTGTGAAGCTTTCAGACGGGGAAGAGAGCTTCACCGCAAAGACTTTGAAGAAAAACAATACTTATTATTTTAAAATGCGTGGAATCATCCGTGACGAGGATGGTAATTATGCCACGAAGGGAGCTTATTCCAATGTAGTTAAGGTAACCGTTAAATAAAAAAAGGAATCTTATTTATATAGACCAATCCTCCAGAGCAGACCGGACAGAAAGTTCCGGTCTGTTTTCTGCATGTATATCCCGGTGTTCTCAAATGTGTACAGAATTGAAAACAAGATATATTTTTATTGCAATTTCATAAGAAGATGTTCTATAATGTTATCGGATAAAAACAAAGCATCCTATTATAATATTGTACATATACGATATGCTTGTTGTAAAAGAAAAGGGAAAGAGGAGAGAAGCATGTTTCAGGGAAAAACAGTTTTATTGGGAGTTACGGGAAGTATTGCCGCGTATAAAATTGCCGGTCTGGCAAGCGCCTTAAAGAAACGCCATGCAGATGTGCATGTTTTGATGACACAAAACGCGACGAATTTCATAAATCCCATTACCTTTGAAACGCTCACAGGAAATAAGTGTCTGGTGGATACCTTTGACAGAAATTTCCAGTTTCAGGTAGAGCATGTTTCCATTGCAAAAAAGGCAGACGCTGTCATGATAGCACCTGCCAGCGCCAATGTGATAGGAAAGCTTGCTCACGGTATTGCAGACGATATGCTGACTACAACGGTCATGGCCTGTAAGTGCAAGAAATTCATCTCTCCTGCCATGAACACAAATATGTATGAGAATCCGGTTGTTCAGGATAATCTGAAAATTCTGGAGCATTACGGCTATGAAGTCATTACTCCTGCGTCAGGCTACCTTGCCTGCGGAGACACAGGAGCGGGAAAAATGCCAGAGCCGGAAACCTTACTCTCTTATATTGAACGGGAAATCGCCTGCCCGAAGGATCTGCAGGGCAAAAAAATCCTTATCACTGCAGGACCTACTCAGGAAGCAGTGGATCCCGTAAGATTTCTGACAAACCATTCTTCAGGAAAAATGGGCTATGCTCTTGCAAAAATGGCTATGCTTCGCGGAGCGGATGTCACGCTGGTCAGCGGACGTACTTCTCTAACACCGCCGTCTTTTGTTAAGACAGTGCCTGTTGTTTCTGCAAAAGATATGTTTGAGGCAGTTACTGCAGTCAGCGGAGAACAGGATATCATTATCAAGGCTGCAGCAGTGGCAGATTACCGTCCTAAGACTGTCAGCGATGAAAAAATGAAGAAAAAAGACGGGGAGCTTTCCATAGAACTGGAACGCACGGACGACATCCTGAAATTTTTGGGAGAACATAAAAAAGAAGGACAGTTTCTCTGTGGATTTTCCATGGAAACTCAGAACATGATCGGTAATTCCAGAGCCAAGCTCACAAAGAAAAATCTGGATATGGTAGCCGCCAATAATCTGAAAGTAGAAGGCGCCGGATTCCAGGGAGACACCAATGTGCTGACTCTGATTACACAGGAAGAAGAAGTATCACTCTCGCTTATGAGCAAAGAGGATGCAGCTTCAAAAATCCTGGATAAAATACTTATGCTTACCAAAAGGTAAGAAACAAACACACCGTATTGTATCCCTTAAGGGAACAGTAACAAGGAGGAAAAAACAATGAAAAAGCAATTCACAACGTCACAGATTACCCTGTTAGGTCTGATGGGAGCCATACTTTTACTGATGGCATACACACCCCTTGGATATCTGAATATCGGACCTCTCGCAATCACCTTTAATGTGATACCTGTAGCCATCAGCGCCATTGTCTTAGGACCTGTGGGCGGCCTGATTGCAGGCTCTATTTTCGGTCTTACAAGCTTCTTCCAGTGTATCGGAATTGGAGGAACGAGCGCTATGGGGGCCATGCTATTTGGCATCAATCCGTTTCTGGCATTTGTTCAGAGATTTGTGCCCCGTGCCCTTGATGGACTTCTTATTGGCTACATCTACAGAGGGATGCGCAAGAAAACAAACGTATATATTTCCTGTGCTGTGACAGGATTCTTTTCCGCATTTCTGAATACCGCATTCTTTATGGCTGCGTTGGTTGTTCTTTTTGGAAACACCCAATATGTTCAGGATATGATCGGGGGACAGAATGTGATCGTGTTTATCTGTACCTTCGTAGGAATTAACGCAGTATGTGAGATGCTGTCATCTACAGTGATCACAGGCGCAGTGGGAACCGCTCTTTCCAAAGCGCATTTAATTCCTGCTTCCCAGATGGATATTAACCACGAAATAAAGGCGGAAGCAAGTCATTAACAGAAAAAGAACAGGCACACATATGTGTGCCTGAATTTGGAGAAAAATATGATTTTAGCACTTGATATCGGAAACACCAATATAGTTGTCGGCTGCATCGACAGAGAAAAAACTTATTTTATTGAAAGACTTTCTACAGTCCGCACAAAAACGGAACTGGAATACGCGGTGGATATTAAAACGGTTCTTGATATTTATCATATAAAAAAATCAGATATCGAAGGATGTATCATTTCTTCCGTGGTGCCTCAGATGACAAATATTGCACGTCTGGCAGCAGAAAAAATCTTGAAAAAAGAGGTCATGGTACTTGGGCCGGGAGTGAAGACAGGTTTAAATATTATGATGGACAATCCGGGACAGCTTGGTGCAGATCTCGTAGCAGATGCAGTGGCAGGTCTTGCGGAATATCCGGTACCTTTTATTGTGATAGATATGGGAACTGCAACGACAGTTTCTGTTGTAAACGAAAAAAAACAATACATCGGAGGTATGATTCTTCCGGGAGTGCGAATTTCTCTCGACGCGTTGACTTCAAGAGCATCTCAGCTCAGCGGAATCAGTCTGGAGGCGCCGAAGCGCATTATTGGCAAAAATACCATTGACTGTATGAAAAGCGGTCTGCTTTACAGCAATGCGGCAGCCTTGGATGGAATTGTAGAACGTATTGAGGAAGAATTGGGTCAGAAAACCACAGTGATCGCTACGGGAGGTCTGGCAAAGAAGATAATTCCTCACTGTAAGAGGGAGATTATTCTTGATGAAGATCTGCTTCTGAAAGGACTGCTTGTTATTTATGAAAAGAATAAATAAAAGTCAGGAATGCTAAAAAGCATTCCTGAAGTCTGAGGGAAGCGGCGCTGTGAAAATTAGCGCCTTTTTTGTTGTAGGATGAATGAATTCAAGCTGGTAAGAATGAAGAGGCTGACGGGAGATTCTGTCATAGACAGGATTGTAAAGGTAATCGCCGGGAAGGGGATGCCCGATATGTTTCATGTGAACACGAATCTGGTGGGTACGTCCTGTTTCCAGATGAAGCTCTGCCAGAGAAAAATATTTGCCCAGAGCAAGCCGTTCATAGTGGGTGACTGCACGTTCTCCGGTTTCAAAATTAATTTCCCGTTCGATGGTAGAGCCTTCGACTCTGGCAATGGGAGCATCTACTGTACCTTTTTGAGGCAGGATGCCTTCCACGAGAGCAAGATAGGTTCGGTGAATTTTTCGTTCTACCATCTGTTGGGAAAGAATGGCAGCGCTTAAGGGATTTTTTGCAAGAATCAATGCACCTGTAGTATCCCGGTCCAGTCGGTTGATACAGCGATAAACAAAGGGTTCTCCCTTTTGGGTAAAATACCAGGCTACACCGTTGGCAAGTGTGTTTTCGTAATTTCCCTGAGAAGGGTGAATAGGAGTATCTGCCGGTTTGTTCAGCACAAGAATATCTTCATCCTCGTACAGAATAAAGAGGGGCATCTCTGTGGGAAGGATATTGTCGGAGGTTTCCGTTTCCGGAATCAGAATGCGCAGGGAATCGCCCTCCTTTAAAGGTGTTCTCCCGAACCCTCTTTCTCCGTTTAACAAAATCGCTTCTCTGTTTGTCTTCATTAGAGACAGCACATGATGGGAATACCCTTCTTTTTTAAGAAAATCAAGAATCGTGAGTCCTTCATGGCCTTTTGAAACAGAATAATATAAAATACGCTGCATGGAAAGTTCCTTTCTTTTGTAACCATTCAAAACAAACTATAAAGTTTTGGAAGATTTATAAAAGAATAACAGACAATGCAGAAAAAAACAAGGAGTGATATGAAAATGAAAGAACAGCATCTTTTTACAAACAGGATGCTAAGGAATCTGCTGATTCCGATTATTCTGGAGCAGCTTCTGACCTCCCTGATGGGAACTGTGGATACGATGATGGTGAGTAACGTGGGTTCTGCAGCCATTTCAGCAGTATCGCTGGTAGACTCCATAAATGTACTGGTGATTCAGGCGTTCTCGGCTCTTGCGGCAGGAGGGGCAATTGTGTGCTCCCAGTATATGGGACAGAAGAATATGGAGATGGCGAATAAGGCTGCAAGACAGGTTCTGTTTATCATTGCGGCAATCTCTCTGGGAGCAACGGCCTTTTGTCTGATATTCCGTCTGCCTCTCCTTCATTTCATTTTTGGTCAGGTAGAAGAGGAGGTTATGTCCGCATCAAAGATTTACTTCCTTATTACAGCGGCTTCCTTCCCGTTTATTGCCCTTTATAATGCAGGAGCATCTATTTTTCGGGCTCAGGAAAATACGAAGGGGCCAATGGCGATTTCCATTATTTCCAATGTTATGAACATTGTAGGAAATGCGGTTCTGATATGGGGATTTCATCTGGGGGTTGCCGGAGCTGCAATTTCAACCCTTGTTTCCAGAATTTTCTGCGCGGTTGTTGTTCTGTGGCAGCTTCGAAAAAACAGACAGCCCATTGTTGTACGGGATTACAGGAAAATTCGCCCGGATGGACATATGATTCGGCGGGTGCTTGGACTGGGGATTCCGTCGGGAGTGGAAAACAGCATGTTTCAGCTTGGAAAACTGGCGATTCAGTCAACTGTTTCCACTCTCGGTACAACTGCCATTGCAGCTCAGGCTATGACAAATATTCTGGAAAATCTCAATGGTATCGCTGCAATCGGAATAGGAATCGGGCTTATGACGGTTGTAGGCGAATGTATGGGAGCCGGAAGAAAGGACGAGGCAGTTTATTACATAAAGAAGCTCTGTGTAGTAGCGGAAGTCGTTCTTATTGTTTCCTGTGTGACGATTTTTGCTCTTACAAAGCCGATTACCATTCTCGGAGGAATGGAGCCGGAAAGCGCTGCCATGTGCATGAATATGGTGATGTGGATTACCATTGTAAAACCAATCGTGTGGATGTTTTCCTTCATTCCTGCTTACGGACTGCGGGCTGCAGGAGATGTACGTTTTTCGATGATTGCCTCCTGTACGACAATGTGGGTATTCCGTTTCTGCCTCTGTGTGTTCCTGATTCGTGTTATGGGATTAGGATTGATTGCAGTATGGATCGGAATGTTTACAGACTGGGCGATAAGAGGAATTATTTACACATGGAGATTCCACAGCAGAAAATGGCTGGAGCATAAGGTAATCTGAGGCGATATCTGTGTTGCTGTGAACAGTAATGCGCATACAGAGTGAAACATAACAATTTAAGCACAGCAGTTGACTTTTTACAGTCGAAAATATATAATGATGAAAGTAAAAAATATAAATAAAAGAAGAATATTTTCAGGAAGAAGGGTGGAAATCCCTCGCAAGTCCGTTACTGTGAAAGCCAGATACTGGATGTTCTTTTAGAAAGGGAGAGAGCCTGCGGCAACCGGGTGATTCTCCGGAAGCAGATAAAAAGAGTTTTTGTTGTCCGACAAAGACTCTTTTTGTATTTTATAGAGAATATCTGAATAAAGGAGAGGATCAACATGGGAACTGGTCTGGAAGACCTGTATGTCATCCGCGGAAATAAGAAACTCAGATTCGGATATACCACAGGTTCTTGCGCAGCGGCTGCCTGTAAGGCGGCTACAAAAATCCTTCTTGGTAAAGAAAAGATGGAAACGGTGGAGTTGATGACACCCAAAGGAATTCTTCTTTCTCTTCAGCTGGAGGAGATTAAACAGGAAGAGAGTGCTGTAATCTGTGGTGTCCGGAAAGATGGAGGAGACGATCCGGACACCACTAATGGACTGTTAATTTTTGCCAGAGTGGAAAAGTGTCAGAAGCCGGGAATACAGCTGGATGGAGGCGTTGGAGTAGGAAGGGTGACCAGACCCGGTCTGTCTCAGGAAATCGGTGAAGCTGCCATCAATCCTGTGCCCAAAGCAATGATTCTTAAGGTGGCAGAGGAAGTTTGTCAGGAATATGATTATGAAGGTGGTCTGAAGGTAACAATTTTTGTTCCGGATGGAGAAGAAACAGCGAAGAAGACCTTTAATCCAAGACTGGGGATTTTGGGAGGGATTTCTATTCTCGGAACATCGGGAATCGTGGAGCCGATGAGTGAGGCGGCTCTCATCGAAAGTATTCGTGTGGAAATGCGACAGCGCCATGCTCAGGGAGAAGAGTACATTCTTGCCACCCCGGGAAATTATGGCGCAGATTATCTCAGAGAGCATATGACACTTCCCTATGAAAAAAATATCAAGTGCAGTAACTATGTCGGAGAAACGATTGATATGGCTGTTGATATGGGGGTTAAGGGGATTTTGTTTGTTGCTCATATCGGTAAATTTGTGAAGCTTGCATCGGGGATTATGAATACCCATTCTCACAGTGCAGATGCCAGAATGGAAACGATTGCTTCCAATGCCATCCGGGCAGGAGCGCCTCTTGCGTGTGCGAAAAAAATTCTTGAAGGAACGACCACAGACGAAGCGCTTGATATTCTTTCGGAGTATGGATTTTTGGAAAAGACTATGGAAGAGATTTTGTCCCGTATCCAATATTATCTTAATCATCGATCTTATTCTCGGATTCTTCTTGGGGCAGTTGTGTTTAACAATATCTATGGCTATCTTGGGCAGACAGAGGATGCGGGGGAACTTATTAAACAGATTAACAAAGAAAAATAATTATTATACAGAAGGAGACATACTACTATGGTACATTTTGTAGGAGCAGGTCCGGGAGCACCGGATCTTATTACAGTAAGAGGAAAAGCACTTTTGGAGGAAGCAGATGTGGTAATTTACGCAGGTTCGCTTGTGAATCCACAACTTCTGGAATATACAAAAGACATCTGCACTATTCATAACAGCGCCAGAATGACTCTGGAAGAGGTTATTTCTGTTATGGAAAAAGCTGAGGCAGCAGGAAAGACCACTGTTCGCCTTCACACAGGCGACCCTTGTATTTACGGGGCAATCCGCGAGCAGATGGACATTCTGGATGAGAAAGGCATTGCTTATGACTACTGTCCGGGTGTCAGTGCATTCTGCGGCGCGGCCAGCGCGCTGAATTTGGAATACACTCTGCCGGAGATTTCCCAGAGTGTTGTAATCACCAGAATGGAGGGAAGAACTCCGGTTCCGTCAAAGGAGAGTATTCAGTCCTTTGCAGCACACAATGCCTCTATGGTTATTTTCCTGAGCACGGGTATGCTGGAAGAACTGAGTCGTCGTCTCATTGAAGGCGGATATACGGCAGATACTCCGGCTGCCATTGTTTATAAGGCAACCTGGCCGGATGAGAAAAAATTTATCTGTACAGTAGGAACTCTTGCGCAGACAGCCAAAGAAAATGATATTACAAAAACAGCCCTTATGATTGTCGGAGATACGGTAGCTGCCGCGCATTACGAGCGTTCTAAACTCTATGACCCGACTTTTACCACGGAGTTTCGGGAAGCAATAAAATAAGAAGGCCAATTTTTTATGAAAATATCAATGATATGTTTCAGCCTCACAGGCTTTGCAACAGGCAGCCGCTTAAAGGAAGCATTGGAGACTGAAAATTACCGGGTTACACTGGATAAAAAAAGCAGATACCTGCCGGATGCTATTGCGTACAGTACAGGGGAGTGGGCAGCGGAGCAGTTTCAAAAAGCGGACGCCCTGATTTTTATCGGAGCCTGTGGAATTGCAGTGAGAAGCATTGCACCTTATATTGTGAGCAAGAAAAAAGATCCGGCAGTGCTTGTAGTTGACGAGTGCGGGAAATTTGTGATTTCTCTTCTTTCCGGACATCTTGGAGGGGCAAATGAATTAACGGAAATGGTTTCCGAAGTTCTTGGAGCTCAGAGTGTTGTGACAACTGCCACAGATTTGCACGGCAGGTTTGCAGTGGATGTTTTTGCAAAGAAGAATCAGGCGGAAATCCGGAACATGACAGCCGCAAAGGAAGTTTCAGCGGCAATTCTTGCAGGAGAGCCAGTTGGGTTTTACAGTGAATTTCCTTGGGAGGGAGCGCTTCCCGATGGTCTGGTTCGCTGTGATAAAAATGGCTTTCCTGCAGATAAAGAAGGCTCCGGGGAAGTTCCGGAAGCGGGCGTGGCTGTGACCATTCACAAAAGCTGTCAGCCATTTCCTTCCACAACAGCGGTAATTCCTAAGGTTTTGTATCTGGGAATGGGCTGTAAAAAAGGAAAAGACAGGGAAACCATTGCCAATGAAGCGCAAAAAATGCTGAACAGAAATGATTTTTGCAAAGAAGCATTTCAAAAAATTGTAAGTATTGATTTAAAAAAAGAAGAACAGGGAATTCTTTCGCTGGCTGAGAGCTGGGGGATTCCCTTTGAGACATACAGTTCGCAGGAACTTCTGGCAGTGCCGGGAGAGTTTACTCCGTCCTCATTTGTAAAAGGAATTACCGGGGTTGATAATGTCTGTGAGCGAAGCGCAGTTCTGGCATCGGAAAATGGCAGACTGCTTCAGAAAAAAAGAGGCGAAAACGGCGTGACGACAGCTGTGGCAGCGAAAGAATGGAGGATAAGATTTGAATAAATTATATGTAATCGGTATTGGACCTGGTGCATACGACCAGATGACAGGAAAGGCAATCCGGGCTATGAATGAAAGCGATGTTATCATCGGATATACCGTATATGTAAACCTTGTAAAAGACCATTTTCCGGGGAAAGAATTTCTCACTACCCCTATGAAAAAAGAAGTAGACCGTTGTGTCCTTGCCTTTGAGGAGGCAAAAAAAGGAAAAACCGTTTCCATGATCTGTAGTGGCGATGCGGGAGTTTACGGAATGGCTGGTCTTATGTACGAGATTGGTGTGAATTATCCGGAAACACAGCTGGAGATCATCCCCGGTGTAACTGCAGCCCTGGGAGGAGCTGCAGTCCTTGGCGCGCCGCTGATTCACGATTTCTGTCTGATCAGCTTAAGCGACCTTCTTACACCGTGGGAAAAAATCGAGGCAAGACTTCTGGCAGCAGCCAAGGCTGATTTCGCAGTCTGCCTTTACAACCCATCCAGTAAGAAACGTCACGATTACCTTCAGAAAGCCTGCGATTTGATGATGCAGTACAAATCTCCGGAAACAATCTGCGGAATTGTCTCAAACATTGCAAGAGAGGGGGAGGAATCCCGGGTTATGACTTTAAAAGAACTGCGTGACACAAAAGTAGATATGTTTACTACTGTATTTGTGGGGAATTCCGAGACAAAAGAACTGAATCATAAAATGGTAACGCCAAGAGGATACAGAAATGTATAAAGTTCTTGTTTTTGCAGGTACGACAGAGGGTTATGAAATCAGTCGTTTTCTGGCGAAGTATGAAGTTCCGGTGTATGTGTGTACAGCAACAGACTACGGCGGAAAGGTTCTGGAAGAAACCAGGTATCTTAAGATAAGCCCGGGAAGACTGGACGAAGAAAAAATGGAAGAACTTTTTCGGGAGATAAGTCCGGAAATCATTCTGGATGCGACTCACCCCTATGCAGCAGAGGTGACTGCAAATATAAGAAATGCCTGTGAAAAGGCAGGTTTTCCCTGTCTGCGTGTATTGAGAGAAGAGGGAAAACAGGAAGGACAGGCAGTTTACGTGGAATCTACGGAAGCTGCGGCAGAGTATTTAAAAGGGACGCAGGGAAATGTACTTCTCACAACAGGAAGTAAGGAACTGAATAAATTTACAGGGATTCCCGATTATCGGAATCGTTTATTTGCCCGAGTGCTTTCCCTTCCTTCAGTGGCAGAAACCTGCAGCAATCTTGGCTTTGAGGGAAAACATCTTATTGGAATGCAGGGACCATTCAGCAAGGAGCTGAATAAAGCCATGCTTCTCCAGTTTGAATGTAAATATCTTGTGACAAAGGATACAGGAAAAGCAGGAGGCTTTCAGGAAAAAATCGATGCAGCTCTGGAATGCGGCGTCACTCCGATTATCATTGGAAGACCTGTGAAAGAAGAAGGAATGTCTCTGGCAGAGTGCAAAGCGTATCTGACAAAGAAATTTCAAATAGACAGAAAGCCCCATATTACCCTTCTTGGCATTGGTATGGGCAACCAGAATACTTTCACGATAGAAGGAAAAAGAGCGGTAGAACAGGCGGATTTACTAATCGGCGCAAGACGGATGGTGGAGGCGGCAGCCTTGTCCGGGCAGAAGACTCTCTGTGAATATCGAAGTGAGGTTATTGCAGATTACATAAAAGAGCATCCGGAATATGACAGGATTGTGGTTGCTTTATCTGGAGATGTCGGTTTTTGCAGTGGAGCGAAAAAGCTGGTGGAACTTTTAAATGGTGAGGTAGAAATTCTTTGTGGAATATCTTCTGTAAACTATTTCATGTCAAAAATCGGGCTTTCGTGGGATGATGCAAAAATCCTAAGCGCCCATGGGAAGAGTTGCAATCTGATTCATTATATTAAGCACAACCAGAAAGTGTTTTCTATTTTAGGAACAGGAGACGGCGTAGCAGAACTGGCAAAAAAACTGGTTTTCTACGGAATGGGAGAGGTCATTCTTCATGTGGGAGAACGTCTTTCCTATAAAGATGAAGCTATTTTTTCGAAAAAAGCAAGAGAACTTACGAATTATCAGGGAGATGCGTTAAGTGTCATTTGTGCATATAACGTGGAGGCTGTACCTCAAAATACGGTCCATGGAATTTCCGATGAGGAATTTATTCGTGGAAAAGCGCCAATGACAAAGGAAGAAGTTCGTACGATTTCTCTTTCAAAACTGAAACTTCAGGAAGATTCTGTTTGCTACGATGTAGGAGCAGGAACTGGTTCTGTTTCAATTGAAATGTCTCTTTGCGCCCATCAGGGTGAAGTATATGCCATTGAGAAAAAAGATGAGGCAGTGGAGCTTTTAAAGGAAAACAAGAAAAAGTTTGCAGCAGACAATCTTACTATAGTTTCCGGACTGGCTCCGGAGGCTATGAGAAATCTTCCAGCCCCGACGCATGCTTTTATCGGCGGTTCATCGGGAAATCTGAAGGAAATAGTAAAACTTCTCGTTGAAAAAAATAAAAGTATCAGAATTGTTATAAACTGTATTACCCTGGAAACGGTATCTGAGGCATTGGAAGCGGCAAAAGAATTTGCCTTTGATACGAATGAAATTGTTCAGCTGGGAGCGGCACGCTCCAGGGCGATCGGTCCGTATCATATGATGATGGGAGAGAATCCTATTTATATTATTACACTTCAGAATCCGGGAAAGGAGACGCTATGAAAATACCGAGAATCCTTCTGGCAGCAGGAGCGAGCGGAAGTGGGAAGACTCTGATTACCTGCGGGCTTCTTCAGGCACTGGTGAACAGGGGCATGAAAGTGGCATCTTTTAAGTGCGGGCCGGATTATATTGACCCTATGTTTCATTCCAGAGTCATTGGGACAAAATCCAGAAACCTTGACACTTTTTTTACAGGAAGGGAAAAAACAAGAGAGCTTTTGGCTGTGAACAGCGAGGGGTGTGACCTTGCTGTTATGGAAGGTGTTATGGGCTATTACGACGGAGTGGGCGGAACATCCACGATGGCAAGCGCTTACGATTTGGCTGACAGTACGGATACGCCGGTGATTCTTATAGTAAACAGCAAGGGAATGAGCCTTTCTCTTCTTGCCTATATCAAAGGATTTCTGGAATATAAAAAGGACAGCTGTATTAAAGGGGTTATCTTTAATCAGATGTCGCCTATGCTTTATCCGCGGATGAAAGAGGCAGTGGAAAAAGAACTGGAAATTTCGGTATATGGCTATGTTCCAAGGGTGGAGGACTGTGTGATAGAGAGCCGCCATCTGGGGCTTGTCCTTCCGGAGGAAATTCCAGAATTGAAGGATCGACTGATGCGTCTTGCTGATATTCTGGAAAAAAGTCTGGATATAGACGGGATTTTAAGCCTTGCATCAGGGGCAAAGGAGCTGGAAAACCCTGTAGAAAAGGAAGGGGCGGAAATATGCTCGTGGCGGCTTCCTGAAAACGTACGCCTGGCAGTAGCCGATGACGAAGCTTTTTGCTTTTTTTATGAGGACAACCTTCGTCTTCTGGAGGAGATGGGAGCGGAGCTTGTGCGGTTTTCTCCTATGCGGGACGCCGAAGTGCCGCAAGATGCGGACGGGCTTCTTCTGTATGGAGGATATCCGGAATTAAATGCAAAAAAACTGGAAGACAACTGTTCCATGCGAAAGGATATCAGAGAAAAAATGCTGTCTGGAATGCCATGCATGGCAGAGTGCGGTGGTTTCATGTACCTTCACGAAGAGATGGAGGATATGGAGGGGAAATTTCGCCGTATGGCAGGGGTGATTTCCGGTAACGCCTACAGGACGCCGAAGCTCACGAGATTTGGATATATTACGCTGACGCTAAAAGAAGGGGAAACAGTTTTCGGGGTGAATCCCGGAAAACTTCCTGCCCATGAATTTCATTATTTTGATTCGGATAACTGTGGAGTTTCTTTTCGCGCAGATAAGCCGTTAAGTAAAAGGGGATGGGACTGTATCCATGGAAATGACCGTCTGATGGCGGGATTTCCCCATCTGTATTATTACGGAAATCCCTGTCTTGTACAGGCGTTTCTGAAAAAATGTCTGGAATATAAAAAAGAACGTCAGGGAGGAAAGGTTCATGTATAGTCTCATTGCTTTGGCAGCGGGTTTTTTAATAGATTTACTGATAGGGGATCCAAGATGGCTTTACCATCCTGTCTGCATAATTGGAAATCTTATTTCCTTTCTGGAGAAGGGAATCCGCGGAATCTTTCCGAAATCAAAAAGAGGAGAACTGGCGGGAGGCATTTTTGAAGTGGTGCTCGTCTGTGCGCTGAGCTTTGGTATTCCATTTCTGGCTGTGCGCTTTTTATACGGGATTTCTGTCTGGGCAGGGTTGGCACTGGAAACTTTCTGGTGCAGTCAGCTTCTGGCGACAAAATCCCTGAAAACAGAAAGTATGAAGGTTTATGACAGACTGAAAAACGGAACAATTGAGGAAGCCCGTTATGCAGTTTCTATGATTGTAGGCAGGGATACGCAGGAGCTTACGGAAGAAGGAGTGACAAAAGCAGCGGTGGAGACAATTGCGGAAAATTCCTCAGATGGAATTATTGCCCCCATGTTTTATATGGCAATCGGCGGAATAGGACTGATGTTCCTTTATAAAGGTATTAATACAATGGATTCCATGCTTGGATACAAGAACGAAAAATATCTGTATTTCGGGCGTTTTGCTGCGAAGCTTGACGATGTGGCAAACTATATTCCGGCAAGAATATCAGGCTGGCTTATGGCTTTCGCTACAGTTTTTGTTGGAATGGATACGAAGAATGCCATAAAGATTTACAGAAGAGACAAACACAATCATGCAAGCCCTAATTCTGCACAGACAGAAGCAGCAATGGCAGGCGCTCTTGGAATTCAACTTGCAGGAAATGCATATTATTTTGGGAAATTATACGAAAAACCGACGATAGGAGATAAAATAAGAGAAGTAGAGACGGAAGATATAAAAAGAGCCAACTCTCTTCTCTACGCAACCTGTTTTCTGGGACTGGCGGTTTTTCTGGGAGCAGCTCTGGGAATCAGGATGCTCTGATACATAGGAGACGAAACAATGATGAAACACGTACACGGCGGAGATGTTTACAAATATAAAAACTGTCTGGACTTTTCTGCAAACTGTAACCCGCTTGGGACGCCTGAGAGGGTGAAACAGGCAATTATTGAAAGTGTGGAAAGGCTGGAGGATTACCCTGAGGTTGGCTGCGGGAGATTAAAGGAAGCCATTGCTCAGTATGAACAGGTTGAGAAGAAAGAAGTAATCTGCGGGAATGGAGCTGCAGAATTGATTTACTCTCTGTGCAGGGCAAAAAAACCGAAAAAAGCCCTTCTTCCTGCCCCTACTTTTGCAGAATATGAGCAGGCACTTTCCAGTGTAGACTGTGAGATTCGATATTTTTTTCTGGAAGAGAAAGAAGATTTCAGAGTAAAAGAATCTTATCTGGAAGCTCTTACAGATGATCTGGATATACTGTTTCTCTGCAATCCCAATAATCCTACAGGAATTCTTATGGAACGGGATTTTCTGGAAAAGGTTCTGCTTCGCTGCAGGGATAAGGGAATCTTCGCGGTAGTGGACGAGTGTTTTCTGGATTTTGTCAGGGAACCGGAGAATTATACGCTGAAAGCACATTTGAAAGAATATAAACATCTGTTTATTCTGAAAGCTTTTACAAAGCGCTATGCCATTGCAGGCGTCCGTCTGGGTTACGGGCTTTGCGCGGATGAAAAAATTCTTGAGCAGATGGAGCTTATGACACAGCCCTGGAATGTATCTGCTATGGCTCAGGCGGCAGGACTTGCAGCCCTGAAGGAAACAGATTATGTAGAAGCAGGACGAAAGCTCGTCTTTGAGGAAGCAGAATATATGAAAAGAGAAATGGAGAAGCTGGGGCTTAAGGTTTTTCCCTCTCAGGCAAATTATATCTTTTTAAAAGGACCGGAGATGCTTTTTGAGCAGTGTGTGGAAAAAGGAATTTTGATTCGCGACTGCAGCAATTATCCGGGGCTTTCAAAAGGATATTTCCGAGTGGCAGTGAAGCGTCACGAAAGGAATGTGAAACTGATCGAAGTTCTTAAGGAAATCGTACAGAAGTGAGGTTACAGTATGGCAAAAGCAATTATGGTGCAGGGAACGATGTCCAACGCAGGAAAAAGCCTTCTGGCAGCAGGGCTCTGCAGGATTTTTAAACAGGACGGCTATCGTGTGGCACCTTTTAAATCTCAGAATATGGCTCTTAATTCCTACATTACGGAAGATGGACTGGAGATGGGACGTGCTCAGGTGATGCAGGCGGAGGCTGCGGGAATTAAACCCTCCGTTTTTATGAATCCAATTCTCCTGAAGCCTACAAACGATGTGGGTTCTCAGGTCATCGTAAACGGAGAAGTTCTGGGGAATATGAGTGCAAGGGAGTATTTCCAATATAAAAAGAAGCTGATTCCGGATATTATGGAAGCATATCAGAAGCTTGCGGATACGCATGATATTATTGTGATTGAAGGAGCAGGAAGTCCGGCGGAAATCAATTTAAAAAGTGAAGATATTGTAAATATGGGAATGGCAAAGATGGCGAAAGCACCGGTACTCCTTGTTGGTGATATAGACAGAGGCGGGGTTTTTGCCCAGCTTATCGGTACAGTGGAGCTTCTGGAAGAGGATGAAAGAGCTATGGTAAAAGGGCTTATCATCAATAAGTTCAGAGGGGATAAATCCATTCTTGACCCTGGAGTGGAGATGCTGGAAGAGAAAAGCCATATTCCGGTTGTAGGTGTAGCACCCTATATGAATATTCAGGTAGAGGATGAAGATAGTCTTACAGAGCGTTTTCACAGTGGACAGAAGACAGACCTGATTGATATTGCAGTTATTCGTATACCGAGAATTTCCAATTTTACAGACTTTAATCCGCTGGAAAGCATACCGGGTGTTTCTCTGCGTTATGTGAAAAATCCAGGGGAGCTGAAAAATCCGGATATGATTATTCTGCCCGGAACTAAAAATACCATGGAAGACCTGCTGTGGATGAGAGAAAGCGGAATGGAGGCTGCAGTTCTTAAAAAAGCAGCAGAGGGAAAGCTTATTTTCGGAATCTGCGGTGGTTATCAGATGTTGGGAGAGAGCCTGAGCGACCCATTCGGAGTAGAAGCAGGAGGAACTATTCGGGGGATGGGACTTCTTCCTATGGAAACTGTTTTTGCCCGTGAGAAAACAAGAACCAGGGTTTCCGGAGAGTTTTGCAGCCTGACAGGGGAGCTGTCGGCTTTAAGCGGAGCAAAGGTGGAAGGATATGAGATTCACATGGGAAAAACGCTGATTAAGGAAGAGGCAAAAAGAGCCGTAATCTTAAAAGACCATGTGACAGGAGAGGAAAAGACAGACGGCGCGTATCTGGATAATGTATGCGGAACCTATGTTCACGGCGTGTTTGACAGGGAGGAAGCGGCAGAAGGAATCATCAGAGTGATTGGTGAGAAAAAGGGAATCGACGTCTCACAGATGGAGGGAATCGATTTTGCCGCATTTAAGGAGAGCCAGTATGATATTCTTGCAGAAGAACTACGTAAACATCTGGATATGAAAAAAATATATGAGATTCTGGAGAAGGGAATATGAAAGTAGAATTAGAAAATGTAAAACCGATGGATATTGAAAAGCGCAGCTTTGAGATTATCACAGAAGAGCTGGGAGATCTGGAGCTGATTCCAGGCACGGAACCTGTCGTAAAACGGTGCATCCACACAAGTGCGGATTTCGATTATGCTAAAAATCTGTGTTTTTCCGAACATGCGGTAGAAAAAGCAATAGAAGCAATAAAAAACGGAGCCTGTATCGTGACAGATACCCAGATGGCAAAAGCCGGAATTAACAAACGGGCTCTTGCCAGATATGGAGGAGAGGTATACTGTTTTATGTCTGACGAGGATGTGGCGGAAATGGCAAAGAAAAATAAAACGACCAGAGCGACTGCAAGTATGGATAAGGCGGCGTTTCTTGACAGGAAACTGATTTTTGCCATCGGAAATGCGCCGACTGCTCTGGTTCGCCTTTATGAACTGATTCAGGAGGGAAAAATAAATCCTCAGTTAATTATCGGCGTTCCGGTAGGATTTGTAAATGTGGTACAATCCAAAGAACTGATTATGGAGACAGAAACTCCGTATATTGTAGCGAGAGGACGAAAAGGAGGCAGTAACATTGCAGCCTGTATCTGCAATGCACTGCTTTATATGATTGACAATAAAAGAGATTAAATTTGTGACAGTTCTTTCAGAAGCCGGCAGGCAGGAATGAAATCCTCTGCAGGCATGGAAGAGCAGGACAGAATGACAGTGACTTCTCCTTCAGATTCTTTGAGAAACTGAAGGCGGAGACCTTCTGATTTGGATTTTTCTATCAGAGAAGCTGCATTGTGGGGCGTTTGCAGAGTAAGAGCAAGGCTGGTACCGGCAGCTCCAATCTGTACAGGAGCGTCTGAGCCGAAAATTTCTCTGACTGCAGAGAGAAGGCTTTTTAATTTCTGTGCATATAACCGCTTCAGTCTGCGGGTCTGTGAAGCCAGATGTCCGTCACGGATAAACTGACACAGAGCAATCTGTTCGGCTTTAGAAGCTGTCTGGTTATACCAGGCGGCTTTTTGGCGGTAAAGTGCAGAGAGATCAGGGGGCAGTACCATGAAGCTGATGCGTATGGAGGGAAGCAGAAGTCTGGAAAAAGTGCCGAGATAGACAACTCCTTTTCCGCCAGCAAGACTGAACAGAGAGGGCGTTGGTTTTTGGAGATAAACAAATTCATTTTCAAAATCATCCTCAATAATCAGGCTGCCTCTGGAAAAAGCGTGATGTAACAGTTCCAGTCTACGGGAGACAGGCATAATCTCGCCCCATTTTGTCATGTGTGCGGGGGAAACGTAAATAACATCGCTGTTTTTGTTTCTGTATGTAATCCGGAAACCGTAATCTTCAAATATCGTACTGCCCTGAATGAAGGAGGGAGTAGGGAAAGATACATTCTTTTTTTCCTTCAGGAGAGGACAGAGAATATGGAGAAGGCTTTGAATACCGGCGCCTATTACAATATCGTCTGCACTGCACAGGATATTCCTGTGCTCTCGAATGTAGTCTGCCAGCGTACAGCGAAGATCCCATTCGCCCTGAGGTTCGCCGTAGGAGAGAAGACGGTCATCCTGACGCAGAGCGCTTTTAATATAACGTCTCCACAAATCAAAGCGAAAACTTTCTCTGTCAACGCCGCTGGATGCGAAATCATAGAGGTATTCTGGCTCTTTGTCAGGCTTTTCTCTGGCAGGCAGGATATGGCGGGCTGCAATATCAGTCACATAATATCCGCTTTGAGCTTTAGCAATAATGTAACCGTCGGCAGCGAGCTGGAGGTAGGCGTTTTCAATGGTGGTACGGCTTAATTTGAGTTCCTGTGAGCATTTCCTGAGAGAGGGCATTTTGCTTCCGGAAGGAAGTTTTTGCTCCAGAATCAGATTTTTATAATAGTGATACACTTCCAGATATAAATGTTCTGTTTTGTTTTTTCTGTCTAATTGAAGTTTCATAACTGACCTCTTAAAATTTGTTGAAATAGATAAAATAAAAAGGTACAAAAATTATTGTATAACACAGGAACCATTTCCGTCAAGACTGCTGTTTACCAGACAGTTACGATTGACATTAATATAAGAACTGTTTATGATATTACTGTGAAGGTAATGGTTTATCATGAAAAATTGAATTCACGAAGGAGAAAAGCAATGAGCATTTCCATGATTGGGATTGACCATACAGCCGCGTCTGTGGATATTCGCGCAGTTTTTGCATTTACCCGCAAAAATGTAGGCGAGGCTATGGAAAAAATAAAAGAGAAAAAGGGAATTCACGGATGTATTATCCTGTCCACTTGTAATCGTCTGGAGGTATGGGCGAGTATGGAAGATGACAGTGATATTTCTCTGTATGACTGTCTGTGTGAGGTGAAAGGCGTCCGGGATGCTTCCTATTATCAATATTTCGTGGAGCGGAAAGAGAAAGAAGCTGCAGAGCATCTTTTTTATCTGACTGCAGGTCTGAAATCTCAGATTATGGGAGAGGATCAGATTCTTACGCAGGTTAAGGATGCTCTTAATCTGGCAAGGGAACATTTTGCTGCAGACGGCGTGCTGGAGGTTCTGTTCCGTATGGCAGTGACAGCCGGGAAAAAAATCAAGACAGAGGTGCCTTTTTCTCACGGGAATCCTTCGGTCATTCATCAGGCTGTGAAATTTCTGGCATCTCAGGGATATTCGCTTCGTAACAAGGTATGCATGGTAATTGGAAACGGCGAGATGGGAAAGGTAGCGGCTCAGGTATTAAAAGAAGCCGGAGCCGACGTTACAGTGACAATACGCCAGTACAGAAGCGGTATGGTAAATATCCCCTTTGGATGTAAGAGAATCAATTACGGAGAAAGAATGGATTATTTGCCAAAATGTGATCTGGTGGTGAGCGCCACAGCAAGCCCGAATTTTACTTTACGGGAGGAGCTGTTTGAGCAAATAAAGCTGCAAAAAACGCTGATTCTCATTGATTTAGCAGTGCCGAGAGATATTGAACCTGAGATAGGAAGGATGGAAGGAGTCACCCTTTACGATATGGACAGTTTCCATACCGATGAGATACAGGCGGAGCTGCAGGAGCATCTGACGGCTGCCGGGACTATTGTGCAGGCACACATGGACGAATTTTACCAGTGGTTTGACGGGCGTGATGTGATTCCCAGAATTCAGGAAATCAAAGAAGATGCAGTTCAGGACCTAAACCTTCGTATTATGAAAATACTGAAGAACACACCGATGGAAGAAATAGACAGAGAGCGCCTTTTGAAAGCAGTGGATACGGCTGCCGGGAAGGTGGTAAATAAGCTGATTTTCGGTCTTCGTGACAGCCTGAATCAGGAAGCTTTCCTGGAGTGTGTTGCAGGACTGGAGAAATTATATGAAGATTAAAAATTATTTTCCAATGTTTGTGGATTTATCAGATAAAAAGATTGTGGTAGTGGGAGGCGGAACGATTGCTGCGAGACGGGTAAAAACCCTGCTTTCCTTTACCAGAAATATATCCGTTGTTGCAGCGCAGGCGTCGCCGGAGATTCTGGAGCTTGGGAAAGCAGGACTTATTGATCTGAGGGTACGCCCTGTGAAAAGAAGCGATTTTTCCACTGCTTATATGGTGATTGCAGCGACGAATGACAGAAAATTAAATGACGATATTTACAGGGTGTGCAAAAAAGAGGGAATCTATGTAAATGTAGCCAGTGACAGAGAGAAATGCGATTTTTATTTTCCGGGAATCGTTATGGAGGATGAGCTCGTGGTAGGAATTACAGCCAGCGGTCTTGACCACAAGAAGGCGAAAAGAGTCCGGGAAGAAATTCAGAGTGTTCTGGAAAGAATCCAGAAGGAGGAGAATGATGGATAAGCTTATAATAGGCAGCAGAGACAGCGCCCTTGCTGTACTGCAGAGCGAGATGGTAAGAAACTGGCTTGTGAAGAAAAATCCGGATATGGACGTGGAGATTCTTACTATGAAAACCACAGGAGATCTGATTCTTGACCGTACGCTGGATAAGATAGGCGGAAAGGGACTTTTTGTAAAAGAGCTTGATCGTGCGCTTCTTGATGGAAGAAGCCATATTTCCGTACACAGTTTAAAGGATATGCCCATGGAGGTTTCAGAGGAGCTTCCGCTTCTTGCTTTTTCCCAAAGGGAAGATGCAAGGGACGTTCTTGTTTTGCCTAGGGGAGTGTCAGAACTTGATAAAAAGAAGCCGCTGGGGTGTTCCAGCTTAAGGAGAACCCTGCAGTTAAAAGAACTGTACCCGGATATGGAAGTGAAAAGTATCCGGGGGAATTTACAGACAAGGCTCCGTAAACTGGATGCAGGAGAATACTCCGGTTTGATTCTTGCAGCAGCAGGTTTGAAGCGCCTGGGACTGGAGGAAAGAATTTGCAGGTATTTTACTCCGGATGAAATAATTCCGGCAGCCGGCCAGGGGATTCTTGCCGTACAGGGGCGCAGGGGATTGGATTACAGTTGTCTGGCTGGATATTGTGACGAAAATGCATGGATTTGCGGAAACGCAGAACGCGCATATGTTCGTTTTCTTAACGGAGGCTGCTCTTCTCCTGTAGCGGCTTTTGCACAGACAGACGGAGAGTCTATTCACATCAGGGGACTTTATTATAACGAAGAAGATGCAACATGGAGAAGGGGCGACATCCGTGGGTCTGCAAAAGACGGGGAAGCTCTTGGAATCGCTCTTGCAAAAGAGCTGAAGGAATCCTGTAAAGGCGGTGACAGATAATGGCGGTTGGAAAAGTTTGGCTGGTAGGCGCAGGTCCGGGAGATATCGGACTTTTTACTCTTAAGGGAATGGAAATCCTGCAACAAGCAGAGGTGGTAGTTTATGACAGTCTGGTGGGCCAGGGAGTTCTGGCAAAAATTCCTGAGACAGCCCGTCTTATCAACGTAGGAAAAAGGGCAAGTCATCACACCATGGTACAGGAGGAGATTAATAAAGTTCTTCTGGAAGAAGCACAGAAGGGATATAGAGTTGTAAGATTAAAAGGGGGTGATCCCTTCCTTTTCGGAAGAGGAGGAGAGGAACTGGAGCTCCTGACGGAACATGGAATTCCCTATGAAATTGTTCCGGGAATTACGTCCCCGCTCGCAGTTCCTGCCTATAATGGAATTCCGGTGACGCACCGTGATTTCTGCTCTTCTCTTCATATTATTACAGGTCATAAACGGGCAGGGCAGAAGTATGATATTGATTTCGAAGCTCTGGTACGAACAAAGGGAACTCTTGTTTTTCTTATGGGGATTGCATCTCTTGGAGATATCTGTCAGGGGCTTATGGATGCCGGAATGGATAAGGATATGCCTGCAGCCGTGCTTCAGAAGGGAACTACTGCAGGACAGAAGAGAGTGACGGCAACTGTTTCGACTCTGAGAGAAGAAACACAGAGGCAGGGGATTGAAACGCCTGCGATTATTGTAGTAGGCAGGGTATGCGAGCTGGCGGACAGATTTTGCTGGCATGAGAAACTTCCTCTTTTTGGGTGGAAGGTGCTTGTTACAAGACCGAGGCAGCACAGCTCCAAAACTGCGGCTCTTTTAAGAGAAAAGGGAGCGGAGGTACTGGAACTGCCGTCCATCTGTACCGTTCCTGTGGAGGATAAGAGCGCTCTTTATGAAGCGTTTGACTGCTTAGATGAGTACCAGTGGCTTATTTTTACAAGCCCTACAGGAGTGGAAGTCTTTTTTGAAGAGCTTGGGAAAGCAGAGAAAGACGTCCGTGCTCTGGGAAATGTAAAGCTGGCAGTAATCGGAGAGGGAACAAAGAAGAAATTAAAGGAAAAAGGGCTTTTCGCAGATTTCCTTCCTTCTGTTTATGACGGGGATACTCTTGGAAAGGAGCTTTCCGCACGTTTAGAGGGCGGAGAAAAAATTCTGATTCCAAGAGCAGAGGCAGGAAACTTAAATCTGGTTGCAGCTCTTGAAAATAAGGGCGCCATTGTACACGATGTTCCTACATACCGCACTGTTTACAAAAAGAGTCGCCTGATAGATGAAAAGAAAGAGTTTGAGGCAGGCGAGATTGACTGCGTGGTATTTACCAGCGCTTCGACAGTGAAAGGTTTCGTGGAAGGATGCAGCGGGATTGATTTTACAAAGGTGCGCGCCGCATGTATCGGAAAGCAGACAAAGGAGGCTGCAGATGCATATGGTATGAAAACCTGTATGGCAGAAAAAGCAACAATAGAAAGTTTGATTGCCCTTGTTATAAAGATGAAAGACAGTCAGGCGGATTAAAGGAGAAAAAAATATGGATTTAATTCAGAGACCAAGAAGATTAAGAGGCAGCGAAACTTTAAGAAAAATGGTAAGAGAAACAAGAATGGACAAATCTTCCCTGATTTATCCCCTGTTTGTGAAAGAAGGAACAGGTATTGAAGAGGAGATTCCTTCTATGGAAGGACAGTTCCGCTACAGCGTGGACAGGCTTCCCTATGAATTGGAGCGTCTTACAAAGGCAGGAGTAAGCAGCGTCATGCTTTTCGGCATTCCGGATCACAAGGACGAGGTGGGAAGCGGAGCCTATGCTTCTGACGGAATTGTACAGAGAGCGCTGGAGGAGGCAAAGAAGCAGTTTCCGGAGCTTTATTACATTACAGATGTGTGTATGTGTGAATACACTTCTCACGGTCACTGCGGTGTGCTCTGCGGACATGAGGTAGAAAACGATGCCACGCTGGAGCTTCTGGCAAAGACAGCGCTCTCCCATGTACAGGCAGGGGCAGATATGGTTGCGCCCTCCGATATGATGGACGGCCGTGTCCGCGCCATTCGTGAAACAATGGATGCAAATGGTTACAAGGAAACTCCGATTATGTCCTATGCGGTGAAATATGCGTCTGCTTTTTATGGCCCGTTTCGCGATGCAGCAGGTTCTGCTCCGGCTTTTGGCGACAGAAAGAGCTATCAGATGGATTTCCACAACAGACGGGAAGGGATGAAGGAAGCGCTTACCGATATTGAGGAAGGCGCAGATATCATTATGGTAAAACCTGCCCTTTCCTATCTTGATATTGTATCTGAGGTATCAAAGGCAACGAATGTTCCGGTTGCCGCTTACAGCGTCAGCGGTGAGTATGCCATGGTAAAGGCTGCGGCAAAAATGGGCTGGATTGACGAGGAAAGAATTATCTGTGAGATGGCAGTGGGAACATACCGCGCAGGCGCACAGATTTATCTGACATACTTTGCAAAAGAACTGGCAGGATTTATGGATGAAGGGAGAATCGGCTGATGTCTTTATCAGAAAACTTATTTGAGAGAGCAGTAAAAAGAATTCCGGGAGGTGTGAACAGCCCTGTCCGCGCTTACGGAGCCATTGGCATTGCGCCCCGTTTTATTGACCATGCAGACGGCTGCTATATCTATGATGTAGATGGAAATAAATATATTGATTATATTGACTCATGGGGACCGATGATTCTGGGGCATAATTTTCCGGCAATTCGCGAAAGTGTGATAAAAGCCAGTGAAAAGGGCTTAAGCTTTGGCTGCGCTACGGCTGTTGAGGTGGAAATGGCGGAATTTATCTGTGAGAGAATTCCTCATATTGACATGATTCGTATGGTAAATTCAGGTACTGAGGCGGTTATGAGCGCTATCCGTGCCGCAAGAGGATTTACAGGGAAAAATAAGATTATTAAATTTGCAGGATGTTATCATGGTCACAGTGACGCTATGCTGGTAAGCGCAGGCTCCGGTGTTATGACAAGCGGAGTGCCGGACAGCGCAGGTGTGCCGAAAGGCTGTACAGAGGATACCATGACTGCAGTCTACAATGACTTGGAAAGCGTGCGCGCGCTTCTTGAAAGCTCTCAGGGAGAGACTGCGGCTGTTATCGTGGAGGCAGTGGGAGCAAACATGGGAGTTGTTCCTCCGAAGAAGGGATTTCTGGAAGGGCTTAGAGGTCTCTGCGATGAGTTTGGAGCGCTCCTTATCTTTGATGAGGTTATTACGGGCTTCCGCCTTGCCTTCGGCGGAGCTGCCCAGTATTTCGGCGTAAAGCCTGACCTTGTAACATATGGAAAAATTATCGGTGCAGGTATGCCGGTAGGGGCATATGGCGGAAGAAAAGAAATTATGGAAATGATTTCTCCTGTAGGGAACGTATATCAGGCTGGAACCTTAAGCGGAAATCCGATTGCTATGGCGGCTGGACTTACTCAGCTTAAATATCTTTATGACCATCAGGAAATTTATACGGAACTTGAGAAAAAAGGAGAAAAGCTTTACAAAGGAATAGAGAAAATTGTGAAGGACAGAGGACTTCCATATCATCTCAACCATATAGCATCTCTCGGAAGCCTGTTTTTTACAGGAGAGGAGGTTGTGGATTACTCTTCTGCAAAAACGGCTGATACAGCAGCTTTTTCTGAATATTTTAAGGGAATGTTGGCTCAGGGGATTCACATGGCTCCGTCACAGTTTGAGGCGATGTTCCTCTCTGCAGCACATACAGACGAAGTGATTGACGTGACTCTTGATGCGGTAAAAAAATATTTTGAATAAGAGATGCAGAGGCTATTGTATAAATATATAAGAAATTTAGAGGAAACTTGTTCTTCTCTGTCATTTATGCTATAATGTTTGCAATAATTGAGACCGTACGGGAAGGTGCAGTATTTCCCGTATAAGCGGTGCAGTGGATAGTAGGAGGCAAGACTTATGGGAAATAAAAAATATGTGGCATATGTAGGTACCTATACCCATACAAATGACAAGACCAAAGGAATTCAGGTGTTTGATGTAGATGTGGAAAATGGTGTTTTAACACCGAGAAGCAGTGTGGAAGTCAGCAATGCATCCCACACGGCAGTTTCCAAAAATCGAAGGTATCTTTATTCTATTGAAGACGAGGGAGTGGCTGTGTTCCGTCGTGATGCAGATGGAGATCTGGAGAGAATTAACAGTGTAAACATCGACGGTATGAGAGGCTGTTTCCTTGCGACGGATGTGGATGGCAAGTATCTTTATGTGGCAGGCTACCATGACGGTAAGGTGACGGTTGTACATACGCATAGAGACGGACGTCTGGGAAGCCTCATGGACGGTGTATTCCATTCAGGTCTGGGCAGTGTTGCAGAGCGTAATTTCCGTCCTCACGTAAATTGTGTTCGTCCGACACCGGATAATAAATATCTGTGTGCAGTAGATAACGGAATCGATCAGGTGAAGGTTTACCGTATTAATAAGAGAACGCATAAGCTTGAGCTTGTTGATATTCTGAGATGTAAGAGAGAGAGCGGCCCGCGTATCATCCGGTTCAGCGCAGACGGCAGATTTGCCTACCTTCTCTTCGAACTGAGCAATGAGATTAAGGTGTACAGCTATGACGGAAGCGGAAAGACTCCGGAGTTTGAGTGTCTTCAGACAGTGAGTACACTGACGAAACAGGGCGATATGGATGAAATCCACAACGCAGCTTCCGGTCTTGCCCTTGCGCCTGACGGAAAGCATCTGTTCTGCACGACAGCAGGAGAGAACACTGTTTCCATGTATGAGATTGATCAGGAGACAGGGCTTCTGGAACGCAAATTTGTCCTTCCTATCAGTGGAGATTATCCGAAGGATCTTGTGATTTTCCCGGATAATAAACATATTGCAATTGCCAATCATGCAAGTAATACTATCACAACTTTTACAGTGGATTATGAGAAAAATCTTCTTATTATGCACGGTAAACCGCAGAAAGTCATAACACCTAACTGCATCCATATTTATGAAGTACCGGATGAGGAAGCCGGAACAGAGAAAGATGGAGAAGATTGGGGAGGCGAGAGTAGCGCTGCGGAAAGAATAATTGAAGATTAAAAAAAGCCCCCTCTGGCAAGAGCTGTAAGCTCTGGCCAGAGGGGGCTTTTTTATAGCTTTAGCGCTTTAGCGATTGTAGAATTTTAAGATGTTGTCTAAGCGGCTGCTCATATTGGAAAAGAGAGCGTCTGTAAGAACAATCGCTGCCATGGATTCAACAACAACCACAGCGCGGGGAACAATAACAGGATCGTGACGACCGTGGATTTCCAGGGTTACAGGTTGTCCATCCTGAGTGACTGTCTCCTGAGGCTGGCTGATAGATGGAGTCGGTTTGATATGAGCGCGGAGAATAATTTCACTGCCGTCGCTGATTCCCCCCATAATGCCTCCTGCATGATTACTGGTTTTAATGATGTTTCCGTCAGGAGTTCGTGTAAACCCGTCATTGTCCTGGGAACCGTTCAGGGAAGGGGCAAGGATACCGTCTCCGATTTCCACTGCTTTCACAGCTCCGACAGACATAAGAGCATGGGCAAAAAGAGCATCAAGTTTATTGAAAACAGGATCTCCAAGTCCGGCGGGAACACCGTTTATCCGACATTCAATTACGCCTCCTGCACTGTCTTTCTTTTTCATACAGGACTCCAGATAGGCGGATGCCTCTTCCGCTGCTTTTTTATCCGGCATATAAAAGGCATTTTGAGAAATTTCTTCCGGATTGAATCTGGAAGGATCCGTTTTTACAGGACCGATAGATTTTGTATATGTGGTAAAAGTAATACCGAGTTCTTTTAAAATTGCGGAGGCAATAGCTCCGGCTGCGACGCGTCCTGTGGTTTCCCGTCCGGAGGAACGACCGCCGCCTCTGTAATCCCGTATGCCGTATTTCTGATCAAAGGTAAAGTCTGCATGACCGGGACGGTAAGTATAGGCGAGATTTCCGTAGTCGCGGGATCGCTGGTCGGTGTTTCGTACCATCAGGGAAATAGGAGTTCCGGTGGTTTTTCCCTCGAAAACACCGGAGAGAATTTCTACAGTGTCCCCCTCTTTTCTGGCAGTTGTATAACGACTCTGACCAGGCTTCCTGCGGTCGAGGAAAATCTGGATGGTTTCTTCTGTGAGAGAAAGCCCTGCAGGACAGCCGTCTACAACAACTCCCAGGGCTTTGCCATGGGACTCGCCCCAGGTAGTGATTTTGAATTTATTTCCGAATGATGACTGGCTCATAAGAGAATCCTTTCTTGTATTAAAATAATTGAAAAATCAATGCTTTACAGTTGCATTATAACGAAGTGGAAAAAGTTTGTAAAGGTAAACCATTAGAATTGACAAAAATTATACTTCAAACTATAATATATGTTATGCTTTCAGGTTTTTTTTCTGAAAAAATGCAAAGAGCAGGGCGAAAGAAAAGGGAAGGGAAGTGTGAATCGTGATAAGGATTTTTAAAACGATCGATGGCTCAATCCATCAGATTCAGGAACCGGAGGAGGGATGTTGGATTGCCCTGACAAATCCCACGGCTACGGAAATTTTTGAAATCTCTGAACAGTTCGACATTGAGGTCGACGATTTACGCGCACCTTTGGATGAGGAGGAGCGTTCTCGTATTGAAGCGGAGGATAATTATACTCTGATTCTTGCGGACGTGCCTGCGATTGAGGAGCGTAATGATAAGGACTGGTATGTGACAATTCCGTTGGGAATTATTTTGACGGAAAATATGATTTTTACCGTATGTCTGGAAGATACACAGGTTCTTACCAGATTTATGGAAGGAAGGGTCCGCAACTTTTTTACTTATATGAAGACCCGCTTTATTCTTCAGATTCTGTACAGAAATGCAAGTATGTATCTGCGTTATCTGCGTATTATAGATAAGAAGAGTGAACAGATTGAGACGAAACTTCATATGTCTACCAGAAATCAGGAACTGATGGAGCTTCTGGAGCTTGAGAAGTCGCTGGTTTACTTTACCACTTCTCTGCGGTCCAATGAAATGGTGCTTGAGAAACTGTTGAAGATGGACAGCGTGAAAAAGTATCCCGAAGATACGGAGCTTCTGGAAGATGTTATCATTGAGAACAAGCAGGCCATTGAGATGGCGAATATTTACAGCGGAATCTTAAGCAGTATGACGGGAACCTTTGCTTCGGTTATATCGAATAATCTGAATATTGTCATGAAGGTTCTGGCAGTTATTACGATTGTTACCAGTGTGCCGAATATTGTATCCAGTGCCTATGGTATGAACGTAAATTCTGAAGGAATGCCGTTTTCCAGCTCTCCATGGGGATTTTTAATTGTCAATGTGATGTCGTTGTGCCTGAGTATTCTTGTTGCGGTATTCCTCTCCAAGAAGAATTTTTTTAAGTAGAATCAGTAAAGGAGTATTATGAAATTTATTGACAAATTAGAACGAAAATATGGTAGATTTGGGATTCCTAATCTGACTATGTATATCATTATCAGCTATGTACTGGGATATGCGCTGATGATGATCAATCCGGCGGTTCTTTCCATGCTGAGCTTAAACGTGACGAAAATCCTCCATGGTCAGATCTGGCGTCTTGTTACCTGGGTTATTTATCCGCCAAGTTCAGGAAATCCTATATTATTTTTTGTTGCAATCCTGTTTTTCTATTATCCAATCAGCAGTCATCTGGAACGTGCATGGGGATCTTTCCGGTTTACCCTGTATATTTTTTCAGGTATGCTGTTTACTGTGATTTCTGCATTCCTTCTGTATTTTATTACCGGGGGAGCAACAGATATGCTTTTTGGCGGAAGCCTTTTTTCCACTTATTACATCAGTCTTTCCATTTTTCTTGCTTATGCGTTGTCCTATCCGGATATGCAGGTATTGCTGATGTTTGTTATTCCGGTAAAAATGAAGTGGATGGCTGTAGTTTATGTTGTACTTGTGGTCTTTGATATTATAGGATATATTTCAAGAGGCGTGTGGTTTATGGCGCTTCCAATCGTAGCTTCTCTTTTGAACTTTGTTTTGTTTTTCCTTGGAACAAGAGATATGAGCCGCTATAATCCGAAGGAAATCCACAGAAGACAGGAGTTTAAGCGTGCAGTAGCTGCCAGCAATGTAGTAGATATGAATGGCAAACCTATTGCCAAGCACAAATGTGCAATATGCGGTCGTACAGAACTGGATAATCCGAATCTGGAATTTCGTTTCTGTTCTAAATGTAATGGCAATTACGAGTATTGCCAGGATCATTTATATACACATACACATGTGAAATAAATTGTTGTTTATGCGGAACAGAGCTGTATGAACACCGATTGAGATAGTACTTAAGAGATACATCAGAGGAGAATACAATTATGAAAAAAGTACCATTTGTAACATTGGAGAAGCTTCAGGAAATTACAGAGAAATATCCTACGCCTTTTCATCTTTACGATGAGAAGGGGATTCGGGAAAATGCGAAGGCATTGAAGGAAGCCTTTGCATGGAACAAAGGGTTTAAGGAGTTCTTTGCTGTGAAAGCAACCCCAAATCCGTTTTTGATGCAGATCCTTCAGGAATATGGCTGCGGGTGTGACTGTTCTTCCATGACAGAGCTTATGATGGCGCATGCAATCGGTTGCAAAAAGGGTGATATTATGTTTTCTTCCAACGATACGCCGGAGGAGGAATTCCGGTTTGCCAACGAAATAGGAGGAATCATTAATCTTGACGATATTACCCATATCGAGAGTGTGGAGCGTTCCGTAGGATACATTCCGAAGACGATAAGCTGCCGTTTCAATCCGGGCGGGCTTTTTAAGATCAGCAATGACATTATGGATAATCCGGGGGATTCCAAATACGGAATGACAACAGAGCAGATTTTTGAGGCATTCCGAATTCTGAAGGAGAAGGGCGCGGAAGAATTTGGTATTCATGCGTTTCTGGCAAGCAATACAGTGACAAATGAGTATTATCCAATGCTTGCGAAAATTATGTTTGAACTTGCGGTGAAGTTGCAGAAAGAGACTGGTGCTCGTGTGAAGTTTATTAACCTTTCCGGTGGTATCGGTATTGCTTATCGTCCGGATCAGACGCCAAATGACATTTATGCCATCGGAGAAGGCGTTCGTAAGGTTTATGAGGAAATACTTGTTCCGGAAGGAATGGGAGATGTTGCAATTTACACAGAGCTTGGCCGCTTTATGATGGGGCCTTACGGCTGTCTGGTTACAAAGGCGATTCATGAGAAGCATACACACAAGGAGTATATTGGTGTGGACGCCTGTGCAGTGAATCTGATGCGCCCTGCTATGTATGGCGCTTATCATCACATCACAGTTATGGGGAAAGAGCATCTTCCCTGCGACCATATGTATGATGTGACAGGTTCTCTCTGTGAAAATAATGACAAGTTTGCCATTGACCGTTACCTGCCGAAGATTGACAAGGGAGATTTTCTTGTTATTCATGACACAGGAGCTCACGGCTTTGCCATGGGATACAATTATAATGGTAAGCTGAAATCAGCGGAAATCCTTCTCCATGAGGATGGAACTTTCGATATGATCCGCCGTGCGGAAACTCCGAAGGATTATTTTTCAACATTTGACTGTTTCCCGATTTATGAGGATTTGATGAAATATTAAGAACAGGCAGAATTGTGATTCTGCATTATAAAAGTGTATTGCCGCCTCCGAATCGGGAGGCGGTTTTGAGTTTTGGAAGGAGAAAATGAATGAGTTATTATACATATATTACTTTAAGAGAAAAACCGCAGTTAAAGGAAGAAGCTGCCGCATGGTTTTCCGGCAAATGGGGAGTGCCTAAGGAAGCTTATATAGAATGCATGGACGCCTATCTTGCCAAAGAAACGGAATATGGCTGGTATCTTTGTCTGGATAAAGAGAAGATTATAGGAGGGCTTGGAGTGATCGAAAATGATTTTCATGACAGAAAAGACCTTACGCCAAATGTCTGTGCCGTTTATACAGAGGAAGAATATCGCTGCAGAGGAATAGCGGGACGTCTGCTTTCTATGGTTGTAGAGGATATGAGGGCAAAGGGGATTTCCCCGCTTTACCTGATTACAGACCATACGGATTTTTATGAACGATACGGATGGGAGTTTTTATGTATGGTTCAGGGGGATGGAGATCCTGATATGACAAGAATGTATATTCACAGGTAGAAAGGAATAGGAGATGGAAGCGGAAAAGAAAAATTATTATGGCAGTCTGTGTACGGAGTTGTATGAAATTCTGCATGAGAAAGCGCCAGAGGATGAATTGGATTTCTATGTTTCCTATGCAGAGAAAGGAAAGAAAATTTTGGAGCCTTTGTGCGGAAGCGGACGTTTTCTTGTGCCTTTTCTGGAACGTGGGTTTGATATCTGCGGAATCGATCTGTCCGAAGAGATGCTGATGAAGCTAAAAGAAAAAGCATCAAATGCCAGAGTCCGGCAGGCAGATCTTTCAGAATATTCATCAGAAGAAAAATATGATTATATTTTTATCTCATCCGGTTCTGTATCGCTGTTTACGGATATAGAATTGTGCAAAAAGATTTTGGGAATGCTCAAAAATATGCTGGCGCCGGAAGGAAAGCTTGTCTTTGCCGTCGATACAGTGGCAAACGTATGTCAGGACGACAAGGACTACAGGGAAGATGTTGCAGTCAAAACAAAAGAAGGGTATACCCTTGTATTAAAAACAAAGAATCATTATGATGCCAAAAGCCAGACGCAATATTCACCGGGGCTTTATGAACTGTATGACGGGGAAACGCTTATACAGAGTGAATTAATGGATTTCCAGACCCATTTATATAAATTCGGAGAAATGGAACAACATCTGAAAGAGCTTGGGTTTATAAAAATAAAAACCTACGCATCTTTTTCCAAAAAGCCTGCATCCGGAGATGGAGATGAAATGTTCCTGTTTGAGTGCAGCGCAGACTGATGAGACAGTTGAAAGATTATATTAAATAAAAAAGGGGCTGTGAAATAACAGTCTCTACGGAAAAAGAGGACTTTTCGTTCAAA
>JAUNOY010000007.1 GCA_030536995.1 Eubacteriales bacterium
ATTCATCTCCGACAGCCGTATTAGAGTACCACTGCTGCCGGAGATTGTCAATACCCATTTTCACTTTTTTCATTTTTGAAATACTCCGCCTCAGGCTGCCACTGTCAATTGCTGAATACTCTTCCCGTTATTCCACATGCGCATGTATACATCTGTACACTTTTTAAGTCTCCCAAAAGTTTTTCTCGTTTCTTCCAGATTTCCATATACCTTCCACAAACCCGATAGAAGGAAGTTTTTACCTTCATTATGAATGAAACCGACAACATCCTCCAGAGGATATCCAAGGAAAACTCCAATTTCATGAGGAAAATCCTCCTGCTCCATTAGTCTGCCCCGCAGTCTTTCTATAGAACTTCCCAAATCCAGCCCTTCATATCCATATTTGTTCAAAAACATCCTGATACTATCATTCTCAAGTATTCTCTCTAATTCAGATTCTCTATATACATAAATCAGCGCTTTTTTATTTCTATTTCTCATAATCGCCAGGCAAATTCCTTTTGCCTGCATCTGATAATTCCAATAATTTAAACATTCATCCAAATCTTCATCTTTTTCATAATGAAAGCTAAATAAATTTGCAGTTTTTATGGATGCCAGAGTAGGCGAGCAGTGAAGAATCAGTAATTTTTCAAATGACATCTCTGTTCCTCCTTTTTATTATCTGCAGCAGCATTCCAGAATTTCAACCAATGCATTTTTACTGCTTGAATGGCTCCGAAAAATATCTGTCTGACTGCCGTCTACTTCATCAAGCGCCGTTTTTACCATTTTATGCGATACTGTGCTTGTAAACAGAACCAGTACATCGGGACACCCAATCTGTTTATTGAGATCCGCTCTCATTTGTGTAAATACTTTCACTTTACATTTATAGTTCTTACATATTTTTTTATATTGCGCTACCATACGGTCATGGCCGCCGACAATCACCACACTCATTACAATGCCTCCTTGTAGGTCAATTTTAGGTTAGTCACATGTAACTTCATGTGGTTAGTATACCCTAACTTCCTTTACTTGTCAATAGGCTCAGAGAAAAAGAGACTGTGAAATCTTTTCATCGCCTCTGCTGTATTTTCATGTGTTCCGAATGATGTGAGACGGAAATATTTTCTTCCATTTTCACCGAATCCTCCTCCCGGAGTTCCCACAACCTGAATCTTATTCAGCAGAAAATCAAAAAAATCCCAGGAATCCATGTTATTTGGGCATTTCAGCCAGATATATGGAGAATTTACACCGCCAAAGAAGGAAATTCCAAGATCTGTCAGGGTATTCATGATTATTTTTGCATTCCCCCTATAGTATTCCAGATTTTCTCTGCACTCCCGTTCCCCCTGCTCCGTAAATACGGCTGCTGCCGCTTTTTGCACAATATAGGAGGTTCCGTTATATTTTGTGCTTTGTCTTCTGTTCCACATAGCATTTAACGACATTTTTTTGCCTGTGGAGCTTTTGAATACAAGTTCCTTTGGGACAATGGTGTAGCCGCAGCGTGTTCCTGTAAATCCCGCCGTTTTTGATAGAGAACAAAATTCTATCGCACAGCGTTTAGCTCCCTTGCACTGGTAAATGCTCCGGGGAAGTCCGGGCCGGGAAATGAAAGCCTCATATGCGGCATCAAACAAAATCACTGCTTTGTTTTTCAGTGCGTAATCTACCCATTCCTGAAGCTGTTCTGTGCTGTAGCATGCTCCCGTAGGGTTGTTGGGAGAACAGATATAAATAATATCTGCAGCCACACTCCAATCCGGCATCGGCAGAAACGCATTTTCTTCATTTCCTTCTATATAAGTTACTGCGTTTCCACACATAACATTAGAATCTACATAAACAGGATATACAGGATCCGGAATCAGAATCCTGTTTCCCTTTCCGAACAGCTCAGTGATATTTCCCGTGTCACTTTTTGCCCCATCGGAGATAAATATAGATTCTATGTCCACTGCTGCGCCATGTCTTTTATAATAGTCTGATATTGCCTGACGAATCTGTACATATCCCTGCTCCGGCCCATATCCCCGAAATGTCTCCGTTTTTCCCATTTCTTCCGCCCCTTCATGCAGGGCCTTTACCACACACTCACACAGAGGCCGGGTCACATCACCGATTCCAAGACGGATCAAAGGTTTATCCGGATTTTCTTTTATATAGGAAGCTGTTCTGTGCGCAATCTCGGAAAAAAGATAGCTTTCTTTTAAGTTCAGATAGTTTTCATTTAATTTCGGCATAATTCTTTCCTCTCTTATCCTTCATCAAACAGAAGCATCAGGATCATCTGAGCTGTCTCCACCATATTTGTGCCATTGTCCATGCTGCATTTCTGCACATAGCGATGGGCATCTTCCTCCGTAAGATGATTTCTTTCCATAAGAAGAAACTTGGCATTACGAATATAATTCTGCTCTTTCTCACTTCTCACCTTTGACTTTCTGTTCTTTTTATAGCGGCGTTCCGTCTGGTTCAGAATCATTCCCACTGTATTTACCAGATCATATACCTTCAGAGGCATGGTCAGGGACAAGATTCCCGAACCTGCGTCTGCCACCACCGTGGCAGAACCGATCAGCAGAAGTTCAAATCCGGAGGGCAGGTTCCGGGCAAGCTCCAGATAATACATATCCTTGAGATGATAGCCGCTGATCACTACCCCACAGTCATTTTCACAGGCTGTCTGAAGAGCCAGCGAAGCTACATTGCAGGCAAACACATTCTGAAACCCGTGTTCCTGTAGTATTCGTTTTATTTTTTTTGCATTATCAATATTAGGCAATACTACAACTATTACACTCATCTGCGGCCTCCGTAGACTTTCAAATCAGATACAGATACTGATCGATTTCCCACTGCGTAATCTGTTCCAGATATTTTTTCCATTCTCTTCTTTTGGATTTTCCGTAGACAAAGGTATAGGCTTCTCCCAGAACCTCTGTTATCAGTTTGTCATCTTTCATGGCTGCAAGAGCTTCTCCCAGATTTTCCGGAAGGCTCTTCAGGCCAAGTTCCCTTTTCTCCTCACAGGACAGCCTGCGGATATCGTTTTTCAGTTCTTCCGGAGCCTCCATTCCTTTCTCAATTCCTTCCAGTCCGGCCTCCAGACAGAGGGCAAAAACAAGATAGGGATTGGCGGAGGCATCCGGGCTTCGAAGCTCCAGACTCACATCCTCTCCCCATTTTTTACACACGCGGATTAGGGAATTTCTCTGTCTGTGGGACCAGGTAATATCCGACGGAGCCTCGAATCCCGGTACAAGACGCTTGTAGGAATTTACCAGCGGGTTAAAAATGGCAGTCATTCCTTCGATATGGGCGAAAATTCCTGCAATGAACGCTTCCCCTTCCCGGCTCAGACAGCCGTTTTCATCCGCGAAAATATTTCTTCCGTCTTTTTGGAGTATCATTTTCAGATGCATTCCGGAACCGTTCTGTTCCTTTTTCGGCTTGGGCATAAAGGTTGCGTGAAGCCCGTATCTCTTTGCAATCGTTCGGACAGCTACCTTCAACGTCATTACCTTGTCAGCAGTTGCCAGCGCATCCTCAAAGGTAAAGTCAATCTCATGCTGTGCGGAGGCGATTTCATGATGAGAGGAGGTAATATCATATCCCATCTCTTCAAGAGTCAGGATAATATCTCTTCTTATATTTTCTCCCAGGTCAATGGGGGACGTATCCAGATAACCGCCTTTTTCGTGAGATAGGGTGGTGGGCATTCCATTATCATCTGTGTGGAACAAAAAGAATTCACATTCCGGGTTCACCTGAAAGGTATAACCCTTTGCAGCGGCTTTTTCCACTGCGTTTTTCAAAATCCGGCGGGGACTTATATCATATTCTGTTCCGTCTTCTCTGCAGATATCGCAGAGAAAACGGGCAACCTTTCCATTCTGAGGTCTCCAGGGAAGGATTGCAAAGGTATCAAGATCCGGTTTCAGGTACAGATCCTCTTCCTCCCCTCTGGCAAATCCATCCAGAGATGCAAGATCTATTGTGCAGCGATTCTCCATGGCTTTTACAAGCTGACTGGAGGGGACTGCAATATTTTTCAAAATTCCATACATATCCGTAAACTGCAGGCGGATGAACTCCACACCTTCCTCCTCCACAGTTTCCAGTATTGCAGCTTTACTATATTTTTCCATGCAGGCTTCTCCTTTTACACACATTTTGATGGGAGCAACAGGGACAGTTCCTCCCGGCTCCCATTTTCGGTACTAATAAACGAAAAAGGGCAGTCTCTACCCGGAAGCTCCGGATAAAGACGCCCTTGTCTTTTATAATCCGCATTATATCAGCCTTGAACTAGATTGTCAATAAATTCTGCTCTGCGGTTAACTGCATTGCTTTTCTGTACTCATGGGGAATCACCTTTTTAAATTTCGAAAGATATTCCTGAAAGTTGTCAAGAATCTGCGCAGCTCTTTCCGATCTTGTATATCTTTCATGCTCCTCTATGAGAGTTTTAAGCTCCAGAATATCGGATGCAAGCTCCACTTTCTCCATGGAAACCATATCTTTATTCAGGTTCCGGTAAAGATGGTTTTCCTCATCCAGCACATATGCGATGCCGCCGCTCATCCCTGCTGCAAAATTTTTTCCTGTATTTCCCAGGATGACGACTCTCCCCCCTGTCATATACTCACAGCCATGTTCGCCAACACCTTCCACCACCGCGCAGGCGCCGGAGTTTCTCACTGCAAAACGCTCTCCCGCTCTGCCGTTGAGATAGACCTTTCCTCCTGTGGCTCCATAGAGAACCACATTTCCGGCGATCAGATTACCCGCTGCCATGTAGCCGCGTTTCTTTGGCGGATATACGATCAGCTTTCCTCCCGAAAGACCTTTGCCCAGATAATCGTTACAATCTCCGCAAAGCGAGATCGTAAGTCCTTTCGGTATAAATGCACCGAAGCTCTGACCTCCTGTTCCCGTACAGCGAATGCTGATAGTGTCCTCCTGCAGTCCGTCTTTATGGCAGCGTGTGATTTCTGAGCCGAGAATTGCGGCAAAAGCCCTGTCTGTATTCTTTACTTTGACAGACAGCTCTGCCTTTTCTCCCTTTTGTACCGCTTCCCCCAGTTCTTTGAGAAGCACACGTTCGTCGATGGTTTTTTCCAACTGGAAATCATATGCATCAGACAACCGGCAGGTAACTTTGTCCGCCTTTTCTGCAAATGGATTGTCGAGGATCTCTCTTAAATCGATTTTTCTCGCCATAGGAAGCTCTGCAGTTTCTTTTACCTTTAAGAGATCGCTTCTTCCTACCATTTCCTCAACTGTCCTCAGGCCAAGCCGCGCCATGTATTCCCGAAGCTCTCTGGCAATAAAACGCATAAAATTTTCCACATATTCCGGTTTACCCTTAAAGCGTTTGCGAAGCTCCGGATTCTGTGTTGCGATTCCCACCGGACAGGTGTCAAGATTACATACCCTTGCCATTACACAGCCCAGAACTACAAGGGGCGCTGTTCCAAAACCAAATTCCTCAGCTCCCAGAAGTGCGGCAACAGCTACGTCGCGACCTGTCATCAGTTTTCCGTCTGTTTCCAAGCGGACACGGCTTCGCAGATTGTTTTTCAGCAGAGTCTGGTGAGTCTCTGCAAGTCCCAGCTCCCATGGAAGTCCTGCATTGTGGATAGAGCTTTCCGGCGCAGCACCCGTACCTCCGTCACAGCCGGATATCAGAATTGTCTGCGCCCCTGCCTTGGCAACACCTGCGGCAACTGTGCCCACTCCCGTTTCCGCAACCAGTTTCACAGAAATATCTGCATATTTATTTGCATTTTTCAGATCATAGATCAGTTCAGCCAGATCCTCGATGGAATAGATATCGTGATGAGGCGGCGGTGAGATCAGGCTGACATTTGGAGTGGAATGTCTTGTCTTTGCAATCCACGGGGTCACCTTTCCCGCGGGAAGATGGCCTCCCTCTCCGGGCTTTGCTCCCTGAGCCATTTTAATCTGGATTTCCTTTGCGCTGACAAGATAACGGCTGGTCACGCCAAACCTTCCGGAAGCTACCTGTTTCACTGCAGAGCAGCAGTCTCTGTCTGTTCCTTCTGAATCAAGACGCTCCTCGCTTTCTCCTCCCTCGCCGCAGTTGGATTTTCCGTGGAGACGGTTCATGGCAAGAGCCAGTGTCTCATGGGCTTCTGCCGAAAGAGAACCGTAGGACATGGCGCCGGTCTTAAACCGTCTGAGAATGTCCTCTTCACTTTCCACCTCTTCCATGGGAATTCCCTCCTCCGGATATCGAAATTCCATCAGGCTTCGGAGATAGCCGTGCTGTTCCTGATCAGCCATAGCGGAATATTCTTTAAACATCTCATAATTTCCGGTCCATGCAGACTGTTGAAGAAGATGGATGGTCTTCGGATCATAACGGTGCTCTTCCCCGCCTTTTTTTCTCTTATGCTTTCCAAGACGTTCCAGGGTGATTTCCTTTTCAATTCCCAGAGGATCAAAGGCCTCGGAATGAAGGGCGTCTACCTGACGCTGGATGTCCTCCAGAGTAATGCCTCCCACCCTGCTCACGGTTCCGCCGAAATACTGTTCCATCACTTCCTTTGAAATTCCCACTGCCTCGAAGAGTCTGGAACCCTGATATGACTGGATTGTGGAAATCCCCATTTTTGATGCGATTTTTACGATGCCATTCAAAATACCGCGGCAGTAGTCCTCAGATGCCGCATAATAATCCTTTTCCAGACTTCCTTCCTCAATCAACTCATGAATGGAGTCCAGCGCAAGGTATGGATTGACTGCGCATGCTCCATATCCCAGAAGGGCAGCAAAATGATGAACCTCTCTTGGCTCCGCGGATTCCAGAATCAGTGTCAGGGAGGTCTGTTTCTTCGTCCTTACAAGGTACTGATGGACAGCGGACACAGCCAGAAGGGACGGAATCGCCAGATGGTTTTCATCAACTCCCCTGTCAGAAAGCACCAGAATATTCGCTCCGTTTTTATACGCTTTATCCACTTCCACATAAAGCCGTTCAATCGCCCGGTTCAGTTTGGTGCTCTTATAATAAGTAACGGGAACTGTCGCCACTTTCAGACCGTCCTTTTTCAGTTCCCTGATCTTCAGCATATCAATATTGGTGAGAATCGGATTATTGATTTTCAGGATTCTGCAGTTTTCTGCTGCTTCCTCCAGAAGATTGCCGTTTTTTCCGGCATATACTGTGGAACAGGTGACAATTTCTTCCCGGATCGCATCGATGGGCGGATTTGTTACCTGGGCAAAAAGCTGCTTGAAATAATCGAACAAAGGTCTTGGTTTTTCCGAGAGAACGGCAAGGGGTACGTCGGCTCCCATTGCTGCAATTCCCTCGCCTGCATTAAGCGCCATATTTCTGATCGAATCCCTATACTCCTCATAGGTGTAACCGAAAGCCTTCTGAAGCTTTCTTCTTTTTGCCGGGTCATATTCTTCTACGCGGAGATTCGGAATCTTTATATCGTGGAGCTCCACCATATTCCCGTCAATCCATTCTCCATAAGGCTGGTTATGAATATATTTTTCCTTCACCTCTTTATCAGTCAGGATTTTTCCCTCAACTGTGTCCACAAGGAGGAGTTTTCCGGGATGGAGACATTCCTTCTCCACGATTTCCTTCTCCGGAACATCGAGAACCCCCACTTCTGAAGCAAGGATCAAGTCACCGTTCTTCATTACATAGTATCTGGAAGGGCGCAGTCCGTTTCTGTCAAGGACAGCCCCCATGAGATCACCGTCGGAAAACACAATGGATGCCGGACCGTCCCAGGGTTCCATCATCGTCGCATAATACTGATAGAAATCCCTTTCATCCTGGGAAAGGGTTCTGTTGTTACTCCAGGGCTCAGGGATGGTGATCATCACCGCCAGAGGCAGCTCCATCCCGCTCATCATAAGAAATTCCAAAGTATTGTCAAGCATTGCCGAATCGGAACCGTTGATGTCCACCACCGGAAGCACCTTGTCCATTTTCCCTTTTAAAAGTGCTGATTCCATACTTTCTTCCCTGGCAAGCATTTTGTCTGTATTTCCCCGGATGGTATTAATCTCTCCGTTATGTACCATCAGTCTGTTAGGATGCGCTCTTTCCCAGCTTGGATTTGTGTTTGTGCTGAATCTGGAATGCACAAGAGCAATGGCGGAATCATAATCCTCATCCTGAAGATCCGTAAAGAACTTTCTCAACTGACTCACAAGGAACATTCCCTTATATACAATGGTGCGGCTTGACATGGATACCACATAGGTATTGTCATTGCTCTGTTCAAATTCTCTGCGGGCAATATAAAGCTTTCTGTCAAAAGCAAGACCTTTTGAAGTTTTCTCCGGCTTTCTGATAAAAATCTGCTCGATACAGGGCATACAGTCCCTGGCTTTTGCCCCCAGGATTTCCGGGCATACAGGAACTCTGCGGCAGCCCAGAATCTCCATTCCTTCTTTTTTGACAATAAGTTCAAACATCTTTTTCGCCTGTTTTCTCAGAAGATCGTCCTGGGGAAAAAACATCTGCGCAATTCCGTAGCTTCTTTCCTCTCCAAGGTCAATACCGGCTTCCTGACATACCCGGGAGAAAAATCTGTGGGAAATCTGAAGAAGAATCCCCACACCGTCTCCTGTTTCTCCGGTTGCGTCCTTTCCTGCTCTGTGCTCCAGATTTTCTACGATCTTCAGGGCATTTTCCACAGTCTGGCGGCTTTTTATGCCTCTGGAATTGACAACAGCCCCGATTCCGCAGTTCTCATGTTCAAATTCTTTTCTGTATAATCCCTGGTATTCTCTCATCTATGAATCCTCCCGTTCTTTACAGGCTATGGCTGCCGCTATCAGTCCCCGGAATAAAGGATGGGCACGGTTCGGCCTTGATTTCAGTTCCGGATGACCCTGTGTTCCGATAAAAAAGTGTTTTCCCGGAAGTTCCGCCATCTCAACAATCTTTCCGTCAGGAGAAAGTCCGGAAAGAACCATTCCATTTTCCTCCAGCACATTGCGGTAGGCATTATTGACTTCATATCTGTGTCTGTGACGTTCGCTGATTTCTTTTGTTCCGTAAAGGCTCATCGCAAGACTTCCCTCTTTCAGAATGCAGGGATAGGCTCCCAGCCTTAAGGTTCCCCCGATATTTTTTACCTTGTTCTGCTCAGGCATCAGATCTATGACCGGATGACAGGTATTGGGAGCAAGCTCTGCGCTGTTTGCGTCTCTGAGTCCAAGAACATGACGGGAAAACTCAACGATGGCCATCTGCATTCCAAGGCAGATTCCCAAAAACGGGATATCCTGCTCCCGCGCGTACTGGATTGCCAGAATCTTCCCCTCTGTTCCTCTGTTTCCGAAACCTCCGGGAACCAGAATCCCGTCTGCATCTTTTAGGAGGACTTCCGCTCCCTTTTCCTCGATTTCTTCAGAGTCCACCCAGATGAGCTTTACGCTTGCCTGCTCTGCAGTCCCGCCATGTTTGAGCGCTTCCGCAACACTGAGATAAGCGTCGTGAAGCTGAATATATTTTCCCACAATTGCTATTTTTACTTCTTTTTGAGGATGCCGGAGACTGTATACCATATCTTCCCAGTCTGTAAGCTCCGGCATAGGACAGTCTATGCGAAGAGATTCGCACACTACCTGGGCAAGACGTTCCTTTTCCATTGCAAGAGGCGCCTCATACAGATATTCCACATCCAGGTTCTGGAGCACATGACTCTGGGGCACGTTGCAAAACAATGCAATCTTACTCTTTAATTCCTCCGGAATTTCCAACTCGCTGCGGCACACCAGAATATCCGGCTGCAACCCCATAGACTGCAGTTCCTTTACACTTTGCTGGGTCGGCTTGCTCTTCAGTTCCCCGGATGCCTTCAGATAGGGAATCAGGGTTACATGAAGAAGGATCGCATTTTCATGACCTGCCTCATGCTGGAACTGACGGATTGCTTCCAGAAAAGGCTGGCTTTCAATGTCTCCCGCTGTTCCCCCTATCTCAATAATGGCAATCCTCGTTTTTCCGTCATCCTCCGCATGGTAAAAGCGGCTTTTGATCTCGTTGGTGATATGGGGAATTACCTGGACAGTTCCACCGCCATAATCGCCCCTGCGTTCCTTTTGAAGGACAGACCAGTAAATTTTTCCTGTTGTCACGTTTGAATTTCTGTCCAGACACTCGTCAATAAATCTTTCGTAATGTCCAAGGTCAAGATCCGTCTCTGTGCCGTCGTCTGTCACGAACACCTCCCCGTGCTGGATGGGGTTCATCGTACCCGGGTCCACATTGATATAAGGGTCAAATTTCTGCATGGTCACCTGATAGCCTCTCGCTTTCAGAAGTCTTCCCAGGGATGCGGCCGTAATGCCCTTCCCCAGTCCGGAAACTACGCCGCCGGTGACAAATACATACTTTACTCCCATGCCTTTCCCCTCCTTTCAAATTCCTCCCCAGCTATGTCAACAAGGGTAAGCTTTCTTTCCCCGCTATGCTCTAAACTGGCAGCAAGCGCTTTGGCCGTATCGATGGCAGTCAGAACATTCACACCTGTCTCAATTGCATTTCTGCGGATTACAAAACCGTCGCGGGAATGCTCCACACCCTGCCCGGGTGTATCGATGACCAGATCGATTCTGTGACCGAGGATCAGATCGAGAAGATTCGGAGATTCTTCCTCAAGCTTTCTTGCCATACGAACCGGAACTCCCGCTTTTGCCAGAGCTCTGGACGTTCCTCTTGTAGCGTAGATGGTATATCCCATATCCGCAAATTTCCTTCCGATTTCCACAGCCTCTTCCTTATCCTCGTCGCGGACGGACAGAATCATGTTGTGATACTTTGGAAGCCGTACCCCGGCGCCGAGAAAAGCTTTGTAAAGAGCCTCGTCAAAAGATCTGGAGATTCCAAGGCATTCTCCTGTTGATTTCATTTCCGGTCCCAGACTGATATCTGCGCCGCGAATTTTTTCAAAGGAGAATACGGGCATTTTGACAGCAAAGTAATCTGCCTCCGGCTGCAGTCCAGGCTCGTATCCCAGGTCCCGGATTTTCTCCCCTGTGATAACCATTGCGGCAAGGGGAACGATGGGGATTCCTGTTACCTTGCTGATATACGGAACCGTTCTGCTGGAGCGAGGATTGACCTCGATAACAAAAACCTCTTCCCCGCAGACAATAAACTGAATATTGATCAGTCCCACAACATGAAGGGCTTTCGCCAGACGTCCGGTATAGGTCTCAATGGTTTTCTTTGTTTTCTCTGAAATATTCCGGCTTGGATAGATGGATACGCTGTCCCCTGAGTGGATTCCCGCCCGCTCAATATGCTCCATGATTCCGGGGATTAGAATTTCCTCTCCGTCACAGACTGCGTCCACCTCGATTTCCCTGCCGTTTAAATATTTATCTACAAGAATCGGATGATCCTGGGCAATCCTGTTGATGATTCCCATAAACTCATCCACATCCTTATCATTGATGGCAATCTGCATTCCCTGGCCGCCCAATACATAGGAAGGCCGTACAAGAACAGGATAACCAAGACGGTTTGCCACCTTTTTTGCTTCCTCTGCAGTAAACACGGTTTCTCCCTTGGGACGGGGAATCCCGCACTCCTCCAGTATCCTGTCGAAAAGCTCTCTGTCCTCCGCAGCGTCCACATCCTCAGGAGCGGTTCCGAGGATCGGTACTCCCATTTTTTCCAGACTCTCTGTGAGCTTGATCGCTGTCTGTCCGCCAAACTGCACTACAGCTCCGTCCGGTTTTTCGAAGTTTACGATATTTTCCACATCCTCAGGAGTAAGAGGTTCAAAATAAAGCTTATCTGCAATGTCAAAGTCTGTGCTGACAGTTTCCGGATTGTTATTGACGATAATCGTCTCATAGCCCTGTTCTTTAAACGCCCAGGTACAGTGAACGGAACAGAAGTCAAATTCAATTCCCTGACCAATCCGGATAGGACCGGAACCAAGAACCAGAACTTTTTTCCGGCCTGCTGTCACCTTTGCCTCGTTCTTTCCGTCATAGACAGAATAATAATACGGTGTCTCAGAGGCAAATTCTGCAGCGCAGGTATCAACCATCTTATAGGCAGCCTCGATCTGGTAAGCTTTTCTCAGCTCCCTGATCCTGCTTTCCTCTGTTTTGGAAAGCTTCGCAATCAAGACATCCGGAAATTCCATTCGTTTGGCTTCTCTGAGGGTTTCCTGATCCAGACTCCCCTTTTCAAGACGGGCCTCCATATTTGTAATATTTGCAATTTTATGAATAAACCACAGATCGATTTTCGTAACTGCATGGATTTCTTCAAAGGGGATTTTTCTTCTTACTGCCTCTGCAATCCTGAAAATCCTGCGGTCATCCACTTTTTTCAGTTCCTTTCTGAGCTCCTCGTCGGACAGAGTCGAATAATCGTAGGATTTCAGACTGTCCACATGCTGCTCCAGAGAACGAAGCGCCTTCATCAGCGCACCCTCGAAATTGCTGCAGATGCTCATGACCTCTCCCGTAGCCTTCATCTGTGTTGTCAGCGTATGCTTTGCGCTCAGAAATTTGTCAAAAGGAAGTCTTGGTATTTTTACCACACAATAATCAAGCATGGGTTCGAAACAGGCGCAGGTCTTTCCCGTCACCGCGTTTTTTATTTCGTCAAGAGTATAGCCCAGGGCAATCTTAGCAGCAACTCTTGCAATGGGATAACCGGTTGCCTTGGATGCCAGCGCCGAAGAACGGCTGACACGGGGATTTACTTCAATAACACAATATTCAAAGGTATCTGGATTCAGCGCATACTGGACGTTACATCCTCCTGTAATGGCAAGCTCCCCGATGATTTTCAGGGCGGAGCTTCTGAGCATCTGATATTCTTTATCTCCCAGCGTCTGGGAGGGAGCTGTTACAATGCTGTCTCCTGTGTGTACTCCTACAGGGTCGATGTTCTCCATGTTGCAGACTGTGATACAGTTGCCTGCCTGATCCCGCATCACCTCATATTCGATTTCTTTCCATCCTGCAATACAGCGTTCCACAAGAACCTGCCCCACCCTGGAAAGACGGAGACCGTTTTCCAGGATTTCCGTAAGCTGCTGTCTGTTCTCTGCAATTCCCCCGCCGCTTCCCCCAAGGGTGTAGGCGGGACGAAGGACAACGGGATAGCCTATTTTTTCGGCAAAGCATATACCGTCCTCCACGTTTTCTACCACAAGGGAGGCTGCGCAGGGTTCCCCGATTTTTTCCATGGTTTCCTTAAATTCCAGGCGGTCTTCCGCCTTTTTGATCGTCTGAGCCGTAGTACCGATTAGACGGACTCCATGCTCTTTCAGATATCCTCTTTCCTCCAGCTCCATGGCAAGGTTCAGCGCTGCCTGACCTCCCAGCGTGGGAAGCAGGCTGTCCGGCTGTTCCTTTTCAATGAGAGCTTCCACCACTTCTGTGGTAAGGGGTTCTATATATACGTGATCAGCGATATCTCTGTCTGTCATGATCGTTGCAGGATTTGAATTAAGGAGCACCACCTCAATTCCCTCTTCTTTCAGGGAACGGCATGCCTGAGTTCCCGCATAATCAAATTCTGCTGCCTGTCCGATAACAATGGGGCCGGAGCCGATGACTAATACTTTTTTAATTTCCGTATTTCTTGGCATCACTTTTCTCCTTTCATCATATCCAGAAAACGTTCAAACAAAAACGCCAGATCCTGCGGACCCGGGCAGGCTTCCGGATGAAACTGCACTGTAAAAATATTTTTTCCCGTATAGGAAAGTCCCTCATTTGTACCGTCGTTGACATTGACAAAGGCCTCCGATGCAATATCCTCTCCGAGAGTAGAGGCATCTACAGCATAGCCGTGATTCTGCGAAGAGATATATACTCTGCCTGTCTTCATGTCCCGCACAGGATGGTTTCCGCCCCGGTGACCGTATTTCAGCCTGTAGGTTTTCGCCCCGTTTGCAAGCGCCATCAACTGATGACCAAGGCAGATGGCAAAAATCGGCACCTCGCTTTCATAAAGCTTTTTGATTTCCTTCATAAGTCCCACACATTCCGCCGGATCTCCGGGGCCGTTGGAAAGCATAATTCCATCCGGATGATTCCCTAGAATCTCCTCTGCCTTTGTACCTGCAGGATATACCGTAACTCTGCATCCTCTTTTCCTCAGAGATCTCGCAATATTATCCTTTGCTCCCAGATCAAGAAGCGCTACCTGATATAGCATTTCTCCTGCAGTACTTTCCAGAACATAAGCTTCCCTGCAGGTGGCTCTGGAAACTGCATCCCCTACCTTATAGGCTCTGAGCCGGCTAATCACCCTGTCAAGATCGTATCCGCTGTCTGTTGTGATCATCCCGTTCATGGTTCCTCTGTCTCTAAGATGTCTTGTAAGCGCCCTGGTATCTACTCCGGTAATCGCAGTCACCCCCTGTTTCTCCAGAAAATCCTGAATTTTACCCTCACAGCGGAAGTTGCTTGGCAATGCGGAAAGCTCCCGGACAATGAGACCGTCTGTCCATGCTCTCCCGGATTCCATGTCCGGTGTGATTCCGTAATTTCCTATTAGAGGATAGGTCATCACAACAGCCTGTCCTGCATAGGAAGGATCTGTCATAACCTCCAGATACCCTGTCATGGAAGTATTAAATACTATCTCGCTGACAACTTCTTTTTTTGAACCTGCACTGCTTCCTTCAAAAACAGTTCCATCTTCCAATATCAGAAATGCTTTCATATATTCTCCTTTAAGCAAAAAAAGAGTCAGAAACCCCGTTGCTGGGTTCCTGACTCCCTTGTCAGTTGTTTTTATTGCACCCTATTATGGGACTATCTTTTTCATTTGTCAAATACTTTTTTCAGAAGTTTTTTTAATTCAGGGATTGACAGGCAAAAAAAAACGTGTATACTACAGAACATAAGCAAAGGCGCTTGTGGTGCATACCATAGGTGCCTTTGCTTTTTTATTTGTTAGATTCCTGTTCAAAGAAAGGAGACAGATTTATGAGTAAAGGTATTCCCGAATTATATGGAAGCATGACCTTCAACGACAGAGTCATGCGCGATAAGCTTCCAAAGGATATGTACAAAGCACTGAGAAAAACCATCGAAAACGGTACGCATCTGGAGCTGGACGTAGCCAACTCCGTTGCAGTTGCCATGAAGGAATGGGCTGTGGAAAACGGAGCTACCCATTTCACACACTGGTTTCAGCCTATGACAGGTTTTACTGCTGAAAAACATGACAGCTTCATCTCCCCTTCCGGAGACGGCGAGGTTATTATGGATTTTTCCGGCAAAGAGCTGGTAAAGGGCGAACCTGACGCCTCCTCTTTTCCATCCGGAGGTCTTCGCGCCACTTTTGAGGCAAGAGGCTACACAGCATGGGATCCAACTTCTCCTGCTTTTATCAAGGATAAAACCTTGTACATTCCCACTGCCTTCTGCTCCTACAGCGGAGAGGCTCTTGACAAAAAAACGCCTCTTCTGCGTTCCATGGAAACACTGAATCACGAGGCAGTCCGCATGCTCCATCTCCTTGGAAATACCGGTGTGCAGAGAGTTTCCGCCACAATCGGACCGGAACAGGAATATTTCCTTGTAGATCAGAATTTATATAATAAACGAAAAGACCTTATTTTCTGCGGAAGAACTCTGTTCGGAGCTCCTGCCCCCAAAGGACAGGAAATGGAGGATCACTACTTCGGCGCCTTAAAGCCAAGAGTTTCCGCATACATGCACGAACTGGATATGGAATTGTGGAAGCTTGGCATCCCTGCCAAGACCAAGCACAATGAAGTGGCTCCTGCCCAACATGAGCTTGCTCCTGTTTTTGACACTGCAAACATTGCCGTAGACCATAACCAGCTCACCATGGAGATTATGAAAAAGGTTGCCAGGAAACACGGACTTGTATGTCTTCTTCATGAAAAGCCCTTCGAGGGAATCAACGGAAGCGGCAAGCATAACAACTGGTCCCTGATTACCGATGACGGGGTAAATCTCCTGAATCCGGGCCGCACTCCTGCCCAGAATACTCAGTTTCTCGTATTTCTGATGGCTGTTATCAAGGCAGTGGATGACTACGCAGAGCTTATGCGCATCTCCGCTGCAAGCGCAGGAAACGACCACCGCCTTGGCGGAAACGAAGCGCCTCCTGCAATTGTATCCATCTTTCTCGGAGACGAACTGAGTCAGGTACTTGATTCTATTGAAAACGACACCTATTTCGGCAAGCAGGAAAAAATCCAGCTTGAGACAGGCGCTCATGTCCTTCCTCATTTCGTCAAAGATAATACAGACCGCAACCGTACCTCCCCCTTCGCCTTCACAGGCAATAAATTTGAGTTCCGTATGCTTGGCTCATCGGCCTCTGTGGCAACTCCGAATATTGTTCTCAACACAGCTGTGGCAGAGTCGTTGAACCAGTTTTATCATGAACTTAAAGATACCAGACCGGAGGATATGGAACAGGCTATCCATGAACTTCTGAAACGGGCGATTCGTAAACATAAACGGGTGATCTTTAACGGAAACGGTTATTCCTCCCAGTGGGTAGAGGAAGCCCAAAAACGAGGTCTTCCGAACCTTACCTCTACACCGGAGTGTCTGCCCGCTTTTATTTCCCCAAAGAGCATCGCTCTCTTTACAGACCACCGGATCTTCACAAAGGAAGAGATTCTGTCACGTTATGAGATTCTTCTGGAGAACTATTATAAGACAATCTGCATTGAGGCCCGCACAATGGCAGAAATGCTCACCAAGGATTTCCTCAGCGCAGTCAGCGCTTACGCAGGACAGATTGCCAAAGATGTCTCCACCAAAACTGCCCTCCTTCCGGAGCTTCAAGTTTCCGGAGAAAAGGCTCTTATCAGAAAATTGACCCTGTCGTATGATACGGTCAGCAGCAAGACCCAGGAGCTTCTGGCTCTTATATCAGAGGTTGAAACCTTCGCGGATATGCAGAGCGCTGCAGATTTCTGCCACAGAAGGATCCTTCCGAAAATGGAAGAGCTCCGCTGTGCTGCCAATGAAGCTGAGGTTCTAATCCCGGATTCTCTTCTTCCTTATCCGACCTTTGACAAACTCTTATTTTCTGTATAATGGGGCAAAAATATGTGTAATCATTCAGATAATCAGGAATTTCTTTCTCCTGAAGAAAGAATCAGGGAAGCCTGCGGGGTATTCGGAATTTATGCCCCTCAGGGGGAAGATGTGGCCGGCACAATTTATTACGGTCTTTCCTCTCTCCAACACAGAGGCCAGGAATCCTGCGGAATCGCAGTTTCCGATACCTGTGGTTCCCTGGGAAATATATGCGTACACAAAGGCATGGGACTTGTAAGCGAGGTTTTTTCCAGTGACCGGCTCCGGCTTTTAAAGGGAAATCTCGGCATCGGGCATGTGCGTTATTCCACTACAGGAGCAGCCACGATCAACAATGCCCAGCCTCTTGTAATGACTTATGTCAAGGGAACCCTTTCCCTGGCACATAATGGAAATCTTGTCAATACAGAGGAGCTGCGCAGGGAGCTTGCCCTTAACGGGGCGATTTTCCAGACAACCACAGATTCCGAGGTTATTGCCCATCACATTGCAAGGGAACGTGTTCGAAGCCGTACCGTGGAGGAGGCTGTTCTGAAAACAGCTCTGAAGCTTAAGGGCGCCTATGCCCTGGTGATCACCAGTCCCAGAAAGCTTATCGGTATGCGCGATCCTCAGGGCCTCAAGCCCCTCTGTCTGGGAAGACGGGGTTCCTCCTACCTTCTTGCCTCGGAAAGCTGCGCCCTCTCGGCAGTCGGTGCACAGTTCGTCAGGGACATTCTGCCGGGTGAGATCGTTACCATTTCCAAAAACGGGATTTCTTCCAATCAGGAGCTCTGCAATCAGAAGCAGGCTCACTGTATTTTCGAATATATTTACTTTGCAAGACTGGACAGCCGTATTGACGGTATTTCCGTCCACGCGTCCCGTCTTCAGGCAGGCGCCGCTCTCGCCAGGGCATACCCGGCCCGGGCAGACCTCGTTACCGGAGTTCCTGACTCCGGTATCACAGCGGCCCAAGGCTTCGCATCTGCGTCCGGCATTCCTTTCAGTATAGCATTTTATAAAAACAGCTATGTGGGAAGGACATTCATAAAACCTACGCAAAAAGAACGCGAATCCAGCGTGCGGCTGAAATTAAGCGTTCTGGAAGGCGCTGTAAAGGACAAAAGGATTGTTCTGGTGGATGATTCCATTGTACGGGGAACCACCATGGCCAATCTGATTCGCCTTTTAAAGCAGGCCGGAGCTCTAGAGGTTCATGTGCGCATCAGCTCCCCTCCTTTTCTCTATCCATGTTTTTATGGGACTGATGTGCCCTCCAACAAGCAGCTTCTTGCCGCCTCCCACACAGCGGAGGAAATCTGCCGGATCATTGGAGCAGATTCTCTTGGCTATTTGAAAATCGATGATCTCCCCTCTCTTGCAGGGAATCTGCCCCTTTGCAAAGCCTGTTTTGACAGTCACTATCCTATCGATGTTTCAAATACATTCTAAATCGCAAAGATACCCGCAACCGCCGTTTCCGGCAGGTACGGGTATCTTTGTGTCTCTCTTTATTATTTCCCGCTGTCTCCATAGTTTGCAAGGACACGGGCGGAAGGATCGTCCACATCACAGCCCTCCCATTCCCTGTTTGGCATCCAGAAGTCTGTAACCATCTGACTCTGTCCCGGATAATATTTCTCAAACAGCTCCCGGTACAGAAGGGCTTCCTTTGTAAAAGGCTTTGCGTGGGTGTATTTCCTGCGCTTTTCCCCGTACTCGCTGTCCGTGTAATATGTATTTGCATATTCCTTCAGATAGTCTACCATAGAGTGTCCCACTGCATCGGAAAAGGCTGCTTTTTCTCTCCACAGAATTTCCTCCGGAAGGTAATCTCCCTTTTCAAAGGCATGGCGCAGAAGATATTTTCCCTTGTGATAGGTGTTCAGCTTTTTCCGGGGATCAACAGACATGACGTAACGCACGAAATCAAGATCTCCAAATGGTACTCTCGCCTCTAAGGAGTTGACTGAGATACAGCGGTCTGCGCGGAGAACATCGTACATATGAAGCTCTCGGATTCTTTTTTCCGCCTCTTTCTGAAAAGCCTCTGCCGAAGGTGCGAAATCTGTATATTTGTAGCCGAAAAGCTCATCTGAGATCTCGCCTGTGAGAAGCACACGGATATCCGTTTCCTCGTGGATTGCCTTACAAACAAGATACATTCCGATGCTGGCGCGGATCGTGGTTATATCATAGGTTCCCAGAAGATGAACGACCTCAGGCAGTGCGTCAAGCACCTCCTCCTTTGTGATGATCACCTCCATGTGATCGCTTCCGATGTAGTCCGCTGCCTGTCTGGCATATTTCAGGTCAATGGCGTCTTCGCTCATACCTATGGCAAAGGTTCTGATCGGCCGTGCACTTTTCTTTGCCGCAACTGCACATACAAGAGAGGAATCCAGCCCGCCGGAGAGAAGGAATCCCACTCTGGCATCTGCCACAAGGCGCTTTTCTATTCCCTTAACCAACTTATCATGAATTTTCTCACATACGGTTTCCAGATCGTCTTCACAGATTTTTTCCGTCTTTGCAATATCGCAGTAGCAGATAAATTTACCGCCCTTATAATAATGTCCCGGAGGGAACGGCATGATCCTGCTGCAGAGTCCCGTAAGATTTTTAGCCTCGCTTGCAAATACGATCACACCCTTTTCATCATATCCATAGTAAAGGGGGCGTATTCCGATGGGATCCCGCGCCGCTATATACTCTCCGGCAGCGCCGTCGTAGATGATACAGGCAAACTCCGCATCCAGTCCGGTAAACATATCGGTCCCGTATTTTTCGTACAGGGGAAGAAGAATCTCACAGTCGGAGTCACTGTAAAAATTATATTCTTTTTTCAGCTCTTCCCTTATTTTTTCAAATCCGTAAATCTCTCCGTTGCATACCACGCTGTTTCCGTTCAGACAGAAGGGCTGCATTCCGGTGGATGTCAGTCCCATGATGGCAAGCCTGTGAAAACCCAAAAGCCCCTTTCCCGTATCTGTGATCCGCGTATCGTCAGGTCCTCTGGAAACCGTCCTGTCAAAGTATTTTCTGAACTCCTCTTTTTTTATTCCTTCACCGCAATATCCCATTATCGAACACATATATTTTTTCCTCCTCTATTCTACTGTCACGGATTTCGCAAGGTTTCTCGGCTTATCCACATCGCATCCTTTTCCCACGGCTACATAGTAGCTCAGAAGCTGCAGGGGAATGATCGCCAGAGAATTGGTGAAATACGGATTTGTTTCCGGCAAATAGATTACATAATCGGCAGCTTTTTCCGCCTCTGTGTTATCCTCATTTGTTACAAGCAGAACGAAAGCACCTCTTGTGCGTACCTCCGTGATATTGCTGATCATCTTCCGGTACAGTTCTTTCTGGGTAGAAACCGCAGCAACGAGAGTTCCCTCCTCGATCAGGGAAATTGTTCCGTGCTTCAGCTCTCCTGCCGCATAGGCCTCCGAATGGATATAGGAAATCTCCTTCAGCTTCAGAGAACCCTCCATGGAAATAGCATAGTCTATTCCCCTTCCTATGAAATAAACGTCTCTGGCAGCAAGGTATCGGTTGGCAAACCGCTGGATTTTTTCCCTATTGTTCAGAAGCATCTCTATCTGAACGGGAAGCTTTTTCAAATCCCCAAGCATTCCTGCAAGCTCCTCTCCCGTAAGAATGCCCTTTGCAAAGGCAAATTTCATTGCCAAAAGGTAAATAGCAATAAGTTGGGCAGAATAAGCCTTAGTTGTCGCCACTGCGATCTCCGGTCCTGCCCAGGTATACATCACGCTGTCCGCCTCCCTGGCAATGGAACTTCCCACCGCATTGACGATTCCCAGAACTCTGGCGCCTTTACTCTTCGCTTCCCTGAGAGCTGCCAGGGTATCAGCGGTCTCACCGGACTGGCTGATAACCGCCACAAGCGTTCCCTCCTCCAGAATTGGGTTTCTGTATCGGAATTCTGAGGCAAGCTCCGTTTCTGTGGGAATCCGCGCAAGCCCTTCAAAAATATATTTTGCAGTCACTCCCGCATGGTAGGCGGAACCGCAGGCAACGATCACCAGCTTCTTTACCTTGAGAAGCTCCTCCGTGCTCATTCCCAGTTCACCGATATCAATTCCCCCCTCCTTCAGTCTCGGGGAAAATGTATCTGCAACAGCCCTGGGCTGCTCATACATTTCCTTGAGCATGAAATGCTCAAATCCTCCCTTTTCCGCTGCCTTCACATCCCAGTCGATGTGTACGGAGATTTTTTCCACCGGCTCCTGATCTGCATTGAAAAATTCCATTCCCTCTTTTGTCATCCGGATGATTTCTCCGTTTTCCACAAAGGTCACATCTCTCGTATATCTCAGAATTGCCGGAACATCTGATGCGATCATACAGCCATCTTCTGTTTTTCCGACAATCAGGGGACTGTCTTTACGAACGGCGTAAAGCTCATCCGGATGGTCGCCGAAAAGAATTCCCAGTGCATAGGAGCCTTCCATTCTGTGCATGACCTTTGTGATTGCTTGAAGGGGATTGCCCTGATAATACTCATCCAGAAGGTGAGCGATAACCTCTGTATCTGTCTCAGAAACAAATTTATAATTTTTTCCTTCCAGCTTTTTCTTCAGCTTCAGATAATTTTCGATAATCCCGTTATGAACGACCACAATACTTCCATCCTTATTGTGATGGGGATGGGCGTTTATATCCGACGGTGAACCGTGAGTCGCCCATCTCGTATGACCAATCCCCACAGTTCCCGGAAGCGTCTCTCCGCCGTGAGTCAGCTCATTTAAGATTTTTAGCCTTCCCCTGGACTTTACTTTCCTGATCTCCTGACCGTCATATACTGCGATTCCTGCAGAATCATATCCTCTGTATTCCAGCTTTGCCAGTCCGTCCAGAAGAATGGGGGCAGCCTGACTTTTTCCGATATAACCTACAATTCCACACATTTTATAATCCTCCATACATCTGAAAATATAACATTTTTGACAAAACGGAAGAAAAATCTCCCGTTTTACCAAAAAAAGGCGTCTTTCGTGCATATTTACACGAAAGACGCCTTTGTCTGTCATACTGGTATCATACGCTTGTGAATGGGATTTGTCAATAATTATTAACCGCAATAGCGCAAAACCCGTCTATGATTTTCTTTCCTGCAGCTGTCGTTACCGAAGGGTTCATTTTAAAACTCATAGAGCTTCCCAGAATTCCTTATTATCTACTGGGTTCGCGAATACACGGGGCAGTCCAAGTCTTTCTGCGCCCCAGTCAGATACTGTCAGCATTGAAGGAACCGCTGTATATTCAAACTGAATTTGGGATGTCATGGATGCTTTTTTATAAACACGTTCGCTAATCAGCGCATCATCTGCGTCGGCAAGCGATACGACCTGTGCAGATATCGGAAGCTCTTCTCCCTCCAGAACGTCAGGATATCCGCTTCCGTCATACCGTTCATGGTGCCAGCGGCAGATTTCATATGCAATTTTAACAAGGGGTTCCTCTTTATGTAAGGATAAATTTGCCAGCATATCTGCGCCTACTGCAGAATGGGTCTTAATAACTTCGAATTCTTCTTTTGCCAGACGACCGGGTTTATTTAATATCTCCTCTGAAATTGATATTTTTCCGATATCATGGAATGCCGCCGCCTTACTGATCATGGATATTTTGGCAGAATCAAGATTATAGGCATTTGTTTTCTCCCTAAGCCGCTTCAGAAGCAGCTCCGTCATGGTTCCTATGTGAAGCACATGCAGACCGCTCTCTCCATTACGGACAATCACCTCGTATTATGTAAAAAGTATATAGCCTCCGGCTTATTAAAAAAATACTTTCCTTGTACTCAAAATCAACTGTTCTTTCATTATACCTTGCATAACTGCTGCAAATAGGATAAAATAGTAAGGACATCAGAAAAATATGGAGGTAATGTAATATGAAATATGTATGTGACGTATGTGGATGGGAATATGATGAGGAAGCCGGATATCCGGAAGGCGGAATCGAGCCGGGAACTAAATGGGAAGACGTTCCGGAAGATTTCGAATGCCCTCTTTGCTCTGTAGGCAAGGACGAATTTTCTGAAGTATAATCCACTTGCAAATCAGCAGATAAAAACCGGTATTGTATTCACGTGAAGAATACAATACCGGCTTTTCTTTTACAAAGCTTTATGCTTCAGTCAAAAAGAATCATTCCGAAAAATGTCAGAAGTCCTGCTCCGCAGTCATATTCCATATTGCATTTTTCTGTCACCTTCCGTACAAAAATACAATATGCCGACATACAGGAGTATTGAAGTTCCGGGAATCTGCACGGCTCGTTATTCGCAAGTGCGCAGGGACTGCACAGCGCGCATCCGCTGGCGCCTATCATAAACGCATCTCCAGCCTCTTTCCTGACTTTTTTTGTCAGCCTTAAAGCAGCAGCATTATGAGCGCTTTTCGCTTTTTTGATTGCTTCTTTGTCTGTATAATCAGAAATTTCCCAGGTACTCTGCAAAAGCAGCGCTTTTTTATGACTGAGGATTTTCGCCCGCATTTCTTCCGGCGTACCGCAGACAGGCGGACAGGAATAATTTACTCCGTACTGTCCGCACAAATTCTCTTCACAATACGGCCGGAAAGAATCGTCAAATACAAGTTCATCTGTTCCCAATACTTTCGCATCTGTAAAATTTTCTTCTATTGCATACTGAATAAGCTGTTCCGTATCCATAACATCCTCCTCTGTTTTTCTTTTTATTATATATTACCTGCAAAAAAACAGCAAGAAATTCTGAAATCCTTCTGTTTTTCTTCTTGACATTTTCCCTCCTCTCCTTTATACTGAACACAGTTCATTTTGAAGAAGCCGAATTACGGTATTTCCTTTTGATAACCTTCCCTAAAACGGGATTTTTTTTCAAAGCAAAATGAACATTGTTCAGAGTGGGTTATGAATGCTCTGTCATACAACAAATAACAACAAAGAAAGGATTTTTATTATGCAGGCTATTGTAGAAACACTTTTTGATGCCGTATATTTATTCTCTGTAATTGCAATCGGTATCACAATGATCAAAAAGAGTAACGGGAACCAGGAGTACAAACTTTTTGGAATCATGGCGGTTGTTCTTGGCGCAGGAGACGCCTTCCATCTTGTTCCACGTGCGCTCGCTCTTTGCACAACGGGGCTTGAAAACTTTACCGTGGCTCTTGGCACAGGTAAGCTTATCACCTCCATTACCATGACTGTTTTTTATATTCTTTTATACTATGTATGGAGAATCCGCTATAAAATCAACGGTCAGAAAAATGTTACTTATGCAGTTTACCTGTTATCTGCCCTGCGCGTGATTCTGTGTCTCTTTCCTCAGAATGACTGGCTGAGCGCTAAAGCTCCGCTTTCCTGGGGAATTTACAGAAACATTCCTTTTGCGCTTCTCGGTCTTTTGATTATTATTCTTTTTTACAAAAGTGCAAAGGAGCACGGTGACACAGAATTTAAGTATATGTGGCTGACCATCGTCCTGAGCTTCGGATTTTATATTCCGGTTGTTCTCTGGGCAGATACCATCCCTATGATTGGTATGCTTATGATTCCGAAAACCTGCGCTTACGTATGGACTGTTCTCATTGGTTTCAATGCAATGAGAACAGAAACCCTTAAATAAGAAAGCAGACGAAATGCATATGCACCGACTTATTTTTGTATAATATAACAGTTTTTCTCCTATAACAAACATTATTATTAATATTTCTTACAATTATACTGTATTTTAATTACACTGTTATTAAACAAAATAATCTAAAGGAAGGTGGGAATGCATTATGAAAATCAAAAAATTCCAGGCTTGAAATAAATGATATTACATGGGGAATGACCGTAGAAGATACTCTTGATGCTTTCAATGCAACCCGTGAAACAGCCTCTTCATTTTACGAAAACAGCACCGGAGCAGTGGCTCAGATAGAGAACGGATACGAGATGTTCGGGGAAAAGACAGAACAAATAATTTTACAGTTTCTCGATTTTAAAAAGGGTAACGGTATAAAAAAACTTTATCAAGTAGACATTGTTTATCCTGAAAATGCAGATATGAAAAGTGTTTTAAACAAAATGAAGGAAGCTTATGGCGATACCGAAAATAAAATAACAATTTATGGTATGTTCCAAGCCCTAAGCGATGAACAACTGCCACAATATGATTATCAGGAATCTGATAACTTAAAATTATGGGGCGATTCCCCCATTGAATCAATTATCCCTAAAGAAAATTTTGAGGAAAAAGAAAAATGGCCGGGATTTTCCAAAAATGCAAGACTGACTACTGCCGTTTATGCAAGTGAAAAAAATGCTTACCCATCATTCCAAAAAAATGGCGTCAGTTTTAATGCTTATAATTTACTTGTTCTTGAAGAAATAAAATCTCAAATATCCAAACAGGAAAATTAAACTCAACTGTTCCGGCATCTGATTTGAAGAGGGGCTCTATATAACATAGAGTCCCCCTTTTTACGCTTTCTCTCTCCATATCCGGCAGAAAATATCGGTTATTTCATCAACGCTTTCTTTTTTTCCGTCCTGAAGCCACACCATCGCCGTATTATAAAAAGCTCCCATATAAATATACAGCCTGTAGCGTTCAATTGATTTACAGGGCATGGAACCTGCAATCTCTTCATGGAACTGATTCAGCATCCCCAGAATAGTAGAGCCATATCCAAAGCGGTGAAGATCTATCGCCTGTTTCCCATACCTGCTGAAAAACTCAAAACCTCTGTGTATATTCTCATAGGTATAATAATCCTCCCCGCAGTCTGTAAGAGTTTCCCGATACTGCTCCAGAATATCCGCAATCAGGGTAATGATCACGTTCTCTTTCGTTGCATAGTTTCTGTAAAAGGAAGCGCGCGCCACCCCTGCTTTTCGAATGATTTCAGAAACGGAAATTTCAGAAATGCTCTTTTCCTCCAGCAGATTCAGAAGAGCTGCTGTAATGTTTTTTTTGACGCGCAAATTTTCTGTCCTGCGTTTATCCATTCGGAACGTCCTTTCTTCATCTCTCTATCTGATATAAAATCAGTTTTTTTGTATCATATCAACTTCTTGCAATATTCCCCGGAAACTGATACACTTGTTCCTTGCTATTATACAGAAATTTGACAATCTCTGTCAATCAGATTACAGGCGGAAGTCAGCAGAGAAAGGATTTAATTTATGAAAATTGCAATTATGACGGATACAAACAGCGGAATTACACAGGATGAGGCAAAAAAAGAAGGAATCTTTCTTCTCCCCATGCCCATTGATATTGATGATAAATGTTTTCTGGAGGGAATCGACCTTCAGGCAGACCAATTATATGAAGCCCTTGAAAATGACTGCCGGATTTCAACCTCCCAGCCTTCACCTGGAAGCATTATGGACCTCTGGGATTCCATTCTGGCGCAGGGCTATGATGAAATCATCCATATCCCCATGACAAGCGGCCTCAGCGGAAGCTGCCAGAGCGCAACCATGCTTGCAGAGGAATATGATTCAAAGGTTTATGTAGCTGATAATCACAGAATTTCTGCCACACAGAGAATTTCTGTTCTGGAAGCAAAAAAAATGGCGGACACAGGATGTTCTGCTCAGGAAATCAAAGATTATCTGGAGGAGACCGCCTTTTCTTCCAGCATTTATCTTACTGTAGAATCCCTGAAATATCTGCAAAAAGGAGGACGCTTAAGCTCTTCTGCAGCTGTTCTCGGTACTCTTTTAAACATCAAACCGATTCTTTCTCTTCAGGGACATCAGATTGATGCCTATGCCAAGGTAAGAGGAATGAAAAAATGTGAGAAAAAAATGATCGACGCCATCCGTGAGGATATTTCTTCCCGCTTTGCAGACATTCCGCAGGACAGGCTTCAGGTGGATACTGCCGGAACTCTTCGCACTCCGGAGGAAATTGAACACTGGAGAACTACTGTACAGGAAGCATTTCCTGACACTTATGTGAATTATTCTCCTCTGCCCTGCAGCATTGCCAGCCATGTTGGTCCCGGCTGCATCGGAATCGGCGTTTCGCTGCTTCGTTAATTTTGGCAAAATAACATCCCCGTCACCGGCTGAGTATCAGTCAATGGCGGGGATATCTCTTTCTTCTGTTATTCAAATGTACGGTACATAAATCTGTTTTTCAGATTATCAAGAAAATCATCATATAACTCTCTGCTGATAACCTCCGGATATGTCATAATGAGCAAAGGACACTCTTTATCTTCTCTGTGGTATGGAAGCTGGTAATACTCGTAGGGATTCTCCACAAAGCCTGCTCTTTCATAAAAGCCTTTTCTTCGTATGGAAATCTCATCCTCCGGCGGGTCAATTTCCAGAATCACAGTCTTGTTCTTTTCTTTAATCAGTTCCAGCGTCTTCCTTCCATATTGATGATTCCTCATCTCCGGGCGAATACAGATGTGCTCTATATAGATGTACTCTTCTACCTCCCAGTACAGGACAATTCCTACAAAACTATCTTCGTCATAAACCAGACTGAAATGATAAGTATCGTCCTTTAAAATCCTTTCCTGAGAAGCCTCCTCTCTCCTTTCGTGATAAGGAAAGCTGACTCTGTACAGTTCCCGCGCTTTCTCATACATTGGATGGTCTGCGTTTGTGATACGTTCTAAAATCATTTTTTCCTCCGATAAATATTTACTTTATTTTTTCTTTCAGAAATTGATATTATTGTATCAAAATCCCTCTGTTTTCGCAAGCAACGCTCCTTTTTCATCAACCTTTCTTTTACTGACCAAACGTATTGCTGTCTTTCGCCGCAGCTTTTGCATTTATGGTGTTGGTTGATTCGTAAAGTGAATTGGTAGGAGCAACCGGGCTCATCAGCACTCTTCCTGTTCCGCGGTATACATTGACGAGTCCTTCTCCGCTGACTGCGGAACCTACCAGTGTTTTTGTAGTACGTTCTACAGTGAAATCAAGATTTGAGGACCAACAGACGGCAAGGTTTCCGTCAATTTTAAGCTCGTCATTTTCCAGTTCGATTTCGATAAGCTCATCTTCCGGAACATTACACTCCATAGCTACGACTCCGCTTCCGGAAAGGCTGAGATTGAAAAGTCCCTCGCCTCCCAGCGCTACAGAGGAAATGGATTTCCTTGCAACAACCTTACTTCTCACAGAAGAATCGCAGGCAAGAAACAACCCATCCTCCATAGTCATTCCCGCAGGTCCCCACTTCGCCATATCTTCCAGAATAATATATTTATATGTAGGTTCCAGAACCAGATATCCTTCTCCCATATACTCCGGTTTTACTACAGACTCCTTCGTCATTGCACCTTTAATCGCCTTGCCGAAAAAGTCACCGATTCCTTTTACTCCGGTAGTTGCCTGCACATGACCTGCCATCCACTGCATGGAGCCAGCCTGAATAATGGCAGAGTGATTCTTATTTACCTCTATAACCACCTGTCTTCTTCTCACATTCATCCTGCTCATAAAATATTCGTTTACTGCATTCATCGGAGAAACGCTGGCGTCCTGCGTATATTCCAGAACATGAAAATTGTCAACGCTCTTGATAAACTTTCTGTTTTCATTCTGTAAATTTATAATCCTCATACTGTCATCCTTTCCTGAAAAAATTCATGTAATTTTTTATAGTCAAAGTATAGCACAGGATATTTTGGGGTTAAACCATTATATTGGAGAAATAAAACGTCCTATTCCTCTCTTTTAGATGAGGAAAATATTCCTCTTATGCGGTTTGTTTCTCCGACAATTCCCGGACTTCTTCTGCAAGCAGCAGATTCACAATGTCTTTTGCATTTTTGCAGTTAAAATCATGTATCAGGCGGAGTTCTTTTATCATCTGTAAATCGTTTTCATTCCTTACAGTCTGTTCGGTTTCCTGCACATTAACACCTCGCTTTTTTGAAATTGAAAGCTTATCGTAGTCGTAACTGATTACGCGGCATCTTATGTAATTTGTAAATAGCCGCCTATCTGCAAAGACAGGCGGCCGAGGGGGCTGCGTATATCAAAAGAGCTGCTAAAGAAACGGACGGATATCCGCTGTCAGTTTTTCTTCCAGATTGATCAGGCGTTTTGTAATATTTTTCGCCTGTTCAGATGCAGCCTTGTACTGATTCAGATATTTATACAGAGATTTCACTCCCATATTGCAACCGTCTGTCATCAGATCGGCAACTGTTTCATCTCTGTGATCCATAGCAAGTTTCATATTGGTTTTCATCCATGACATGCCTTTTGCCATTGTTCCGGGCTCTTTTCCCTCATCCTGATACTGATTCAGAAGCTGCTGTATTTCAGATTTCAGATTCTCATGCTCTTCCCTGCAATCCGAAAGACATTTCCGAAACGTCTCATTTTTTACATCATCCAGAACCTCCTCAATCGAGTCGATTCCCATTCTGATTCCTGCGTCACACTCACGCAAAAGCTTTATTGTATCCGGTTCAATCATTCTGCCACACTCCTCTTTCATCTGATTAAGAGAAGTATCCCCCGACCGGACGCTTTTTATTCTATCTGCCTTCCTTTGTCTGTCGGATGATATCTTCCATAATGTCATAACTTAGCTGACCGGGTACATAACCGAATACATTCCCTTCTTTGTCAATCATAAAGGTTGTAGGGAAAGATGAGATTCCATATCCCTGAAACAAAGTCCAGTCTGTATCCATGAGAACCGGATAGGTGAGTTCATTTTCTTCCAGAAATTCAATAATTTCTTCTTCTGTTTTCTCATTTCCCATTTTCGGACCTGCCACACCGAGGACAACTACCTCTTCCTCTGTCTCTTCGGAATACTTCTCATATAATTTCTGGATATCCGGAAGCTCTGCCTTGCAAGGTCCGCACCAAGTTGCCCAAAAATTGAGGAATATTGTCTTGCCTTTATAATCTGCCAGTGTATGTGTGTTTCCGAACTGGTCCTTTAAGGTAAAATCAAGAGCAGGAATCACCTTACTGTCCTCTGTTTCAGAGGTTTCTTCCGGAGAACCGGACTCTTCCTCTGTACCGGAAACATTTTCCGTATTCTCCTGACTTGAGGATATATTGGACAGATAGCTCGTCACTGCATTCATCTTTCCGGTAAACATCAGGATTCCCATGATAATCATAAGAATTCCACCGATTTTAACCGTATACTGTACCACTTTCATATGCTTTCTGAAAAGTCCCAGAAGGCTTGTGGCAAAAATTCCCACTGCAAGGAACGGCAGTACAAAACCAATGGTATAAACACCGATAAGTCCCATTCCCGCAGCCCTTGTTCCTGTGGACGCAGCCATAAGAAGCACACTTGTCAGCGCAGGTCCCACACAGGGCGTCCATGCAAAGCTGAACGTAAATCCCATAAGAAGGGCTGCAAAAGGTGACATTGCCAGCTTGTCAAGACGGAACGGAAGTCTTCTCTCTTTTCCCAGAAAATCCGAGCTTCCGAAAATCCCAAGCTGATAAAGACCAAATAATACAACCAGTACGCCACCGATTTTTGCAAACAGCTCCTGATTTGAATTCAGAAAGCTTCCCACTGCGGAAACTCCCAAACCGAGAAGCACGAATGCAAAGCTGATTCCAATTACAAAAAACAGGGTATTGATCATAACCTTGCTTTTTTTATAATAAAACTTTCCGTCCTCCCATTTTCCGGTACCGCCGGAAAGATAGCCGATATACAGCGGCAGAAGGGGAAGAACGCAGGGCGAGAAAAAGCTTATCAGTCCCTGCAGAAATACCGTAAGTACCGGTACGCTTACATCTAACGAAAATCCCATCCTGTAATCTCCTTCTATTTATTTTTTATTCAGAATCCGGAAGAACACTTTCCATTACAACTGCCGCAGTCTCCGCAGCATCCGTGTTCTCCTCTCTTAATCTTTCTGACCTGATTTACAATAACTGCAATTGCAGCGGCTGCAATCAGCATTACAATGATAATTGTAGCTAACACTTTACCACCTCGTCTCTTTTGGTGTTTTCTTTTACATCAGATTAGCTTATGCTAACTTGTTTAAAGTATAACCAAAATAGTCTTATTTGTCAAGGTTCTCTCTGTACTGGTAAACGGTTTTACCCTCTTTTATGGTTTCCATCACTTTAATGTCCTGCACTTCCTCAAGCGGAACTTTCAGAGGATTTTTCTCCAGGATTACAAGGTCTGCAAGCTTGCCTTCCTCAATCGTTCCTTTTGTCTTTTCTTCTCCATACTGATAAGCTGCATTGACTGTTACCGCTTTCAGCCCATCATAAACGGAAATACATTCCTGCGGATCAAGCGCTGCTCCTGTCTTTGTCACACGTTTCGCCGCGCACCAGATTGTTTTAAGCACATCCGGCATCAGCACAGGGCTGTCCTGATGGAAGGTAAACGGAAGTCCAAGGCGCTGTGCGCTTCCTGCAGGAGAAATTTTATCGGCTCTCTTCATTCCAAAATTCTGAATATGAATATCTCCCCAGTAATACGTGTGGGCGACAAAAAAGCTCGGCATCATGGAAATTGCTTTCATCCGCTCCAGTTGTTCTTTCTGTACAAGCTGGGCATGAATCATCACCGGACGGCAGGTATCAAGCTCCGGATGGTCTTTTTTTACCTTTTCGAACTGTGTAATATACTGTTCTGCTGCCGCATCCCCATTACAGTGGGCAAGGAGCTGCTGATGCTTCTCAAGAGCCTTCAGAATCAGGCTGTAAAGCTGTTCGTCTGTCTTAATCGGATACCCGCGATAACCGTCCTCCGCTCCTTCATAAGGCTCCTTCATCCACGCAGTTCTTCCCTGAGGGGAACCATCGAGAAAAATTTTAAATCCGCCAATTTTCAGATGGTCTTTATACTGATTCAGGTATTCTTCCTGCTCCTCTGAAATCTCACCGCAGTTTTCCAGATCAAGATACGCTGCCAGATCAAGATATAAAACATGATTCTTCTGCGCATACTGCAAAAGCCCCATAAGAGGCGCCGTCACCATTCCTTCCTGAACTGTCGTGATTCCATAGCCTGCATAAATCCCCTGCGCCCGCTTAAAGAGTTTCATCAATGTCTCAATATCCGGCATCGGCATTGCATTTCTAAACTGCACAAAGGCGTTTTCTTCCATGTATCCGTTGAGTTCCCCTGTCTCTGTTCTGCCATAACGTCCACCCTCAGGGTCCTTCGTCTCTTTTGTAAGGTTCTGCACATGAAGTGCCGCAGAATTTGCCACTCCCATGTGGGAAGAAGCGTGGATTACCACAATTGGATGCTCCGTGGAGATTTCATCCAGCACCTTTTTATCCGGATGTTCTTTTTCGGCAAGAAAATTATGGTCGTAATTTGTCCCCGATACCCATGCTCCTTTCGGTATCTCATTTTCTTTGATAAACGTCTGCATCAGACGTACAATGTCTCCGAAATCTTTTGCTCCTGACAAATCGCACTGGGACAGGGAATTTGCCAGTCCCGCGAAATGGCTGTGTCCGTCAATAAATCCGGGAAGCATGGTTTTTCCACCCAAATCGTGCAAAACAGTTCCTTCTTCTTTCAGGGCAAAGATTTCCTCCTTTGTCCCGCGCTTTACGATTTCCCCGTTTTTCACAAATAAAGCCTCTGCCTGAGGATATGTTTCATCCATTGTAAGAATGGTTCCGTTATAATAAATCACTGACATGTTAAGTTTCTCCTCTCATCAGAAAAGGAATCTTGCCCAGTTCAGCAGTTTTCCAATCAAAAAGATTCTTCTTTTCATTGTTTTTCCCATAGGAACAGGCTCAACATTGTGAGGATTGTTATATTCTCCGTTTGTTAATGCCTGTCTGGAATCCTTTTCGTATTCTTCCAGATTCGTCTCTAACTGACGGTTTATTTCTTTGCTGCGGATAACAAGCATCAGCTCTGTGTCGAGATACGCGCTTCGCATATCCATATTAAAAGAACCGACCATGGAAATATCGTCGTCTACCAGAACACTTTTGCCGTGGTAGGAAATACCGCCTTCATATTCCCAGATGTCAATTCCTGTATCCAGAATTTCTTTTTTATGTTTCTCGTAATCAGAAGCGCCGAAAGCATTTCCGTTATTTGTCACAGAGTTGGTCATAACAGCGAAATCCGGCACTGCCTCTGCGATTTCCTTCCAGGTATTGTACATCGCATCGTTGCAGATTATGTAAGGCGTATGGATTTTTACCCTTTCGGAGGCTCTTTTCATTACTTCTCCCATTTCATACCAGGCAGTCGGTTCTTTCGCACCTGTATGGATTGGATTGGAAATCAGGGCAATTTTCTCCGTTTCAAAGGTATTCTTTGTATAATCCCGGTCACAGATTCCCGCCTCATTTTCTGCGAAATAAGCCTTATAGCATTTATCTGCCTCCTGTGCTGCTTCCTGAACCGATTTTTTCTCTGCCAGCTTCTCCTTCTCATGGAAGTCACTGCATATATTAAGCTCCCATACTCTTTCGAAATAGCGTAACAGCTCTTCTACCGAGCTTTCGGATGTCGGATTTTCACAATGGACAAACACATCTCTGTCGTAATTCTTATGCCCCGGAAAATCTCCCAGAAAATAATCATAGGTGTTTCTGCCCCCGAGCATGTAAGTCTTCCTGTCTGCAACAAGATATTTGTCATGCATACGCCCCATCAGCGTCCAGGGCTTCAGCGGATTGGCGCGGTTATAGAGCTTCACCTCTATATTTTTGTGAGAGGACAGCGCATGAAAATAAGGATTAAATTCCATAGCAACCCAGCTTTCGAATCCATCTGTCAATACCTTCACCTTTACGCCTCTGTCTGCTGCTTCCCTCAGAGCGCCTATCACAATTTTTCCACTGTTATCGGAATGGAAGGCAAAGGTAGACAAAACAATCTCTTTTTCTGCATTTTTAATCAGACGGATTCTCTGTAAAAGTGCGTCTCCGTTTTTCTCAACTACAACAGCTCTCTCAGGACTTTTTGCCGGTTCATAAAACCGATCTATATCTGCGTTCTTTTTCGTCTCCTCCGTTATCTTCGGATGTCGCGCGTAAGAGATAAATATCCCTATCAGCACATAAGTCAAAAATAGGGCAAGCACAAGCAGCACCTTCTTTATTATCTTACTAAATTTCATTCTGTATGATCACCTCATCCTTTGTCATTTCTCAGTCATTCTCTATAGAAATTTGTTTCAGTCGTTTCCTGCATTGGAGATAATCCGGAAAATAGGTTTCTACTTCTTTCCAGAATTCCGCAGAGTGATTCATATACCGCCTGTGGGCAAGTTCATGTACTACCACATAATCAAGCAGTTCTTCCGGCAGATAGTACAACTGATAATTGAAATTCAGATTTCCTTTGGAAGAACAGCTTCCCCAGCGTGTTTTTTGATTCCGAATCGTAATTTTCCCGAAGGTAACTCCCATTCTTTCGCTGTATAGAAGCACTTTCCGGAAAAATTTTTCTTTTATTTTCTCTATTTCTTCCGGCGTAAGAGCATTCACCGGAGCAATGTGCGCTGCCTCCCCTTTTTCTTTTCTCTCCTGAACCTGAAAAACCTTCCGCGCAATCCAGTCACTGTGTTTCTCCAGAAATTCTATGATTTCTCCGTCTGTAAGCTTTAGGGGAACACGGGCAATCACTGTTCCGTCGGACTTCACCTCAAGCCCCAGTGTTTTCCTTCCGGAGCGTTTGATTTCAACCGGAAATTCTGCGTTTCCATTTGAGATTTGATGTGTTAAGAGTTTTCGCTGAACTGTCATATCATCCTCACCTGCTTTTCTTATGGGACAATTTTATCACTCCCCCCTGTAGATAGCAAGTTTTCCAATTATGAAAAAAGCATAAAAATCAGATAAGATTTGCCACTTTATTTGTGAAATTCACAAAAGGCTTTCGCGAAAGCACCCAGACAAGGGCAACGCAAAATGCAATCAGGGCAAGACTCTCCCCATTAGTCTCCACGGAATAAAGCACTGTAGAACCATATTTAAAACAGCTGTACACAAGTCCGTGAAAAATATAAATTGCCATCGTTCTCTGTCCCAGATAGGAATACGGGCGTTTCTGTGTCGGAAGTACAAGCATGAACGCATATACCAGAAGGAACGAAATCCCGTAACAAAGAAGACGAATCACTGCACCTTCCAGATTCCCCTGTTCCATATCCGCATAAGAATAACGTCCATAGAATATATACCAGCTCAAAGTCCTGTGTACCTTATCTGCAAAGAGAAAAAGCGTCAGTCCGCCAAGAAGGGCAAGAGCGCCAAGATGACCTGCTCTGGTTCTGTATTTTTCCAGTTTTCTGCTGTCGAAATCGAGCCCTGCAAGGAAAAACGGGAAGAAAAATACAATACGCGGGATAGAAAGAAAGTTACCAAACTGCGTATATCCAATCAGAAGCCCGGCAGCAACGGACCATGCCAGATGATGGGGAATTTTCTGAACCAGAGGCGCCGCAATACGCCATACAAAAAGCGCCATCAGATACCACAGGGTAAATTTCGGTCTTGCAAAATAAAGGCCTGTGCTTTTATCAAGAACCAGTGTATACAGAAAATAGTATATGAGTTCATAGGTAAAATACGGGATAACCAGACTTTTCACCAGCTTCTTTATGGATGGAATCTGCTTGGAAAAATATCCCGATATAAAGATAAACGCCGGCATATGAAATGCCGAAATTGCCCATTTCAACTCATATAAATAGGGATTCTGCTCGCAGCAGGGATCAATGAAATGTCCAATCACTACCAATAAAATCAATAATACTTTATAGTTGTCAAAAAGATATTCTCTACTGTCTTTGTTCAATAACTTATGCCTCATCTTTCTGCCGGATTAATTGTGATTTTTGTTTTATTTTTACATAACAACAGACCCGGTCAGTGCTATTTTACGTTCCGGGTCTGAAAAATTCAAGAAAAATATTTTTAAAGTCTCACATTAATATCCTGTACCATCGTCTGTATTCTTAATGATTTTAACTATACGACTGGTTCCCAGACGATCTGCACCCAGACGGATAAACTCTTCTGCATCCTCAAGGGAGGAAATTCCGCCTGCTGCTTTTACTTTAACCTCAGGACCTACATGCTTACGCATAAGCTCTACATCTGCAAAAGTCGCACCTGATTTGGAGAAGCCTGTGGAAGTTTTAATATACTCTGCTCCGGCTTTTGTTACGATTTCGCACATTTTAATCTTTTCTTCCTCTGTAAGAAGACAGGTTTCAATGATAACCTTAAGGATTTTTCCGTTACATGCTTCATGGATGCTGCGGATTTCTTCTTCCAGTTCATCATATTTTTTGTCTTTTAACAGACCGATATTGATTACCATATCAATTTCTTCTGCTCCGTTTGCAATGGCGTCTTTCGTCTCAAAAACCTTTGTGGCAGTTGTGCTGTAGCCATTTGGAAAACCGATTACTGTACAGATGGGAAGCTTCCCGTCTACATATTCCACGCACTGTTTCACATAGGAAGCCGGAATGCAAGCAGATGCTGCTCCGTATTTCATACCGTCGTCCAGAATCTGACGAATCTCTTCCCAGGTTGCTGTCTGTGTTAATAAAGTGTGGTCTACTTTACTTAAAATCTCTTTTTTATCCATAATAATCCTCTCTTCTCTCGCATATATTACAAGGTTTCGTTACTTATATCAATTTATCCAGAACAGAATATCCGATTGTTCCATCCGGCATTTTCACACCAAAGTTGTCTGCAATTGTTGCTCCGATTACAGCGAACGTATCTGTATTTTCCAACTTTCCGCATCCTGTCAGAGATGGGGAATAAGCTATGAAAGGAACCTTTTCTCTGGTGTGATCCGTCCCTGTATGCGTCGGATCATTTCCGTGGTCTGCGGTAATGATCAGCAAATCATCTTCCCGAAGTGTCTTCAGAAGTTCTCCGAGATTTTTGTCAAACTTCTCCAGTTCCTGTGCATATCCCTCTACATTACGGCGATGTCCCCACAGCGCGTCAAAGTCAACAAGATTGGTAAAGCATAAGCCCTCAAAATCTCTATTTGCAATTTCAATGGTCTGTTCCATTCCATGTACGGAGCTTTTTGACTTATTGGATTCTGTCAGTCCCTCCCCGTCAAAAATATCAAAGATTTTGCCAACGGAAATCACATCAAAACCAGCTTCCTTCAGTACATCCAGTACTGTTCTTCCATATGGTTTAAGAGCATAATCATGGCGGTTGGATGTTCGCTTAAATTCACCTTTCTTTTTTCCCACATAAGGTCTGGCAATAACTCTTCCAACCTTCCATTCATCTTTCATCGTCAGCTCTCTTGCAATTTCACAGCAACGGTAAAGCTCATCCAGTCCAAATGTTTCCTCATTTCCGCATATCTGAAGAACTGAATCTGCAGACGTATAAACAATCATATGACCGGTTGCAATTTCTTCCTCTGCCAGTTCATCCAGAATTTCCGTACCACTGGCACTTTTATTTCCAATAATAACACGTCCTGTCCTTGCAGATAACTCGTCAAGAAGCTCTTTGGGAAAACCGTTCTCTGTGAAAGTTTTAAATGGCGTTGTAATGTGAAGTCCCATCATTTCCCAGTGACCGGTCATCGTATCTTTGCCCACACTGGCCTCAGACATTTCCATATAATATCCCTGAGGATTTTCAACCGGTGCTACTCCCTCCAGCGTATGAAGGTTTGCAATTCCCAGCTTCTGAAAATTCGGAATCTGGAAATTCTCTGTTCTCTGTGCAATATGTCCAAGAGTATCAGTTCCTGCATCTCCGTAATCCGCAGCATCGGGAAGAGCGCCGATTCCCATGGAATCTACTACAATTGTGAAAATACGTTTAAATTTTTTCAACGGAACACTCCCTTTCTTAGTTGAATCTCTCATTTCTCTTTATCTGCTTTGATAAGCTTACGAATAGCTTCAACCGCAACCTTGATTGCTGATTCTGTGTCGTGAACAATCGGATTATCAAGCCCTGCCGCATTTCTCTCCTGATTTCCCACTACGAGGAAATCAGAACCGCAGCGTACTCTTAAATGACTAGCCACAATAAACAGAGCAGCAGATTCCATCTCGGAAGCCTTGCATCCGAGGCGTTTCCATGCTTCCCATTTATTTAAAAGCTCATAACTTACAGGCATTCTTTCCGGCTCATGCTGTCCGTAGAAAGCATCCTTACACTGTACAACACCTGCATGATAAGTATAGCCGCACTCTTTCGCAGCAGCTACAAGGGCATTGGTAACCTCCAGATCTGCCACTGCCGGAAACTCAATAGGAGCATACTCTTTACTGGTTCCCTCCATACGGATAGCTCCTGTGGCAACTACAATGTCTCCACCTTTTACATTCATTTCCATTCCACCGCAGGTTCCTACACGGATAAAAGTATCTGCACCGCAAAGCGCCAGTTCTTCCATTGCAATGGATGCGGATGGTCCGCCTATTCCGGTAGATGTTACACTTACCTTCTCTCCATCAAGATATCCAGTATAGGTTACATATTCTCTGCTGTCAGCCACCAAAACCGGATCATCAAAAAATTTTGCGATTTTCGCACAGCGTTTCGGATCTCCCGGCAAAATCACATAACGGCCTACATCGCCTTTACGAATCTGTAAATGATACTGTAATCCAACTTCTCCTGAATAATTCTGCATCTGCTTTTCCTCCTTTTAGCGGGCCAGATTCTCCGGTCCAAATCCCAGTGGAAGTAATTCCTCCAGCTTAAAGTTCAAAACTCCGCCCTTTCCGTCCTCCAGAAGTATCCGAAATTCCTGCGGGTCGCAAAATTCCCGCATTATCTGACGGCATACGCCGCAGGGCGCACAGGTTTCTTTTGCCTCCGTATCGCTGGCTCCTCCTACAATAGCGATTGCCGCAAATTCTCTCTCCCCTTCTGAAACAGCCTTAAAAAATGCAGTCCGCTCTGCACAGTTCGTGGGAGTGTACGAAGCATTTTCAATGTTGCATCCCAGATATACCTTTCCCTTCTTTGTCAGAAGAGCCGCTCCCACCTGAAATCCGGAATAAGGCGTGTAGGCATGTTTTCTGGCTTCATGGGCAAGTTCAATCAGCTTTTTTTCTTCCAATGTATTTTCGCTGAATATTTTCTCATCCATTTTCTTTTTCTCCAATAAGACGGATTGTTTCCGTTACCAGCATCCTGAATTCTTTCGCAACACGGTCTGCTGTTTCCTGAACCTCTTTGTGATTAAGAGGCTGTGCAGACATTCCTGCCGCAAGATTGGTGATACAGGAAATTCCACACACCTTCATTCCCATATGGTTGGCTGCCATAGCTTCACAGGCTGTGCTCATTCCCGCTGCATCAGCTCCCCAGGTTCTGCACATTCTAATTTCCGCAGGCGTTTCATAATTCGGCCCTGTAAACTGCATATATACGCCCTGCTGTATAGTCACCTGAATATTCCTTGCCGCCTGTCTGATTATCTGACGAAGTTCTTTTTTATATACTTCACTCATATCCGGAAATCTTGGTCCCAGTTCATCAAGATTCGATCCGATAAGGGGACTTGGAATTGCCGTTGTAATATGATCGGTAATCATCATCAAATCTCCCGGCTGGAAGTTATAATTTACTCCGCCTGCCGCATTGGTCAGAATGATGGTCTTTGCTCCCAGAAGTCCCATCAGTCTTGTTGGAAGCACCACATCCGACATATCATAGCCTTCATAATAATGTACACGCCCCTGCATGGCCACTACAGGAACCCCTTTTACATATCCGAAAAGGAATCGTCCCTGATGACCTGCTACTGTCGAAACAGGAAATCCCTCAATATCAGAGTATTCCAGAGTCTCCACGATATCCATCTCCTGCGCATATTCTCCCAGCCCCGAACCTAGAATCAGCGCAACCTCCGGTTTAAAAGTTATTTTACTTTTTACTGCATTTGTACATGTAATCAGTTTTTCATAAATTTTATTTCCCATATCATCACCTCTCTATTAATGCTGATACTGTTTCATTCATCTTCATATATTGTTCTCTGTTTATGCTGAATTTGTTTCCTTCTTTTGTGATCCAGCCGTTTTCATAGAATTTTTTTACCGCACGGTTTACTGTACGGACACAAAGTCCCGTCATCTCTGAAATCTCCGCTCTGGAAGATGTCACAAAGAACACGCCGTTTTTTTCGTTTTTCTTATAATTGTCCACAAGGTAAAGCGCCAACCTGTCGGCGCCCTGTAAAAACAGATAGGCTCTGCTTTTTCTGTCTGTCTCAAGTAAATAGCGTCCCACTGTTTTTGCTTCTCTTTTCAATGCATTGATATCTGTGTTTAACCATTTTTCGTAGCTGCGCTTGGGAATTTTTATGGCAATACAAGGTGTCACCGTTTCTATCGTAGCCGTATATGCCGGGAGATCGAGTACAAGCTCCATTCCTCCCATTGCTTCCAAGGCATCTACTCTCATAAAATCATATACAATTCCGTAAATTCTGTAATCTGCTGCCCGGACAATTCCTTTGATAATGAGATAAATGTACGTAACCGGTTCATTTTCTCTGATAAAGGTATAGTCCTTTTCCATTTTAATAATCTGAAAAGAATCAATGAGCCACTTTGGCGCGCCGGCAAAATACGCCTTCAAATCTTCATACTTCTCTTTATCCACTTCTCCAAGTACAGATATTGCATCATATAAATATTCACCCATGATTCTTCACCTCGTTTAGGAAAACGGGCTGCCCCACTTATCTGTGCGGCAGCCCTTTCTTTAATATCAGACGGGTATTTCAAAACCGTCCAAGTACATTTGATTAGTTAATAAGTTCGACTTTCACAACTTCTGCAGGCACACCTGTTGCGTCTTCTGCAACAGTATCGTTTTCTACTTTAATTGTTCCGTCAACCAGACCCTGGAAAAGCTCGTCATATTTTGCCTGGTCAAATTTTTCAAATTTAGATGTTTCCATCGGTAATAAGATACCGTTATCTGCTGCTGTCAGAGTTACGGATTTTCCGCCCTCAAAAGTTCCGTCATAGTAGGATTTTACTGTGTTGTATACGGAATCACCAAGATTCTTCATAGCAGATGTAATAACTGTGTCAGACTCTACAGACTGGTCAACGTCTACACCGATTACTTTACCGCCGGAAGTTTCTGCTGCTTTCATAACAGAGTTTCCAACTGCGCCGCCACATGCGAAAATTACTTCTGTTCCCTCGTTATACCATGCAGCTGCTTTCGCATTGTTTTCCGGAGTTGCATCAAAGTTTCCTACATAGGTGTATTTCATGGAAACGTCTTTCACACCAAGGTCTTTTGCTGCTGCATCAGCGCCCTGAATAAAGCCGTAGCCGTAACGAATAACTGCAGGAACTGCAATACCGCCCATGAAACCAAGTTTTGTGTAACCTTCTGCTACTGCTGCATAGCCTGCAAGATAACCGGCCTGCTCTTCAGCATAGAAGATAGACTCAACATTTTTTTCAATTCTCGGTCCGCTTGCCGGATCTGTTGGCGCTGCATCAATAATGATAAAATTTACATCCGGATATTTATCCTGTGCTTCCAGAACAGGATACTCAAACAGAAAGCCCGGTGTAACAATAACTTTTGCTCCGCCTTTTACTGCAAGGTCGATAGAGGTCAGACAAGCTGCGTCTGATTTTTCTGCCGGCTTATAGTATTTGCAGGTAAGATTATTGTCTTTCGCATAAGCCTCAAGGCCTTCCCAGGAACCCTGGTTGAAAGATTTGTCATCAATGGTTCCAACGTCTGTAATCAGGGCAAGCTCGTATCCTTCTGCTGCCTGAACTGTTGCTGCTCCGCCAAGTGCCATAACACCTGCTAATAATAAACTTAATAATTTTTTTCTCATGATTTCTTCCTCCTTTGGATTATTTATGAAAAATTAATAAGTTACACGTAATAAATCATCTGCTTCCCTTGTCATATGGAATTCCCTCTGCTCTCGGAGCCTGGGATTTCTTAGATGAGAAGATCAGTACGATCAGTGTGGCAACATAAGGTATCGTCTTATAAATCTCATTTGGAATCGGCAGAGATTTCAGCACAGGAATTGCTGAGTATGCACTTGCCAGAGTCTTCATGATTCCGAAGAAAAATGCTGCCATAAGTATTTTGTTGCTTCGCCACTGTCCAAAAATCAGAACAGCGATAGCAAGGAAGCCGTATCCGGCTACCGTTGCATTAAAGTTTGTGGAGGTCGGCACTACAAATACCAGACCACCAATTCCTGCAAGCACACCAGAAATAATAACGCCTGCATAACGAATCCTTCCTACATTTACACCAACGGAATCCGCTGCCCCCGGATGCTCACCGCAGGCGCGGAGGCGAAGACCAAATCTTGTTTTTTTGATAACAAAGGCTGCCACAAGGAAAATCCCGATACCAATAAAAGTTGTGATATAGCAATTCTGGAAAAACATAGGTCCGATAACAGGGATGCTTCCGAGAACGGGTACCTTCGCAATATAGAAAGTATCTGTAAAAGGAATCTGCTGAGATCCCTGAATCATACGAGCTGCATAAATTGCAAATGCCGGTGCAAACATATTCAGAGCTGTACCACTGATCGTCTGATCGGCTTTCATATTAATAGAAGCGAATGCGTGAAGCAGGGAAAAGATTCCACCTACTGCACCTGCAATCAGGACTGCCAGTATCAGAAGTGTCTGTCCACTGATACGTTCCTGGAAAATGTTGATAAAGAAAATCCCCACAAAGGCTCCCATAACCATGATACCTTCCAGAGCAATGTTAATCACACCGCTTCGTTCGGAATACATTGCACCTATTGCTACAATCAGAAGCGGAATTGCAAAGTACATTGTCTGCTGAATGATAAAATATAATACGCTCATGCTTATGCCTCCTTTCCTTTATCTGAACTTCTGCGTTCTGCCTTTTTTGCCCGTTTCATCTGAATTCGGTGAATCATGTTTTTGAAAAGAAGGGATAAGGCTCCGCAATAAACAATTGCTGCGATAATAATGTCAATCGCCTCTGATACAAAATCAAAAAGCTGCATGTTGTAACCGCCTACGGTAATATGTCCGATGAAAAGGCCGGAAAACAGAATACCGATTGGATTAGATAATCCGAGAAGGGCTACGGAAATTCCGGAAAAACCTTCCGGTGCAATAATATCAAGAACCTGAAGATATTTGCCTGAACCTGCAAGATACAGCAATGCTCCTCCAAGCCCTGCAAGTGCGCCGGAGATTACCATGGAAAGAACGATGTTTCTCTTTTCGTTGATTCCGGCATATTTACTTGCGGACGGATTAAGTCCGCAGGCTTTCAGCTCGTATCCAAAAGTTGTTTTGTTTAAAATAATATAAATCAGGATTACACAGATGATTGCTATGAAGATACCGATATTCAGGCTTGCTCCTACAAAAATCTTATCCATTCCCGCTTTCGGCAGAATCGCACTCTTCGCCACTGCTACAGACTGATTTTTAAGCGGATCATAAATATAATTTCTTACCAGAAGATTTACTATATACATACCGATATAGTTCATCATAATTGCCGAAATAACTTCATTTACATTAAAGAATGCTTTCAGGATTCCGGGTATACTTCCCACCAGAGCTCCTACAAGGATTGCCGCCAGAAGTGCTACAAGCCAATGGATAGCCGGAGGAAGAAATGTCCATTTCACTCCCACATATACAGCAGCAAAAGCTCCTGCTGTAAACTGTCCGGATGCACCGATGTTAAAAAGTCCTGTTTTAAATGCAAAACCTACGGAAAGACCTGTCATAATAATAGGTGTTGCATAATAGAGAACGTCTCCCACACCCTTCATTCCGTCTGTGAATCCGCCTTTTATAATCATCAAAAATCCATTTACTGCCTGCTGAGGATTACTCGCAAGGAGAATAAGGAATCCAAACAGAAGACCACATATAATTGCCAGAATGGAAGAACTGAAATTAATGAAGCCTTCCCCTTTAAATATTGATTTACGTTTACTGTTCATTCTTCACACTCCTTTTTGCTCCCGCCATGTAAAGACCAAGTTCCTCTGTCGTAATGTCTTTCGGGTTGAGGTCTGCAACAATCTCACCTTCATACATAACTACAATACGATCACTCAGATTCATAACCTCATCAAGTTCAAGAGATACCAGAAGGACTGCCTTTCCTGCATCTCTCTGCGCCACAAGCTGTTTATGAATATATTCAATAGCACCAACATCAAGACCTCGTACAGGCTGGACTGCAATAACAATCTCCGGATTGCGGTCAAGCTCTCTGGCAATAATCGCTTTCTGCTGGTTACCGCCCGACATGCCTCTGGCAATACTTGTTTCTCCGTGACTGGAACGGATATCAAACTTCTGAATCAGTTCCTTTGCATAATCCCGAATGGCATCAAACTTCATGAATCCATGTTTCTGGAACCGGTCTGTATAGTAAGTCTGAAGTACCAGATTCTCCTGAAGTGTGTAATCAAGAACAAGTCCGTCCTTATGACGATCCTCCGGGATATGGGCCATACCATCAAGACATTTCTGACGAATGCTCTCTTTTGTAATATCCTTACCGTTCAGAAAAACCTGTCCACTGTCCAGAGGCATCAGACCTGTGATTCCGTAAACAAGCTCAGACTGTCCATTTCCATCAATACCTGCCACGCAGAGAATCTCACCCTTACGTACTTTGAAAGAAACATTTTTTACTGCTTCTTTTCCGGATGTCTTACTCTTAATAGTCAGATTTTTAACCTCGAGAACAGCATCTCCGGGTTTCATCTCGTCTTTATCAACCGTCAAATTAACTTTTCTTCCTACCATCATCTCAGACATCTGCTCTTTGGTGGTACTCTGCACATCAATCGTTCCGATGTATTTTCCTTTTCTCAGAACAGTGCAGCGGTCTGCTACCTCTTTGATCTCATTTAATTTATGAGTGATAAAGATAATCGATTTTCCCTCTGCAACAAGCTGCTTCATTACCTTCATAAGCTCATGGATCTCCTGAGGTGTTAAAACTGCCGTAGGCTCATCAAAAATCAGGATATCATTATCACAGTACAGCATCTTAAGGATTTCTACCCTTTGCTGCATTCCTACTGTAATATCAGAAATGTATGCGTCAGGATCAATTTTGAATTTATACTTCTCACTGAGCTCCATTACCTTTTTTCTGGCATCTTCCATTTTCAGGACACCCATCTTTACAGTTTCCCTGCCAAGTACAATACTTTCCAGAACTGTAAAATTATGCACCAGTTTAAAATGCTGATGAACCATTCCGATTCCCAGATCATTTGCATCATTTGGATTATTTATTTTTACAGTTTTTCCATTGATTTTTATTTCGCCTTCCTCCGGCTGATACAGACCGAAAAGAACACTCATCAAGGTGGATTTGCCCGCTCCGTTTTCGCCCAGCAGAGCATGAACTTCTCCTTTTCTTACCTGGAGAGTAATGTCATCGTTCGCTTTAAAATCCCCAAATTGTTTCGTAATATGGTTCATTTCGATTACATATTCCACTCTTGTACCTCCTTTGCCTTTTCCCTTTGTGCAAATCGTCTCTACGTTTCAACTATTATACCTCATATTTGTACAGCCAAAAAGGACTCATGTCCTTTTTTTTATTTTTCAATTGTATTTTTGGCAATTTAACACTATTTACTAATTCTTTTTTGTGCATTTTTCTTCCAAAACTCAAAATCTGGCTTTTTCCGCATTTTCTTTCAATCTTTCAATTTCTTTTTCCGTAAGACCGAGTGTATTAACTGCCAGACTAAATTCTTTTTCCAGAGAAGTACCGGAAACTGTCGTATTATCTGTATTAAGAGTAACACAGAGCCCCTTTTCCAGCATTTTCTTTAAAGGATATTCTCCCTTTACTGCCTTTGTCTGAAAATTGCTGGTCGGGCAGACTTCCAACGGAATCCTGTGTTCTCTCAGATATTCCACAAGCTTTTCGTCTTCCAGACAGCGGACTCCGTGACCGATACGCCTGGCACCGAATTTCAGGGCTGTCCATATGCTCTCCGGACCATCGGCTTCTCCTGCATGGATGGTAAAAGGCACACCTGATTCTTTCGCTTTTTGAAAAATAGTTTCAAAGGATTCTGTTGGATAAAGAGCCTCTGCTCCTGCAAGATCTGCCGCAGCAACTCCCTTTCCCAGGTACTCTTTTGCCATCCTGATGGTTTCCAGATTTTCTTTTTCGTTATCTTCCATACGCATACAGCACAAAATAAGCTTCGCCTCAAACCCGTTTCCATCCGGCAGTCCTTTGATTGCCGCCTCTGTCACCTGCCTCTGTGTCAACCCCTTTTTCGTATGGAGCTGCGGCGCAAAGCGGATTTCCACATATTTAAGTCCCTGTGTTTCCATCTGCCTGCATACATCGCGAACTGCCTCTGTGAGTGCATCTTCTGTCTGCATAACGGAACAGGGCAGATCAAATTTTTCCAGATATTCATTTAAGTCTTTACAGTCAACCGGAGCTGTCATATACTTTACAAGTTCCTTCTCGTACCACACCGGTAGTTCAATCCCCTGTTTCTTTGCCTGGCGAATCACATATGCAGGTGTCAGAGAACCGTCAAGATGTAAATGCAGATCAATTCCATTCTTCATGTTCTAACCTCCTGTTTTTCAGATTTCTCTTATTATATAACACAATAGCAAAAAAATATATATTTTTTATTCTTCCTGAATTTCCCCTGAGTAAAACTCCATAAGAAACTCCATAAATTGTGCAACATAGTTTTTCTGTACATAATCTTTTCTACATGCAAGATATAAGTTTCTTACCGCAGGATATCCGGGCAGAGAAAACATCTGAAGTTTCCCTGCCTGCACATCCTCCTCCACCGCTTTTTTTGAAATAAAGGAGATTCCAAATCCTCCGGCAACCAACTTCTTTATAGATTCCTGTTCGTTTAATTTTGCAACAACCTGAAGTTCCTTTTCCCGGATATTCATTCTCTCAAAATATGCTTCCATGCATTTCTTGCTTCCGCTTCCCTGCTCACGCATAATTACCGGTTCACGACGAATCATCTCGAAAAGCTCGCCTTCCTTTCCCTCCAGTCCCCGGAAGCGCTCCTCGCAGGGTGTGATCATAACCATTTCATCTCTGTAAAAAGGCAAAAACTCTATCTCCTGCGTCTGGATTTTCATTCCTACCAATCCAAGAGAATAGCTGCCGTTTATGATTCCTTCCAGAATTTTTCTGCTATCACTTTGTGAAATATGAAACTGTACATCCGGCGCTTTTTTACGGAACACTGGAAGTACCTCCGGAAGAATATAGTCTGCAGGAATCGTGGATGCTCCAAGACGAATCACTTTTTGATTTTCCTCTGCCCATCTCTGCATCAGCTCATCCTTCAGTGCAAGTATTTTACAGGCACACTCATATAATTCTATCCCCTTGGGTGTCACCTGAATACTCTTCGTATTACGAATAATGAGACGATATTCCAATTCCTCCTCCAGCATGCGGATGTGGGTACTGATAGTCGGCTGAGAAATGTACAGCATTTCTGCAGCTTTGGTAAAGCTTCGGTATTTCACAACTGCCACAAGTGACTGAAGCTGTCTTAATTCCATCTCATCTTTCCTTTGCGATTTTCCATAATGCCTCAACCGCCCTTTCTGTCTCTTCTTTTGTATTCCACCATCCGAAGGAAAAACGGATAGTTCCTTCCGGGAAGGTTCCCAGTGTCTTATGCGCAGAAGGTGCACAGTGAAGCCCGACTCTGGTCATAATTCCATAGGTATCATCTAACTCAAACGCAGCCTGCGCCATCTCTTTTTGAAGTGTCTGAACAGAAACCACTCCGGTTCTTCCGGAAATACCTTTCTTTCCCACAACCTTGATGTAATTTTCCTTAGGGTCTACACTTTTAAGTCCTTCCAGGAAAAGCTTCGTCAGAGCAAGCTCATGATTTCTGATTTCTCCCTGTCTGATTGTCTTATGCCACTTCAAAGCAGCGCCAAGCCCCAGGATTCCGGGAAGATTCATAGTTCCTGCCTCAAAACGGTCCGGCATGAGTTCCGGCACAAGCTCCGTATGACTGAAGCTTCCTGTTCCTCCTGAAAGCAGAGGTTCCAGTTCCTTCACCATTTCGTTTCTGAGAATAAAACCGCCGATTCCCTGTGGCCCCAAAAGCCCCTTGTGACCGGTGAAGCAAAGTACATCTATTTTCATTTTTTCCATATCAATGGGCAGAATCCCTGCAGTCTGAGCACAATCCACTATAAATTTCACTTTATGTTCTGCACACAGTCGTCCTGTCTCTTCTATAGGAAGCAAAGTTCCGCATACATTGCTGGCATGTGTCATTACCACTGCTTTTGTATTTTTTCGAAAAGCTTCCGACAATTTTTCTACAGGAAGAGTTCCATCTTCTCTGCAGGGAATTCTGGTAAAGGCTATCCCCTGCTTTTCCAGCTGAACAAGAGGACGCATCACTGCATTATGTTCCATAGAAGACACTATAACATGATCTCCACTGTGCAGAAAACCTTTCAGCACAATATTCAGACTCTCTGTAATATTTTTTGTAAATATCACATTTCTTCCGTCCGGACCGTGAAACATCTGGCAAAGAAGCTCTCTTGTCTCATATACCTTCTCCTCTACACTGTAAGCATTACTGTAACAGCCTCTGCCGATATTACTTCCCATTTCTGTCATATAACGGTACATCGCATCCGCCACTTCCTTCGGCTTTGGAAAAGTCGTACTTGCATTATCAAGATAAATTCTGTTCACCTTTCATCCCCCCATACTCTTTTTTTTACTATATCATATTTTCTGTCCGATTCCTATTACTTATTGGATTTTCAAATAATTTATATAAATATATCAATAAATACAATTATACTTTATTTTATGAAAATGTTATACTGATTTTAGATTTTATTTAGAGTATTTATAAAGAATACTCGGGAAAGGAGAAATTGTTTTGACTAAAAACAAAGAAAAACTCACAATTATCATTGCCGGATGTATCATCGGTGTCATCTCTTCACTTCTGGTATTCTTCGGAAACCCGGCAAACATGGGCTTTTGTATCGCCTGCTTTCTTCGCGATATTGCAGGCGGTGTAGGTCTTCACCGTGCAGCAGCCGTACAGTATATCCGTCCAGAAATCATTGGTCTTGTACTGGGAAGTTTTGCTGTTGCTCTGGCCAAAAAAGAATTTTCTGCCAAAGGCGGAAGTTCACCGATTACACGTTTCATGCTGGGCTTCTTTGTCATGATAGGATGTCTGATGTTCCTTGGCTGTCCATTCCGTATGATTCTCCGTATGGCTGGTGGTGACTTGAACGCTTTATTTGGTCTAGCGGGCTTCGTTGCAGGTATTCTGGCAGGCGTATTCTTCCTTAATAAAGGTTACAGTCTGAAACGTACTTACAAGCTTCCATCATCAGACGGCGTAATGCTTCCTGTAATTATGGGTTCCCTCCTTGTGCTTCTCGCAATTGCTCCTGCTTTCATCTTCTTTACAGAAGCAGACGGCGGCCCTGGCGCAAAACATGCAGCAATCGCAATCAGCCTTGCAGCAGGACTTATTGTAGGCGCCATTGCACAGCGTACACGCCTTTGTATGGTCGGCGGCATCCGTGATATGGTGCTTTTCCGTGAATCTAAGTTGCTCCTCGGCTTCATCGCCGTATTCGCAGGAGCGCTTGTATGCAACCTGATTCTGACAGCAGCAACTGCGGGAACTTACTTCAACCTCGGCATGGCAGGACAGCCTGTTGCTCATACAGATGGTCTCTGGAACTTCTTAGGCATGTTCCTTACAGGCTTCGGCTGCATACTTCTCGGCGGATGTCCGCTGCGTCAGCTTGTTCTCTCCGGTGAGGGAAATGCAGACAGCGCCATCACTGTTCTCGGTCTCATTGTCGGCGCGGCATTCTGCCACAACTTCGGTCTTGCATCCAGTGCAGAGGGACCTACTGAAAACGGAAAAATCGCAGTCATTATCGGCATTGTTTTTGTAACCGTTATTGCCTGCATGAATACATTCAAAAAAGAAAAATAAGGAGGATTCCCATATGAGTCTCATAGATGCAAGAGGACTTTCCTGTCCGGAACCGGTGATTCTGCTGCGCAAAGCTATGGCATCCAAAGAAGCGCGTTATGAAATGCTGGTTGACAATCACGCAGCAAAAGAAAACACCAGCCGCTATGCCAAAAGTCAGGGCTATGAAGTCACTGTGACAGAGACAAACGGCGAATATAAGCTGGTATTCAAAAAATGAAATACATCGCAACTTTCTATTCTCATTACGGAGCCATCCGCTTCAAAAAACTGTGTGACGCAAAAGGCTATACAGCCAGAATCATGCCGGTCCCCAGAGATTTGAGCAGCAGTTGCGGCACCTGCGTTCAGTGGGACGGTTCTCCCGTCCTGACCTCTGAAATCCAGACAGATGAAGTAGAGCAGATGGCTGAGATTACCGAAAAAGGGTATTGTACCTATTATATGGCTGAAAACTAAAAGCAAGCAGGCAGGTGAAATCACCTGCCTGTATTTTTCTTAGGATTATAAAATTGTTATCTCAGCACCTCAAGCCACACATCAATATTTCCGCCGCATACCATTCCTTCATCTTCCGCGTCTGCTGCGGTCATGTTTACGTTGCAGATCTGGGGCTGTGTTTCTCCGCTTCTGAGCATATGAAGAGCCCTGGTGCGAACGGCTGCCTCCATACAGCCTCCGCCGATAGTTCCAATCATCTGTCCGTCTGTACGAACGATCATCTTAGTACCCACTTCACGGGGCGCAGACCCTCTTCGTCTGACAATCGTACAGAGAACTGCGTCTCTCCCCTCTTCTTCCAGCTTGAGAAGTTCGTCCAGGAATTCATCCGGATAGCCGAAACTGCGTTTCCTGCTGTTTTTGTGAGCTATAATTTCTCCCATAATGGAGACTGCAATCTCTTCCGGCGATTCTGCCGAAATATCAAGTCCAATGGGCGTATGTACTGCCTCCACCTGTTCCTTCGGAAAACCAAGCTCCACAAGATTTCTCTTTACAATGGCGGACCTTGCACGGCTGCCCATCATTCCCACATAAGCATATTTCTTCTTCAGAATTTCTCCCAGGCAGATTTCATCGTATCTGTGCCCTCTTGTCACAACTACAAAATAAGAATCTGTTCCGCCTTCTGCATGAGAAAGCCCATCCACAAAATTTTCACAGATTACTTCATCTGCCCCTGCTCTTCTGGCATTGTCTGCAAAAGACGGACGGTCTTCAAGAACTGTAACTCGAAATCCCAGCATTTTACCCAACGCAATAATCGGCATAGATACATGACCTGCCCCGCAGATAACCAATTTTTTCTGAGAAGAAACACAATCAAAATAAACCTGTTTCCCGGCTATTTCCTGAACTCCTGTTTCAGAAGCCTCTTTCAGACTGTCCAGATGACTATATAAAAATCCCTCGCCTGACGACCACACAAGTTCTCCATCTGCCAGAAGAAGCTTTTCTCCTGCTGTTTCGCCGTCGAGCAAAGCTGCGGTCACTGCCTTTTTTCCCCGGCAGTTTTTAATTTCCTGAAATATACTCATAGTCATACTCCTTTCCCGAAGCTGCATGCCGGATAATGGCAGGTCTTACATCCAAGACAAAGACCTCCATGTCCCATATGGGCAATATCCTTTCTTGTCACAGGTACGCCTGCCGCCACACGGGGAAGTATCAAGTCAAAAATTGTAGAGCTTGCATACATCACACAGCCGGGAAGTCCCATAACGGCAGTTCCATCCTCAAAATATGCCAGACAAAACATGGCTCCCGGAAGAACAGGCGCTCCATAGGATATCACATTTGCCCCGGTAGCCTTGATAGCGCCCGGAGTCTGGTCGTCAGGATCCACGCTCATACCGCCTGTAGTTACAATGATATCACAGCCTTTTTCTTTAAGAGCAAGGATTGCCTCTGTGATTTTTTCCTTATCATCTCCCAGTATCACATGTTCTGCTGTTTCAATCCCGTAAAGCTTCAGCTTCTCTACAACCACCGGAGTAAAGGTATCCTGAATTCTTCCATAAAATACTTCGTTTCCTGTTGTAATGATTCCTGCCTTTAATTTACGGTAAGGAAGGAGCTCACAAAGCGGAGTGTTTCCTGCAGCCTTTTTCACCAGCTCCATCTTTTCTTTTTTTATCACAAGAGGAATCACCCTTGTTCCCAGAAGCTTGTCTCCTGCCTTTACCGGCGTATTGGTATGCCTTGTGGCAATCATCACCTCATCTATCTCATTCACCTCTGCAAGACGCTCCACATCCACACGGAACAGACCGTCGCATCCTGCCTTCAGTTCGATTTTTCCCTCTTTTACCTCAGAAGGCTCCATGTTGTCGTTGATACAGACTTTGCACAAAATCTCTGCTGCCTCGTTTTCGTGATACATGGAATCATCTTTTTCCCATACATATAAATGATCCTTTCCAAGACTTAACAATACGGGAATGTCTTCCTCCGTCACGATATGTCCCTTGCGGAAGCGCGCATCCTTTGTCACTCCCCTGATGATCTGTGTAATGTCGTGACAAAGTACCTGTCCTGCTGCCTCTGTTGTCTTGATCAATTTCATTTTTGCTGCCTCCTTGTATTCTGTTTCTCCTTGTTTTTTCCAGACTGTTCTAAATCTTTTTTTATTATTCCAGTCTGCGACCGGTTTTCTATATATTTTCTCATGAAATCTGGTTGTACTCTAACTAATATTGTATCACATTTTCCGCTCCAGAGGAGAAAATCTATACAATTTTTTTGTTTTTTACCAAAAAAAATTATTTTTCTTAAACTAACAGGATATAAATGTCTCCTTTTCAATCGTCTCAACTATGTTTGTTATGAAAAAACCGACCTCCAATCGTTAGATTTTTAATCTAACTTTTGCAGGTCGGTTCATATTTCCTGTGGTCTGAGCTTCTCTTTTCTCACTGCGCTTTATGTATACTTCAACACAGCGGCATATGAATCAAAATTATAATTCAATACAGCCTGTAACGTCTCCGTTGATTACATAGTACGCACGATTTTCTTCCGGTTTGATATATACTTTCAGGTCATTGAGTTCTTCTGCTTTTTTGCCCATCTCTTCCGTCCATAATTTCTTTACAGTCTCTACAACATCTTTCGCATATACTTCTTTGCCGTTGAACTGAACAAATACTTCTGTATTTACTGTTTTTTCAGCAGCTTTTTTTGTTGTTCTTCTTACAGCCGGTTTTTTAGTTGTTTCTTTTACTGGTTCTGCTTTTACTGCCTCAACAGTTTCTGCAGCTTTTACAGATGCGCTTTTAACTGCTTTAGCAGCCGCTTCTGTCTTCTTTGCAGCTCTTTTTGTTACCATAATACAGCCTCCTTACAAGGTACAAAACATGTTACCACTGTACTATACTACTTTTTTTTCTGTTTGGCAAATTTTTTCCATTTTTTCACTGCTTGTACTATCTTTAATACAATTTCCGGCTGATCCAGCCAACCACCTCAGAGTCCCAAATTCTGCAGATTATACTCCATATAAGATGCCAGTTTTTCCTTCAACGCTTCATTCTGAGGTAGATCCAAATCCGGATCCAGTCCCAGGATTTCTGCTGCCGCTTCACTTGCCTGTTTCAGGATATCCGCATCGTGATATATGTCAGCAAGCTTAAATTCCAGAATACCGCTCTGGCGGACACCAAACAAATCTCCCGGGCCTCTTAGTTTTAAATCTTCACCTGCAATATAAAATCCATCGTTTGACTTATTCAGAATTTCAAGGCGCTTCGATGTCTCCTGAACCTCATTCCCCTGCATAAAAATACAATAGGACTGGTGCTCTCCTCTTCCAACGCGGCCTCGAAGCTGATGAAGCTGAGCAAGACCGAATCTTTCCGCATTTTCCACCATCATTACTGTTGCGTTCGGCACATTCACTCCAACTTCTACCACAGTGGTAGAAACGAGTATCTGAATTTTTCCCTCTGCAAATTCTTCCATGATCTGATTTTTCTCTTTGGGTTTCATTTTGCCATGGAGAGCGGCAATCCGGATATCGCTGTCAAAAATACTTTTCAGCTTCTCTGTATAATCCAGAACATTTTCTCCGTCCATGCCTTCGCTTTCTTCCACCATCGGACAAATCACATAGACCTGTCGTCCTTCTCTGATCTGACGCTCCATAAAAGAATATGCCTTAGGTCTGTAGGAAGTTCCCACTACGCAGTTTTTTATAGGGAGCCTCTGTGCCGGGAGCTCATCAATAATTGAAATATCAAGATCTCCGTAAAGAATAATTGCCAGTGTCCTTGGTATGGGTGTCGCGCTCATAACCAGCACATTGGGGGGATTTCCCATAGTTGTCAGCGCCTCTCTCTGTTTCACTCCGAATCGATGTTGCTCGTCTGTAATTACAAGCCCCAAATTTTTGTAGGATACCTTTTCCTGAATAAGAGCATGGGTTCCAATAATGAGATTTACTTCTCCGGAGGAAATCCTTGCGTAAATGTCCCGTTTCTCCTTCGTCGTATTAGAGCCTGTCAGAAGTACCGGTCGACAAACTCCCGCCTCCTGCTCCTCCAGGAGCTTTGTCAGCGCCTGGTAATGCTGTCTGGCAAGAACTTCCGTTGGCACCATAAGCGCTGCCTGATAACCATTTTCTGCAACCATCACCATGGCCAGAAAAGCAAGAATCGTCTTTCCGCTTCCAACATCGCCCTGCACAAGACGTGACATCAGAGAACGCCCCTGCAGATCCCGCTCAATTTCATGCCATACATTTGTCTGTGCCTTTGTCAGAGAATAGGGAAGGCTTTCTATTATCTGTTCCGTCGTCCATACTCTTTTCATTGGAAATGCATTCTCTGCATCTTCTGTCTTTTCTTTCAGCATCTGTACCGCAAGAATAAAAAGAAGAAATTCATCAAATACAAGGCGTTTCCTGGCTGTGAGAAGTTCCTGCATATCGGGCGGGAAATGAATCGTCTGAACTGCATAATTACAGTCCGCAAGGTGAAATCTCTCCCTGAATTCTTCGGGAAGATACTCAAAATCCAGATTTTTCTCTTCCAGAACCTGACGTACAAGCTTTGTCACAGTCTTATTGGACAATCCCGCTGTGAGTCCATAGATAGGCTGCAGACTGTGGAGTACTTCCTGATAGGATGCAGGAGTAAAAATTTCCGGATGCTCCATCACAAGTTTTCCTTTCTTTTTTACTGCCCGCCCCCGAAAAATGAGAGTACTTCCTTTTTTCAGAACATTTCTGAGAAAGGGCATATTAAACCACGCCACCGGAAGAGTACCTGTTCTGTCTCCTATCGTGACACTGATCACCTGCACTTTTCTGGCAGGGCTTACGGAAACTGCGTTCAGCAATGTACCACACACCGCAGAAATACTGTTTTCCTCCAGATTTTCTATGGCAACCGGTTCCTGATACGCATCATAATTTCTGGGGTAATAATGAATAAGATCTTCCACATCCGTTATTCCCAGTTTCGCAAAAAGCTTCTCCGTTTTTTCACCAACGCCTTTCAAATCGCGAAGAAGTCTGCTCATATTCCATATCACTCCTTTTCAGGAAAAAGAAAAGCGGAAGTTACCTTCCGCTTTCGCTTTCCATTTATTTTATTCTACGGAAATCACATAATAGTAAATCGGCTGTCCGCCCATATTTACTTCTACATCACAGTCCGGATATGCCTCTTCAACCGCAGCCGCAAGTTCTTCTGCCTCTTCTTCCTCTACATCTGCGCCGAAATAAATACTAATAACTTCAGCCTCATCGTCCATCATCTGCGCAACTGTCTCTTTTGCCACTTCCATCCTGTCAGTTCCTACTGCCAACATCCCGGAATCACCGATACCCATGATATCGCCTTCATGAATCTCCTTGTCATCAATTCTTGTATCGCGCACTGCATAAGTAATCTGACCTGTCTTAACCTTAGAAACAGCCTGCATCATGGCTTCCGCATTTTCCTCACTGGATTTCTCCGGAACAAAACTAATCATTGCCGTCACACCCTGAGGAATCGTCTTGGTCGGAATTACCACGATTTCTTTATCCTCTGTAAGATCTCTTGCCTGATTTGCAGCCATAATGATATTTTTGTTATTTGGGAAGATATAGATTGTCTTTGCATTTACTCTTTCAATAGCATTAAGCATATCTTCTGTACTTGGATTCATGGTCTGACCACCCTCAATAAGGTAATCCACACCCAGTTCCTTAAAGATTTCCGTAAGACCTTTACCTGCAGATACGGAAATAAAACCGACTTCCTTCTGAGGCTGTGCCGCTGCTTCTTCCTTGGCAAGCTTCTCTGCATCCTTAATCAGTCTTTCCTGGTGCTCCTCGCGCATGTTGTCAATTTTCATTCTGGAAAGAGCTCCGTAAGTAAGGGCTTTTTCAATCGCCTGACCCGGGTGATTGGTGTGTACATGAACCTTTACAATTTCATCATCTGCAACCACCACAATAGAATCACCAATGGATGTCAGGAATTCTTTAAATTTATGTTCTTCTTCCTCCGGCATCGGCTTATCTGCAAGGATAATAAATTCCGTGCAGTAACCGAACTTAATATCAGCTTCTGCCTGAGGGGAAATCTTTGTTACTGCACTTCCTGTCTGTGTGCTGAACTGGGAATAATCCACTTCCTTACCCATATATCCGTCAATGGCACCTCGAAGCACTTCAAGAAGTCCCTGTCCACCGGAGTCAACGACGCCTGCTTCTTTTAATACAGGAAGCATATCCGGGGTCTTCTCCAAAGTCGCCTCTGCATGGTCAAACACAATTCGGAAAAAATCTTCCAAATCTGTTGTTTCTTCCGCCACTTCCAGAGCCTTTAATGCAGCTTCTTTCGCCACCGTGAGGATAGTACCTTCCTTTGGCTTCATAACTGCCTTATATGCAGTCTCTACGCCTTTTTCCATAGCTGCGGCAATAGCCGGAGCATCCAGTTCTTTATAAGTCTTTACTCCCTTTGTAAAACCGCGGAGAAGCTGGGAAAGGATAACACCAGAGTTTCCTCTTGCGCCGCGAAGAGATCCGGACGAAATTGCCTTGGCAAGTGTTTCCATATCCGGGGATACAAGAGAACCTACCTCTGACGCTGCCGCCATAATGGTAAGCGTCATATTCGTTCCTGTATCGCCGTCCGGCACAGGAAACACATTCAGTTCATTGATCCATTCTTTCTTCGCTTCCAGATTCTTGGCTCCTGCCAGGAACATTCTGGAAAGTATCTTGGCATCTATGGTTCTTTTATTCACCACAAGTTCCTCCTCTGTCCTAATCTATCGGTCGTACGCCTTCTACATAGATATTGATTTTCTCAATCTCCATTCCTGTAAAAGCTCCGACTTTATATTTCACATTGCTGACAAGATTGTCTGCAATCGTACTGATATTCACGCCATATGCCACGATCACATGGAAATTCAGGCGGATTTTATTGTCCTCCGTAACTTTCACACTGATACCGTGTTTCAGGCTGTCCTTGCGAAGAAGCTTGACAAGCCCGTCTTTCATGCTCACTGCGGCCATTCCGATAATCCCGAAACATTCCACTGCAACGCTTCCTGCGTAGGTTGCGATTACATCAGAATCAATGATAATCTGGCCTAATCCGGAATCTATACGTCCATTCATATGGTTACCTCCAATGCTTTCTTTACGTGACACTGCAGGACACCTTCTCTCTTTATTCAAGAACACTCTGGCGCTCTTGAAGGGGTGTTGAACATCCTTTTCATCCTGCCACGTTTTTCTGTATGTTTCTATTATAACCTCTTTCGGAAGAAAAAGAAATATAAATTTTCACAATTTTCTTTTTTTTACTTGCAAAAGAACATTTCATCTGTTAAAATGTAACTTGTTGAAAAAAAGCGTCAAGGAGGTGCTATCATGGCTAAGTGTGCAATTTGTGAAAAAGGTGCTCATTTCGGAAACAATGTGAGTCATTCCCATAGAAGATCCAATAAAATGTGGAAATCTAACGTGAAATCCGTTAAAATTAAAACTGCTGATGGCGGAGCTAGAAAGACATATGTATGTACTTCTTGCTTAAGATCCGGTTTAGTAGAAAGAGCATAATCTATGATGTAAAAACACCCTCGCATATTGCGAGGGTATTTTTTTTGCCTATCTGCAGAAAAAATGATAACCGCAGAGCAGACATATGGCTGATACCAGCACTGCAATGACATGCTCTGCGATTAACATTCCAATCAGCATTCCCAAACCTGTAAAAAATAAAATGAGTCCAATCAGTCTGCTCACGCCGCACCTGCTCTGCTATAGGATCTTAATATACTATATGCAAAAAGAGATACGATAAACACCTGTTATTCTGCCGGATTCTCCTTTTCTGTCCCATCTGCTTCGCTATTGTGAGCAGAATCCTCTCCTTTGGCTGTAAAGCCGTTTCCAGCACTGAATCTGTTTACAAAATCAGGAACCATATCAAGAACCTTTGTCAGACCATCCTGATTCTTGATGTTTACGAGTTTCGTATTTCCATCCTGGATCACAAGAACTGCACACGGAGTCATTTTGCCTCCGAGACCGCCGCCTCCGTTATTTTTGTTGTCGGACGAAAAAGCTCCGGCTCCCACACCGAAAGACACATCAACCAGAGGAAGAATAATCGTGTTCCCCACATGGATGGCATCTCCAACCACTGTCTTCGCGGACACGAAACTGTCCATTCCTTTAAATAATGAATTTACTGTCTCTTTGAAATTGTTTTCATTTACTGCCATTTTTAGTCCTCCTTATGTTTTCCGTGCTTCGCCCGTTTGATGGCGTACTTCACATTTTTGTTAAAATATATTACAACTGCCGCTTTTAGCAGGACAATTCCATAAATTCTTCCTTTAAAGCAGATTTCACCCTCCAGAATATTTTCTCCATCAAACCGAGGATGTACTGCCACACGGTTCTTATGGAGAGGAAAACTCATTCCCACCAGCCCCAGTACTCTTCCTGTAACAGACGGGTCTGAAAAACCAAAGATTACATTTCCCCAAACCTTTGTAGGAAGAATGTGCCTCAAGAGCCCTTTTGCATAGCTCCACACAAGGGAAGCTGCCGCCTTTACTTTTGGATGATGGATATATCTTTTCCACCAGTCTATTTTACCATGAATTCTGTTGAATGTTAATCTGATGTTCTTTATTTTGTCAGGTATTTCTGCTAGTTTCTCCGAAATCCGCCGGAATAATCCCTTATTTTTATCAGCTTCCAGTTTCAGAGTATTCTCCGGAAAAGCAGAATCTTCTTCAAAAACCTCTTCTGTATCCGTCCGGGGAATCTTCTTCATAGAACATTCTTCTGTACGAGTATTCTCCCGAGCCTGATTCTCTCCGATGTTTTTCTGTCCTGCCTTTTTTTGTTTCTTTTCTTTTCTCTTCTCAATCCATGCTTTGAATTTTTCCACGGAAATTCCCAGAACTCTTACACTGATTCCGCTCTCTCCGTTTTTTCTGGTTGCTGTAACACAAATCCCGCGAAACAGCCAGCTGATTCCAACCTGTCCTTCTGCCTCTTTCCATTCGCCATCCTTCTTCCCCTGCCCTTGATATCTCACAGGACAGAAAAGCAGTAGAAGAAGCAAAAGAAGCACAACTCCAAGGAACCCCCCTAGAAGAATCAATATCATTTTTAATATCAGCCACAATATATGTAACATGCATTCACCTGTTCTTTAGATACTCAGCAACCTTAAAGGAGCCTGTTTCCCTGTAAATTTCTCCAAGCAGCTCTGCTGCCATTTCCATAGCCTCATCTTTTCCTTTTGCCATGCCGAAAATCAAAGGACAAATTTCCCTGTACCCTTTCTGCATCAGCATGAAAGCCGGAATAATATCACAGAGATTGTCCGGATGATTTGACAAGGTCAGAAGATAAATTTCGGGCACAAATTTCCCCGCATTAATCTTCCTTCTTATTCTTGCAGGTTCCTCCACTCCCTCGCCTGTATAATAGTTTTTGATCCATTTCACCATTGCGCCTCACCATTCTCCATGCGTTATTGTTTGCAGCGCTCCGGCATATAAACAATAACTTTCCTCTTACTCTAGAATTGCCATTTTTCCTGAAATCTAAACAGGGCTGCGTATAAACACAGCCCACATTTCAATAATACTTATGCTGTTTTCCCCACAGTCCGGCACTTCTCAGTTCCAGATACTCCTGATACGCACGTTCCACAATCTGCTTCTCATTCGAAAAACGAAGCAAATGATAAATCTCGTGAAATTTGTAATATCCGGAATCCACAAAGAATTCTTCCCGTTGGGGCCTACTATGATAATTATCAGCCGTCATCAGATACCAGTGTACCTCTTTTGTCACCACATCTTCCGGAACTGTAAAGTTATATTGGCTTTTCCCTATATACTTCACAATAGTCGCCTTTACTCCGGCTTCTTCCTGCACTTCACGAAGCGCAGTCTGTTCGTGCGTCTCCCCCGCTTCTACAGTTCCTTTCGGCAATACCCATCCCTCATAACGGTTCTTGTAAGACTTATACAATGTAAGAATCTTACCCCGATGAATTACCACACCGCCACAGCTCGTTGCTTCAATCATGATGCAATCCCTCCTGTAATGCGTGTGCGTTACAGACATTGTTCCAAGCCTGCAACATATTAAATATAGTATACCCCTTTTTGCAAAAACTGGCAACCAAAAACATCAAATTGTTTGTAAAAAATATACAAAATATATCCCCGTAAAAGTTCAGACAGAGAAAGCTTCTCTGCCTGACTGTAATCTGTTTTTAGTTGAAGTGATATGCATCAAAAATCTCTCCTGCAATCGGAACAGCAGCCTGACTTCCGGTTCCTCCGTTTTCCACAATCACCGCCACTGCAAGATCCGGATTATCTACATTTGAATAACCAATAAACCATGAATGGCTGGAACCATTTTCATCAAATTCTGCAGAGCCAGTCTTACCTGCCGCTGTATAACCTCTTCCACTCAGAGCAGAGGCTGTACCGCTCTCTACTACTTTTTTCATTAATTTTCCGAGAAGATTCGCTTCATTGGTAGTCATAAGTTTTTTGTAGACTTCCGGTTCTGTTGTCTTTATCACTTCTCCGTCACTGCTTTTCACCTGATCGATAAGATATGGCTTCATCAGCACTCCGCCATTTGCAATTGCGCTTGTGATCAAAGCCATATGCATGGGCGACACAAGCGTGTTACCCTGTCCGATAGCGGTCTGCATAATAAGCGGTACAGGCGAATCCTTCTCCAGCGTAAAGCTGCTCTTCTTATAAGAAGGCAAGGGCAGCTTTTTATTAAAAAGAAGCTCCTCAGCAGTTCTGCGCATGGATTCGGCTCCTATATTAGAACCCATATCTGCAAATGCACAGTTACAGGAAGAAGCAAATGCTGAATAAAAATCTTCCTGCCCGTGAACTGTTCCATTGTAGCAGCTGATTGTATGCTCATCCAGAGTAATACTACCCTGACAAAGATAAGAATATCCTTCAAAGCTTCCTTTTGAGCGGAAATAATCCAGCGCCATAATCACCTTGAACGTCGAACCCGGAGGATACGCGCCGTTTGTTGCACGATTTAACAGACTGCTGTTATTTTCGTCAGATACAAGCCAATCCCAGTTCTCTGCGATTGTGTTCGGATCAAAATCCGGTTTACTTACCTCTACAAGAATTTTTCCGGTAGAAGGCTCAATTGCTACTACTGCACCTCTTCTGTCGCCAAGCGCATTATATGCAGTTGCCTGCAAAGAAGCATTCAAAGTGGAAACAACGGTATCTCCCATATTCTTGCTTCCGCGGAATTCATTCTTCATCTGATCCAGAAAGAACTGGTTGGATGTCAAAAGCTGAAAATTCGCCTCTGATTCCAGACCGCTTTTTCCATTAGAATCATAACCTACTACATGAGCGAAAATATTCTCATACGGATATACTCGTTCCTCCGTTCCATCCTCGTATACATTGGTCTGCGCCAGAACCTGTCCGTCTGACGACTGAATAGTCCCTCTCACAACACGATCTGAGAAAGTATCCTGCCTTGTGTTATAAGGACTGTTGATAAAATCTTCACTTTTAACCGCATTAAAATAAACCACATAACCGATCAGGCTCACAAAAATCAGCACAAAAAACCAGGATACAAAGGAATACTCCCTGTTTCGGGCTTTTTTTCGTTTAGCAGCCTCGCGCTCTTCGAGCTTCTTCTGCTTCAAAAGCTCTTTTCGCCGCTTCTTTTCGATGTCTTTCAATTTCCTCGTCCTCGTCTTCCCTTAAAATATACAATCCCTGAATGATTGCCAACATCAATATGGTACTCATTACAGAACTTCCACCATAGCTTACAAGAGGAAGCGTAACACCCGTTAACGGAATAAACTTTGTCGCTCCTCCAATGGTCAGAAACACCTGAAAGGCATATTCTGTGCCAAGCCCCAGAGCAATCAGCTTATAAAACGGATTCTTGATCTGAATGGCAATATTTACGATCATAAGAAAAAAGCTCATGCACACAAGAATCAGACAAATAGCAAAAATGCCGCCCATCTCTTCGCAGATCGCGCTGAATATAAAGTCATTCTTTACTACAGGTATTTTCTCTGGAGATCCCTGGCAAAGCCCCATGCCAAACCATCCTCCTGTTCCGATGGCAAATAAAGACTGCACAATCTGATAACCTTCATTCTGATACACTGCCATGGGATCTTTCCATGCGCTCACTCTCTGGCGAACATGACCAAACAGCTGATAGGCGATCACAGAGGCCACACTTCCACCGGCAATTCCCAGACCAAGATAGGCAACCTTCTTCGTTGCAACATAAATCATAATAAGATAAGCTGCAAAAAAGATTACCGCACTTCCCAAATCTCGCGAAAGGACAAGAATACCTACATGAAGAGCCGCAATAATCGTTGCCAGAACCACCTTTCTAAATGTCAGCATTCCACTGAGAATGGATGCCATAAAAAAGACAAAGGTCAGTTTAATTACTTCCGAAGGCTGGATTCCCATAAGGGACAGCTTCGCTCCGTAACTCGTCTTGGCCAGCACAAGAACCGCGCCCAAAAGCAGGATACCGATTCCCGCATATACCCAGGTAAGCCTTCTGAGAAATTTCATTTTACGAATCATTACCGGTATCACCAGCGCAATGGCGCTTCCTCCCGCTGCGATAAGAAGCTGCTTCGTCGCCGTTTCAAGATCAAGACGCGCCAACATTACGAACCCAATGCTTAACAGCATGCACATATTATTCAGAAGAAGCAGGGAAGCCTTTTTATAAAACAGCCTGTACAAAATCTGAATCGCCGCAAAAAATACCATCATCTCAATATAGAATATGATTACTTCAAAATTATTTGTCTTTAAATAAATAACAAGAAACGCCGTAAAATCCATAAAGAAAATGAGCATCAGCTGCTGACGAAGTGCATCATTTTTTTCTTCCTCATCCTGCTTCTTCACCATATAAAAACAATGAAACGTATACACCACCATCAGGGTGAGAATTACATATTTCGATAATTCTACAATTACATTAATCATACGCCTTACTCGGCTCCTCTTTTAAAATGTCCTTTCGTGTAATCACGTTGGGGTGGATTCACACCATCTTTATACACACTTCGAAACTCCCTGAAAATCTTCACTGCCTCCTGGGGATGTTCCGTCGTGAACGCAAGACGCACAGAAGAAATTCCCAGTTCCTCTGCCTGTCTGTACTCTTTCAGCAGTCCATAGGGGATGCTGTTATAAATAATATTATAACAGGGAGTTGTGTACCTTGTATTTTCCATTTTCCATGGATTGCAGTAACAGGAAGCACGAAATTCCTTGCCATAACGGTCACGAAGCGTCACCCACTCCTCCTGTCCGCTGCATCCGTAAAGATTCTTCCTGACACACTGAGCGGAAATCATCAGAGGAAGGTAACCATAGATCAGCATTTCACTTCCTTCGTTATTTCTGTGGCGGAGTTCTCCTTCATTGAGCTCCAGAGGCAGGGTATTTCTTAAAACCTTCTGCTCTTTCCAGAAGTCTACCGCCTCATTATTCCAGGTATACATCGTATAATCCAGCACACATTTATCTGCAAGCCCTGCTTTTTTAAGAGCTGCAAATCCTTCCAGACTGCGTACCAGAAAACCACTCATCCCCTGTTCCAGCCACTCGCGCGCCTGGGAAAGAAATCCCTCCGGCAGCTCCCCTCTTACTATATAAGGAGTTGTGAGATACATCTCTATTCCTCTGTAACGACCTTCCTCCAGACATTCCTTCATGGAATCGAAAGAAAGATACATTCCCTGTAAATTTTCTTCCTGCATAAGCGCAAACGCCGTCTTGCTGTCCTCACATGAAACATACATTGCAGGTGAATTTTCGGTTTTCGCCTTCTTTTGCGTCTTAAAAAATTCTTTTTTATGCGCCCCTGTCCGTCTCATGCTCTTTAAGATTTCTTCTTCCAGAGCCGCAAAAGCTTCTCTTCTTACCTGATTAAGTTCCTTCATAGAAACAAAAATATTTCCGTCCGCCTCAATTTCCAGCTTTCCCCATTCATAAGCCGTATTTCCAAGTTTCTCCATCTGACGGCGGATTCTTTCTCTGTCAAGAGGCTGGTTCCTGGCATACTGAACTTCTCCTGCTGCCGCTGTAGCCGTTGTCTCTCCCAAAGACACATTCAGAATCACCGGACCTCCCGCAAATAACATCAGCTGTCCGTCAACCTTTTGTTTTATCTCTTTCAGGTCAACTGACACATCTCCTGTTTTTTTCTCATTGGTAAACGCCATCATTGCCGGTCCGTTAGCCATCTGGTAATATCCTTTGCAGGAACCGCCTCTGTTAAAGATATCGATCAGATATTTTCTGTCACTGTCCTTCACGTGATAATTCTCAGATCCCTTTTCAAAAAGAATATCCAGGTATTTACGATACATGGAGGTCACACCGGCTGTGTAGGCAGGCTGTTTCATTCTTCCTTCGATTTTTAGAGAAGTGACTCCTGCCTCCAGAATTTCCGGAAGGATTTCAATTGTGGAAATATCCTTCAGGCTCAAAGGACAGAGCTCTTTTTTCCCTTTATATCCCTGCCCTTTTAAGGCAGTTTCATAAGAAAGCCTGCAGGGTTGTGCACATCTTCCGCGGTTTCCGCTCCTCCCCCCCAGCATGCTGCTCATCAAACACTGCCCTGAATAGCTGTAGCACAATGCACCGTGAATAAAGGTCTCAATTTCAATGGGACTTGCCTCGTGCATTTTCCGAATTTCTTCCAGTGAAAGTTCACGGGCAGGTACAACACGGGATACCCCCTGTTCTTCCAAAAACTTCATCGCCTCCGGTCCCGTCACCGTCATCTGGGTGCTGGCATGTAAAGGCAGCCCCGGGAACATCTCCCGAATAGCCGAAAGCGCTCCCAGATCCTGCACGATCACAGCATCCAGCCCGGCTTCATAATAGGGAAGCAGGTAATCGTAGAGCTGTTCTGTTAATTCCCGGTTCTTAAACAGTGTATTTACTGTAAGATATAATTTTTTCCCGTGGATGTGAGCGTAATCAATGGCTCGGATAAGTTCCTCCTCTCGAAAATTCTTCGCGTAGGCCCTTGCACCGAAAGACGCCCCTCCCACATAAACAGCATCTGCTCCCGCGCCTATCGCAGCCTCAAATCCTTCATAAGAACCTGCCGGCGCCAGCAGTTCAATATCCTTTTTTTTCAAACTTTTACCTCTCTTTTCTATAAAAACAGAATCCAAGAAATCAAAAGAGGATTACCGAAGCAATCCCCTTCCTTTTACTTAAGTATCTCGTCAAGTTCTTTTTCAAGTTCTTTGATTTTTCCTTCCAGAAGACTCTTCTGTTCCAGGGCCTCTTTCGCCTGTTTCTGAGATTCTTCAATCTGCATGCGAAGGGAAATCAGCTCATGTTTCAAATCGTACATCTCCTGATCTTTCTGCTGTAAATCCAGCTCAAAGACCTCCGCCTGTTTCTTTGCCTTAAAATAGTCATCCGCAATATTTAAACTCAGCAGAGTATGTTTCGATTCCATGGGCTGCCTGCTATATCCGGGCATTCCGCTTAATTCCGCAATTTTATTGTTTATGTATGACGCCACTTTCTGGAAGTACTCTTCAGATTCATAGCCGCCCAGAGTAATAATCTTTCCGCCGATAATTACTTGTGCCGTATTCTTGACTGCCATTCGTACAAGCCTCCTTGGTATTTATCTCTTTCATTATACTCGAATTATGTTGAAATGTATAGGAATTTTTAAAAAACTTTTAATTCCCCTCTTTTTTCGGCCAATTCATACATTATTTTTCCGTATAATCATACCCAAGGTGTTCATAGGCAAGGGAGGACGCCATCCTTCCTCTCGGCGTACGGTTCAGAAAACCATTCTGAAGAAGATAAGGCTCATATACATCTTCCAATGTTCCGGAATCCTCTCCGATAGCTGCCGCCAGAGTCTCCAGTCCTACAGGACCGCCCTTGAAGTTTACGATAAGCGTCTCCAAAATCCTTCTGTCAATCTTATCAAGCCCGTACTGGTCTACCTCAAGAAGATTCAATGCAAAACATGCAACCTCAAAGGTAATCCGTCCGTCATATTTCACCTGTGCAAAATCCCTTACCCTCTTTAAAAGACGGTTTGCAAGACGGGGTGTTCCTCTGGATCGCTTGGCAATCTCTGCTGCTCCCAGCGTATCAATCTCTACTCCAAGAACCTGAGCAGAACGGATAATGATGGTCTGCAGCTCTTTCTGGTTATAAAATTCCAGATGATGCATCACACCAAAACGGTCACGAAGCGGTGCTGAAAGAAGTCCTGCCCTTGTAGTCGCCCCCACCAGAGTAAATTTCGGCAGATCAAGGCGGATAGAGCGGGCAGACGCTCCCTTACCGATCATAATGTCAATAGCGAAATCCTCCATAGCCGGGTAAAGAACCTCTTCCACCTGACGGTTCAGACGGTGAATCTCGTCCACAAAGAGGATATCTCCCTCCTGAAGGTTATTCAAAATAGCAGCCATCTCTCCGGGCTTCTCAATGGCAGGGCCGGAAGTCACCTTCATGTGCACTCCCATCTCATTAGCTATTATACCGGAAAGTGTAGTTTTCCCAAGTCCCGGAGGCCCGTAAAAAAGCACATGGTCCAAAGCGTCATGGCGTTGCTTTGCAGCTTCAATATATATTTTTAGCGTTTTTTTCGTCTTTTCCTGGCCTATATACTCGTCAAGAGACTGAGGGCGAAGATTCCCCTCTAAAGAAAAATCCTCCTCCGTTACATCTGTTGTTATCATTCTTTTTTCCATAAAACCAACCTTTTATTCCCTAAATCAGAAGTTCTTAAGCGCAGCTCTGAGAAGGCCTTCCACATCGTCGGCAGGCACATCTGTAACTGAACGGACTGCCCGCATTGCATCTGTACTGCTGTATCCTAAAGCTACAAGCGCTTCCACGGCTTCCTGTCTTCCGTCTGAAGCCTCTCCGGAAACGCCTCCCGCTGCTTCCTGTTCATGGGCAAGTTTCAGTTCAAAGGCCTCTTCCAGTTTCAGCTTGTCCTTAAGCTCCAGAATCAGCTTCTGCGCTGTCTTCTTCCCAATTCCGGGCGCTTTGGATAAGGTCTTCACATCATCGGATAATATGGCAAATCGAAGCTCATCTGCGCTCACTGCAGAGAGTACGCCAAGGGCTGCCTTGGGTCCTACTCCGTTGACACAGAGAAGAAGCTTAAACATACTCAGATCGTCTTTCGAAGAAAAACCGAAAAGCAGCATCGCATCCTCCCGTACCTGATGATAGGTATGGATCTTCACCTGCTCCCCGATATGGAGTCTTCCAAGATCAGTTCCCGTCATATATATTTCATATCCAATTCCGCCTGCTGTTTCCACAATCACAGAATTCTCCGTCATGTCAGCAGCCGTTCCACGGACAAAAGCAATCATCTTATCTCTCCAATCCCTGTTTCATTCGTTCATTTTCTATGCAATCATAGCATATGCTCTCTGAAAAAGCAAACATATTTTCGCATAAAACAAGAGGGAGACTTCTCTCCCTCTTCTCTTTTGTATTTCCTCAGGAAATGATTCCTCTCGGGCAGGCTTCTTTACATGCGCCGCAGTTTGTACATTTGTCGTAGTCGATATGAGCACAGAAATCTGTCACTATGATCGCACCATTTGGACAGGTTTTTTCGCATTTCTTACAGCCGATACAACCCACCTCACAAGCTGAGGTCACTGCCTTTCCCTTTGCGTGAGAACTGCACTGCACTTTTGTTTCCTGTATATACGGAATCAGCTCAATCAGATGTCTCGGACATTTTGCCACACATTTGCCGCATGCCTTGCACAGTTCCTTATTCACCACTGCCACTCCGTTTATGATTTCAATTGCGCCAAAGGGACAGATCTTTACGCAGCTTCCGAATCCAAGACATCCGTAAGTACACGCCTTATCTCCACCTCCGGGAACAAACGCCATCATCTCGCAGTCTTCCACACCTGTGTACTCATAATTCTTTGTTACTTTTTCGCAGGTTCCGGCACATTTAACAAAAGCCGTCTGACGAACGGTTTCCTTTACTTCCTGTCCCATGATTCCTGCTATCACCTTTGCCACAGGATCGCCGCCTACCGGACAGCCGTTTACAGGAGCTTCCCCCTTCGCAATTGCTGCTGCCATACCATCGCACCCCGGATATCCGCAGCCGCCGCAGTTGTTTCCCGGAAGCGCGTCACGTACCGCCACTTCTCTTTCGTCTACTTCAACGGCAAACTTTTTGCCCGCTACTCCAAGGAAGATGCCGATAAAAAGACCTACTGCCGCAACAAGAAGGGTTGCCGCGATAATCGCTCCAATATTCATTTCTACCGCCTCCTTAAATCAGTCCCGAAAATCCGAAGAACGCAATTGCCATCAGTCCTGCAGTGAGAAGGACAATCGGAAATCCCTGAAACGCTTTCGGAATATCGTTGTATGCAATTTTTTCACGGATACCTGCCATCAGTACAATGGCGATGGTAAAGCCCGCCGCAGTTGCAAAGCCGTTTACTGTTCCCTGAAGAACACTGTACTCCTTCTGGACATTGATGATCGCAACTCCGAGAACCGCGCAGTTCGTCGTAATCAGAGGAAGGTATACGCCAAGCGCCTTATAAAGAGAAGGCATGGCTTTTTTCAGAAACATCTCCACAAACTGAACGAGGGCAGCGATAATCAGAATAAAAACAATCGTCTGTAAATAAGTCAGGTCCAAGGGAACAAGAACATAATTGTAAATCAATCCTGTCACCAGAGATGACAGCGTAATAACGAAAATAACTGCTCCGCCCATGCCTGCCGCCGTCTCAATACTCTTGGATACGCCCAAGAAAGGACACAGTCCAAGAAACTGACTCAAAACAACATTATTGACAAGGGCAGAACCGACAATGATCAATGCTAATTCTTTCATTCTGAGCTACCCCCTTTTACCTTTACACATAGTATTTCCGCAGGACGCGCAGCTTCCGCCGCAGTCCGGATTGCTTGGATCTATGCCTTTTTTTGCTGCGCCAAGACGGAACTTATTCTGGAAGGCAGAGAGAAAGGCAAGGACAAAGAAAGCGCCCGGAGCCAGTATAAAAATTGTAACCGGCTCATAGCCTGCAGTTCCTGCCGCTGCATCTGCCACCGGAATAATCTGATGACCGAAAAGCTGGCCTGCGCCGATAAGCTCGCGCACAGCGCCTATACAGGTGATACTGAGAGTAAATCCCAGTCCCATTCCGATGCCGTCGAAAAGAGATGCAATCGGTTTATTTTTGGAGGCATACGCCTCTGCGCGGCCGAGGATGATACAATTTACAACGATCAGAGGAATATAAATTCCAAGCGCATCGTAAAGACTCGGGATAAATCCCTGCAGGAGAAGCTGCACAACCGTTACAAAAGAGGCAACGACTACGATATACGCAGGCATACGCACCTTGTCCGGAATGAAATTCCGAAGCAGAGAAATCATAAGGTTGGAGGCTGCAAGAATCACCATTGTAGTAAGTCCCATTCCGATACCGTTGGATGCGGATGTGGTAATTGCCAGCGTAGGACACATACCAAGCATCAGCACAAAGGTAGGGTTTTCTTTGATGATACCGTTAAACAGCCGTTCTGACGGTGTATTTGCTTTCATCACTGATTTCCCCCTTTCTCATATCTGAATGCGCACAGACCGGCATTTACGCCGTTTGTCATGGCATTTGTGGTCACTGTAGCGCCGCTTAAGGCATCAATCTGATTGTCCTGCGAAGCGCCTGACTTCGTATATTCAAATTTCTCTACGTTTTTTTCTTTAAACTGATTCTTGAAAGCATCTGTATTCGCCTTCATTCCAAGACCTGCAGTCTCTCCGATAGCAAGAATGGAAATACCGTTTAAGGTTCCGTCTTCCTGTACGCCCATGGCAAATTTAATGTCTCCTCCATATCCTTCGGAGGTAGTCACTGTAAAGGCATAGCCAAGTTCTGCGCCGGAGCCGTCCTTTGCAAGCATCACTTCATCGATTGTCTGTGCCGGAAATCCGTTTTCATCAAGATAGGTCTCAAGAGATTCGTCCTGTTCTGTCAGAACCGGTTCAAAGCTGTCCGCATCTGCAAACACGGCTTTATACGCTTTTTCTTTTGCAAGAGCCTCCTGTTTGGCAATCGGCTCCGCCGTAATATCCTGTACAACACCAAGGGCAAGACCTGCCGCAAGCGTGATCAAAGTGATGGCGATTGTATCTTTTACAATTGTATTTTTCATGCCTTTTTACCCCCTTTCCCAAATGCCGGGGTACGTGTCACACGCTCAATCACAGGAACAAGAAGGTTTCCGAAAATAATCGCATATGACACACCTTCTGCAGAACCGCCGAAAAGACGGAATATCGCAGTCATAATACCAAGACAGCAGCCATATACAAGCTGACCTCTCGGCGTGATCGGTGTTGTCACATAATCGGTTGCCATAAACCATGCTCCCAGCATCAGACCTCCTCCGAACAGATGCGTAAGAAGATAGTTTATATCAAATCCCATACCAGAAAACAGCATATAGCAGGTTATAAATATTCCAAAAGTTCCGATGTAAGTAAGTGGAATCTTCAGGTCAATGATTTTAAATGCCAAAAGAATCGCCGCACCCAGAAGAATGGCAAGAGCGGAGGTTTCTCCGATTGTACCCTGTGTATTTCCGAGAAACAGATTCAGAACAGGAACAGAACCTTCCGTAAATCCATTTTCCTTTAATGCCGCCAGAGGTGTCGCCCCTGTCACAGCATCCACAACTCCGCGGAATTTATCGGAAACCGCAAAATCCGTCATACGTCCTGCAAATGAGATCATCAAAAAACATCTTCCTGCAAGCGCAGGGTTCATAAAGTTCTGTCCAAGCCCGCCAAACAGCTGCTTCACCACTATAATGGCAAACGCACTTCCAAGTACAGGCATCCATAACGGAATGGACACCGGCATATTCAGCGCCAGAAGAAGACCTGTAACAACAGCACTGAAATCCGTAACTGTATTTTTCTTATGCATCAGCCTGTCATAGAGCCATTCAAAAAAAACACTGGACACTATGGATACTGCGATGATAAGAAGGGCTCTAAACCCGAAATTATAAATACCGAACACACTGGCCGGAAGCAGGGCTGCCGCTACCATTTTCATAATTGTGCCGGTAGTCATCTTGTCCCTTACATGGGGATTCGATGATACATGTAACATCTGACTCATTTTTCCTGTCCCCCTGTCTATTTTTTCTTGCGGCTTGCCAAAACCATCTTACGCATGGATTTAATGCTCTGGGTCAACGGACGTTTCGCAGGACAGACATAACTGCAGCAGCCGCATTCGCAGCATTCCATACCGTCAAATTTCTGGAAGCTCTCCATATCACCGTGCTCTGCAAAAGTAGCCAGACGGGCAGGAATCACCTGTCCCGGACAGACACTTACACAGCGCCCACAGTTGATACAGGCTGTCTGTTCAGCATCAGAAACCTCATCCTTCTCAAGGCAGAGGCAGGCAGATGTCGTCTTAATACACGGAACATGAAGGTCATACATGGCAAATCCCATCATAGGACCTCCTGCAATCACCTTCACAGCCGTGTCCTTCATGCCTCCTGCAGCTTCAATCACCTCTGCCATATCAGTTCCTGTGGGTACGGATATGTTTTTCGGAGATCTGGCCCCTTCTCCTGTCACTGTAATAATTTTATTCATAACAGGACGTCCGAGAAGAACTGCATTGCTGATTGCACAGACCGTATCTACATTGTCCACCACGCAGCCCACGTCTGCCGGCAGCATGGAAGAATTAATCTCTCTTCCTGTGGCCGCATAAATCAGAAGACGCTCACCGCCCTGCGGATATTTGGTCATCATTGCTTTAACCTCGATTCTCGGAATCTCTTTTACAAGCTCCTGCATTTTTGCAATACAATCCGGCTTATTATCCTCAATACATATGTATCCTTTTGCATTGTCAAACAACGTAAGCATAATCCGAAGTCCGTCAATAATCTTTTCCGGCTCATTCAGCATTCTCTTATAATCACTGGTAAGATAAGGCTCACACTCCGCACCGTTTACAAGCACATAGTCAATTTTGTCCGGTTCTTTGGGAGCAAGTTTTACATGGGTGGGGAAACCGGCTCCGCCCATTCCCACAACCCCTGCCTCTTTGATACGAGCCAGAATATCCTGCTTGGACAGATCTTCCAGCCGGGCAGCCGTAAACTCTGCTTCTTCATAAAGTCCGTCATTTTCGATTACTATAGAGTTTACCATGGAGCCGGTAGCTGTAAGATGCATTTCCACTCCTTTCACTGTTCCCGATACAGAAGAGTGAATCGGCGCAGATACAAATCCTCCGGCATCCGCAATTTTCTGTCCGGCAAGCACATGCTCCCCCTTCTCAACAACAGGTACGGCAGGAGCGCCGATATGCTGTGAAAGTGGAAATACAAGATTTCCCTTGGGAAGATATCTCTCCACCGGGCTGTCTTTGGACAATTCTTTTCCGTCATAAGGATGAATTCCACCCTTAAAGGTTAAAAGTCCCATTACTCATTCCCTCCTTTATAATACGCATTTATGTTAAGCTTCTTTTCACAAAAACAGCTTAAGCGTTCTTTTTGGTGTCTTTTTCTTTTCTGTGTTTTCTGAGCTTATAACCACGATTCAGATTCGGATAGGAATTAACAAAACGGCTGATATTGCGGCCCAGTTTTGCAGCTGTCGCTTTCTTTCTGCGCTCAACCTCGGCAGTAAGCTCTGTCATAAGCGCCGCCCGTCTTTCCTCCAGATCCTTTAACACTTCAATATCGCCAAGACGTTCTTTCACAGTTTCCAGTGTCGCGTCTTTCGCAAAGCTTACGCTCTTCAAACGCTCGTGCATTTTGAGCAGCAACTCATCTCTCGCCTGTTCTACTGCCTGTTCAATAACAGGGATACGCTCTTGAAGCTTAAATGCCGCCGCTGCAGAATACGCAAAATCCACAAGATAACCGACTGAAATTATGCAGACTGCAATCTTCCCCACATAAACCGGGTAAAATGAAACCAGCTTCTCCACTGCAGGATGCAGCACCTTAAACAAAAGCAGAGTAAACACTCCCCATCCCAGTGATGCTCCCAGACAGATTCTGCCCTGAAAATTAAATTTATTGTCACTGTAGTCCCACCAGGAAGTATGGAATATACTCTCCATCAAAACTGCTGTTACATATTCCAGAACAGTCGCTACCACAATCCCCCCGAAGAACAGGCACAGAATGCTGTCACTGACAGGCTTCAGAATAAGGTATACGGCAAGCGCTCCAAATCCGTATATGGTACAGAATGGCCCATTAATAAATCCCCTGTTCACATACTTTCCGTTTTTTAAAGATACAAAGCAAGTCTCCCACAACCACCCCAAAAAACTGTAAATAAAAAACCAGTTTATTAAATGATAAAAATCAATACCTCTTATTGATAATTCCCACATTGTTTCGCCTTTCTGTTTTATGTATTTCCACAATTTTCATAGTTATACTATAACTCATTTTATAAAAAAATTCACTACCCAAATAAAGTTTTTTTGTGTATAATTAGATACAATTTACGAAAGGATAAAAATTAACATGATTGTTAAAAAAATACCGTATTTACAAGGGTTTCCGGACTTTGAGACTGTTAAAAATTTGTCTTTTTCCAGGGTGAAATACGACGATTTTCGCCCTGTTTTTTACGATATAGAAACTACCGGATTATCACGAAATTCCACTTTTCTCTATCTGATCGGCGCAATTGCATATATCGACGATTCCTGGCAGCTTTTTCAATGGATGGCGGAGACTCCCAAAGAGGAACCTTTGGTTCTTAACGCTTTTTCAGCATTTGTAAAAGATTTTACCTGCCTCATCTCCTATAACGGGGAACATTTCGATTCCCCTTATCTGGAAACCAGATGCAGTATCCATAATATCCCCTTCCCTTTCGAGGGAAAGACTTCTCTTGACCTCTACCTGCATTTGAAGCCTCTGAAAAAGCTCCTGAAGCTTCCTGCTCTCAAGCAGCCCTGCCTGGAGGAATTTCTCGGTATCGGAAACCGTATTTACTGCGACGGAAAAGACTGCATAAAGCTTTATAAGGATTTTTTGAAGAAAAGGGACTCTGTGACCGCCGACACTGTAATAGGCCACAACCTCGAAGATATCCTTGGCCTTGGAAAAATCTTTATGATGCTCGGATACCTGAATCTTTATGAGGGGAATTATGAAATCATTTCCGCAGACCCCGATGACGAACACCTCATCTTTACCCTCGCCCTCCCCTCTGCCCTTCCGGTGCCTTTCTCAAACGGAAACGACACCTTTTACCTTACCGGCAAGGACAGCTCTGTACGCTTTATTATCAAGGCTGTAAACGGGCGTTTCCGCCAGTATTACCCCAACTATAAGGACTATGACTATCTTCCTGCCGAAGATACCGCCATCCCCAAAGCCCTGAGTTCCTGCATGGATAAAAAGCTCCGGAAATCTGCTACCAAAAACACCTGCTACACCTGGTTTACATGTACGGACGCGTTTCTTGAAAGCCCCCGGATGCAGAAACAGTACCTTTCCCACACCCTTGCCTATCTTCTGTCAACTTTAAAATAACGCAAAAACGGACAGGTATAAGTACCTGTCCGCTTTTATTATCATTCAAAAAATTATTCTTCTGTAGCTTCTGCTGCTTCTGCCGGCGCTTCCAGAGCTTTCATGCTCAGGCTGATTTTTTTGTCTTCGCTATTGAAGTCAACAACTTTCGCTTCAATTTCCTGTCCAACGGAAAGTACGTCTGCCGGTTTTGCAACGTGTTCTCTGGAAATCTGGGATACGTGAAGGAGTGCATCTACACCAGGTGCAAGCTCTACGAATGCACCGAAGTCTGTCATACGTGCAACTTTACCTTTTACTACGTTTCCTACTGCAAAATCCTCTGCTGCTGTAAGCCACGGATTTGCTTCCGGGAATTTAAGAGAAAGTGCAATCTTGTCTCCGTTGATCTCTTTGATGAGAACTTTCAGAGTTTCGCCTACTGTGAATACTTTCTTCGGATTCTCTACTCTGCCCCAGGACATTTCGGAAATGTGAAGAAGTCCGTCAGCTCCGCCGAGGTCGATGAATGCGCCGAAGTCTGTTACATTCTTAACAGTACCTTCTACAGTATCACCAACGTGGATTCTCTCCATTAATTCTTTCTGTTTCTCAGCTTTTGCAGCTAAGAGAAGCTGTTTGCGGTTACCGATGATACGGCGTCTTCTCGGATTGAACTCTGTGATTACGAATTCAATTTCCTGGTTTGCGTATTTGGATAAATCTTTCTCATATGTGTCAGATACAAGGCTTGCAGGAATAAATACTCTTGCTTCCTCTACGTTTACACATAATCCACCGTCAAGAACCTGAGTAACCTGAGCTTTTAATACTTCCTGGCTCTCAAATGCTTCTTCCAGACGTTTATTTCCTTTTTCTGCTGCAAGTCTCTTGTAGGTTAAGATAACCTGACCTTCGCCATCATTTACTTTGAGAACTTTTGCATCCATTGTGTCACCAACGTGAACCGCATCAGCAAGTACAAGGCTGGAATCATTAGAGTATTCACTCTTAGTGATAATACCGTCTGCTTTGTAACCGATATTTAAAATAATCTCATCTTCTTTAACATCGATGACAGTACCCTGCACGATCTCTCCATTTCTGATAGTTTTTACGGAATCTTCCAGCATCTGTTCAAAACTTAATTCTGACATGTTCTTGAACCTCCTCGATAATTTTCTTTGGGGTGGAAGCCCCTGCTGTAATACCTACGCAACTACTGCATTGGAACATTTCAGAATCCAAGTCTACAGGTGTTTGTATATAGTAAGTATTTCCACATTCCTTTTTGCATATTTCAAACAGCTTTTGTGTATTGGAACTATGTCTGCCCCCGACGACTAACATAGTATCTACCTCTGCAGCAATTTCTCTTGCTTCTCTCTGACGCTCTTCGGTAGCATTACAAATCGTGTTTAAAATACTAAGAATATCTAAAACACCATTATCATAACTCTTTTTGTGAAGAATTTCAACTAAATCTTTAAATTTGTTGTAATTAAATGTCGTCTGTGACACAATACAGACCTTTTTGCCTTCCGGGAAACAAAATTTTTCTGTTTCCTCCCTGTTTTTGAGTACAGTATAAGACCCTTCGCACCAACCGCAGATTCCTTTTACTTCCGGATGATCCTTATCCCCAATGATAATGATGTGTTTCCCCTCTTTGCTCTCTCTCGCAACAATCCTGTGGATTTTCAGGACAAAAGGACATGTTACATCTACATATTCCACGCCGCAGCTTTCCAGCTTTTCATAAATCTTTTTTCCGACGCCGTGAGAACGGATAACAACAACCCCCTCTTTCAGAGATTCGATATCCCCTTCTTCAATAACCTGTACTCCTTTTGATGCCAGATCGTTTACCACTTCCTCATTGTGAATAATCGGTCCCAGCGTGTAAATAGGACTTTTACCGCTTTCAATCAGCTCGTACACCTTATCTACCGCCCGTTTTACTCCAAAACAGAATCCTGCAGTTTTTGCTACTTTTACCTCCATATCAGATTCCTGCCTTTTCCCTGTATAATTTCAGGATTGTTTCCACAACCTCTTCAATTCCCATTTCAGAAGAATCCACCAGGACTGCATCCTCAGCCTGACGAAGAGGTGAAACTTCTCTGTTCATATCGCGTTCGTCTCTGTCGATAATATCCTGTCTGATCTGCTCCAGATCACACTTGACATTCTTTTCCGTAAGCTCCAGATAACGTCTTTTTGCCCTTGTGTCAGCGCTTGCAGTAAGATATATTTTTATGTCCGCATTCGGTAGAATTGTGGTTCCGATGTCACGGCCATCCATGACTACGTCGTTTTCTGCCGCAAGATTTCTCTGAAGTTTCAGAAGATGCTCCCGGACCTTCGGATTTGCGGAACTGACAGATGCCATGTTCCCCACCTCTTCTGTACGCAGTTTATGATTTACATTTTCGCCGTTTAAGAGAACAATCTGCTCTCCGTCACGATATTCAATGGAAATCTCTGCTCCCGGGCAAGCAGCCGCAATATCCGCTGCACTGACACCATCAATCCCTTTTGTCAGAAGGTAGAGCGCCATTGCTCTGTACATGGCCCCTGTGTCCACATAAATAAAAGACAGTTCCTTTGCCACACGTCTGGCAATTGTGCTTTTTCCTGCGCCTGCAGGTCCGTCAATGGCAATATTACATCCCATTTTTCGTTTTCCTCCTTGCCGTTTACATTTTATTACTGAATCGCCTGCGCCGCCAGATAAGCGGTTGACCAGGCAATCTGGAGATTATAGCCTCCGGTGACAGCATCCAGGTCTGTCACTTCACCGATAAAATACAGATTTCGGATAATCTTTGATTCCATAGTTCCCGGACGTAATTCTTTCACGGAAACGCCCCCTCTTGTGATGATCGCTTCCTTAAATTCTCCCATTCCGGTGATTGTAAAAGGAAATGCCTTCACAAGTTCCACGAATCTTAATCGTTCTTCTCTGGAAATATCGTGTATTTTTTTATCAGGTGGAATTTCTCCCAGTTCCAGCATGACAGGGGTAAGTGACGACGGAAAAAGAACGCCTATCACATTTTTGAACTGTTTATTTTGTCCCGCCTCAAATTCTCTTAATATTCTGGCATCAAGCTGCTCCTTTGTAAGGGCAGGCTTCAGATCAAGATATGCCTTCAGTTCACCCTCTTTTTCAAGCTGCTTCCCAATCTTTGCGCTCGCAGAAAGAATCATGGGACCGGTCACTCCGTAATGGGTAAACATCATTTCTCCAAAATCCTCGTAGAGAGTCTTCTTTCCCGATTTCACCACAAGTCCCGTATTTTTCAAGGAAAGTCCCTGCAACCTGGGAATATACGCCTCTTTCGTCTTTAAAGGCACAAGAGAGGGTTTTATTTCTGTCACCTTATGTCCCAGCTCCTTCGCAAAACGGTAGCCGTCTCCTGTCGAGCCTGTACTCTGGTAGGAAAAACCTCCTGTGGCCGCAATGACAGCATCACCCTCCACTATAGTTCCATCTGCAAGCTCTATACTCTTCACCTCATCGTTTGCAGAGCCGATTTTCTTCACCTCTGTATGAAGGTGAATTTTTGCTCCCGTTTTTTTCAGTTCCCGTTCCAGAGCCCTTATAATATCCGAAGAATGGTCAGACTGGGGAAATACTCTTCCGCCTCTTTCTGTTTTAAGAGGCACTCCCGCCTCCTCGAAAAATCCCATAACATCCTGAGGTGTACAGGAGTAAAACGCGCTGTACAAAAACTTAGGATTGCTCATCACAGCTCCGAAAAGTTCCTCTGTCTCACAGTTGTTTGTGACATTACAGCGTCCCTTTCCTGTGATAAAAAGCTTTTTCCCCAGTTTTTCATTTTTTTCAAAGATGTGGACCTCATGGCCGTTTCTGCCTGCAAAAACCCCTGCAAACATTCCGGCAGCTCCGCCTCCGATTATCAAAACTTTACTCATAGATTTACCTTTCTATGGTTTTCTGTACTTTTGTCATAGATTCAGTAAGGGAGCCTGTAAATTACAGGCTCCCCTTTTTTATGCACATATATTTCAGATTACACCGGGTATGCACCGTTTTTTGTATCTGCTGCTGTTTCGTCTACTTTTGTCTTCTGTGCCTGACGGTATTTGAAGAAGTCTGTAGCAACCTGTGGGAACAGTGCGTAGGATAATACGTCCTCATCCTGCTCTTTGTACTGTGCCATTTCGCTCTCAAGCTTGTCAAGCTCATTGTCCAGAAGATCTGCCGGACGACAGGTGATCGGCTCTGTATCACCAATACATTTTTTCTGAACTTCCTGATTGAACGGTTTTACTGTTGCGCCGTATTTTCCGCTTAAGACATCCTTTGTCTCTTTGGTAACCATCTTGTATCTCTCGCCCATAAGCACGTTAAATACAGCCTGTGTACCAACAATCTGAGAAGACGGAGTAACAAGCGGCGGCTCACCAAGATCTTTACGCACACGCGGAACCTCTTCCAGAACATCGTAGAATTTATCTTCTGCATGCTGCTCTTTTAACTGGGAAGTAAGGTTGGATAACATACCACCCGGTACCTGATAGAGCAGAGTCTTGATATTTACGCCGAGGTTCTTCGGATTGAGAAGACCACTTTCAAGAGCTTCGTCACGCATTGGACGGAAGTAATCTGCGATTTCAGCAAGAAGCTTCTGATCGAATCCTGTATCATACGGAGTTCCCTTAAATGTCTCAACCATAACCTCTGTTGCCGGCTGGGAAGTTCCAAGGGCAAACGGAGACATAGCTGTATCAATAATATCAACGCCTGCCTCAACTGCTTTGAGGTAAGTCATGGAAGCAACACCTGAAGTATAGTGTGTATGAAGGTCAATCGGAATCTTAACTGCTTCTTTTAATGCTGTAACAAGCTCTGTAGCTTTGTACGGAAGAAGAAGACCTGCCATATCTTTGATACAGATGGAATCTGCACCCATTTCCTCGATACGTTTCGCAATAGATGTCCAGTATTCCAGAGTATAAGCGTCACCTAATGTATAGGAAAGCGCTACCTGTGCATGAGCTTTCTCTTTGTTTGCTGCAGATACTGCTGTCTGAAGGTTACGAAGGTCATTGAGACAGTCAAAAATACGGATGATGTCGATTCCGTTTGCAGCAGATTTCTGTACGAAGTATTCTACTACGTCATCTGCATACGGACGATATCCAAGGATATTCTGTCCACGGAACAGCATCTGTAATTTAGTATTTTTGAAACCGTCACGTAATTTACGAAGTCTTTCCCATGGATCTTCTTTTAAGAAACGAAGGGATGCGTCAAAAGTTGCGCCGCCCCAGCACTCTACTGCATGGTAGCCGACTTTATCCAGTTTTTCAACGATTGGAAGCATCTGTTCTGTACTCATACGAGTCGCAATCAGGGACTGATGAGCATCACGCAGAATGGTTTCCACAATTTTAACAGGTTTTTTCTGTAATTCTGCCATAATTATTCTCCTTTATTATACTCCAAAGATAGCCATGAAGGTTCCGGCTGCTACTGCAGTACCGATAACACCGGCAACATTTGGTCCCATGGCATGCATGAGCAGGAAGTTTGTCGGATCTGCCTCTGCACCTACCTTCTGGGATACACGGGCTGCCATAGGAACCGCAGACACACCGGCAGAACCAATCAGCGGATTAATCTTACCGCCGGAAAGCTTACACATAATCTTGCCAAACATAACACCGCCAAAGGTACCGATTGCGAAAGCAACAAGTCCTAATACAACGATTTTGATTGTATCCATATTCAGGAATGCTTCTGCGCTTGTAGACGCACCTACAGATGTACCGAGAAGGATAACTACGATGTACATCAAAGCGTTGGAAGCAGTCTCTGTGAGCTGTTTTACAACACCGCACTCTCTGAACAGGTTACCGAGCATCAGCATACCTACAAGGGGAGCTGTAGTCGGAAGAATCAGACATACAACAATCGTGATAACGATTGGGAATAAAATCTTCTCAAGTTTGGATACAGGACGAAGCTGATCCATTTTAATCTTACGTTCTTTCTCTGTTGTAAACGCTTTCATAATTGGCGGCTGGATAATCGGAACCAGTGACATATAGGAATATGCCGCCACCGCAATCGGTCCCATAAGTGCAGTCTGTCCCAGCTTACCTGCAAGGAAGATGGAAGTCGGGCCGTCAGCACCTCCGATGATAGAAATCGCTGCTGCTGCTTTTCCGTTAAATCCAAGGAAAATAGCAAGGAAATATGCTGCATAAATACCAAGCTGTGCTGCTGCGCCAAGAAGGAAACTCTTCGGGTTTGCAATCAGCGGAGCAAAGTCTGTCATGGCACCTACACCCATAAAGATAAGTGACGGTAAAATACTCCACTCGTCAAGGAGATAGAAGTAATGAAGAAGTCCGCCTACACCATTAGACATGTCTTCCGGTCTTGCCATGATATCCGGGTAGATATTAACAAGCAGCATACCAAATGCGATAGGAACAAGAAGCAGAGGCTCAAATCCCTTTGCAATGGCAAGGTACAAGAACACACATGCAACCAGAATCATCAGGTAATTGCCCCATGTCAGATTGAAGAAGGCGGTCTGATGAAGCAGGTTGGACAAAGTATCTGTTACATAAGACATTTGACTACCTCCCGTCTTAGTTCATTGTTGCTAAAGTATCTCCGTTCTCTACAGAAGCACCTTCAGCAACATCAATGCTAGCAATAGTACCGTCCTGCGGCGCTACTACAGGAATTTCCATTTTCATGGATTCAAGGATAACCACGCTGTCACCTGCTTTTACAGCCTGACCAACGCTTGCTGCAATTTTAACAACTTTTCCAGGTACGGAAGCTGCAACTTTTACACTGCCAGCACCTGCTGGAGCTGCTGCTTTCTTAGGAGCTGCTGCCGGTGCTTTAGGTGCTGCCTTAGGAGCTGCTGCCGGTGCGGAAACGCTTCCTGTTTCTTCTACAGTTACTTCATATGCTGTTCCGTTTACAGTAATTGTATAACTTTTCATTTTATAAGTCCTCCTAATGATACTTTTCATTCATTTTCTTTTTATTATCGTCTGCCGCGATTTACTTTACGAATGGAACGAACTACGAAATCGTCAGTGCTTGTTCCTTCTGAAGCCGCGATTGCCGCTGCGATCACTGCGATCAGCTCGCCGTCGTCTGCAGCTTCTTCCTCAACAGGAGCTGCTGCAATCACTGCAGGAGCCGGAGCTGCTTCAGAAGCCGTTTTCTTCTTGCCCTCAACAAGAGCAGGAACATATTTGAACAGAGAGATTACAAAGCTTAAGAAAATAAGCATAAGGAATACCGTTCCGATTCCCATTAAGGTATTAAGACCCGCTCTCTGTAAAGTTACAGACATAGGATACTGGACATCTACTGTTGCAGAAGCCGGAACTCCTGTCTCATCAAATACGAAAACAAAGTTCGCATCTGCTTCTTCAAACGTTCTCGGAACAGTAACGGTGTACTGGTCACCTGACTGGGCAAACTCTGTTTCCCCTGCGTCCTCGTCTGTTTTGGCACCCAGTTCCGGTTTCGCCGCTTTCCAGGAAGTCATAGCACCTACTGTAAACGGATCTCCTGCGTTCATATAGCTTTCAATCTGTTCATCTTCAAATGAAATAATCGCATCTGTCAGCCCCTCTGCGGTTGTAACGAGAGTCGCTTTAAGAGCTTCATCTACCTCACCTTCTGCATACACTGCAACTGCGCCGGAAACCATAAGAATTACCGCACAGAGAAATGCCGCGCAGACAGATGATACTTTTTTGAAAATCTTCATATGCTTCACCCCGCTTAGACCGTTCCGTGTTTCTTAGACGGACGATCTTCCCTTTTTGTGAACAGCATTTCAAATGCACCAATTACATATTTTCTTGTGTCAGCCGGACTGATAACAGTATCAACATAGCCCCTTGCTGCTGCAGAAGCCACACCGGACTGAAGTTCTCTGTACTGTGCTGCTTTTTCATTTAAAACTGCAGCATCAGAACCTGCATACATGATCTTCGCAGCAAGAGATGCATCCATCATACCGATTTCCGCGCTATCCCATGCATAAACCATATCTGCACCGATTGCCTTGCTGTTCATTGCAACATAAGCTGTTCCATATGCTTTTCCGATGATTACATTCACCTTCGGAACTGTTGCATCAGCAAATGCATGAATCATTTCACCAACAGACTGTGCCATCATCTTCTCATTGCAAAGAGTAGCCTTAAAGCCTGTTGTATTTGTAAGTGTAAGCACCGGAATAGAGAAAGCGTCACAGAATTTCACAAAATCTGCTGCTTTTCTTGCGCCTCTTGCAGAGATGCTTCCGTCAAACTCTTCTACTTTTTTGCCTTCTGCGTCATAAATCTCGCTTCTGTTTGCAACTGCACCTACAGTCGCGCCGTTTAAACGGATAAAACCTGTCACCATATCTTTTCCATATCCAGCTTTTGTCTCAAAGAAAAGACCGCTGTCAGAAATCTGAGAAAGTGCAATTGCTGTATCACCTGTGCAATTCTCAATGTCAGCACATACGCGATTCAGGTCATCTGTACATTCATCGTAGCAGTCTGCATCTTCAAAATTAGATGGAAGAAGGGTTACAAGCTCACGGATCTGTCCGAGAATCTCTTCTTCTGTTCCCACTCCGTCAATGAGGCCTGTCTCCTCGCTCTGGAATTTCGCATCGGCTGTATCACATTTATCCTTGCTGTTTCCTTCCAGTGCATTCGGTGTGTTTACAAACATTTTGCCCTTTTTTGCTTCCATGAATGTGAAATCTGTCAGAGCCGGAATCACAGCCATACCGCCGCCGCAAGTTCCGAAGATACCTGTGATCTGCGGAATCACACCGGATGCCAGTGTCTGTTTCAGATAAATCTCACCGAAAGCTTCCAGTGCGTCTGTCGCTTCCTGGAGACGAAGTCCTGCACAGTCCACAAGCCCGATGACCGGTGCGCCTGTCTTCATTGCCAGATCGTAGATTTTGGAAATTTTTTTGGCATGCATCTCGCCTACAGTTCCGTTTAACACAGAAGCGTCCTGGCTGTATACATATACCAGATTACCATCGATTACACCATAGCCGGTAATTACACCGTCTGAAGGCGCTTTCTTCTCAGTCATGTTGAAATCTGTAGTTCTGGCTGTTACACTTTGTCCGATTTCAACAAAACTGTTTGCGTCAAGCAAAGAATTGATTCTGTTGCTTGCTAATGTTGCATTACTCATTCTTGTTTGCCCTCCATTTTATAAGAATTTTATAAAAGTATAACCAAAAATTTAGCCGATTTTAATTGTACAATTTTTCGAAAACATTTTCAATACTTTTTGGTGTTTTTGTTAAAAATTTTACATACTTATATTCTTTTTCATAATCGAAAAGCCCTTTGGTTTTTTCTGTCCAAAGAGCTTTTTTACCGATTTTATGCCTTTTCGCACTTCATTAATCCAATACCGTCCGCGTCTTCTTTTACCTGTGAAAGAAATCATGAAAAACCTTATCCACATACCACCTGTACGTAATCCTGGGAACAGTTTTTTCTGCAATAACCGGATAAGAAGCAATCAATTCCTCTCCTATACTGAAAGTCAGTGTTCCAATCTTCTGCCCTTTTTTTACAGGTGCAGCCACAGCTTTGGGCAAATGAATCCTGACAATTACCTCCTCTTCATCCCCCATAAGAATCTTCTGTCTTTTTTCATTCCCTGTAACCCGACACTTCCCCCGAAGATACACTTTCTCTCCCAACTCTGCTGCCCCGTCTGTTACCAGAACAGGCTCTGATTTGGGCAGTTTCCATATCTCTCGGTATTGATAATTCTTTTCCCCATATTTCAAAAGTTTTTCTGCATCTCTCCATTTATACGTTTTATGCCCCGGCCAGCCGCAGCCCAGCAGACTGACCACCAAAGTCTTCCCCTCTTTTTTCCAGGCACATACATAGCAGTATCCTGCCTCCCCGGTGTACCCTGTTTTCCCGGAAATCACTCCATCCACCATATCCAACAGGGCATTTGTATTTTGTACAGAAAAATTCCTCTTTCCTGAAAGATCGAAAAAAGAATAGTTCCTTGTTTCTGTAATTTTCAAAAATTCCCGGTTTTTTACGGCATAACTCATGATCAGAGCCAAATCTCTGGCTGTTGTGCGGTGTTCCCCTGCACTGTCCTTTGCATCTAACCCGTTTGGTGTTATAAAATGAGTGTTTGTACACCCTATGGCTTCCGCCTTTTTATTCATAAGAACCGCAAAGCTTTCCACTGTCCCCCCAACATGCTCGGCTATGGCAACTGCAGTATCATTGTGACTTTTCAGCATTAGGGAATAAAGGAGGTCTTTCATATAATACTGCTCTCCTTCCCTCATATTGAGCTGTACATCCGGCTGCAAAGCCGCTCTTTGGGAAACTGTCACAATTTCCTCCGGCTGTGCATTCTCCAGTGCAAGAATACAAGTCATAACCTTTGTAGTACTGGCATTTGGTCTTGGCGTCTCTCCTTCTTTTTCGTATAAAACACGCCCCGTCTCTCCATCCATCAAAACTGCAGACAGGGCATGTAATTCTCCCGGTTCCTTCTGTACCGCTGCCAAGGGTCTCTCCGGAAAAATCTGCAAAAAAAGAACCGCTGCCAGGGCACTGACAGCGGCGATACATCGACTCTTCATATCCCACCTCACATACCGCATACTCAATGGTATATTCCCCACTTATACGCAGAGCATTCACCATCTGATACATCTTATGCGGACATGCCAGGCTTTATCCGTTTTTCTGTTATCATCTTATCCGTTATAGGTACGGTTCCATCTTGCAGAAAGGCGGAAATCCCCCTCTGTAAGAGAATATAATTCCCGAAGATAATCCGGCGTTTCAAGAAGCGCCTCATTATAAAGACGTCTGAATTCTGACAGCGGTCCCTGAGAGCCTTCCACCGGTTCTTTTTCCATAAAATGCTCAAGAAGCGCCTCACCAGAAGGTCCTCCCAATTTCAGTATATGGCCGATAAACCGTTTTCTTCGTCCACCATCATCACAAACCATAGCGTTCGTGAGAACTTTCATCATTTTCATAGAAATGAAAATATTTACTGTTTGCACAAGAGGAAGCACTTTGTGAATCACTTTCGCATACTTCCATCGAGGTACAATACAGTCTGAAGGATAGAAGTGATATGGGTCTTTTCCTGTTACCAGCATCAGCGCACGGTCAAATTCCTTTTCAAGAATTGTATGTGACACAATTTTTTTATCTGCCATTTCATCCACATAGGGATGGCATGCCGAATCCAGAAGATAGTGACAGCCGAATCCCAGAAGATAGGCAAGAAGGGCTTCATCTCCATCTTCCCGAACCTGTTTCATACCCTGTTCAAAAAATGCCTTTGCTTTTTCTTTATGCATTTCTACTCCAAACCTGGAAACCGGATTTTTAGATACCATGAAATAAAACAAAATATCCGGACCATGAAGCCCGATTCTGTAAAGATTCCCATGCTTTCTGATTATCTGTTTCATTTCCAAAGGCAGTTTCCTGTAAACCTCTTTCCCGAATAAATCATGTGTATATGTTGTCGGCATTTTCCTTTCCTCCTTTATATATCCAGACGAAGCTGGATTTCCTCTTCTGCTTCTGCTTTAAAATCTTCTATCTGTACCGGATCAAGCACCGGAAGCTCCTCCAGCCCCTGTACTCCAAAGCACCTTAAAAATTCCTCCGTCGTTCCCAAAAGGATCGGACGTCCCGGAGCATCCAATCTTCCCAGTTCCTTCACAAGGTTGTATTCCACCAACTTATTAATGGCATGGTCGCATTTCACTCCGCGTATTTTTTCAATTTCCGCCTTAATCACAGGCTGTTTATAGGCAATGATAGATAATGTCTCCAGCATTACATCTGTAAGAGCCGGTTTCTTCGGCTGCATGGCAATACGTATCAGGTATTCATGGTACTCCTTTTTCGTACACATCTGATACGCATTTTCCAGCTCAATAATCTGAATGCCCCTGTCTTCTTCCTGATAGCGGTCCATCATATTATGGATAATTTTCTCTGTTGTTCCGGCATCCATCCCGATTGTTTCGGCAATCCGGGATAGCTCCACAGACTCTCCCATGGTAAAAAGAATTGCCTCAATGGCTGCCTCTGTTTTTTTTATTTCCACTCAAACAAACCTCGTTCCTGTTCTATTCCTGTACCAAGCAGTGAACGTGAACAGAACCCTGTCACTCCTCTGCAAATTCCGTTAAATTCTTCCATGTTTCCGGATCAGTCACAACCTCTACGGATATATCGTCAAAAAGCTCCTCCTGTTCCGCATGAATATGCCCCATCTTCATCAGCTCCAAAATTGACAAAAACGTAACAATCACCTGTATTCTGGAGTGCTGGCCTTCCAGGAGATTGCGGAAACTGAATCTGCGATGTTCCTTTGCATATTCCCTTAGTTCAAGCATCTTGTCCGAGAGGCTGACCTCTTCTTTTTCAATCTTCCCGAATTTACTTCGAATGGGGTCAATTTTATCCTCCTGTCTGCGAATAATAGATTTATAAATCGCATTAAGCTTCTCCAACGTCATACCTGCAAGAAGTTCCTGAGGATCTACCGGCTCTTTATATTTTAACACATCATCAGGAATTGTAGGCTTTTTAAAAAACACATTTGCGGCTTCATCCATTTTATCTTTCAGTTCATAGGACATAAACTTGTACATCTTATATTCAAGAAGTTTCTCTACCAGCTCTGCTCTGGGATCTTCTTCTTCGCCTTCTTCATTGATTTCCTTGGGAAGCAGCATCTTACATTTAATATCAAGAAGAGTTGCCGCCATAACCATAAATTCGCTCATCACCCCAAGATCCGATTCTTCCATATCCTGTATATATTCCATATACTGGTCTGTAATTTCCACAATCGGAATATCATAGATGTCTATTTTATTCTTGTCAATCAGATGCAGAAGAAGATCCAGAGGGCCTTCAAACACATTCAGCTTTACAGGTATTCCCATAAAAGAATTCTACCTCTTTCTTCTTTTTTCGATTCTATTCTATACGTAGCCGCCATGTTTTTCAAGTGGTTTCATGTCAATCACAAGAAGTTCGCGGGGATTGTGAATCCGGACAGGGATAGTATGCTCACCAAGACCGGCGCTTACAAGCATATGGCTCTCTCCTCTGTGAAAATCTCCGCAGCAAAACGGCGGAAACAGAAGAAATTGCGGGCAGGTAAGTCCAATATGTTTTCCAAAACGTACTATCCCGCCATGATAATGTCCGGAAAGAATCAAATCCCCTCCCCATTCCAGATATGTTCTGCCATATTTCGGATTATGGGCAAGAAGAATATTGATACTTTGGGGTGCAGGTTTCCCTATCAGTTCTTCCATTTTCTCCAGAGTAAGCTTAGGAGAGTTAGGTTTGTGATAATAAATGATAGGAAGTTCCAGCCCAAAGATTGTAAACCTATTACCTCTTATTGTAAACTCTGTTTTTTCATTGTGCAGAAAGCACACGCCCGAAGCACTCAGATTCGCTTCATACTCCAGATATTCTTCCTGATAGCATCCTCCTGAATACGGTTTGAACTCGTGATTTCCAAGAGAATAGTAAACTTTGCATTTGTTTACAATATGTTTTATCAGCGTTTCTACCGGTTTTAGGGAAGAAAGCTCGCTTCTCACAATCATATCTCCTGTAATCAGAACTGCGTCCGGCTTCAGTCTATCTATTTCTTCAAGAAGAAGTCGATTTTCTTCGCCAAAGGACAGACCATGAAGATCTGTCAGCATGACAAAACGTACCCCGCGAGAATCTTTTATTTTTTTTGTCAGAATCTCATATCCGGTTGTAATGAATTTTTTCATATGCCTCCTTCTGTCCTGCACAAAGTTTTTAAAGCCCCGCTTTAATCAGTCCGGCGTATACGCCGTCCTTTTCCATCAGTTCTTCGTGAGTGCCCTCTTCTGCAATTCCCTCTGCAGTGAGCACCAGAATCCTGCGCGCATTGCGGATTGTGGACAATCTATGCGCAATGACAAAGGTAGTTCTGTCCTTTGCAAGCTTCTCTAAAGACTCCTGTACCACTTTTTCACTTTCGTTGTCAAGAGCTGACGTCGCCTCATCAAAAATAAGAATCGGCGGATTCTTAAGAAATGCTCTGGCAATAGAAAGTCTCTGCTTCTGGCCGCCTGAAAGCTTCACTCCGCGCTGTCCGATATCTGTATCATAATCCTCAGGCATTTCCATAATGAAGTCATGAGCATTGGCAGCTTTTGCCGCGCGAATAACCTCTTCGTCTGTTGCATCAGGTTTTCCGTAGCGGATATTCTCCATAATTGTTCCCGCAAAAAGATATACATCCTGCTGTACAATTCCAATCTGACGCCTCAAATCATCCAGACGAATCTTACGGATATCTGTTCCGTCCAAAAGTATCTCACCGGAAGACACATCATAAAATCTCGGAATCAGACTGCAAAGAGTCGTTTTTCCCGCACCTGAAGTTCCCACAAGAGCCACATAGTCTCCCGGCTTCACTTCCAGATTCACATGAGAAAGAACCTCTTCATTGTTATCCTCATATCGGAAAGACACCTCTTTAAATTCGATTTCTCCCTTCGCCTTTTCAATCGACACCGCATCCGGTGCATCCTCAATATCCGGTGCAATTGCCATCATCTCAAGAAAGCGGTCGTAGCCGCTGTATCCGTTCTGAAACTGCTCTGTAAAATTCACAAGCTTGGTTACCGGCTCTGTAAAATTATTGATATAAAGAAGGAAAGTCACAAGATCTGTAACCTCCAGACTTCCATCTGTCAAAAAGAATGCTCCTGCAATCAGGGATGCAACGGTAATCAGGGTGGTAAACGCATCCATTCCAGAATGATATCCCGCCATATAACGATAGGACAGGCGCTTCGCAGCCACGAAACGGTCATTGCCTTTTGCAAATTTCTCCATTTCTCTCTGCTCGTTTCCGAAGGATTTTACCACGCGGATTCCCGCAAGGCTATCTTCTATCTGGCTGTTAATATCTGCAATTCTTGCACGGTTTTCTTTAAACGCATGCTTCATTCTTCTGTTGTAAACAAGTGCATAAAATAGCATAACAACCACAATAGCCAGACAGATCAGAGACATCTTCCAGTTTACATTCAGCAGAATTATCATGGCTCCGATAAGCTTGATCACTGAAATCACAATGTCCTCCGGTCCATGATGAAGAAGCTCACTGATATCAAAAAGGTCATTGGTAATCCTTGATAAAAGATGACCTACTTTCTGATTATCATAAAAGGCAAATGAAAGCTTCTGATAGTGGCTGAAAATTTCATTTCGCATATCATGTTCAATATACGCCCCCATCATATGCCCATAGTAAGTAATGAAGAATCTGCTTCCAAGCTGAACGAGAATCAGACCTATCATAATAAGACCGATTTTCAGAATTGCAATTTTCGCTTCACTAAGAGACATTTCTCCTACTGAATTCATAATATAACGAACCAGGAGCGGGATTACCAGAGTTACCGCCGCTCCCAGAACTGCGAAAAACAAATCTGCCAGAAACAGACCTTTATAAGGCTTGTAATACCCAGCCAGTAATTTTAGTTTGTTTTGTTTTTTTTCTTTTGTCATCGTAGTCCCTCCATAATGTCCATACAGAGTTTATTATAACTCTTTATCCTATCATTTGTCAAAGTAGTTCCAGAATCTTTTTCATGCAATCTCCATAGGTTATTCTGGGCACGTTTTTGTCATAAAGGATGCGAACACTGCCGATTTCTTTCCCATCTGCGAAATACACCAGTTCCCCTGCCTGTACCCCTTTCTTTACAGGAGCCTCCACTTCTCTGTGAATTTTCAGTTTACGGGTAATCTTTCCGACAGACTCTCCATTGGTATTCAGATATTTAAACTGGTTCTCGACCTTCAAAGGTACTGCATCCCTTTTGCCTTTTTTCACCGGAATTTTCGGAAGTTCCTTTAAGTTTCTGTCTATGTAAATATTGCATCTGGAAAAACCATAATTCAGCATAGATGCCGCGTCTCTAAAACGCACTTTATAGTCCGGCGCTGCCATAACCACAGCAATCAGCGTTACCTCGTTTCTTCTGGCAACAGCAGATAGACAATATTTTGCCACACTTGTACTCCCCGTTTTTAATCCCACACATCCCTCATAACTTCGAATCAGTTTATTTGTATTTGTAAGCCCGAACTCTTTTGTTCCCTGCTTCGTAACATGAGTAATGTTTTCCATCCAGATAGAGGAATAATCCAGAATTTTCGGATATTTTGTAACCAGCTCGCGGCTCATTACAGCAATATCCTTTGCAGTCGTATAATGATTGGGAGAATCTGTTAGTCCGCAGCAATCCTCAAAGTTTGTATTCTCCATCCCCAGTTTCTTTGCCCTAAGATTCATCCGGCGTACAAATTCCTTCTCACTTCCGCAGATATGTTCTGCCATTGCCACACTTGCATCATTTCCTGATGCTATGACAATGCATTTAATCATCGTTTCCACATCCTGTGTTTCTCCCTCTTCCAGAAAAACTTGGGAACCGCCCATCGATTTTGCCTGGGAACTTGTCGTTACCATATCTTCCATCTGAAGAGTTCCTTTTTCCAGCGCATCAAAAATCAAAATTAATGTCATAATTTTTGTAATGCTTGCAGGACTTCTGCGGGTATCTCCATCCTTTTCAAAAAGAATACTGCCTGTTTCCGCCTCCATTAGCACACCGGAGGGCGCATCTATAAGAACAGCCCCCTCTTCTTCGTTTCCTCTCTCTTCCCTTTGTATCTCCCCTGCCTCTGCCACAACTCTTATCGGATTTGCCAAAAGACCGATCAGTATCATCCATACGCACAACACTCTTATTTTAGCCATATGTTTCCCTCTGAATCTTGTTCTTATATCCTATTTTAAATGGGATCCTGCAAAAATATGACTAAATACAAAAATAAGAAGTCATAATATAAAATAAGCTCCCGTTTCGGGGAAAGAGATCGGTCTCTTCAACCTCTTTCCCCGAAAACGAAAGCTTATATTTTATCAAAATTTAAAAACAATTCCTACAACTGCTGCTGCAGCAATATAAAAAATCGGGTGTCCCTTGAATTTCTTCAAAGCCACATAAATCACCAGCGCAAGTGCTGCTGTTTCCCACCGAAAATTAGAGATCACCTGCTCCAGGCTCAACTTAGACCAGTCAAAATCATGGAAAAAGGCAAGCTGCGCAACGCTGAGTCCTGCTGCTGTGATAAGCGCTGTAGAAGCCGGACGAAGTCCTTTAAAAATCCCTTCCACAACAGGAGATCCCTTAAATCTGTCCAACATCTTTGAAATCAGAATAATCACTACTACAGACGGCGCTGCCAGAGCCAGAGTTGCAAGAATTGCTCCGGGAAGCCCAGCTGTAATAAAGCCTACATAAGTAGACATATTAATCCCAATAGCTCCGGGAGTAGATTCGGAAACTGCAATGAGATTCATAATATCCCCTCTGGTAAACCAGCCGGTAGCTTCACTCATCTCATAGAGAAAGGGAAGCGTCGCAAGACCTCCTCCTATGGCAAAAAGCCCGGTCTTGAAAAATTCATACATTAAACGCAGATACAGCATCATGATTTCGTCCTCCCGATCACATACATAAGATAACCAACCACGCCGGCTGCAATTACAAGCACAACAGTAGAAATGTTGGTAAACAGTGCCAGAGCCAGAACAATCAGAAACAAAATCACAGCTTTATTATCAGACAGCGATTTCTTTCCCAACTTAACAACTGCATCAAAAATCAACACACATACACAGACACGGATTCCTGCAAATGCATGGATCACAATCGGAAGAGAAGCAAAGTTGCTCAAAAATGCAGCAATCGCTACAATAATTACAATAGAAGGAGATAAAAAGCCGAGAGCCGCTGCAATAGCCCCCATAATCCCTGCATATTTTACACCGATAAAGGTCGACGTATTAATGGCAATGATCCCCGGGGTGCACTGACCGATGGCATAATAGTCCATCAGTTCTTCTTCCGTTGCCCAATGGTACTTTTCAACAATCACTTGCTGCAACAATGACAGCATGGCATAACCGCCTCCAAAACAGCAGATTCCTATACTGAAAAATACGGTATACAGTTTCCACAACTTTTTCATGTTCGAATTTTTCCTTTCCGTTATACAATTACAGCATTGGCGCAAACAGGCGAAGAATATTCTGCATAATTCTTACAGGCAATTTTCTTCCTGTGCAGAATTCCACTCCTACCGGATTGCAGTACTCAAGCGTATCCAGAAAATCACGTTTAATATCTGCAATTGCATCATTTTTATACATCCAGACACCATCCTCAAAATGAAGATAAAGACTTCTGTAGTCCAGATTAATGGTCCCGACCACTGCCACTTCATCATCACAGACAAAGGATTTCGCATGGAGGAAGCCCGGTTGATATTCGTAAATTTTTACTCCTGCCTCAATAAGCTGTTGGTAATAAGACTGGGTCAGGAGAAATACCATCTTCTTATCTGGAATTCCCGGAGTCATAATACGCACATCAATTCCGCTTTTTGCAGCCAGGCAGAGACTTGTCATCATTTCATTGTCTATAATCAGATATGGAGTACAGATATAAACATAATGTTTCGCCCTGTTGATGATGTTCATATAAACATTTTCGCCCACAATCTCATGATCAAGGGGCGTATCGCTGAACGGCTGTATAAAACCAGAGCCTTCGAACTCCTCTTTATGGATAGCATGAGGAAGGTATTTCGTATAATCTACCGGTTCTCTGGAACGCAGAATCACATCCCACATATGCAGGAACATGATTGTCATATTCCACACAGCCTCTCCCTTGAGCATAACAGCCGTGTCTTTCCAGTGCCCGAATCTCTCTCTCTGATTAATATACTCATCTGCCAGATTGACTCCTCCGGTAAACCCTACCCATCCGTCAATAATGCAAAGCTTACGATGGTCACGATTATTCTGGATAATATTCAGGAACGGGCGGAAAGGATTAAAAATCACACACTTAATACCTTTTTTACGGATTTCCTCATCATATTTATATGGAAGGGTAGTCAGACATCCAAATCCGTCGTAAATAAGACGTACATCTACTCCTTCGGCTGCCTTTTTCTCCAGAATATCAAGAATCGTACGCCACATCACACCGTCATTAATGATAAAGTATTCAATAAAAATATACTTCTTCGCCTGAGACAGCTCTCTGACAAGAACTGGAAACATATCATCTCCCACCTGAAAATATTCGGCAGATGTATTCTCATGTACCGGATACCCTGCACTCTTTGTGATGTAAGCAGACTGCTTGGAAATAGAAAAATCCTCTTCATCAAGCTTCTGCCTTGTCTCTTCCTTTTCTTTCAGATATTCCCTGCTTTCTACTCTTTTCTGTTCAAAAGCTGCCTCTGTTGCAGAAGCAATTCTGGACTCTCCAAACAGAAGATAAAGTGTCACGCCGAAAATCGGAACCATCAGCACAAGAATTGTCCACGCAAGCTTATAGGATGGATTGATCTTTCTGTTTACAATCCAGAGAACCACAAGAGCACAGAGACAATTTACAACAATTGAAATATAGCTGGAATACGCAACAAGACGCCATGCCATCAGGAGAATCCAGCCCAGCTGTATCAGCAATGCCACAGCCACATAAAAAATCCTGTTAAACAGAAGCTTGCTCAGCTCATTTAAAAGCTGAAACAGCCAGTTTTTTTTCTTTTTCAGTTCTTTTTTCTCTAAAATCAACGCTAACTCCTTCCTTTGGTTTTCCCTTATTTTTTCTTTTGATTTTTATTTAAAAATCCCTGACTGTTCAGCCAGGGATTTTAAGCGCACAATTAATTATATTTACGTTTTCTTGCGGCTTCAGATTTTTTCTTACGACGAACACTTGGTTTCTCGTAATGCTCTCTCTTGCGGATTTCCTGCTGAATTCCTGCTTTAGCACAGCTTCTCTTGAATCTGCGAAGAGCGCTATCTAAAGTCTCGTTCTCTTTTACGATTACATTTGACATAGACTCACACCTAACCTCCCTCCAGTTGTAGATTGTGCTTAAATACAACTGTCTGGGTATTTTTCTTGCACAAGTGATATTATATATCATAGCTGTAAGGTTCGTCAACAACTTTTGGTTAAATTTGCAAAGTTTTTTTCAACTTTTTTTATTTAATCTGACCTTCCAGGATTCCTTTCACCGCTTCAATAGCTTCGTCCACCTTTTCAGGGTTCTTTCCGCCTGCCTGAGCCATGTTCGGGCGTCCGCCTCCGCCTCCGCCTACAATGGCAGCTGCAGCTTTCACAATATTTCCTGCGTGAGCACCGGCTTTCTGTGCAGCATCCGTTACCATGGAAAGGAGATTTACTTTTCCACCGTTTACTGCCGCAAGAAGAATCACACCTTCACCCAGTTTTTCTTTCAGGCTGTCTCCAAGGTCACGAAGGCCATTCATATCCACACCTTCTACTTTGGCAGCAAGAAGCTTCACACCTTTTACTTCCACAACCTTATTCATAACATCGCCAAGAGAGCCCTGTGCCATCTTGCTCTTTAAGGACTCGTTTTCACTCTGAAGTGTTTTTACTTCTCCCTGAAGATGTGCAATCTTCTCCACAATCTCTGCCGGCTGTGCTTTCAGTGTTTTCGCTGCTGCATGGAGGAGTTCCTCCTGCTTCTTATAATATTCCAGTACACCGTTGCCTGTAAGCGCTTCAATACGACGTACACCTGCTGCGATACCAGATTCGGAAACAATCTTGAACAACATGATGGAACCTGTATTGGAAACATGAGTACCGCCACAAAGTTCTTTTGAGAAATCACCCATAGACACCACGCGTACCTTCTGATCATATTTCTCTCCGAAAAGAGCCATAGCTCCGGACTTCTTTGCTTCTTCAATGTCCATAACATCTGTACGAACCTCAAGACCTGCCTGGATCTCTCTGTTTACAATTGCTTCTACCTCTGCAATTTCCTCTGCTGTCATAGCCTGGAAGTGGGCAAAGTCAAAACGCAGTCTGTCAGGAGTTACCAGAGAACCCTTCTGTTCTACATGAGAACCCAGAACAGTTTTCAAAGCTTTCTGAAGCAAATGTGTTGCACTGTGGTTTTTCTCTGTCGCTTTTCTTGCAACAGTATCCACATGAAGAGACACAGTCTCACCTGCTGAAATCATACCGGATTCCATATGTCCCACATGACCGATTTTACCGCCGCGAAGCTTAATGGTATCTTCTACAACAAATCTGCCGTTTGCAGTCTCAATCACACCGGAATCTCCTTCCTGACCACCCATAGTCGCATAGAAAGGAGTTTCTTCTACAAATATTGTTCCCTTCTGACCTTCCATAAGGGAAGTTACAATTTCTGTTTCTGTTGTAAGAACAGTTACTTTTGAATCATAGGAAAGGTGCTCATATCCAACAAACTCTGTTGTAACATTTACATCAATCTCATCATATACTGTCGCATCTGCTCCCATGTAGTTTGTTACTTCACGGGCTGTACGCGCTTTCACACGCTGTTCCTCCATTGCTTTATGGAAGCCTTCCTCATCAATGCCGTATCCTTTTTCTTCCAGAATTTCTTTTGTAAGATCAATCGGGAAGCCATAAGTATCATATAACTTGAATGCGTTCTCACCGGAAAGTGTTGTCTCACCGGCTGCTTTCATTTCCTCTTCCATATCCGCAAGAATACGAAGACCCTGATCAATGGTCTTGTTGAACTGGTTCTCTTCATTTGTAAGAACCTTGAAAATAAATTCTTTCTTTTCTTCCAGTTCAGGGTATCCTGCTTTTGAACCATTAATCACTTCCTCACTTAATTTAGAAAGGAAAGCTCCTTCTATACCAAGAAGACGGCCATGACGGGCTGCACGACGAATCAGACGGCGAAGCACATAGCCACGTCCCTCATTCGTAGGCATTATACCGTCAGAAATCATAAATGTAGCAGAACGGATATGGTCTGTGATCAGGCGGATAGAAACGTCGTCATTGTACACTTTTCCGTATTCTTTATTCGCCACTTTGCATACGAGATTACGGAGCGCACAGATTGTATCTACATCGAAAATAGAATCTACGTCCTGTACAACAACAGCCAGACGTTCCAGACCCATACCTGTATCAATGTTTTTCTGAGTCAATTCTGTATAATTACCGTTTCCATCATTCTCGAACTGAGTAAATACGTTGTTCCACACTTCCATATAACGGTCGCAGTCACAACCTACTGTACAGCCTTCTTTTCCGCAGCCGTATTTTTCTCCTCGATCGTAATAGATCTCAGAACACGGTCCGCACGGACCTGCGCCATGTTCCCAGAAGTTGTCCTCTTTCCCAAAGCGGAAAATACGCTCTGCCGGAATACCGATTTCTTTATTCCAGATTTCAAAGGCTTCATCATCGTCCTGATATACAGACGGATAGAGACGGTCTGCATCAAGACCTACGACTTCTGTAAGAAACTCCCAGGACCATGCAAGAGCTTCTCTCTTAAAATAATCGCCAAATGAGAAGTTTCCAAGCATTTCAAAAAAAGTACCGTGACGCGCAGTTTTGCCTACGTTCTCAATATCACCTGTGCGGATACATTTCTGACAGGTAGATACACGTGTTCTCGGCGGAATCTCAGCTCCTGTGAAATATGGCTTCAGCGGAGCCATACCTGCGTTAATCAGAAGAAGACTCTTATCGCCCTGGGGAACCAGGGAAAAGCTTTTCATTACCAGATGTCCTTTGCTCTCCATAAAGTCGAGAAACATCTGACGAAGTTCATTTACTCCGTATTTTTTCATGGTTATTTCCTCCGTTTATTCGTTTCATTTTATTACAATTTTACAGAATTTCTTTTTGCCTCGTTTCAGAACAACGCCCTCTCCGGAAATTGTCTCCTTAGCAACAGTATGTCTGATATCGGTAATCTTTTCTCCATCTACAGATACACCGCCCTGTTCAATCGCACGACGTCCCTCGGAACGGCTCGGAACAAGATCTGCTTTTACAAGCATGGAAATAAGGTCAATAGTTCCATCCTCAGCGAAGTCTTCCTCAGCAAGCTCTGCTGTCGGCATATTGGCTGTGTCTGCCCCGCCTGCAAAAAGAGCTTTCGCACCTTCCTGTGCTTTCTTTGCTTCCTCTTCGCCGTGAACAAGATTTGTCAGCTCGTATGCAAGGATTTCCTTTGCCTTGTTTAACTGGCTTCCTTCCCATTTTGCCATCTCGTCAATCTGCTCCAGAGGAAGGAAAGTAAGAAGACGCATACATTTGATAACATCCGCATCGTCCACATTTCTCCAGTACTGGTAGAAATCAAACGGACTTGTCTTATTTGGGTCAAGCCATACAGCACCTGACTGAGTTTTACCCATTTTCTTTCCTTCAGAGTTCAGAAGGAGGGTAATTGTCATTGCATGTGCATCCTTACCCAGTTTACGGCGGATCAGTTCTGTACCGCCCAGCATATTCGCCCACTGGTCATCTCCGCCGAACTGCATTGTACAGCCGTATTTCTGGTACAGCATGTAGAAATCGTAGCTCTGCATGATCATGTAGTTGAACTCAAGGAATGTAAGTCCTCTTTCCATACGCTGTTTGTAGCACTCGTGAGAGAGCATACGGTTTACTGAGAAGTGTGCTCCCACCTCACGGAGAACTTCCACATAGTTTAAGTCCATCAACCAGTCTGCATTATTTACCATCATTGCTTTTCCATCAGAAAAGTCAATAAAACGCTCCATCTGTTTCTTAAAACAGTCGATGTTGTGCTGAATCGTTTCCACTGTCATCATCTGACGCATATCACTTCTTCCGGATGGATCTCCGATCATACCGGTACCACCGCCAAGAAGGGCAATCGGTTTATTTCCTGCCATCTGGAGACGTTTCATCAGGCAGAGTGCCATGAAATGTCCTACATGAAGGCTGTCTGCAGTCGGGTCAAAGCCGATATAGAAAGTAGCTTCCCCTTTGTTTACCATATCTGCAACTAATTTTTCGTCTGTTACCTGGGCCACAAGACCGCGGGCTTTCAGTTCTTCCCAAACTGTCATTTAAAATTCCTCCTATAATATCAAAAAATCCCGGTTCACCTGTCCTTTTAGGACGAGAACCGGGCCTCGTGTTACCACCTAAATTCGCAGAAAACTCGCATTTCCTGCCTCCGTAAGTGATCTGCTCTGATAATACAGATTCAATCACTCCAGCACGTTAACGGGTGCCAGTCCGCCGCAGCCTACTTGCTCTCTTTCGGTGCGGAGCTCCGGGATGTATTCGCATAAGTTCCACAGGCGCCTCTCACCAGCCGGCAGCTCTCTGTCTGCTTGTCCTTATCCTACTTCTTCCCTTCAAAGCCGTTGCATATAATAATGAAAGTATACAAACAGACGTTTTATTTGTCAAGGAAATTTCACGATATTTTGACAACTTAAAGTAATACAGCATTATTGTAAAAAGAAAACAGCAACACTCCTGTGTCACTGTTCTTTTAACATTTTCCAGACTCCCGTCTGCTCAAAATCTGCGGCAGCTCTGCCCGCATCCTCCACAAGGGTTTTGTCATATCCCAGCATCTCCAGAAGACGGATGGCATTTCTCGTTGTTGCGCGTCCTGACTTCAAAAGATAATTAAAAACAACCTCATTCTCCAGAACCTCTTCCTCAAAATGATAATTTTTGTAAATTCCATTCAAAATATAGGAAAGCTCTATATCATGGGTGGCTGCAAAGGGCAATACATGAGGCTGTGCAAGTTCCTTCAAAATTCTTGATGAAGCCGCAATTCTCTCAATGGTATTCGTTCCTCTCAACACCTCATCAATAATGCATAAAAGAGGTTCCTTCGTTTTGCTCTCGTCCAGAATTCGTTTCAGCGATTTAATTTCTACAATGAAATAGCTTTCTCCTCCGGACAGATCGTCACGCAAAGCCATAGAGGTCATCACCTTCAGAAACGGCGCTTTATATGCGCCTGCTGTACAGGTACACAGAGTCTGGGCAAGAATCGCATTAATTGCAATATTTTTCAGAAAAGTAGATTTACCTGAAGCATTGGAACCTGTTACAAGCACACCGCCCTGTACAGAAATACTGTTCGCTACAGGCTCGGAAATCAACGGATGATACAAATCCTCAACCTCGAGGCGTACCTCCTGCCCGTCAGTAAATTCCGGCATACATTTCAGAAGAAGCATTTCCCTGAAAGACGCAATGGAAATTGCCGCATCAAGTTCTCCCATATTATCAATCATTTCTATAATCTTATCTGTCTTGTCTCCAACCTCTCGAAGGATCGAATTATATGCCAGAATATCTACATGGAAAACCATTCTTACATAATCGAGGATTGCCTGCAGGAAATCGCCTGTTCCGTCGTTCTTACCGGTCAGAAAGACTGCCTTTTTTCGCAGCCCTCCAAAAGCCTTTTTTCCGTCACGTATCGCATCCATCTGTTTCTTTGTTTCCGCCCAGTCAACAGTCTCCATTTTATCAGCAGCAGACAGCATCCGAAGCAGACTCACAAAAGAATCCAGATACATTTCTATAAGCTTATAATCCTTGCTTGCATAGTAAATCATCATATTCGCGACACCCAGCACCAGAAAAAGAAAAAATCCATAGAGCGGTGACGCAGGAACTGCTATGAACAATGTCAAAAGCAGTAAAACCAGCATAAAAATGTGGATTTTCGGATTTACTTTCGGCGCATTGCGGATTGCAAGAACTGTTTCTGAAAGAGAACCAAGCTTTGTCTTTCCGACAGAAGACAAAAGGAACTGTATTTTCTCTCTTTTTTCTGTCTCCTGTGCAAAGAATTCTATAAGCGCCTCCCTTTCCTGAACTTTTTCCTTCGAAAAAAGAGGTCTGCGCATCATATCATAAAGAACATCCTCACCGGGAGAGGAAATTGTCTGATTTACCATCATAAAGACCCGATCCATGTCAAGATCATTCCAGGTAATATCATCAATATAAAATCCCTCGCTCTGTTTCCCCCGGAAATAAGTGGAAATGCGCTCGATATCTCCTGTTTCATATTCTCTCTCCGGAACCTGTCCGTAAATACGGCGAATTTTTCTCATTATGGATTTTTTCCGCTTATGCTCCGCACGTATAATCATCACTGCAACTGCCAGAGTAAAACCTGCCGCACACAAAAACACTGCCAAATATGGGTTCATAACCCCCTCCTACTTTCTCGGACTTACCCAGTCCACGAAAAACATATGGTCTTTATATAAAAAACTGTCAACCTTTTTGAAATCCAAAGGCTGTTTCCAAAAAGAATCCTCCATCATAAAGTACATGAAATTGAAATCCTTTCGGTCAAACCCTTTCAGAGTTCTTGGTTTTTTGAATTTCACATAGTCTTCAAAAATTTCAAGAGCTTCATCTGCCGCCTGATATGCCAAAGTCTTATTATAATAATTTCCGTTAAGACGTTCTAAAAGCGCTCCGTTTCTTACAGGAGAATACTGAGGATATTTGTAATATTTAGGATTCCCCTGTTCGTAAAGAACCATCCTTATATCTGACGGAAACTCTCTGGTCGGTTCTATGGTTCTGTTTAAAATACAAAGAGCAACAGCTTCCATACCAATCAGCCCCTGGTCGCCAGCCTCTGCTTCGCAGATTGCTGCCAGCAAATCTCTATCCGTCTTCTCCCCATTTGCCACACCGGGATGGGTTGCAAATTCTTTTGCCAGATAATAGTATCTTCCATTTTGGGGATCGTAGGCTTTCACATAACCGCCGTACTCGCTATGCACAGTATACTGATACTTGCCGTTTCCTTCAGAAGCGGTTACTTCCGTCACAACACCATTTCCATCCGCGCTGTATTTTTTTCCGCCCAACTCAAAGGTTGTATTTTTATACATAACGCCGGTTTTATCAAAATAATATTTCTTTCCATCCAGCTCCAGCCATTTCGTCTGAGCCTTTCCATTGGATTTGCTGAAGTAATAAGTTTTTCCATCAACCTCCAGAAATCCCTTCTGATAACGAAGCCCTGTTTTTTTGTCAAAATAATAGTAATAGCTTTCTATCTTTTTTAATCCGACATACATAACTCCGTTCTTCGTATTGAAATAACGGTACTGATCTTTGCTGTTTTTGAGCCAGCCTGTAGCCATCTTTCCGCTTTTGGAAAAATATCGCTTCTGCCCCTTACTGTCCTCTGCCCAGCCTGTCATCATAGCGCCTACGCCGCTTGTAAAATAATAGGTTTTCCCCTTAATTTCCTTAAATCCTCTTGCAAGAAGCCCTGTTTTTGGTTCAAAATATCTGGTAATCCCCTTACTGTCTTTAAGGAATCCCTCAGCCATCACTCCGCTGCCTTTTGAAAAGTATCGTATCACCTGGCCTTTTGAATTCTTTGCCCAGCCTTTAAGCTGAACACCTGTCTTTTTATCAAAGTAATACTTCTTTCCATTCAGCTCCAGCCAGCCTTTCTGTTTACTGCCATCCTTCTTTATGTAATAGGATTTCCCCTTTTCTGTGACAAACCCGGTCTTTTGGGCCGCAGAAACGCCCGTACTTCCGAATACCAGCATAAAGAGCGCGGACATCAGAAGTATCCGAAGAAAATATTTCTTTATTTTATGATTCATATTCTTCCCCCTGTTTCATAATTGTAATATTTTTCGCCTGTTTATGTCGAATTCTTTTCTTTTGTTACATTTCTGTTACATATAGTTTTATTATAAACGACACCCTCAAAACTGTCAACTTTTTTTAACTTCCTCAAATCCTTCACACTTTTACGCAATACACATATGATAGAGTGTAAAGAAAATTTGGAGGACTTATTATGAGTGATTTAGCTGCTACAAATTGCGGATGCGGAGATGACAGAAGCTGTGGTTGTGGATGCGGATGCGAAAACAACAACGATAACGGATGTGGCATTATGGGCGGATTCGGAAACAACAACTGCTGTTCCATTCTCTGGATTATCATCCTTCTGTGCATGTGCGGAAACGGCAACAGGGGCTGTTCAAACTGGGGAGGCGGCGACAATTGCTGCTGGATTATCATTGTATTACTTCTTCTGTGCTGCGGAAATAACGGAAACGACTGCGGATGCGGCTGCAGATGCTAGCCAGATTCCCAAAAGGCAGAGGTTAATCCCTCTGCCTTTTCTCCTGTTTGCTCTTTATACGTTCTTCTTTTTCTTTCTCTTTTCTCCGCATACATTCCAGATCTATTTCATAGAAGGAATTTCCTTCCATAATAATATTTTCCCTTTTGATCAGCTCTTTCTTTTTATCCATTATTTTCCCCTTTCAAGTGTATGTTTCAAAGTCTTTCCTATATATTATGTCAAAAATCTATCTGTCGTCATATCCTGATACTAAAAATCATAGTATTGAGAGAAGGAAGCTCTATGAACCAGAATTTTATCTCTCAGACAGCTCTGGATCAGATGGTCTCCTCTGACCGGGACCAGATGCTAAAAGCCGCAGTTCCCTATCTTCCTCCAAAAGGTCAACAGATTTTGTCTGTCTATGAAAAAGCCAGAGAGCTGGCAAATACAGCCGCCCTCTTTGGAAATCCCCGAAACGATGTTTCCATCTGCTCTACCCAGACTGCAGACCCTATGGAAGCACTCAACGATATCCGTCGCTTCTGTTACGGACAAAGCCGCCGCTTTCTCGACAACGCAGTCAATATGATGGCTGTTGTACAGATGATACAGCTTATGAATACCCCCGCAGAATCCGAAGAAAATTTTAAAACTTAATTTCATAATTCACAGGAGGAAATCTGATGAGTGATGACTGGCGAAACAATCCCAAACTTGCACAAATGGATAAAGCCAAACTGGATATGCTGCAAAACCTTGCAGCTCAGGGAAATAACAAAAGCGCAAACGAACTCCTCCCCTTCCTTATGGGAGCTGCTGCTCAGGGAAAAAAAGGCGGACTCAAATTCAGCTCCGATGAGATATCCACCATCATCGAAGTATTGAAAATAGGCAAATCAAGAGAAGAAACAGAACGGCTCGACCGGGTGGTAAGCCTTATGAAAATGATTCGCCGATAAGTTTCTCCTGTAATCCAAAAAGAGAGGCTCCCGCAATGACGGTAAACCTCTCTTTTTAATATATTTATTAATGTCACGCTTTTTTAGTAACACCCTCCATCACACATTCGCGGAGAAATGCAAGTCCGTGGGCAACTGCCTGCTCCCGGATTTTTGCACGATTCCCGGTGAAATGAAATTCTCTTACAATGACTTTACTGTTATAACAACATCCCATGAACACAGTTCCTACAGGCGTCTTTTCTGTTCCGCCGTCAGGACCTGCAATTCCTGTAACAGAAAGACAGATATCTGCTCCGGAAACTGCGCATCCGCCTTTCGCCATTTCCTTGGCGCATTTGGCGGAAACTGCTCCTTCTAATTTAAGGGTTGTTTTCTTTACACCAAGCATTTTTCTTTTGGCGCGGTTGCTGTATGTTACATAGCCATGCGTAAAGACATCGGATGAACCCGGCACATTTACGATACGCGCAGCAATTGCGCCGCCTGTACAGGACTCTGCGAGAGCAAGCGTAAGCTCCTGGTCTTTCAGCATGTCCTCCACAGCCTCCTCCAGACTCTTAGACGCGTCTGTGGCAAAAATATTGCTTCCGAAACGCCCCTTCAGTTCACGGACTATCGGTTTTATCATCTTCTTGCATTCTTTTTCATTCTCTGCCTTGGCTGTAATACGCAGATGAACCTCTCCTGTTTTTGCATAAGGAGCAATGGTTGGATTACTCTGATTTTCAATGAGTTCCTGAATCTCTTCTGCCACCTGACTTTCCCCGATTCCACAGATTTTAACTGTCTGAGAATAGATAATTTCAGGCTGCCTTTCACGAAGGTAAGGATAAACTGCCTCTTCAAACATCGGCTTCATCTCGTTCGGAGGTCCGGGGAGAAGAATTGCTGTTTTGCCGTTTTTCTCCATAATCAGTCCCGGCGCAGTTCCATTATGATTATCAAGAACAATCGCGCCTTCCGGAACCATAGCCTGCTTATAATTATTCTTTGTGATACGACGGTTCGGACTGTTCTTCTCATACTGTTTCATATAAGTCTCCAGAAGTTCTCTGGAATGGCTGTCCTCAATAAGCTTAAAGCCCATAACCTCTGCTGTGATTTCTTTGGTCAGGTCATCCTCCGTAGGTCCGAGACCTCCGGTAAGGATAATCACATCGGAACGCTCCAGTGCAGATTTAATGGTCATTTTCATTCGTTCTTCATTGTCTCCGACAACCGTCTGGTAATATACAGACAGCCCAAGCTGTGCACATTTCTCAGATAAATATGCACTGTTCGTATTTACGATGTTTCCTAATAAAATTTCTGTACCAACAGATATCAGTTCTGCTATCATCAGTATCCTCCCTTTCAGGCATTTTCACACAGGACTTACTCCTGCATGGAAAGTACATTTTTGTTCTGCATAATATAGGTCAGCAGGGAAATAATTGTCAGCGCCACAGATACCCAGACAAAAATCTGCTCTAAGATATCAAACATGCCACCAAGGTCAAGAATCAGAAGGATAATCATAATCATCTGGGATACAGTCTTAAATTTACCCCAGTAATTCGCTGCGATCACCACTCCGTTTTCTGCCGCAATCAGGCGGAAGCCGCTGATAATAAATTCTCTCGCAATAATAATAATTACAATCCACGCGTCCAGTCTGTCCATCTCTACCAGACAGATTAAGGCAGAACAGACAAGAAGCTTATCTGCCAGCGGGTCCATAAACTTGCCAAAGTTTGTAACCAGATTATATTTTCTTGCAATTTTTCCGTCAAACCAGTCTGTGATGCTGGCTCCTGCAAATATTGCAAGAGAAATGTAGGAGTTATACTCTCCGCCCCATCCGGTCAGCATAAAAAGAACAAGAAATGGTACCAGAATCATTCTGGCTATTGTCAATTTATTCGGTGTGTTCATCTGCCAACTCTCCTATCAAATCATATTCCAGAGATCCGGTCACTCTTACTCTGGCGAAATCTCCTGTTATCAGAAGCTCTCCTGTCTGCACAAAAATATACCCGTCCACCTTCGGCGCGTCTCCGTAGGTTCGTCCGATATAGGCTGCTTCTCCGGAAACCTTTCCTTCAATCATAACAAGAAGCTCCTGACCGATTTTTTCAGTTCCTTTGTCATAGGAAATTTCCTGCTGAAGCTCCATGATCTCATCTCTTCGCTCTGCCTTAATTTCCTCCGGAACCTGATCCTTCATAGCTGCTGCAGGAGTATCCTCCTCCTGTGAATAAGTAAAAACACCAAGTCTGTCAAATTCCATTTCATCTACGAACTCCATCAGCTCTTCATGGTCTTCCTGCGTCTCGCCCGGAAAACCGCTGATCAGAGTTGTACGAAGAACAATATCCGGAATCTCTCTTCGAAGCTTTGTTACGATTTCTATAAGTTCATCCCTTGTCGTTCTTCTTCCCATTCTCTTTAAGACATTGTCGCTTGCGTGCTGAATCGGCAGATCAAGGTAATGACAGATTTTTTTCTCTTCCTTCATAGTCTGAATCAGCTCGTCATAGATTTCCTCCGGATAACAATAGAGGACACGAATCCAGCGGATTCCTTTAATCTTACAAAGTTCCTTTAAGAGAAGATGAAGTGTTTTTCTGCCGTAAAGGTCTGTACCGTAAATAGTTGTCTCCTGAGCTACAAGAATCAGTTCCTTTACGCCTTTATCCGCCATTTCCTGAGCCTGTTTCAAAAGTCTTTCCATCGGTATGCTTCGGAATTTACCGCGGAGCTTTGGAATAATACAGTAAGTACAGCGTTTATCGCAGCCCTCTGCAATTTTCAGGTATCCGAAATGGCCTCCTGTAGTGAGAACCCTTTCTCCCATATCCCCCGGAAGATAATCAATATCTTTAAATTCCTGAAAATGCTTCCCTTTCTGCGCTTCCAAAACAGCTTTGAGAATATCTTCATAGGAGGTTGTTCCAAGAACAACGTCCACCTCCGGAACTTCTTCTATAATTTCCTGTTTATAGCGCTGTGCCATACAGCCTGTGACTGCCAGCACCTTACAGCTTCCGCTTTTTTTGTACTCTGCCATTTCAAGAATCGTGTTTACGCTTTCTTCCTTGGCGTCATTTATGAAGCAGCAGGTATTGATCACAATCGCCTCGGCCTCATTTTCGTCATCTACAATCTCAAATCCATTTCTCGTAAGCAGTCCCAGCATTTCCTCTGAGTCTGCAAGGTTTTTATCACAACCCAATGATATGAATAATAATTTCATAAGTTCTCCTGATTGACATAAAGGCTGCCCAAAAGCAGCCTCCCTGTTTTTTATTCTTCAGTTGTTTCCTCTGCTGCAGTTTCCTCTTCAGACACAGACTCTGCCTGCGCTTCTTCTGTCTCTTCTGTTTCTTCTCCTGCCAGAATTTTTACTTTTCCTTTATAAAGCTCATCAATTGCAATGGAAAGAGGTTTTTTACCTGCTGCTCCCTCCACAAGAGGTTTAGAGCCTGCAATAATCTGACGCGCACGTTTACTTGTTGCAAGAACAAGTGAGTAACGGCTGTTCACTAAAATCTCATCGTCCTCGTTGCTGTTTGTATTGATTGCCTGCATTAATTCTGAATAAGATGGATGTATCATATCTGTTCTCCTTTCTATACTAAACGGCTTTTCGCCGTTTTTGCCTTATTATTTTTTGAAAATAAGAGCCTGCTGTCTGATTTCTTCCACAAACTCTGTATTTCTTGCTGTACGGGCATGTTCGCTGCGGATAATCTGATGAAGGTTATCTACACATTCCTCCAGATTATCGTTTACAAGAATATAATCGTAGGCGCCCATTCCCTCTGCCTCTTCTGCTGCGCGGGCAAGTCTGTCTGCAATGACATCCTCTGTCTCAGTGCCTCTGCCCACCAGACGGTTCTTAAGCTCTTCCACTGTAGGTGGTGTTACGAAAACCAGCAACGCTTCCGGATTTTTCTTTTTCACCTTCATAGCGCCCTGAATCTCAATTTCCAGAATAACATTTTTCCCCTGAGAAAGCTGCTCTTCCACGTAAGAACGGGGCGTTCCGTAATAATTGCCTACATACTGCGCATACTCAATCAGAGCATCCTCATCAATAAGTTTTTCAAATTCTTCTTTGCTGCGGAAGAAATATTCTCTTCCGTCTACCTCACCCTCTCTTGGGTTTCTGGTCGTTGCTGAAACAGAAAGCGCATAATCGTTATATTTCTCCAGGAGGCGCTTCATAACAGTTCCTTTACCGGCTCCTGAAAAACCGGACACCACCACTAAAATGCCTTTACTCATGGACTTCTCCCTTATCTTCATAATTCTCGTGAACGCTTCCGCGCTCCGGCTGCGGGTTACGCAATACTTCTTCCCCTGCAAATCTGCGGGCAATCGTCTCCGGCTGCAGCGCGCTGAGCACCAGATAATCGTCTGAAGTGACGATGACCGCCTTTGTTTTCCTGCCTTGAGTCGCATCAATCAGAGAGCGTGTTCCCTTAACACTCTGCACCATACGCTTCACCGGCGCAGCATCTGGACTTACCACAGCTACGATTTTCTGCGAATTGACTACATTTCCAAAACCTATGTTAATTAATTTAGCCACTGATTTTGACCTCTTATTCCACGTTCTGAATCTGTTCTCTGATCTTCTCGATTTCTGTTTTCAGGTCAATGGCAATGTTTGAAATTTCCAGGTCGCTGGATTTGGACAAAATCGTATTTGCCTCTCTGTTCATCTCCTGCGCCATGAAATCAAGCTTTCGCCCGATTCCCTCTTTTTCAGTGACAATCTTCTGCATATTCTTGATATGGCTGCGCAGACGAACTGTTTCCTCATCATTGCAGATTTTGTCCGAAAACATAACAACTTCCGCCGCTATTCTGGAATCGTCAATCTGGCTGTCCTCAAAAAGTTCATGTACACGAGCTTCTAATTTCGCTCTGTAAGCATTGACTACTTCAGGAGAACGCTCCTCTACCATCTGAACCTTTTTATCCAGCTCCTCAAGCTTCTCAAGCAGATCTTTCTCCAGATTATGTCCCTCCAAAATACGAGTATCCACAAACTTCTCACACGCCTGCCTCAGAACCGGTTCCAGAAAGCTCCAGAGTTCCTCCTCGTCCGGAGACTGGTCTTCCATGGTAAGAACCTCCGGATATCTGGAAAGTGCGGAAACCTTGATGTCGTTTTCCAGTCCGAATTCTTCCTGCATCTGTCTGAGATATCCCAAATATTCTGCTGCAAGCTCCTTATTATATTTCAGCGCCCCTCTGTTTAAGGTATAATCTTCATATGTGATAAAGACATCTACCTTTCCCCTCTGAATATATGTCTTCATCAGGTTACGGATAGCAGATTCAAGGAAACTTAATTTCTTCGGCATTTTGATGCTGAGATCCAGATATCTGTGATTTACGGATTTCAGCTCCACTGTTATTTTACGCTCACCGGTCACTGCCTCTGACCGGCCAAATCCTGTCATACTTTTTATCATTTTAATGTCCTGCTTTATATTTGTTTGTTATATACATACAGATTTATTATAGTTCATTGTAAAACTCTAGTCAAATCCTTTTTTTATGTGTTATAATAAACTCCGTTAAGAAAGGAGATTTTTCTATGGCATTTGATGGTATTACCATTGCTGCAATGGTTCAGGAATTAAATAAAAACCTTGGCGGCGGACGCTTTAATAAAATCGCCCAGCCTGAAACAGACGAGCTTATGATCACAGGAAAAGGCGCAGGCGGACAGCGCAGACTTCTTCTGAGCGCCAGCGCTTCCCTGCCTCTTATCTATTTTACAGAAAAAAACAAGCCCAGCCCCATGACTGCCCCGAACTTCTGTATGCTTCTCCGCAAGCATATCGGAAGCGCACGCATCTTTGCTATTCGCCAGAAAGGAATGGAACGTGTAGTAGAATTCGAGCTGGAACACTTAAATGAAATGGGAGACCCATGCAGAAAGTTTCTGATCATGGAACTTATGGGCAAACACAGCAACATTATCTTCTGCGATGACAAATACATGATTCTCGACAGTATCAAACACGTTTCTTCACACATGAGCTCTGTGCGGGAAGTGCTTCCCGGAAGAGAGTATTTTATTCCTCATACACAGGACAAGCTCGACCCTTTAACAATCACAGAAGAGCAGTTTATGGAAACTGTTTTTACCAGACCCTGCAATCTTTCCAAAGCAATCTATACGTCCCTTACAGGATTAAGCCCTGTCATTGCAGAAGAAATCTGCTACCGCGCTTCCATTGACGGCGGGGATTCTCCTCAGGCTCTCGACGAAACAGCCAGAACGCATCTCTATCACACCTTCCTCCGTTTGATGGAGCAGGTAAAAGAGGGCGATTTCACTCCGAACATTATATATCGGGGAGACGAGCCTGTGGAATACGGCGTACTTCTCTTCCAACAGTTTGGAAGCGAATACCGCTGCGAAACTTTTGACAGCGTCTCTTCCATGCTGGAAGCCTACTATGCTACAAAGAACACCATCACCCGCATTCGTCAGAAGTCTTCCGACCTTAGAAGAATCGTTCAGACTGCTCTGGAGCGCAACCGCAAAAAATTAAGCCTTCAGCAGAAACAGATGAAGGATACTGCCAAAAAAGAAAAATATAAGGTTTACGGCGAACTTATCAACACCTATGGATACGGACTTGAAGAAGGCTGCAAATCCTTTCAGGCGCTGAATTACTATACCAACGAGGAAATCACCATTCCTCTTGACCCGGCTCTGACTCCGGCAGAGAATTCCAAAAAGTATTTTGAGAAATACGGAAAACTGAAACGGACGGAGGAAGCGCTGACAGAACAGATTGCAGATACCCAGAGCGAAATCGAACATCTGGAATCCATCTCCAATGCTCTGGACATTGCCCTCGCCGAAAGCGACCTTGCACAGATCAAGGAAGAACTGACAGAATACGGCTACATTAAGAAGCATTATTCCGGCAAAAAAGGCGCTAAAGCCCAGATGAAATCTAAGCCTTTCCACTACATATCCAGCGATGGCTACGATATTTACGTTGGGAAAAACAACTTCCAGAACGACGAACTCACCTTCAAATTTGCCACAGGAAACGACTGGTGGTTCCACGCAAAAAAAATGGCAGGTTCTCACGTAGTTGTTAAAAATAACAAAGACGAAGAAATGCCGGACAGAGTTTTCGAGGAGGCAGGCAGACTTGCAGCTTATTACTCCAAGGGACGCACTGCCCCTAAGGTCGAAATCGATTATATCCAGAAAAAACATGTAAAGAAACCGGCAGGCGCCAAGCCCGGCTTTGTAGTCTACTATACAAACTATTCCCTGATGGCGGAACCGGATATAGCAGGACTTTCAGAAGTCTAAAACTATCTGCTGCATAAATTTATTTTCAGCAGCAGCCCAGCGGCTGTCACAATGAAATCCAGTATAGAATAAAGGAGATTTTGAATGAGTATTTTAAACGTTGAACACCTTACACACGGTTTTGGAGACCGCGCCATTTTCAATGATGTGTCCTTTCGTCTGTTAAAAGGCGAACACATTGGTCTTGTAGGCGCCAACGGAGAAGGTAAATCCACCTTTTTTAATATCGTAACAAATAAGCTGATGCCGGATGAGGGCAAAATCGAGTGGGCAAAAAACGTCCGGGTCGGATACCTTGACCAGCACACTGTACTTTCTCAGGGAATGACCATCGGAGATGTTCTGAAATCCGCTTTTTCCTGGCTTTTTGAAATGGAAGAACGAATGAATGTTATCTGCGATTCTCTGGGAGAGGCTTCTCCCGAAGAAATGGACGCTCTCATGGAGGAGCTGGGAACCATTCAGGATTCCCTTACTATGCACGATTTCTATATTATAGATGCAAAGGTAGAAGAGGTTGCAAGAGCTCTCGGCCTTCTTGATATCGGACTTGACCGGGATGTAACCGATTTGAGCGGAGGTCAGAGAACCAAAGTTCTCCTTGCCAAGCTTCTCCTCGAAAAACCGGACATCCTGCTTCTTGACGAGCCCACCAACTATCTGGACGAGGAACATATTGAATGGCTGAAGCGTTATCTTCTTGATTACGAAAATGCCTTCATCCTCATCTCCCATGACATTCCGTTTTTAAACGAGGTCATTAACCTTGTTTATCATATGGAAAATCAGGAGCTGAACCGCTACGTGGGAAACTATGACCATTTCCAGGAGGTTTACGCGGTAAAAAAAGCGCAGCTTGAAGCAGCTTATCGCCGCCAGCAGCAGGAAATCAGCGAACTCAAAGATTTCGTAGCCAGAAACAAAGCCCGTGTTTCCACAAGAAACATGGCAATGTCCCGTCAGAAAAAACTTGACAAAATGGATGTGATCGAGCTTGCAGCCGAGAAACCGAAGCCGGAATTTCATTTCCGCCAGGGACGTACACCTGGCAAATATATTTTCGAGACAAAGGATCTGGTAATCGGTTACGATGAACCGCTTTCCAAACCTCTTACGCTTTCTATGGAGCGCGGTCACAAAATTGCTCTTGTAGGTGCTAACGGTATTGGAAAAACAACTCTGTTAAAGAGTATTCTTGGTTTAATCCCGGCGCTTAAAGGTTCTTGTGAACTGGGCGAGAATCTCCAGATCGGTTACTTCGAACAGGAAGTAAAAGGAGACAACAAGACTACCTGCATTGATGAAATCTGGGCAGAATTTCCTTCTTATACCCAGTACGAGGTACGCTCCGCTCTTGCCAAATGCGGACTTACCACCAAGCACATCGAAAGTCAGGTACGTGTTTTAAGCGGAGGAGAACAGGCAAAGGTACGCCTCTGTAAACTCGTGAACAAGGATACCAACATCCTTCTTCTCGACGAGCCAACCAATCATCTGGACGTAGATGCCAAGGACGCTCTCAAAAAAGCTCTGATTGAATATAAAGGAAGCATTCTTCTCATCTGCCACGAACCGGAATTCTATAAAGATGTAGTTTCAGAAGTGTGGGACTGCAGTAAATGGACAACTAAAATTTTATAACTTCTTTATGAAAACTAAAAGTACAGGACAGACTTTTTTACAAGCCATTGTCCTGTACTTTTTTATTACTCGAAAGGCAATTGAATCGTTATCAGAAGCCTTCCGTTTTTATAAGACGCAGTTATTGTTCCATTCATCTGCTCAAGAAGATTCCGGGCAATAGACAGCCCCAGACCTGTAGATTTGCGGGCATTTTCCACTGTATAAAAACGGTCAAATATTCGCTCTGCTTCCACTGCTGTCAAAGAACCTGCTGTGTTTGCAAAGATGATTTTCCCCTCTTTTGTAAGTGTAATTTCCAGATCGCCGTCACTGTATTTCATGGCGTTGTTTATGAGGTTTGCAAAAATCCTTGACAAAGCGGCGCGATTGAGAAAACAGACCACCTTTTCTTCCGGCATAGTGATTTCCGGCGTAATACCTTTTTCGTTCAGCGCCGCATAAAAACCGAGAATACTTTCTTCTAGCACCGCCTTCACATCTACCTGTTCTTTCCCTGACAGGTCATATTCCGGAGAGGTAATTACCGAATAGCCAAACAGCTCCTCTGTCAGCGCCTCCAGAGCCCTTGTTCTTCCTCTGATAACCAGAAGACAGCGTTCAATCTCCTCACTCTTTTCCATCCCCTCCATCAAATCCAGATAACCGCTGATTGCAGTAAGGGGTGTGCGCAGATCGTGGGAAATATTTGTCACTGCATTTTTCAGTTCCGTATCCCCCTGAAAGAAACGCTGTCTCTGCCTGCGAAGAAGCTTAAGCTGTGTGTTCAGAGAAGCCGCAAGCTCGTTCATCGCCTTGTCATTGGAAGAAATGGATATCAGGGTGTTGGTATCGGTATCAAGCCATCGGGCAAGCCGCAATGCAATTTCCCGCACTGATTTTTTCATTACAGCTATTTTCACGGACAGGAACAGAACCGCCAGTCCCAATCCCGCGCACAAAACTGCCAAACCTGTACTCTTCATCCCGAATCCTCCTCTCCCCGGACAGTTATTTTATATCTTTTCTGCGGAACAGCCAGATTCCTCCCGCAGTCGTCAACACCAGAATGGCTCCGGAATACACAGGAAGCGCGAAGGGATGCGCCAGTGTTTTTCTGACACATTGAACTTCCTGACCTCCCGGAAGAAAATCATAAACAAACTGATAAACTTCTCTTTTTTTGCCGTCCACATATCTTGGATTTTTTATTTTTACTCCTGTATCTTCTATTTTTCCGCCTACTGTATAATTATAATCTGTATAAAATTCCGGTTCTTCCAGTCTAGAGCTGATATAAACTCCCGAAAAAAGCAGCACAAATGCGGCAAGGATACATCCTGCTGTAACTCCCGCCTTATTGGAACTAAGCATTGCGATCATCGTATAAATCGCACCGTAAGCACAGATTAAAACAAGAGTAACCGCCATGATCAGAAGAATTTTTCTGATGTCTGCCTCGAAACTTCCAAGCAGCGGGATTCCAACTGCCAGATAAGGCAGAAGATACAGCGCACAAAAGGCAATCCCTGCCGCCAGCATAGTAAGCAGATTTGACAGATAAATATGAAGACGGCGATGCCCTACCATAACCTTGTTGCGTATGGTTCCGTCACTGTATTCCGTCCCGAGAAACAGACTTCCGAAAACAGCCAGTAATACAGGCGCAAATAAAATATAGACAAAACAGTTTCCATCCAGCGTATAATTCCACCCCATCTTTTTCATATCCGCATAACTTCCAGCCGCAAAATAAATCCCCATCACAAACATCAAAGCCGAACATATCCAGAAGCATTTATTCTTCTTCACTCTCATAAAATTCGCAGATAACAGTCTATTCATCCTTGCCGCCTCCCAAAAGATTGATATAATAGCTTTCCAGACTTTCGTCCTTTTCCTGAATTTTCAGGATTTCGCATCCCCCGGAAGCCAGCTTCATTGTCAGTTCCGTCACAGAAATCTCTCCGAAAATATCGGCTTCTCTCTCAGAAAGAACCGCATATTCCATCCCCAGTTCATCCAGAACACGAACAAGGCTTTTGGTGTCGGAAACTGTCACATGCATACATTTGCGGCAGACTTTCTCCAGTTCGGAAGCGCTGATTTCCTTTATAACCTGTCCTTTGTCAATGAACCCGAAATGGGTGGCAAGTCTGGACAGTTCATCCAGAATATGACTGGAGATCAGCACCGTAATTCCCTGTTCCCTGTTCAGTTTCAGAATCAGTTCTCTGATTTCCACGATTCCCTGAGGGTCCAGCCCGTTTACAGGCTCATCCAGAATCAGGAAATCCGGATCTCCGGCAAGGGCAATGGCTATCCCCAGTCTCTGACGCATACCAAGAGAAAAGTTTTTCGCCTTTTTTTTGCCTGTATACTCCAGGCCTACCAGTTTCAGAAGCCCGTCAATCCCCTCAAAAGACGGAAGTCCCAGAATCCGGTACTGCTCTTTCAGATTGTCCTCTGCCGTCATGTCAAGGTAAATAGAAGGTGTCTCAACTACTGCTCCGATGCGTCTCCTTTCCTCTGCAATCCCTTTTTGGCTGTTTTTCTGTCCGTAAATGGTGTATTCTCCTGCTGACGGCTCCTGAAGCCCGCAGACCAGACGGATAAGCGTGGTTTTGCCTGCGCCGTTTTTTCCAACAAAACCATAAATGCTTCCTTTTGGCACATTCATGGAAAGTCCGTTCAGAGCTTTGAAATTTCCGTATACCTTTTTCAGCGCATGTGTTCTTAATACATACTCCATCTTTTTTCCTCCTTTTCTTCTATACAGCTATCTTATCCTCACTCGGTAAAGGAAGCGGTAAAGAAAAAGGTAAAGATTTGGTAAAGATTTATTCTGCTTTCATTTGAAAACCAATTCCCCAGACAGACGCAATATACTCCTTTTCCCCGATGTCCCGAAGTTTTTTTCTCAAATTACTGATGTGCATTTTCAGAGAGTTTTCCGTACAGTCCGGCGTATCCTCGCTGATTCGCTCCAGGAGCAGGGATTTCGTGATCACCTGGGCAGGATTCATCATCAGAAGCTTAAGGATTGCAAATTCTGTTCTTGTCAGACGGATTTCTTTCCCGTTTATCTCGGCTTCATGTGTGTCCATGTGCAGGGACAGTTCTCCAAAGGTCAGAACTTTATTTTCCCCTGCGCCGGATGCTTTGCGAAACTGTACGGCAATCCGTGCAAGAAGCTCCTTTGTGTCAAAAGGCTTCGTAACATAGTCTGCAGCTCCCCCCATAAGAAGGTCTACCTTGTCTTCAATACCTGTTCTGGCACTGACTACAATTACAGGAATCCCCTTTATACGGGGCAAAACCTCTTCCCCTTTCAGTCCCGGAAGCATCAGATCAAGAAGCACCAAATCCGGCTTTTCTCCTGAAATGCAAAGAAGAGCCTCTGTTCCAGAGTATGCTCTGGCAACCGCATATCCTTCCTTTGTCAAAATTTCTTCCAGCATATCTCCGATATAAACATCGTCATCTATAATTAAAATTTTTTTCAAAGCAAATCCTCCTTTAATTCTGAAAAAGGAATAAACGGTTCAGGATTCTTTTTATGTTCTCCGATAGTTTTTTCCATCCATATGAGATTATACCAGTTTTCGAATTTGTAGCCGCATTTATGAAATTTTCCCACGAACTGATAGCCAAGATGCGCGTGAAACTGTGCGCTGTTGAAATTCAGATGTTCATCCTCCGTATCCGGAACTGCAATGCAGGCATTTAAGTTTACAATGTTTTGTGCCTTTGAAATCTTTTCGATGGCATTATAAAGCATTTTGCCCACGCCCATCTTCGTGCCGGTTTCTTTTAGATATATGCTTGTCTCCACTGACCAGTCGCAGGCAGCGCGGCCGACAAACGCCCCTGTATAAGCATATCCCAGAATTTCTCCTTCTTTTTCTGCCACAAGATAAGGATATTTCTTCAGGGTACTGCGAATTCTCTCCCGAAATTCTTCAAGAGAGGGGACTTCATATTCAAATGTAATCGCTGTGTTTTTTATATACGGTGCATATACATCCAGAATCGCCTGTGCATCCTCTTCTGACGCTCTCCGGATAAGCACTTTCTCTTTTATTTCCATTATTCATCTCCTGTCTTTTTCTCAGTACAGTATACAATACCTGTCTTTGGCAAACAAGAGGGGAGCTTTTGGATTTCTTTTCTCAGTCCCAGTATATTTCTTTCAATTTTTTTCACAATCTCAAGGAATTTCTCATCACTCTGCCCTGTTGGGTCTTCAAGTCCCCAATTTAAGTTCTGCTTTCCCGGGATATATGGGCAGACTACATTACATCCCATGGAAACTACAATATCAGCCTCCGGAATTTCCTCAAACAGCTTGGAGTATTGGTCTTTTTCCATATCTATCCCATATTCCTGCTTCATCAGACGAACTGCATCCTGATTGATTTCAGGTTTTGTCTCTGTCCCCGCAGAGTAACAGTCGCAGATATCAGAAAGATATTTTTTCCCCAGAGCTTCTGCCATCTGACTGCGGCAGGAATTGTGCACACAGATAAAAGCAACCTTTGTCTTCGGGTGATTCTGGTATTCTTCTCTCATTTTCATTTCCTTCCTGTATTCTGTCAGTTTCTCTCTCCTTCATTGGCTTCCTCCATCACAATGTCTTCCGCCGGAAGTTCCTTTGTGAAAGAGACTCTTATTACAGCCTGAGGCCAATTCAGAGAAACCTTCGCGTGTTTTTCTTTTTTAACTGCCTCTTCTTCTACAATATGAAGGAGTTCAGCCAGCATTTCTCGTGTAAGGTATCCTCCTCTCCAGTGAAAGGTCAGAGTCTTTCCTTTTTTGGCTGCCTGCAGCGCGCGTTTGCGGACTTCCTCTTCTTTTGTGAAAGAAAGTTTTTTGATTTTATAATAAAAATGATCCCCGTCGCTGCACTTTGGCGTCTCATAGATCACCGGCTCATGGTCGCGGTATATCTGTTTATCAGAAAGCAGAAAATAGTCATAGCGCAGTTCCTCTGCTTTTCCCAGCGTATTGTCAAAGGTAGCGTCCACGTGATAATATTTTCCCTCAATCTTCACAACATTCCATGCATGACGGTATTTAATCCCCTTCTCGGGATTGTTGTCGCAAAGAGCTACAATACACCAGATATTCAGAGCATCGCACAGAATCTTTACTGTTTTTGCTATGCCTTCGCAAACACCTACTCCCAGTCCGAGAGGCCCTATAATCTCATGGGAGTAGGCTTTTTTCAGCTTGTCATACCGGACTGACTGGCAGATAAAGTCATGGATATAAAGAAGCTTATCCATCTCCTTTAACTCCTTTGCCGGACGTACAAGTTTTTCTATACGCGCATTCATATTTCTTCGGTGTTCCTGAATTTTCTTTTTATCAAAGAGGTATTCCGGTATCATTTCTGCGTTAGACGCATTTTTGTAAAATCTGTATTTATATGTCACGGAGTAGAACAGCTCCGGATGATCCATGCGCAGACAGAAATAAATATCTGCCAGTTCCTTCCCCTCCAAAAGCGGCACCTGAAAAGAGGAATTCAGATTCTGAAGTCCTGTCATCATTGCATGGTACGCACTCTGAGCGGGTTTGTTTAATCGATTATAATAATATGGTTCCATAATTTACATTTTATCCTGTTGTTTTGTATATGTTTATTTCTTTGAAAAATAAGCTCAGCCCACTTTAAAAATCAAGATTTTCTCTCTTGGATTTTCTCCGGGAAAGAGGTCGCGGCAATCAATTTCATCCAGAAAATTCAGTTCTTCCACTGTCATCAGCCAGGAAACATATTCATCCTGAGGATAATAAAAAAACAGAAGAATCTCTCTGGGCGACTCATAATAAGATTCCCGGATACGTCCCATAACCCTGCGAAGAATCTCAATAGAAAAAGGATTGAAGAAATACAGTCTGTCCATCTCCTGAGGAATAACAAATTCTGCTGCATCTCTATGCACAAAGGACACTCTGGAAGCTAAAACTGCCCTGCTCCTGTTTTCTTCTGCCCTGTCAAAAATCCTTTTATCATATTCAATGCCTACTGAACGACATCTCGTCTGGTAAGACAGAAAGAAATCTACACGTCCCTTCCCGCATCCATAATCCGCCAGCACATTGTTTTTACGGATATAGCCGCTGTTTGCCAGCCTTTCCAGTACACTGTAAGGAGTCGGTTCATAAGGATAACGATACTGGTCTGAATTTGAGTCATCTCTTCCCAGCGTTTTAATCTGCAGTACTCTGTCCCATCCGGCTTCCTTTTCCTGATTCATATAATCACGCCCTCCAGATGATCGCATTCGTGAAGTATAATCTGTGCAGTCCAACCATGAAATTTACTTCTCTGCTTTTGAAAATTTATGTCTTCATATGCAACTTCTATTTCCTCATACCGGGTGCACGGACGCACGCCGGGAAGAGACAGACAGCCTTCCTCTGTCTTATATGCACCTGATTTCTTCAAAATAACAGGATTGAACATAACGACATTCATGAATCCTACATTTACGGCAATAATTCTTTTTTTCACACCAATCATATTCGCAGCCATTCCCACACATTCTTCCTCGTGAGCTTTCAGCGTATCCAGCAGGTCAATTGCCGTTTGCTTATCTTCTTTCCCCGCAGGTTCTGACTTTTGTTTCAGGAACATTACATCCCTCATAATCGGTCTTATCATACTTTCCCGTTCCTTTCTTCTGTTCTCAGGTATTCTTCTGCATCTTCTCTTTTCCTGAAAATATGCAGTTCCTTCTCTTTTTCATATTTTTTCAGAAGCTCATAAATCTTCGGCAGGCTGTCTCTGGGAAAATCCACAATAAATTGTCGAAATTCCAGGTCAAGCTCCGATTCTATCCACGGCATATCCGGGCGCTCTTTCCCAATACGGGAGGATGCCCCTTCAAGACACAGCTCCAGCGGGTAATCCAGAAGAAAAACCGTATCACATTCTTTCAGGCGCATTTCCAGTGTCCGAATATAATTTCCATCAAGAATCCATTGCTCCTTCTTCATAATTTCCTTTATTTTTCCATCAAATTCATCTCTGGAAATATTTGTTCCATCTGCCTTATGCCAGATCATATCCAGATAAAAAAGAGGCAGTCCTGTTTTCTCTTTTAATTTTCTCGCAAAGGTACTTTTCCCCGCGCCGGGACATCCAATGATAATCACTTTCTCCATAAATGTCTCCTTATTCCCCCATACCATATAGTAAAACAGCGCCGGTAAACAAATATTACCTGCGCTGTTCTTTCACTGTACCTTGAAATTCTACTCATTTTCTACTTAGATGCAAAAATACCATATCCACATCTATTTATATAATCTCATACTTATTTCTGCACAATATTTATATCTACTTGAAAATGTTGGTTTTACGCTGTTTTCGCTATTTATCTTCTGATTTACTCCATTTTTACTCCAAATTTAAGCCAATATTTTCAGTTCAGCTACTTCTTCTTTTTTCTTCTCTTCTGAAACGTGAGTGTATAAATCGGTTGTCATTGCCAATGTTGAGTGACCTAAGAGTTTCTGCACTACCTGTTGGTCTACTCTATTTTCATAACACCTTGTAGCGTATGTATGTCGCAGAGTGTGACAGGTAAACAGTTCAAATATCTTCGGCTCTCTCTTTTCTTCCTTTGCCAGTTCAATCTCTATTACATTGATTTTTGCCACATAGTCTTTGATTGCGCTATTGACGTTGTAATAATAAACTGGCGAACCGTCCGAACAGGTAAATACCAAGTTTTGAAATTCTTTATGCTGTTTCCATATCGAGCGTTTCCACATCTTCTGTTCTGTCTGCTTTATCTTCTGATTTTGTAAAATCTCATACACTTCATCTGTCATAGGAATGACACGATTACTGGATATGGTTTTTGCAGTCGTATAGAAAAACTTTGAACCCTCTACGGGACTAGAAGCCTTTGAATAATGAATTGTCTTATTGATTGTAATTTCTCTTTTTTCAAAGTCACAATCTTCCCATTTTAGTCCCAGCACTTCTCCAATCCGACAGCCTGTTGTCACAGCAAATTTCAGAACATTGATGTGTATGTAGGAAGAAGCAAATGTAAAAAATTTCTCCTGTTCTTCTCTTGTTAATACACGTCTTTCTTTTTTCACTTCTTTTGGCATTTCCACGCCGATACAGGGATTTTTTCTGATGTATTCACTCAATACTGCTTTATCAAACATATCACTTAACATAAATCTGATATTCGATACTGTTCCATGTGCAAGACCGCTGTCTATCAAGTCATTCAAAAACTTCTGAACGTGATATGTTTTAATGTCCTGCAAATACATCTTTCCGATAGAGTTCTTCACTCTTGAATTGTAGTAACTGTGGTTTTTATATATCGTAGTCATTTTAACTGTTTTCTTCTTATACAACTCTGTCCACGTTACATACCATGCGTTTAAAGTGATACTTTCGCCATTGCCATTCAAACCATGTTCATCTTCATAAACCGCTTCTCGCAACTTCCGTTTTAATTCATTCAGTTTAAAATCATAAAGCGTTTTACGTTTCCCTGTTTTACTTGTAAATCTTGCAATATAGCGTCCGTCTGCTCTCTGTGAAATTCCCTTACCGAGTTCTTTGCCTTTTAAATCTTTACCCATACCAACTTTCCTTTCTTCTACTGAAAGAAATATGGTAAAGTAAATATTTCAATTTTCATTATATCGACACCCCATTTTCTTTTCAAGCCCTTTTGCATTGATATTCTAGCCATTCATCAAGTAATTTCTTATTTGCATACAGCCGATTACCAATGCGTACCGTAAATCTATTTTTCGGATTGTTCAACAGTTCTCTTGCCTTTGTTTTTCCAATCCCCATATACTCACAAAATTCATTTATATTTAGTAATGCTTTTTCGATACGATTACCCCCTTTCCTCTAATCTTCTTGCTTTTATATAATCATCATACAACTGCTTCTGTGTGATATTCATTTCTCCATTTGCCACAAGATTACCGATATAATCCCTTTTCTCTATCTTTCCAACCTCTGCAAACAGTTTCAAAGACGGAGCAACATACTTTTCTAACCATTCCCACACCTTTTGCAGACTTTTCTTCTGTGGTTGCATGGTAAGTTTCACCTTGCCTATGTCTTTCATCAGTTCCGCCCATGCTTGATAAGTTGGATAAAGCCTTTTTCGTGTCGTCATGCTGTCTGTCGGCTTTTCTAAAAATCGTATTTTGCTGTTCAACACTTCCATTGCCAGTCCTGCCACATCTCTATATCTCAATAATTCCTGTACTACACTTACCGCCATTTCCTGCCGAAATCTCAACTCATATCTATTCCAATTTTCGTCTAATTCTGTTCCATACTTTTTATTCTGTTCATATCCCTTTTCATAAAATACCAATCTCAAATTACTGACTGAACTGCCGAGATAAAGACTACCACCTTTACTCTGAAACACTTCTTCTTTCAGTTCTCCCGAGTCGTGAAAATCTATCTCCCTTAGTTTTGTGGAAAGCAATCCCTCTTTTGTCCGTACAATCAAATCGGGAATACTCAAATACGGTTTTCTGTCGTCTATCGCCAAATCAATCCGAGGAAAATTGATGTGATACTGACAAACTCTGTTTAAGAAATCAAACCATGTTTCCTCATTGAGTTGTAAAAAATTCTCATAGTTGCGACAGCCTTTCCCACTCATCAAAATCTGAAAGCCTTGATACTGTGCGTTTCCTGTCGGCTTTAGCACCTTGATATTATCGAAGATTGCCACAACCTCATGTCCTGCAATCCCCTTTTCATAGCCCGTTACGGTCATAAGTTCCAAAGGTATTCTCAGTACATCTTCTATAACTGCTTCTAACGGAACTTCCTTAACGGTTATCTGACACCAGTCTATCAAGGCACTTAATTCTTCTTTCTGTCGTATTACTCCCCTGTTAGTGTAGGGGAGTTCTGGAAGAAAACTTCCGCTTCTTTCTTCCAAATTTATCAAACCTCCTTATCTGCAATGGCGTTGCCATTGCCCTGCCCTCAACCTGCCGTTTGGTACGTCAGAACGAGGGCAGGAACTTTGACCGCCTACATATTTTTGTTTGGAACAGGGCGGATACCCTTACAGGTAATCTTCTCCACTAATACAGGGAAGTTTCCTCTCTGCACATAAGGGGCATAAACTGGTTCTTCCAGTTCCACCACAGCATAAGGCTCAATCTTCGGAAGTTCCGTTGCTTCCAAGCGAATATCCACGCTGTTCCCAAGCTTCATGCTTCCAAGATGAAGTTTTAAGGCTTCCACTTCCTCTGTTTTCTTCTTACTGTCTTTATCATAGCGGTAACAGTTATCCGCACCCATGAAACGAAGTTCTCCAAATGCTTCTTTTACCTGTTCTTTTGTCAATGTAATCTGCATACACGTTCCTTTCTCCCCGTTGAACCGATAGGTCAGTTTCTCATATTTTCATTTTCATATTTACGACGTCGATTTTTAGTTCAGTTATTTCTGAACTTAATTGTATATTAGCACAGACGCATTCGTTTTGCAATACAAAGTTTAGTTTTTTATAAACTTTTTATTTTCTTTTTTCTGAACTTGTGGTATAGTGTCCTTAGATGATAAGATATGAGCAGTTATAACGAGATATGGAAAGAGAGGTTTTTTCAGATGAATACAGTCGCAGAACGGATTAAATTTGCCATGAAAGCAAAAAATAAAAAACAGGTGGATATAGTCAAAGATACTGGTATCAGCAAAGGGGCGTTCAGTTCTTATCTTTCGGGACAGTACAACCCGAAAGCCGATAAAATGGAACTGATTGCTGACTCCTTAGATGTAGACTTGCGGTGGCTTTACGGACAAAATGTGCCTATGGAACATACAAGCCAAAATAACAATGCCCTGCAATATGTCTTTTATAACAACTCCTGTTCCGAATATCTTCTTGATAATTTAGACGATATATATATTGCCATGATGACCCAGTATGCCGCCCTTATTCCACGCTTTTATGTTCTTGTCAATCGTGCTGGAAATGCAATGCACATATTACCTTTATTTTTGAAAGAGGATAGTTCCCAATTCTATGAATGTCCGTCTGATTTCTTCTATTCCGACAGGCATACTATTTTTACAAGAGATTTTGAAAGCATTCACATGGTATTAACAACTGCCACAATTTACTATTACGGAATTGATACAAAGACCTATGAACCAAGAGTTACCAAACTTTCCTACTCACAGACTGACGATTGCTTTTATATCGACAATGAAGTACATGATTGTCACATAAAAGCATTTGAAAAAGAAGTGATAAAAGAAGCACTTTACTTAAAGAATAACGCCCAGTAACAGACAAGAGGACTTGCAAGGTTTCTGACCTTTCAAGTCCTCTGCTGTATCATGGTGCTGTTGGCTGTGTCCGTTCCGTCAAGGACTGCCCTACGGCGTATCGGCTTCGCCTTGATCCTTGACCTCACTACACACCTTATTTTATTTTCTCATCTACCAATTCTCCATTTTCAATCACAATTATTCTGTCTTTAAATTCTAATATCCACTGATGTGGTTCTCCACTTCTATTACTCTCTCCTTCTAAGCGAACCATATTTTTATCATTCCCCCATATATTTCGAGCATACATAACTTTCAAACTAGATTTATTCTCATCCGTTGCCCCCGAAAAATTCAACTCATATCCTGGTTTCCCTTGCAGTGTAAGATAAGCCGTATCCCCTTGCACTCCATAATTTAAAATAACATTTTCATACATTGCTACACCATGTGTCAAGTGGAAACCAACTCCCATAAGAACTCCCGACAAAATAAACGCTCCAACGAATATTCCTAATGCTTTTCTTCTATTTTTTTTCTTGATTTTTTTAATCAAATTTACATCTTCAATTTCTTCATTTGTTATCACTGAAAAATTGTCGATTCCCCCTGTCATTTCCTGATAGTACTTTTGACATTCTTCACAATTTTTCAAGTGTTTTTCAATTTCTTGATTACTTTCTTTGCTTGTCAATCCATCAATATATAGAGGTAACAAATCTCTAATCATTTCACATTTCATGGTTACTCTCCTTTCTTATTCTTTGCTTTCCACGATAAAAAGTCACTCTTGCCCAATTTTCATCTTTACCCATAATTTCTCCAATTTCTTTAAATGTAAAATCGGCATTTAATCTCAAATACATAACTTCTCGCACCGGCTCTTCCAACAAATGAAGCTTTTTATACAACTCTATTACTTCCATTTTCTGTATTGCCGAATTTTCTGTGATTTTCTGACAAGTAGTTTCTTCTACATATTCTGCCACTACTTCTCTATCTTTCTTCTTTAATTCTTTATACCATAAATGCTTTGCAATCGAACATAACCATACATATATCTTACAGTCACCACGAAAACTATCAATAGATTTTAGGGCTTGAAAAAAAGTTTCTTGTGTGAGTTCTTCGCTTAAATGTGCATCATGACAAAGGCTAAATAAAAATTTATATACTTGTGGCATATATTTTCGATAGATTTCTACCATTTCTTCCATACTCTACCCTCCTTTACCTATATGTACTTTACATATATTTTTCGTTACACAAATTTTTTAATTTTTAAAAATGGCGTAGATAATGTTCCCACTACCTACGCCATTTCTCATTACATCTTTGAAATATTTACTCCATTTTCTTTCAATCTTTACTCCAAATTTACTCCATTTTAAAAATCTGTTACGATATTTTGCGGTATTCTACGATACCTTTTCTTTGAAGAAAAATGTCTGTAACCCTTGATTTCAAGCGAACTTTTCAATATTCCCAAGCACTTTATTCTGTTGTGAGA
>JAUNOY010000001.1 GCA_030536995.1 Eubacteriales bacterium
TTGTTTGTGATGCGATTAAGAGAATGGATACCCTCTACTTCTCATTTTCAATCTTAACCTCCACACAATATATTTACTGCTATGTAAAGGTATCTGTAATTTTTCATGTCGAAATATACTCAAATATATCAAAAGGAAATGTAAAAAAATAAAATATAACAATACCTGATAACAATTTCATAACCCAGTTGGGGAAACCGTTTTTGTACGTACAAAATTTTAAAGTCTAATTCCTATACTTAGGCATTACAGGCTTTAAAACGAACGTTACAACAGGTTTCCCTGCTGGAATTTAATAATATAGATATATGGCATAGTCCTACAGGATCTATGCCGTATATCTATATATATATTATATATCTCTCTTTTCTCTCCCCTGTTTATAAATATGTTTATAAGATTTTTTATTATTTAATCTCAAATATCAAAAAACACGCCGATAAACACAAAAATAAAATCACATGTAAAGGAGAATCAAACTATGAATCAATATGATGAAAGAGAGCGAATCAACCTTCGTCTCTCCAGAGAAGAAAAAGAAATGATAAAAAAACATGCCGAACACTTTGGTATATCCGTAAAAAAGCTGATGGTAACCTCTACTCTACATCCTATTCAGCTACCTGAAGTACAAAGAGAAATCAAAAAACAAGGTCAATATAGACTAAGTACTTTATTCAATAATCTTCAAGCAAAAAAACTTCCTGAACCATATCTGAAAATTATTAAAGAGGAGATTCAAAAACTATGGGAAATATAATTATGAAACTTGTTAAAAGCGCTTATAGTAACAGCGATGCAATAAATAAGGTCATTGGCTATATCTCAACAAATGAACATAAACCAGTTCTAACCGGAGGATATGGATTTTTCCCTCCCACTGCTGACAATGCTATAGCATCATTTACTGAAGTAGATAATCGCAACTTAACAGACTCAAATTCCAGAAAACTATGGCATCTTATACTTGCTTTAGATAATACATTCTCTTATCGTCATATACTCAATATTGCTAACTCTATTTCCAGTATTTATGAGTCAAATGGTCATCATAATTTTTTCGGTATCCATACTCCAAAGACTCCCAAAGAAGGACGTGGATCACATATTCACTTTGCTATTCAATATTATGGCTACAGCTATTATTACCCTCCACTTACCCCTGATCGTTTTTATGCAATTTTAGAATACCAAACTGATATGCTATCTGGCATATATAACTATAAATTCAAATGGGGAGGAGACGAAATCCATGTTTGAAAATTATAATGACATCCTTACCGTTGAAGAATTTGCAGAAGTTCTTCGTATTGGAACAACGCAAGCATACCGTATTCTAAAACGTGGAGAAATTGCTGCATACAAAGAGGGAAAAGACTGGAAAATCCCTAAAAAGTCTGTGGAACAGTATATATATAATAAAGCATTTTCTAAATAAAAAATTATGTGTTTTCTTTAATCGTAATCCAAATAATACCCTCTCTGAATGTGCATTTACGTCATTCAGAGAGCCTTTTATTTTCTATGAAGCTATTTATATTCCTATCCTCTATAAGTACAAAGAACTTTTATTTCCGTGCAAATATACATCCCATTCAGTTAAAAAGGAAATCCTGAATATATTTCTAAAATGAGCAAAAACATATGAGAAACCTCCCCCAAAAGTGTTATAATCTAAATGTCATAATTTCATCCACATTATACAAATGAGAAAGCAGGTGATTATAATGCATCTAATAACATGTCTGGATGACAATAATGGTATGATGTTCAATAAACGCAGGCAAAGTCAGGACTGTCTGGTCAGAGAGGATATTCTAAATAATCTTCAGGGTTCTAAGCTATGGATGAACTCATACAGTGCCGTGCAATTTAAAGAAACCTCTGGAGATTTCATTTTTATTGATGAAAATTTTATGTTCATGGCCTCTGAACATGACTATTGCTTTGCTGAAAATGTCTCTCTGACACCCTACTTAAATGAAATCAATTCTCTAATTCTTTATTATTGGAATAAAAAATATCCTGCCGATAGGTACTTTGATATTGACCTTAGTGACTGGGAATTGAGAAACACCACTGAATTTGCCGGAAATTCCCATGAAAAAATCACAAAAAAAATATACCTACCAAAGAAATAACGGAGCAAACAAATGATAAAAAAAATCAAAAAATTAACCGCAGTTATATTATCTGCATTTTTAGTAGTATCTGGTTTTCCTGCTAATATAACAGAAGACACTGTATATGCAACCGAAACCATAGATTTAGCCCAGATTCCTTCCTATACAGGCAGTCCCTACACTGTCCTCAATGATAATGTCCCTGATTTCCCAGAATCGGATTTTAATACGGAATCATTTGAAACCTATGGGGAACTTGATAGCCTTGGAAGATGTAGCGAGGCATACGCCAATATCGGTAATGATCTTATGCCTACAGAAGAACGAGGCAGCATCGGAAAAATAAAACCGTCTGGATGGCACACCATAAAGTACGACTGCGTAGACGGAAAATATCTATACAACCGCTGTCATCTAATCGGCTACCAATTAACAGCTGAAAATGCAAATGAACAGAACCTTATAACCGGAACCCGATACCTCAATGTCGAGGGAATGCTGCCATTTGAAAATATGGTCGCAGACTATATCAAGGAAACAGGCAATCATGTCTTATACAAAGCCACTCCCCTGTATGCAGGCGATAACCTCGTCGCAGCAGGAGTTCAAATGGAAGCCCAGTCTGTTGAAGACGACGGAATACAATTTAACGTGTTCTGCTATAATGTCCAACCTGGTGTAGGCATCGACTATGCTACTGGTGACAGCTGGCAAGACGACCTTACCCCTGCGTCAGACCAATTCTCCGCAGCAACAGAAGATTCTGCAGCATCCGGCATACCAGAAGAACCTGTTGGAAACACCTACATCATTAACATAAACACTGGAAAATTCCATTATCCAACCTGCCGAAGCGTAAAACAGATGAATGATTCCAATAAAAAAGAAGTTACTGACAATAGAGAAAATCTCATCTCACAGGGATATTCCCCCTGCGGAAATTGTAATCCATAAGTAACATACTCATCGTGTTTTTATATATAACCAGCAAAAACGGAATAATTTATTTCCAAAATTGCAACAGTAAAACGGACAGGCAAGTTCAAATGAGCGTGCCTGTCCATTCTTTTTAAATCTTCTGAAATCTTGTTACTACATATAGCTGCTTGTAATAAAATGTATAAGTTCTGTTTTCATATTTGCTTATATTGGAATGTTTCGGTCCAAAAGAAGCTCATAGAAATCAATCTCTTTCTTCCGTGCTTTGCTCAGTAGACGCAGCTTATAGCTTTCTTCTTCCGATAAAGTCTTTAAATCTTCATCTGTAGCGTAGGTTAATGATAAAATTGGGGCATCGTCCATAAAATCATATTTTTTCTTCTCTTCCCAATAACAGTCAAGCCACATATACATACTGACAAGAATCGGATTTTTCGGCTCATTCCACTCATAGTAAACCACACCATAAACAGGTTCGTTTTTAAGAGTTTCCATTTTTAAGATATCACCGACATGAAATGGCAATGGCAGATGAAATATAAAATGATCAAATGGCTCTATTCTGACTTCTTCACTTAGTGCATAGCGTTCCTCACGTCCGGATACCTTTACCAGATTCAAATCATTGTCAAACCAATAGATATCACAGACATCCTCATCTAATACAACTCTCATTATGAATCCAACCATAGGAATCGGCTTTCCATGCCGTTTCTCTATATCAAGATACTCCTCTTTTTCCTCCTTCATATATGCATATGCGTTTTCATAACTGGAAAAGTAATGCTCTTCATCACCTCTTTCGTGGAAAAATGCACGCTCTTCAAACCGAGCCACATATATGGAACCATCCTGTACCTCTCGTTCAGCCAGAATATCCTTCCACATCTGTACCATATGCTTGGTGTTTTCATAAAAAGACATACATCTGTCCCATATACAATCAAAAATAATACTGTCTTCTCCGAACTCTTCTTCGGTATAAGTATTTAAAAGATATTCCAGCATCTCTATCTTCTCAAATATTGTTGTTTTCTCAGATCGACTTACCAGAATTACTTGCTGCGCTGGTGTAAACGCTGTGTTTTTGTTGAACTCCCGAACATCTGGAGAGTCAATAAATTTTAAAATATCGTGTTGCATACTTTCTTTCTCCTTTATTTTTTCTAAAAGAAAAAGAAGACATTTTGTCTTCCTTTTCCATTAATTTATTCATTTTTCATCTGTGATTCTATTTGTTTGTTGTATTCATAAAATTCCTCTTTGAGTCTAGCAATTTTATAATTCTCACTGATTGCCTGTGGCACTGCCCACAACCCCGCTAAAATAAAAAGAACACCAAATATCTTTCTAATTATTCCACCTGGAAGCAAGAAGAAAATACTAATTGCTATAAATACAATTGCAACCAAGAAAGCAGCCCCAATAGGTGTTCTCTCCAATTTTCTAATTTCATCTTTCAAATCTTCTTCTCTTTGTGCAATCTTATTTCTTGCATGCTCTGTTTTACAATTCAATTTATGCATTTCTTTTACTTGTACCCAATGCGCTCTAGCACGATCAATTTTTTCATATGTGTCAGACCATCCAATTTTATTAATCTTATTAAGTTCTTCTTCCACATCATCGTATTTTTCCAGAATATCATATGCCTGTGAAATTGCATCTTTACCTACTTTCATTTCTTCAGACACGTCTTCGCGTAACACTTCTGTTACTGCTAATCCATTCTCACATTTTGTTCCACATTCTGGACAAAATAAACCTTCATCAAATTCTGTCCCACAATTTTTACATTTCATTAGATTTCTCTCCCTAACATTTTGTACCGCAGAAATTACAGAATTTTGCACTTTCTGCTATTTTCTTCTTACAGTTACTACAGATTTTATATCCTGACACATCCTTTTTACTTTCCTCAGTGTTTACTGAATGAATTTTTCCATCTAACAGATAATTTAATATCGATACATCTGCCCCATTAGTTATTAATTCTTCCATAACAGTTTTGTTTCGAAGCTGTGCCACATATATTAACAATGTTTTTTCTGATTTATTTCTTAGTCTAGCAAGAATATAGAGAGCATTTTTATATACTTTCTCGTCAATAGTATTCTTTTGTTTTACAAATCTATCCAAAAGTTCAACTGCCTCTTTCTTTTCCTCGTCACCATTTTCGCATAAAGAAACGAGTATCTTTTCGAAATCTTTATCCTCATTTACAGCTTTCACAAAAAGTATCTTTGCTTTATTCCATTCATTGTTTGCATAAAAGCTGCATCCATATTCATAAATATCGTTTATTGGTATATCCATAATTTGATCTAATGTCTGATAATAAAAACTAATTTCTTGCGCTTTCTCTAAGACATAATTCTTTGCCCGCCGTGTACTTTCTATTTCTTCTCCTTTTCTCCCCCTTCTGGTTTGAATTTCAATTATTTTATCCAATTTTTTTATTTCTTCAATTATCTCCTCAGGAATCAATTCCCAAGCATCTATTTTTTCTTTCGCCTCCTTTGCCACCTTTTCTAAATGACTTATTTCTTCTTGTAATCCGGAAATCCAGCCAAAATGATTATCCATTGCCGATAATGCTTTTTCTGTTTCATCATCCAGTGTATCAATAAATTCTGATGTAATTTCTATACCATTACGCCAATTCGCCGGATTAGTTTCGAGCAACTGATAACCAATTTCTATCCTTTCATCTTCCGTTCCCTCATGAATTTTTTCTCTCAATTCCATTTCTTTCTGGCTATCTACAATATTTCCATTGAAATAATATTCTGGATAATACTTACTTATTTCAATCATATAATAATTATATATTTCTTTGGTCAACTTATAAAACCAAGAAAAAACGGTAGCTAATTCAGCGTTAACACTTTTCTTTCGGTTATGAGAGGCACCCAAATTAGAAATGGCACTGCCAACTAAACCTGCTCCTGAATAAGCTAATCCAGTTGCCGCATTCATTGCGCCTGCCGTTGCAGCTCCTTTTATAGCACCTCCAACACCAAAACCGCCTCCTTGCCAACGACCTCTGTCATCTTTTATCTCTTTCCGTAACTGCTTATTTTCTTCTACTTTTTGTTGAATTTCTCTAAATTTATCTCGCAAATAATCTACACTCGAATACGCACTCTCGAGAATATCATAATATCGTTTCATAATTGCATCAGACAACGGTATTTCCAATACTCCTAAAAATGTAGCTGTACTGGTCCTAAATTTTACATCAAATTCATCAAATAACTCTCTTAGTTGCAAAACTGCATCACTTGAAGATTTTGACATATTATCAAACGACTTATTCAGATAATCAAATGGCTCATCTAATGTTCTTTTTATCCAATCCGACAAATAATATTTTCCATGAATTTTTATTTTTCTATCAAAAAAGCAATAAACTTTGTCTAAATCTGACAATCTTTCATAAACTCTCCGCCTTCTTTCGGATTCTCTACGTTCTTCTATTCCACTTTTTTTCTCATAACCACTAATAAACATTTCCGCATGTTTAACAAGAAGACCATATTTTTCCATTGTCATTTGAAATTGCTTAATTTGTTCTTTACTAAGCATTTCTACTGAATTTTCCTGATATTGAGAAGCAACCAATGGTTCTATTTCTCTTATTTTATCAATATATTCATACAAAAGTTTTTGAGGATCTGCCGTCTTAATTTTTTCATACACTAGGGGAACAGTTTCTATAAATATCCCTGTATTCCCATAAAAATTTATGACTTCTTCAAAAAACTCTCGTTTTTCTTTAAATTCATTCTTTTCCAGATATCTCCTCCAGCATCCCTCACTTGTATCTTTGGATAAATATAATGTTTTTCCGTACTGTATAAATTTTTCTTTAATACTATCAGATACGTACAATTTATGCCCGTTTTCAAATACATCATCTAAATAACGATCCAAATAATAAATCGTATTTTCTACTTTATCACATACAGCATTTACATCTTGCTCTACCATATCATAAAGTTCAGCTTTTTTATAAAAACAGTTCGGACTAACTTCCTCTCCATTTAAGTACATGGTAAAGGCTTGATTTTGAATATAAGCAGTATATTCATTTACCAAACGCATATTGACATTTCTTTTTTTCTCCGTCACTGGTTTTGGCATTTCTTTTTCAGTTTCTAAGTTATATTTTAATTTTGCACCACAGTTATAACAAAACTTTGCACCTTCTTTAATCTGAGTTCCACATTCAGAACAAAACATAATCTCCCTCCTTGTCCATCTCTAATTACCATTTCATTGATAAGTACATAGTTTTCAAATATTAACTATTGTTTTATTCCCACCTCCAAAGTTTCATAAATTCATCCTTATTTATTCTGTGACAAATATTTTTTGGATATAGAGCATATAGTATTAGAAATGGCTCTTTTGATTTGCATCTTGTCTTTCTCTTCCATTTTATTAAGGATTCTAAAATAATGAGACATTAAATCAAAATTGCTGTCACTCTGAAATAAATCTGTGCCATAGCTACATAAGTATACTACATTGTTAAAGTGTACTCCTTTAGTAGTCTTTAATCGTATTCCGTCTTCGTCTGTCCAAATTATGTCTAAATAAAATGTAGACGGACATAAAGATCGTATTATATCTCTTTCGTTATTCGACATAGACACTCAATCATTTAATCTTGACATATCGTTTCCTTCTTCAAAATATTATTTAGAGGTAGATAATTCTATATATCTACCTCTATCACTATAATGATATACTATTTTGAATTTATAGTTTTACATTGCATAATACTCTTGCTTCCATCCAAAACAAGCCTGACCAAACACTGGATGGGAGTCCTTGTATTTGGTCTAAACTTATATAGCTTTTCAAAATACCATTATATAATGATGATTCTTGCCCATCTTATTAATCCGTTCATTTTTTTCGCTTCAACATAGCCTATGCAGATTCTCTATAACATTTAACAGCATTTTCAAAAGATTTTTTATCTATGCGAAACTATTATAGTGAAAGCAATGTATTTTCGGCAGTTTTTATTTTTTCATTTATTTCATACTCATTAACTACCGTTTCATCTGCATAATTTTTCACAACAAGTTTCACTTTACACATAGAAAAAAGCAAACCAACCAAAAGAACCGTATTTTCTGTTAAACACCTTTCTTCATCAGTGAAATAATTCCAATTTCTTTTATACTGTACATTTACAATATTTCGCAGTCTCTGTAAATGTCTTTGATAGCAAGTATCCACGATTACTAAGCTATCATAAAATCTCCCTGCGACCTCGTATAATCTAGACAGATACATACATAATTTGTCAACTTCCTCTTCTGCCTTGAGCATTTGCGCCCATGCCTCATCCGCTTTATTGGATAAGGAACCTCCTACCAAATTAAAAATCACACCACCAACAAGTAATCCCACTCCCAATGTGGAAGCTCCTAAAATTGTACTTCCAAGCGCGATTCCTCCACCTCCTGCAGCAATAGAGCCACCTCCAAGTGCTGCCAAAGCTGCATTTGTGGCTGCTGCTCCAGAAAGACTTGCAATAGCCGTCCCTGTTGATGCTGTTCCTAAAGCGGTCACTGCTGCCGTTGTTGCTCCTGCTGCCGCAAAGCCGCCAGCAGTTCCCAGCGCAGCCCCTGACATTCCTCCTAATAGAACTCCTGCTCCTATAGAAACTTCCTTCAATTCCTCTGTACTAACTTTTGGAATATTAATACTCTCTTTTCTATACCCTTTAAATTCTGGTCGATTCTGAATTTTCTCTATTATATCAGAAAATTCAACAAAACTCTTCAATATATTAAGTTCTTTATTTCCGACTTCATCCAATTTCTTCATTGTAAGATTGCTTCGATTCTCGTATCTCTCCAAATTTCTTTTATGACGTCTCTCCGCTGATTCCATCGTATCATTTGCTTCTTTCATTTTTGCAGCACCATTAATACCACTTCCTACTCCTGCTACTGCAGCTATCGCGGCTCCTACACCTAAAATAAATGGTAACGGCATAATTATAATTCCTCCTATTTCTTTAATTTTTTACATACACTGTAATTTAACTTATAGTATTTTTCTTTTGTCATCATATTTTTGAAAAATTTTTCATAGCTTTCGTCCACCCTGCATAGCAAAGGTCTTAACTCATATATTGAGCATAAATTCCCCTTCAAATATTTGCATATGCCATCTCCTCTATCTAGTTCTTTATAAATTTCTGATTTATTCAGATTCCGACAGCATTCTCCGCATTTGTCACACTTGAACATCATTCAAACACCAATTTACCATTTTTATTTGACATATGTTCGTCAAACTCTCCTACCCATGGTTTTTTTATTCCTAATTTTTCATAACTCTCAAGTAATATTACCGTTAACTCTTTCTCAGATGTTACGGATTCAAACATTCTTACAACATTATTGTACTCCCTGGTTTCTCTTTCGTATAATTCCAGGTCAATTCGCTTCAATTCTTCCAAACAGGTATGTAGAGCCTCTGTTGTCCTTTTATACGAATCAATTTGTCTTTGTATACTATTAGAAAACCCAACTCTGATATAGACCTCTTTCAACACCAGTGTTACTAATCTAAACCATGCGCACATATTCATACGCATAAAAAAATCCAAAAAATTTCCACCTGAGCGAATGCCTGCATCTATGCCATCCATAATGCAAAGAGTTCCATTTCCCAATAGAAGCATCACTCTTAAATCAGTATGTTTCATAGTTGGAATACATTCTTTTATTGGCTTATGATACTGAAAGCGCCGTCTTATTGCCCAAATCAAACGTATACTCAATTCTGTCACAACAAGAGGGATTGCCTGAGTCAATCCAAAGCGAAAATCATATCCCCGCGTAAATGCCATCTGTGCAATCTCAGCCAAATCTTTTCTCTCATTACCCTTAGCAGAAAAACTGCCAAATTTGCACAATCCAAAGAGTTCATAAAAAGGCATTACAATCCCAGTCCCACGCGAATGCTTGCCAGAGCTTCCTGCCACATCAGACATTAAATGACAGAACCAATTCGCTATTCCACACATGATTTTCATTACAAAGTTACCACCTTGCAATTCATATGTATCTGTAGCAATCGTTACGAGCTGTCCATTTGCAATAAAACTTGAGGTAGAGGTAAATTGGTTTAAAATAGAAAAAAATAATCCTACTATATCGGGAGAATGAGCCAGCGACATCATATGATGCGTATTCGGCGCTATAGTAAATAAATCCCCCACATCTCCGGTCTTCCTTTGATCATAATTTACTTTTGCGTTTCTTTCCAAGAACCCAATCGCACTGTTTACATTATTAATACTTTTTTCTTTTGGATTCCATCCCATTTTTCTCGCAAATGCCATTACAGTTTTATCTACCTGCTGATCAGTCCAATTTCCCAGTATGCTTTCTCCAGGTGCTCCAACTAAAAAAATATCAATCATGCCGCCGATTGTACCACACACTACAGCAGTAATATAATCATATTTATCACACTTATCTTCTTTTTGTAAAAGCATTCTATTCGCTTCATTGCTCTCTATTAGTAGATACTTATTTCCTATGTTTTCCATTTTTTCTCCAACAAAACATTATTTTACAATCGTAGTAAATAATTCTTTACATACAAGATTATATATATCAAGAAGACTATTAATTTTATCTAAAACCCCTGCTTCAATACACATCTTAGCTGCTAATTTTTCCATAAATTCTTTTTCTTTTTCTGTATACGCATTGTCCGCTTTAACAAGCCCCAAAATTTCAGTCAGAACAATCTTACGTTCAACATCACTGGAATTATTTACAAAATCATTAAGAATTGTCTCTAATGATTCGTTTTCTTCCGGAATATACTCTGGTATATTCATTTCTCTACAATAAGCTGCCATCATTTCTTTTTCTTCTTTTACAAAATTGCCATCAGACATTGCAGCATGAACGCAGATATCCAAAAATCGTTTTTTATTTCCTCTTTCTAAATAATTTAAAAACATCCCTTTTCCTCCTCCTTATTTCCACTATTATGCATTTACTTTGTGCCATTTTTCTACAAGACAATTGCACAACTCCTCAAAAATCCCATTTCATCAACCGTACAGTTGAGGTATCCGTTTCATTTTTTTATAATCGTACAATTTGTCCTATTACAAGACATTCATCTTCGATTTTTAGTTTATCATTATATTTGTCTTTTTACAAGACAATTCTATTTGAAAGGAATTTTTATGCCGAGAATTATAGACAATCAAGATAAAAATTTAGTCGGAAAGAACGTTCGGAAACTTCGTAAACAAAGAAATATGAGCCAGCAAGAATTATCTGACAAATTAGAGACTCTTGCCATTTATATTTGCCGTGGTTCTATTTCCCGTATCGAAGATATGAGCAGAACCGTCACCGACATAGAACTTTTTGGACTATCACAAATTCTTGGCGTTCCAATCGAAGAATTTTTTAAATAAATGTCCTGGAATTTTATTTCCATAAAAAGAGCTATAGATATAGTATATATCCATAGCTTTTTCAATTCGTCCACTAAAAGTGGACATTTTACTTTTTATATGTCCCGTCAAATGTAACATTTAAACCGCCAAACTGACCTTGCAGTGTCTCAACAAACAACTTATCGTCATATACGACAATCTTCAATTCTGACTGGTATTCTTCACCGGGAAATTCTATATACAAAAACTGCTGGGAATTAATCTGTTCCAATTCTCCCTCTATTTCTCCTGTATTAGTTCCCCATGTCGCAGTTCCCTTTACCGAGTATTTTCCTTCTTCTGTTTCCTGTAAAGTAATATATGCAGAGGAATCCTCCCTGATATAGCTACCAGTGATATCAGATGATTCATTTTCTGATTTATCATGAAACTGAATTGTATAATCCTCATACGAACTGAGCCAATTTTTCATCCAATAGGATGGAGAATCATATAACGCATCATCACTGGCATAATAGTTGCATTTACCATCCTCAAGAAATGCACATTCAATCTCTTCATTCTCAGATAAAGAAATTGCCGCTTCCATGAAATTATATAGTCCAGGCATCTGACCTTCAAAATAATAAACGCCATCTGAAAACTGTACTTCTGTATCAATCATATAGAGACATTCTTTTACATAATCATATTTCACTCCAAGAAGCTTTTGTAATTTGTAATCCACCTTTGCATTTTCCAAAAGCTCTCTTGGAGATATTTCTTCAAAATATGCCTGTTCCAGATTTGGCCACTGCATCCGATTTTTTATATACCCTGCAGATAAAACCAAAATAACCAAAATTCCAACACAACCAGCCAAAAACTTTTTTTTGTTTCTCAGTAAAATTCCCCATGTTTTTTCATAAGTAGATAATACATTCTGCAACTCCTGTACACTCTGAAAGCGCTTATTATAATCTATCTGAATGCAACGGTTTATTACAGGCAACAACTTTCCCTTATATGTAGCTTTATGTTCTGCCAGTATCTCCCCCGTCAGCAATTCATTCATCATAACACCTATAGAATAAATATCACTTGTCACATCCGTCTGTCCCTAACCGTAATGCTCTGGCGATGCATATTCTTCTGTTCCCAATAATACCGTATCCTTCGTATTATTTTCTCTATATGTCCGGACTGTCTCAAAATCAATCAGCTTAATCGTTCCGTCTTCTTGTATCATCACGTTACTTGGTTTAATATCCCGGTGAATGAGAGGTGGAGTCTGGTTATGAAGCTGCTTCATGGCTTCACACACTTTTTCGGTAATACTTATGACCTCTTTTTCTGAAAAAGTCCCCTGCATACACAGCCGTTCTGCTAAGGTCGCCCCATCAATATTTTCCTCAATCACATATGTTTTTTCATCAAAAAATAAAACGTCATACACTGCAACTAAATTCTCATGACGTATCTGTTTTAACTTGCAATATACATCTGACAAATCTCTGTTAAAATACGTTTTAAGTACACATACAGTCTGTCTTGGCTCATAAAATATCAGTTCTACTCTACACTTTTCCGATTCTGCAATTGTACAAACTGATTTAAACTGACCAAAGAAAAATTGATTTTCCAGATTTTCAACACTATTCTCCATTTTTATTCCTTATCTGTCAGCCACATAGTTAATCCGCGTTTCTTTAGAAGTTCATCTATTTCATATACATTCCAATGATTCCGTATTCCAAATTCTATCACTGCATCTTCTTCCATTTTCGGGTAGAGTTCCTTATTTCCCGATAATTTTAAAAGCAGATTCACTTCTTCTACGGTAGCCCCTAACCCCAAAGCTACTTTAATCACAGCCTCTTTGGAAGGATTTTTCTTCCCATTTGCCATATCGTAAATATAAGATTTTGAAATTGCAACCTTTCCCACAAGATTCGCAGGTTTCATCCCTTTTTTCTCGCACAACTCTACAAATGCGTCACAAAAACGTACTTTTTCAGCCTGATTTCCATTTATCCATTTTTCCAGATCATCACCGTTGTTGATTGACTGCAATTCGTTTTCTAATTCTGCTGTTGTTTTTGACATATATGAAAGTACTCCTATTCCCTTTTTTTGTATAATAATAGCAGGAAACTTCCTGTATTTTCTTTTCCATATTATATCCGTTGTAAAATATTACGTCAATCTACTTCTCATAAATCACTTTCAACAAAAATTCTGTGTAAAAAGAAATCGAATCAGGTTTTGTCCTGATCCGACCCTTTTCTTTATATTATACAAACCAGTTGCATTAATTTCCTGATACAACATACTGCACACTATAATAGCAACCTGTGACGAAATCTTTTACTTATTTATTCCTAATCATACTATCCAATGCACTTACAGTCTTGATCTTACCTTGTTTTGTTATATGTGTATAAATGTCCATAGTTGTTGTTATAGACGTATGTCCTAACAATTCTTGTATAACTTTTGGCGATTCTCCGGCTTCCAAGAGCAAGGATGCGAATGTATGGCGAAGATCGTGGAAGCGGATACTTGGAAGATTATATCGAGAAAGAAAGTCATGATACTTGTCCATAAATCCTCTTTGGCGTATAGTGCTTCCATCATTTTCTGTAAATACAAAGCCTTGGTCTACAAAGAGCAATTTGTATTCTTCTTTTTGTTGTATCTGACTACGTTGTTGCATACGAAGTGCTTCTATAGCAGCATCAATAAGCGGAATCGTTCGTTTACTGTTTTCGGTCTTAGGTGTTAATATCTTTTCAGTATACGTTGTTTTTTCATCTTCCTTGCTATTTGCAACACGACATAGATTTCCTTCTACATACAGTTCACGCTCCTCAAAATCAATGTTCTCCCATTTGAGTGCCATAACCTCACCTTTTCGCAATCCAGTACACATAGTCAACGCCACAATCGGATATAGCGGATCTTCTTTTGCTTCACGAAATATTTTTGATACCTGTTCTGCGTTCAAAACATTGGCGTAATACTTCTGGCATTTAGGAATAACTACAGCCGTATTTGCATTTTCTGAAATGTACTTTAGCTGAACAGCCTTGTTCAATGCAGAATTAATAAGAATATAGATATGTCTGACTGTCTTTGCATTATACTGTTCCGCTACTTTTCCATTATAGAATATCTGAAAATCGCTACTTATAATGGATTTTAACTTCATCTTTCCAACTCTTGTTCCTTGGATATGTTTCCTGTATATTCCAAGATACGTATCTATGGTTGTTTCCTTTACCTCATTCTTTTTAAAATTTAAAAGATAAAAATAAATCCATTTTTCCAATGTATAAGAACTTTCTTTTGAAGAACTTGCCTCTGGATTTTCCAATCGTTCTTTTATCTTCTTGCGCACTTCAGCCTGTGTTGAAAAAGATATAGAGTCTATTTCTACTACTCCTGAAATGCAAACTCTACTTGATCGCCATTTATTTAGTTCCGAACACATACAGGAACTTACAAATTGCATGGCTTATTACGCAGGAATAATTGATGCATATCGTCTTTTTAAAACATTAGAAATCATACTTTTGTAATGCAAAAATGGATTGAGATTTTTCGTCTCAATCCATTTTCTTTATTTTTTCAAAATCTTACACCGTTTTTTATAAAATGCTATTCCATAACAGATAACTTCGGCATAAGTATCCTGAAATTCCTCCGCATACATTTTTTTATCAATCTGTGAGATTGCTTTTTCACAGTCTGCTTCCAAATCTTCCAGCTTTCTTGAATACTTGACCTCAAATACAGCCAGACGGTCTCCTGCGTAGTCCTGCACGATAATGTCGCTGCGTCCTTCCCCATGCTCTTTATTGGACTGTACCACATATCCCGCCCCTGCGAAAATCCCTGCAAAGAAAGCATGATAGAAATCCTCCCTGTAATCGTAATAGCTGATTGTCCGGCGGAGCAACTTGGAGATTTCCGTTGTCGCTTTCTTATCATCTCCGTTCCAGATTGATGCAAACAACGCTTTCCTGTCCATCTGTTGTGTGCTCTCCGTAAACCACTTTTTAATCGTGGTTTCAAATATCTCTTTGATTTCTTTATTTGGAATCTTCAATGCATAGTAATCTCTAGGCAGTTCCTTGTTCACTTTTTCATCGGATACTCTTGTCAGATACCCTGTAAAATAGAGGATGCTCCAAAGATTTTCCTCTGAGGAATGCAGATAATTGTAGGTAATGTCTTCCTGAATATTTTCAATGATATACCCTCCGGACAACAGCGTTTCAAATTTCTGTGTAATCGCCGTTCCGGAATAATCGATAAATGAACGGATAATCGCATTGTCACTGGAATTTTTCCAGTAACCAATCGGTTCAATTTCCGGGTTCTGCAACAGATTATCCACATGATTTACCACATCCCACGGACAATATACTTCCATATCCCCGAAACGATAGCCATCATACCACGCTTTCATTTCCTCCGCATGAAGAATCAGACTGGCATCTTCCAAAAGCCTGTCTACCTCTGCCTGAGTAAAGCCAAAAAATTCATCATATCGACTGTCCTGAATTGTATCCATCGTAAAATTATTCAGTCCTGTAAAGATACTTTCCTTCGTAATTCGAAGACATCCGGTTACAATCGCAAATTTCAGGAATGTATTATCTTTCAGAGCAGCACCCAGAATCCCCCTTATCATATCAAGCATCTGTTCATAGTAGCCGTTGGCATTTGCCTTGGCAACAGGAACATCGTATTCGTCTAAGAGAAGGATTACCGGCTTTCCATAATAAAGATTCAGCATATGGGTGAGTTTAAATAAACTGTTCATCACTTCTTCCGTATCTGCCTTTTTTGCAGCTATTCTGTAAAAAATATCCTTATCAAATTCATTCAGTTTTTCACTGTCTTTGAGATAATAATGACTTTTATATAATTCCGCTATTACCGATTCCAGTTTTCCATATGCAGTTTCAAACTCCAATCCGTCCACATTCTTAAAAGACAGCAGTACCACCGGATACTGATTCATCCAATTTTCACACAGCTCACGATTTTCGCTTATCTTTAATCCCTGAAAGAGTTTCCTACTATCCTCTTGAATATCAAAGAAATGTGCCAGCATATTCATTCCCAGTGTTTTTCCGAAACGGCGAGGTCGGGTAAATAATGTCACCTCTGCCGGCTTAGGCACTAGAAGTTTCTGGATTAAATTCGTTTTATCAATGTAATAATATCCATCTTCTCTAATTTTCTTAAAATTAGAAATTCCCACCGGAAGATTAATTTTACTCATACGCTACTCTCCCATTCCTAAACATTCTATCTGTTTCTATGTTATCATTTTGCATATGTAATGACAAGTTATTCACTCTTATTTCCTATAAATTTATTTTCGACAAAAGTTCACTGTTAAAAGCCAGATTGAGTTAATCTTCTCAATCTGGCTTAATTTTCTTCTGCTATTATATAATTTACAAATTCTGAAAGGCATTTTTTAAAAACGACTTCGTATTTTGAATACTAAGGCATTATAAAGTATCTATTCAACAAAATTATCGTTTCACACAAATATACGCTTAAAACCGATTTTAGAGCATTTTTTAACAATCTGTGCGAATAGCACAAATCAGCCCCCTATTTACTTAGCAATTATTATTAATTCTCAAAAAAAGTGATTACAAACCCTTCCTCTTCTACCAATGCATCTGAAACAGTATCAATATCCCACAAGGCATCTGCCACAACACTCTTAAGCTTATCATCCATCAGAATATTGAATTCCTCTTCAATCATTGAAAACGGAACCACCTTCTGTTTCTCAGCGCAGTATAAAATAAATTCAAGTATTTTTTCTTCCATAAATTTCTCCTTCCATAAAATTCACAACGTATATACTACAATATACCGCCCGTGCTGTCTACCTTGAATTTTATTTCGTGCTCTATTATTCTCTCATTGAAATTATTCCGTTTTTATGGTAAAATTTTTCAAATAAGAACAAGCCAATTTTTATTATTTATCTTAAATCATATACCATTCCCTAACTTTGCAGTTTTTCAACCTTTTCTAGCCTTTTTCCATTGATTTTAATATTCAGGGAATCGAGTATCAAGCTCCTGCAATACCGAATTACTGTTGATTCCGGTACCACTCCGTATAAACCCTGTTCAGGGTAAAGGACATAATCGCCAGTACATTTGCCCTTATTGTATTATCCGGCCAGGTGGCATAAATTTCACTGCTGGCCACATTTTTGATATAATCCCGATAACGCACATAATAATCTCTTGCCGCTCTGTCCCCTACAGGTCCGTCATGCACTATGACATATTCGGGCACAACTACCTTGCTCAACACAATCTCCCCCGATTCATTTACGGGCTTTATTTCCGACTCCGGATTTTTAGGCGGATATTGATAAAATAAAGTATGCGGCGGTATCACAACTCTCTGGAATGTTTCCCCGGGCAAAAGAGGGTTCATTACAGCCTGCTGCTGCGAAAGCACTTCCGGCAGCACCTCACTCCCAGACACTTCCTTTGGTTCAAATCCCTCTGCATCTATCTTAACCGTATATTCCGAATAGGGTTGCTCCTCCCCCGGAGTCTGGCTATACTCTGCAGGTGGCGCCTTTAATTCAATTACCGGAGTATTTCCCGAAGAATCTGTCACCACTTCTTCCACTACACTATCCGGATCTCCTGTAAAAGAAATTCTCACCTTCGCATTTTCTACAGGGTAATTATTCTGACTGTTTATAACTGACACCTGAAGACGCCCTCTGTCTGTATTCTCATTTTGCGATTGCTGCATTCTTATGAAATCTCCCCAAGCTTGCTCCAAAACCACACAACTCCTATTAAACACTCTCAAGTCAGTATATGCAAAAGAAACAGGTTTTGTGAGTTTCCATATCAATCATACGACTTTGCCATCTCCAAATCAGAATTCTTTTTCATTATAACAATAGGGCATATGAAAAGTAAAAACTTTTTCATATGCCCAAAATATACCTCTTATTTTTTCTATATATTATATAATAGACTTCCTTTGCGAGAATCAAGTTTGAATTTTGTCAAAAACAGAAGATGTGCAGCCAATGTCACATCTGTTCCTGTTTGCCTTATCCGAGATTTATATAACTGAAAAATGATTTTTATTCATACTCGAATACAACTATCTGATGGCATTCCATCTCCGGAATTGTACAGAAAATACCATCTTCACAGTTTTCAAATTTCAATTCCGTCATCTGTGGAGCCAAATAAACATGATGAATTTTTTCAGGAACATTGACGCAAAGCTTTGTATTGTATAATGGCACAATATCTTCTATTGCCTCCACAGTTTTTTTCTCGCCACATATATCAAATGTGCCGCGAATAGTAGTATGTGCAAAAAGGAGATGCGCCATATATCGTTTTTCCTTCTCCTGTTTTGTCAAAGTGAGAACTCCCCTATCCGGAAGAGACGCTTTCGCTGCCTTGTCCCTTCCAAGAAGCGTATCCAAAGCCTGTGTAATGATTTTTTTTGCCTGCAGAGAACCAATTGTCCCATATTCGGAAAATACATTCCAGCCGATGTAAATTATATTTCCCTTATGAACCGCCGCCGGGAAAAGGGTATCTTCATTGTTCGGCGTATGTTGATGCGAAGAAAAGTGATACAAATCTCTGTTGAAATAAGAATTCTGACCGTAAAGCCAAACCCTTCCATCTACAGGCTCTATCAGATGTGACTGCTGATAAATAACCTCTGCAGCGCCATTTTTTTCAAAGAGGCAATAGTTAGGACGATAGGAATTCTTTCCACAATAAACAGCACCCGTTTCCAAAGCAAACGCATCTTCCTGTTCCCATAAACCACTTTCTCCACTTAAAAGAAGCTTTCCTCCCTGTTTCAGATAAGCATTCAGGCGATTAATTAATTCCTGATTTAAACGCACTGTATCTGGAAGAACCAAAACTTTAAACTTATTAAAATCTACTTCTTTGTCAATAAATGTGTAAAGATAATGTCCGTTTAACAAAACACGATTTGCACCGATGTCTCCATTATGTACAGTATCTCTGCTGGCCGCTTCAGTCAGGCAGGCTTCTTCTCCCAGAACTGCTATGTCACAAATGTTTTTCGCATCATAGCACCAGGGTTCTTTTGCTTCAACTTCTTCATAGGCTTTTCCAATGAGCTGGTATGTTTTTTCATTCATCTTTCCATTAGGGTGAAGCTGATCTCCAATGGAGCATTTAGCGCCAAACGCCAATGACAAACCTGTTTCATAGCGGAGCGCATTCGGATGTTTAAAACCTCCGAATTCTCCCCATGTAGTATGGAATTTTCCAGTCATTCCCAGATATTCCATCCCAAGATTCATGACATACGCCGCCGACATAGGGAAATGATCATATCCCCATCCACCAGTTGGAAGGCTCTCCAATTCCAGATGAGAATTAGCATGGGCAATATCACGACGCCCTCTGGTAATGTGACCTGCATTGTGGAAAATAGTACAGTCTGGATTATGACGATGAATCGTTTCCTCTACACGGCGTGTGTATTCTGCAAAAGTAATTTCTGCCTGTTCCAAAACAGCAGCCGGATCTCTATAATCTTTTCCACGTTCTACAATTGACCTGCGACAATAACTGCAGGTACAGGGCATAACTGTCGAAATATCAAGAAAAATCCCTTCCGGCTGATACATAGTCATAACTTCATCAATTTCTGCAAGCAACTTATCCAGATAAGGGGTATTATAACACATCCTGTGATATCCTGCTTCTGAAAAATCTTTCGTATAATCTGTAGTCTCATCCAGATTTCGGATAAGCCAGTCAGAATGCTCTCTTGCCATTTTTTCATCAAATCCCGCAGAAAGATATACTGGTGATTTTACACCAATTTCTTTGCATGCATCTAATTGTGCTTTCAAAAGGTCAAATTCCAGATGTGGATGCATTTCATTGACCTTTGTCGGATAGTAAGACCATCCATGATGACATTTTGCAAATATGGTAATAGAATTTACATGGCCTGCTTTCAAAGCATCCTGAAATTGCTTTTTATCAAATGCACTTCCAATTCCGGGAATGCATTCAGAAGTATGAAAATCTAAATGTACTTGTCTGTATGCTAACATATTTTTTCTCCTGTAAATCAAATATTGAAAATCTAAAATCATCCTTTAACTGCACCGGCAGTTGTTCCCACCACATGTTTCTGACAAATCAGGTATAAGATGGTGATTGGAAGTGCGGTCAGTACAAGGTCTGCAAACACATAGTTCCAGTTACTGGAATACTGTCCGAAGAAGTTATATACTGTGAGAGGCATGGTCCATTTAGAGGAAGAGTTAAAGAAGTAAAGAGGAACCATAAACTCATTCCACGCACCCATTGCAGTAGTAACTACAACTGTCGCCATAATTGGCTTTAAGAGTGGAAAAATAATCTTAAAGAACATTGTCATCGGAGAAGCTCCATCAATGTAGGCCGCTTCATCCAACTCCTTTGGTACACTTTTTATAAATCCTGACAATGTAAAAATAGTCCACGGAAGCTGAAGTGCGATCTCTACACAGATAACACCTACAAAAGTACCTGTCAGATGCAGCATCTGAAGAAGTCCATAAGTAGTAACAATCTGAATCGGAGAAATCATTCCAAGGAGGAATAAATAATATACGAAAGAAGTATAGCGTGATTTCTTGCGGGATACAACAAAGGCATTAAGACTTCCAGCTACAATTACAAATAATGTAACTACAACTGTAATAATCATACTATTAATAAAGGCCTGTCCCATATTACCTTTTTGAACAACCACCTTGTAATTGTCAAAATGCCAGGAAGATGGTAAAGCAAGATTAAATGCCTGCGCTTCCGGTGCATCCTTAAAAGAACCAAGGAACACAACAAGAAGCGGAACTATAATAATCAAAACAGACAAAAAACCGATAATTGTCAGAAGAATACTGCTCATTGTTTTTTTCTTAGCCATTACATCTCCACCTCTCTCTTTGTTAATGCTCTATTGACAAGGACAGCAACTACGGAAATCATCAAGAACAGAAGCAAGCTGGCTGCAGATGAGCGTCCAAGAGTTCCTTTACTGAATTCTTTGTATATATATGTATTTAAAACCTGAGTCGCATTTCCAGGTCCTCCATTCGTCATTACATACACCTGTTCAAATACTTTAAATCCACCAATAGTATTCATAGTAATCACAACAGTAAATGCCGGAGCAAGAAGCGGAAGTGTGATGTTTTTAAATTTTTGCCAGGTACCTGCCCCATCAATGGTAGCAGCCTCATAATAATCTTTGGAAATCCCCTGAAGACCGGCCAGATAAATTGTCATAGCAAAACCGCTCCATTTCCAAATTTGCACAAAGATGATTGCCCACATAGCTGTTTTTCCATCACCAAGCCAGTCTCTTACAAGATTCTCAAGTCCTACAGCTGTAAGAATCTGATTTAGAATTCCTCCATCAAGTTTAAATACTGCTTTAAACATAATACCAACAACAATTAAACTCAATACAGCAGGAAGGTAAAAACAGGTTCTTAAAAATGTTTTTCCCTTGATTGCCGAATTTAAAAGAAGTGCGAGTAACAATCCTAAAATAACAATTCCAAGAGTTGTCACAACTGCAAAAAGAATGGTATTCTTTAATGCAAGAAGGAAATAATCATCCCGAAAAAGACGACCAAAATTTTTAAAAGCAACAAATTTGGGTTCTGAAATTCTTTTAATATTCCAATTTGTGAAGCTCATAACGAAACTGGCAATAATCGGAATGCAATAAAATATTGTGAATACAATAATTGCAGGATATGTAAAATAATTAGGGTAGAATTTTTTTTCTTTCATATCTCCCCGTCCTTTCTATTTATTAAGATAAAAAAGGCGTTGCTCTTGTTACAACGCCTTTTCAGATCACGAAAGTGTTATCAAACGTTTTTTCTTCGCAATCCTGATTTTTATTTATTCAAATGCCTCATATCCCTGCTGTTCCATGTAGTCAACATAGATCATCTGGAAATCTTCCCAAACAGATTCTGCTGTTTTTTCTCCTGCAGCAGCTTCTACATAGAAGTTCCAAAGGTCGCTAAAGCATCCGTTGGCGTCTGCAAGCTGTCCATTTAATTCGTATACATAATTTCCAGTTTTTATATATTTGTCAACAATTGACTGAACACAAGCTGTAGCTTCCCCGCCATTTACATCATTAAACGCGGAAAATCCCGGGTTTTCTGCATAGTACATATCCTGATATTTTGGAAGAGACCATACCTGAAGGAACATTTTTGCAACATCTACCTGACTTCCGGCATTGGGAACAAATAATCCCTGTACATAATTTCCGGTAGGAAGAACAGGTTTATCACCAAATGGGATAACAAAAGAGCCAAGCTCTACTTCCGGATGATTTTTGGAAAAATCTGTAGCCCACTGGTCAACAGTAAGATACATAGCCGCTTTTCCATCTGCCATAATCTGAGCTGCATCATCATATCCGACAGAAAGGTTATCTTCGTTTACATATCCTTCTGTATAAAGATCAATATACCTCTGAAGAACTTCTGTAGCCTCCGGAATTTCTGTCCATTCCATTTCATTATTCAATAATTTTTCATAAACTTCATCTGCTTTTTCCCCAAGCATAATCGGGATACCGCCAGTCATAAAAATCTGGGTTTCCCAGTTATCTTTATTAGTCTGAAGGAATGGCGCTGCATCTGATTTTTCTTTAATAGTTTTTAAGATTTCCAGGAACTCATCATAATTCTGCGGTTCCGGATCCGTAATTCCACAGGATTCAAGAAGCTCTTTATTGTAATAAACCACCTGATATCCTGAAGAGGACTCTTTTGGAAGAGCATACATCTTTCCATCTTTGGAGTCTTTCAGCATGTCCGGATTTACAAGACGGCTTACCCACGGTTCGTTGCTTAAATCTTCACAGTATTCATATACATTCATAGCAACGTTCTGGCTTGGATAGTTCTGTTCTAATACATCCGGTACTTCGCCTGTAGAAAGCTTAAGGTTTGTCATAGAAGTATACTGATCATCCGGTACTACCTGAAACTCAACTTTACATCCATAGTCCTTTTCAATTGCATCCGCCATTGTCTGATATGCATCAAAAAATTTAGACTGACTGGTCATAAAAGAGATTGTTTTTCCATCAAGAGCAGAATAGTCAGCCTCACCTTCTGCAAATACAACTGTTCCCATAGTTCCGATCATTGTTGCGGCAACTGTTGCACTGATGATTGGTTTTAAAATTTTCTTCATAATTCTGAATCCTCCTTTTTTCGTTCGTTTTGAAGATATCTTTATTTTATCTGTTTTTTGTAATGTAAGGAATGGAAAATTCTAGGTAAAAACATGTAATATTTACGAATCATATTGATTTTTTTGTTATATTTCACTATAGTGAAACTAATTTATAATTGAAAAGGAGCGTAATTTTGAAACATATACCCTCTATAAAAAAAGATATCTTTCACACAAAAAGTATATTTCACAAAAAATTGTTTTTTTCCATTTCCGGATTTATGACAGCTTTAATCGTGATATGTACCATTTTTTTCTCTCTCTATACCTATGAGACGCTTCACAGGCAGTCACAGGATAACTTACAATATCTAAGCGAACGAACAGCCGCAGAATTAAAAACAATGATTGATAATATGGACGAATTAGCTCTATATGCCTCCACGAATACCGAAATTCGATCCGCCTTTGTAAGGGCGAAACATCCCGATTTTTCAGATTCCGACCTGAGCAAAGCAACTGTAGGTATTTTATCTTCTATTTCTATACCCAACAGCTCTTCACATTATCGGATTTCTTTGTATAACGAAAAAGGTAATTTTATATCTATTGGAATTCCGTATAATAAGGCATATACATCCAAAAAACTTATTTCCGAAGAATATCATCAATGGTATAAAAACCTTCCTATTCTTCCAAATAAAGCATCCGTATACGGGTTTCATGAAGATTATTGGAGCGAAAAGGACGAAAGGTACCTCTCTCTGTTTCGAGAAATTTTCGGAATTAATGCACTTTTTCAAAGCAATGGAATTATAGAGATTCAATGCCCTTTAAGTACCATGACAGATGCTCTGGTATTTGAGGACAGCAGTTATTCGGCTTTTCTCTACGACGAAAAAGGAACGTTAATATGGCCATTGGAGGACCCAAAACCTGTTTCAGAAAATCTTTTTAAATGTTATATGGAGCATCAAACGGGCGATGTTTCCTCTCCGCATAATCGAGGATTGATGTATAATGGAAGACCGGTGCGCAACGGACTTCATCTGATACTGACACAGTCTGAAGAACATATTTGGAGTATTATTCTTCCTCAGATTTTCATTATTTTATCTATTGGATTACTCTCGGTTATCATGCTGGTTTTTGTAGTTTTTCACATTACCAAACACGCGGCAAAGCCATTGCAGGAACTGGCCTCCTCCGTGAAACAGGTTTCTTATTCCAACCTGTCTCTGGAATTAAACTTTACAGACTATCCGGATGAAATCACTGCATTAAATGAGGCGTTCGAAAAAATGTTTCAACGGCTTCGACAATCTATGGATGAAATTGTACGGATGCAGGCATGCGAAACCCGAGCCAACATGGTAGCTCTTCAATCGCAGATGAATCCCCATTTTCTTTATAATACTTTGACTGTCATTAAAGCTCTTTCAAGGGAAGGCAATACAATGCAAATCGCCTTAACATGTGATTATTTAGTCAAAATGTTACGTTATATTTCCATGTATGATGAGCACAGTTCCAATTTAAAGCAAGAACTCTCACATACAGAAAACTATTTAAATTTAATGAAAATTCGTTATGAAGATCAATTTAGTTACAGTATTTCCATTGATTCCGATGTAAATGTGGAAAAACTAAAAATCCCGAAACTAACCATTCAACCTCTGGTGGAAAATTGTTTTCAACATGGATTTAAATCTGTAGCCCCACCATGGACTGTTCATATTCATTTTTGGGTATGTGCTCCCCACTGGTATGTAAGCATAACAGATAACGGAATTGGAATTACCGAAGAAGCAAAAACAGAATTACTAAATCGTATTTCCGAATTTTTATCCCATTCGTCAGATGCGATTCTCTCTCTAAAAATCGGTGGTATGGGTCTGGTAAATACTGTAGCCAGACTAAAACTGAAATATGGAGATTCTATACTTTTTGATATTAACTCGACACCAGGAGGCGGCACTACAATTGTATTAGGAGGTTTTTTAGAAGATGAATATCTTTGTAATTGAAGATGAACCACCAATTTTACGTGAAATCATTGCTATTATAAATTCTTTTCACGAGGATTATAAAGTCATTGGAACTGCTCAAAATGGTCAACAGGCTATAAGTTTTTTAGAAGAAAACGGAAATCAAATAGATATTATGATTACAGATATCCAGATTCCTATAAAAAATGGGTTAGAATTAATTTCTTACACCAATAAACATTTCCCTCATATCTCAAGTATGATTTTAACGGGATATGGCAGTTTTGATTATGCACGTTCCGCCATTCAAAAAGGTGTTTTTTGTTATCTGCTGAAACCAATAGATGAGGAAGAACTCCATATTGAATTGCAAAAAGTCTATGCTCAAAAATGCGTGGATTATATGAGAAAGCAGCCATTGATAAAAAAAGAAGACTGTGAATGGGACTCCGGATGCCAGCTTGCTTTAATTTCTTTAGGCTTTTATCCGATTGATACCATTTCCAGCAGTGATACTTTCTCTGCAATCTGGAAAGAAATAAATATTGCTTCTTTATTTAAAGAAAATCCTGAATTAAATGACCGCTTGTGGATTATTGATGGACTTGCAATGTCTGAAAAGCTTGTATTATTCCATCCGCTTGAACATGAACGGGAAGATGGCGGAAAAAATCTTGCTAAATATTTAGAGCCTTTATTAGAAAAACATGCAGGAATCATAATAGGGATTGATACCAGATTTCGTGGTATACGCCATATACATCAATCCGCTTTAGAACTCAGAAGCTTTGTTAACTCCTGTGCAAAACTGGAGGTTTCCCAACTCTTGTTTTATGACAGAAATTCAGAAATTCACTCTGCTGCCATCGCTCCAAAAGAATATCGTATTATAGCACAAAGGCTGACAAAGTTATTTGCAGATAAAAATGTATCTGTATTCAAAGGAGAATTCAAAAGTTATATCGGAATAATGAAAAAACAACGCTTATCAACCATGCAGATTTATCATCTTTTGCAGGAGCTGCTTCAGGGCTGCCTTCAGGCAGGAGATATTCCTTCTCTGACGCCGGAAAGCTCTATTGTGGGAGATGTTTTTCTTCTCTCTGACAGCTATGATTCTTTATATGAAAATATGTATGCAATCTTTTTATCTCATTTTGAATCTATGGTAAAAAACGAGAAAATCACCTCAGATAAAAATGCTGTTTTATTAAAGATTGACAGTTACATAAAAGAGAATTATACCAGACCAATTAATACACAGTCAGTCGCAGAAGAATTTCGTTTTACACCTGCATATCTCAGCCAGATTTTTCGAGAATACAAATCCATTACTCCATCGGAGTATATTACTCAACTGCGCATGGAAAAGGCAAAAAAACTTTTTATAGCTAATCCAGATTGCAAGATTAAAGATATTGCTACATTTGTGGGATATGAGGATTCCCTTTATTTCAGCAAGGTTTTCAAGAAAACCACCGGTATGTCGCCAAAGCAGTTTCTGGAACATCGATAATCCTTTTTGAACATAAAGAACAACCTCATTCACACATATAAAGCATCGCTGCTGTCTCTCACCCCGGAAAGACAGCGGCGATGCTTTTGTACTGGTTTTCTTCAATCTGTTTTATCGCATTTTGGCATTCTGCCTCCATCTTGCCAGCTCTTTAAATGAAACAAACACTGTCGGATACTGCTTCATCCACTGTTCACACAGTTCTTTGTTTTCGGATATTTTCAGCCCGACAAGCCGTTCCGATCCTCATAACTGCATTTTTTATAATAGAATCCCACGATCCAGCAGAAGCTCATAAAAATCCAGTTTTCCTTTCCGTGCCATACTCAGCATCTTTAGTTTGTATCTTTCTTCTTCTGGAATATCGTCTTCTTTTGCAAACGTAAGCGTAAGAATATCTTCATCATCCACAAAATCATACTTTTCTCTTTTGTCGTCATAAACATCCAGCCATATATTCATCGTACAAAATTCCGGTTTTTTCGGCTTCTCCCATTCATAATAAATCACTCCCCATAAAGGCGGTCTCTGAAATGATTCTGCTTTCACAATATCCCCTACATGAAACGGCAGTTCAAGATGAAACGCATAAGAAAATACCGGTTGTACTGTTTTGTTTTTACTGATTTGATAGCGTTCATTTCTCCCCGAAAGCTCTATAAGGTTCATGTCACTGTCAAACCAATACTCATCGTTATCCCATCGATTCCCTGTATCCGGGTTTATTCCCAAAATAATTCCGACAGTTGGTATATCCTTCAAATATTCACTTTTAAGGTAACTGTCTTTTTCCTTCTTCAGATATTCATACGCTTTTTCATAGCTGGAAAAATACCGATATGACTCCCGTTCCGGAAAAATCTCTTTCTCCATCAGATTTGCCGCATATAGATACCCATTATCCTCAGTCCTATCGCAAAGCATATCCTTCCATATCTTCATAGTATATTTTATATTTTCACAAAAAGAAATGTCGGTATCGTATACATAGTCACACACCACACTTCCATCGTCAAATTCTGTCTCCGCATATATATCTATCAAATATTCCAACATCTCTATTTTTTCATCTACCGTCTTTTTCCCTGACCGCATGACCAACACTGCCTGCTGTGCCGGAGTAAACACAGTCTTTTGGTGAAATGTCCGAATATCCGTGGAGTCGATGAATTCTAAAACATCCTTATGCATCTCATACTCGCCTCCGTTTCCCTTCTACATCTAATTATGTACAACGGCATCTTTTCTGTTGTCATGTTATTTTTTCCTCCCCCATCTCTCAGTATTCTTTTCATAATTAAATCATACACGAAAGCAACGACAGCATTTGTCACTTTTTTGAATAATGTCATCTTATCTTTATTTTTCACAAAAAGAGAAGGCATTTCTGCCTTCCCTTCCATAGTTGTAATCTATAATTTTTTATTTGCAGTCATCTAACCGGAGAATCATTGTTTTATGCAGTTTGTTTTTTTGACAACTCCTGAACTTCTTCTAATGGCAAACCATTAAGTTCTGCAATCTATTCCATGGAATAGCTCTCTCTTGACAACATCTTTAGTGCAGTGCTTACTGCTTTTTTATCTGATAAACTCAAACGCAATGCGCGGGCTTCCATCTTCCGTATAAATTATCCCGCATTTCCTGAATCCATTCTTTTCCAGCACATGCTGCATGACATGATTATTTTCGTGGGTGTCGATGCGCAGATGCGCTGTTTTCTCCCTGCAATATTTCAGTGCTGCCGGAATCAGTCCGTGGGATTTCCCTGCGCTTGCCACACGGTGGATTACTCCATATGGTTCCTGGGAGCTCCAGCTCCCCTCTTCAATATGAGCATAGGTAGAATCTGCTCCAATCGCAAACATGAATACTCCCTGTAAAATACCGGATTGTTCGGCTGCATATAGCTGCCCTTTCTCCAGATCCTCTCTCACTAATTGCTCGGAAGGATAATTACTGCCCCACTGGGTTTCATTTCCCGTCTGACGCATAAATGCGCGGGCTGTTTCATAAATCTGTAAAATCTCCGGCAACTCCTCTTCCCTTGCCTTACGTATGATAAAATCCTGATTTTTCTGTTTTTTCTCCATATCTCATAGTTCTCCAAATAATTTTATTTTCATGCCTTGCAAGTCTATCTCTTTTCCTCCGGCGCTGCACTGAAACCATATATTTTTTCCGCATTCAAAAGCTCTCTGTCCGCCTTACAAAAATCCTCCGGAAACGGAGCGGAAACACAAATGCTTTCTCCGGTAAAGGGATGCTGCAGTTTCACCTCTCCGGCGTGTAGTGCAGCCCTTGAAAATAATGGTGATACATGTTCTTTTTCCTCGTACAACTGATCTCCCAAAAGTGTATGCCCCAGCCAGTCCATATGTACCCGAATCTGATGCGTTCGTCCTGTTTTCAGCCTGAGACGCACCAGCGCCATATTTTCATAATTTCTTACTGCTTCATACAACGTGACTGCAGGCTTTCCCTCTGCACACACCTGCATCTTAATCCGCTCTCTTCCTTCTCCGCATCCCACAGCTCCAATGGGTTCACAAATGCTTCCTCTTCTGTTCTCCATTTTTCCCGCGACAAAGGCATAATATATTTTTTCAAAAGTCCCATTCTCTCTCTGAGCAGAAAGGCGCGATGCAGCAATCTGGTTTTTTGCAAATACAACAACGCCTGACGTTTCCATATCCAGCCTTCCGACAGGCCTGATTAAAGGGGTCATTTCACGTTCGAGAGCATATGCATACACCAGATTGCAAAGAGAACGGGCGGCATGACGACCTGTAGGCTGAGTAGGAATCATAGGCGGTTTATTGACAATAAGCAGATCTTCATCCTCATACAGTACGCAAAGGCTTCCCTCTGACGGAAGCAGGATATTGGAAGTCTTTTCTTCTTCAAAAGAAACCGTCAGACAATCCCCTTTTTTCACCTTCTGATTTACACGTACTTTTTCTCCATTGAGACAGATTCCGTTTTCCTGAAATTTCGCTCTGCTTATTTCCCGCTTTGATAAATGAAATTCCCTTTTCAGCAGTTGCTCTACAGAGATATCTTCCAGTTCTTCCCCAATAGAAAGTGTAAATATTTTTTTCGCCACTCTGTTCATCTCCTTTCTTACTGATATGTATCCGAAAAAATACCGGATTAAGATTTTGTCTCTCAATCCGGTATACTCTGAAATGTTCCTAAATTAAGCAGCGTCTGCCTCCGGAGTAACTGTAACTCCTTCTGTTTCCACGCTTCCTTCGGCGCTGCCCGCAGCTCCTTCTACAGATACTACGGTATTGGCAGGTTCTGCTTCATTGTAGGAAATCGTAATCCGATCTCCAACATCATATTTAACGATACCAAGGAAATCCGTAATCGGCACATCAAAAATCTGATCGTCATGTCCTTCCAGTACGATATAATAATGGGTATTTCCATCAATAACGCCCTGTGCCATACGTTTGATTACACCGGAAACCTTTTTCGTATTTTCTCCGGCAACTGCGGCGCTGCTTCCCCTGATCATCTTAAGATATGTTTTTTCACACTGTTTTACAGTATCTCCGATTGCTACATTCTGATATTTCTGGATATTCAGCATGGCGTATTTTTTTACCAGTCCTGCATTGTCCTTAAGGGCAATAAAATACGTAGGTTCATCCGCGATATTTAAAAGCAGCGGGAAAGTCGCCTTATATCCAAGGTTCTGCACCTGACCTTCTGCAGATTCCATGGCAGAATACTCCTCAGCTCCCGGTATCTCATAATACTTTGTTTCTTTTGTTCTCTGATTCATAAGAACAAAACCTACGTTAGAGCGGTCGCCGCTTACAGAGGTAACTCCTGTATATACCCATACGTCATCGTCAATGGCAAGATAATTATATCCCTCTGTTGTTTTCAGACATCCTTTCTGTCCCATAACGCTGTTGATAAATCCGTTAATCAGTGTTCCATGATAATTGTAAAGCTCTACCAGAAGCTCTGCCGGATACGCGCGGTCTACCCATGTAGGGCAATCCTCGATTTTATAGTCCTTACAATCACCGGTCACTGCATTACACAGAACCACTCTTCCGATGGTCTGTCCGCCAAAAAGTCCTATATTGAACTTCTTTACAGGACATACCCAGTAAGGAGTTCCTTCTTCATCAATCTCGAAACTGAGCTGGTCAAAAATATACGTAGGATATTTGAAACGCAGATGTCTGTAAATATTTCTGTTAAAATACTCTGCTTCCGAATACCGGATGCCGTCCTTCATTTTCACCAGCTCAGTATTCTGCGTTGCCATATCAATCGTGATATAAGCCGGAATACCCTGTCTCATATTTGTCAGCCATTTAATCGGGCTTGCATACACCAGCGGAGTGACGCGAACCGGACGTCCCTGATAATTAATCTGGGAGTAAAGATTGCTTACCTCAAACTGTGATACCATGTCCACCATACTACCCATTTTACGGTTTCCAAGAAGAGCTGCTGATTCCTTGTCAAGAAGAGGAATCTGGTCATAGCTGATCTGCTGAATATCCTCTGTGAAATCTCCTGTTTCCGGAACCATAAGATCCCGATATTTCTTTGCGTTGACAATCGGTGAGGAAAGAATGCTTCCCCCAACATAAATAAGAACCAGAAGTCCCGCCAGCCCGACTCCCAGCTTTAAAAGCTTAAACTGTCGAATTTCTCCCGGAGAATGCACTCCCTTTTTTCCTGCATAAAGCAGCAGACAAAAAACAACAAAGGCAATGAGAAATCCCCAGAATCCACTGGCATGGATATTAATGGCAGGAATTGCCACATAATAATAAGCGCATGCTGCCAGAACAATCACCAGCAGCATAAGGATTTTGCCTTTCTTTCCAGAACCGGATGATTTTTTCCTGTTCATAAATAATACCTCCCTTTTTTCAGATATACGACTGTATTTTACTACAGTCTTTCCGAGATTGTAGGATATTGTATCATCTTTTCTCGAAAAAGTCACCTGTTCATTTCAGATGGAGGTTATTATATTATTTTCTTGCAATTTTCCCATAAATCATTTACAATAAAGCATATTACAGAATGTATGTTCGAGTATAATTTATGGAGGTGACGACAGATGGAATCTCTTTGGTACATTCCCTGCATATGTATCGGCTTACTTTTGCTTGTACTGCTCTTTCTTTTATATCGCAAAAAGAACTACTATCCCTATGCAGCCAAACATCTCCTTACGAAAAGGGAGTACCGTTTTTATCTCCTTTTGCGTGAAGTGGCTGACGAATATCATTATCTTATCTGTCCCAAAGTCGGCGTTAAGGATTTGCTGGCTGTGACAGATAAAAAACAGTACATGAAGTATTTTCACAAAATAGCTCAAAAACATGTGGATTTCGTAATTTGCGATAGGGATCTTCATGTGCTTTTTGCGCTGGAATTAGATGACAGCACCCACGACACAAAAGATGCCCGAAAGCGTGATCACTTGAAAGACAAAGCCTTTGCTGCTGCCGGAGTCCCTTTAAAAAGGATTACGGAAATTGACCAGCGTCAGATACGAAAGCTTTTCCGCTGAAAATCAGGCAATTCCGTTATTTTTCTGTAATTGCAATTTTAATAACCCCATCCAGCCGGTTCTCAAAAATACGATAGGCCTCTTCAATGTCTTCCAGGGCAAAGTGATGGGTAATAAGAGGTGTTGTATCAATTTTTCCCTCTGCAATTAATTTCAGGATTTCAGCACAGTCACAGCCATCCACACCACCTGTTTTGAAAGTCAGGTTTTTTCCGTACATCTGCGGAAGAGGAAGTGTCTGTGCTTCGTCATAAAGCGCCACAACTGTCACTGTCGCGTTCGGACGGGCGCATTTCCATGCAAGTTCAAATGTGTTTCCTGCACCGGCTACTTCCAGTACAACATCTGCACCGCCGTGGTCAGAGTGTTCCTGTACATATTTCTCACATTCTTCCGGCGTACAGGTCAGAACCTGCTCATAATATTTCTGTACAAATTTTCTTCTTGCTTCTTCTTTCTCACAGACGATAATGCGCTTCGGTTTTTTTAACATTACGCATAATAAGGTACAAATTCCTGTCGGGCCTGCTCCGATAATCAGCACTGTATCTTCCGGCGTAATTTCTGATATCCGCGCTGCCCAGAATCCTGTCGCAAGTACGTCTCCCACAAAGAGCGCCTGTTCATCTGTCACAGAATCCGGAATTTTGTTTAATCCCTGGTCTGCATAAGGAACCCGGACATATTCTGCCTGTCCGCCGTCAATCCGGCATCCAAGCGCCCAGCCGCCATCCGAATCTGTGCAGTTATTTACATAACCATTTTTACAGAAAAAGCACTCGCCGCAAAAAGTTTCCACATTCACCGTCACTCTGTCTCCGGGCTGAACAGTTGTCACTTCATCCCCGATTTGTTCTACAATTCCCACCATTTCATGTCCCACCGTGATTCCCGGAACTGCTCTCGGTACGGAACCATGTTTGATATGAAGGTCACTTGTACAAATAGAGCCAAGTGTGACACGAACAATGGCATCCCGGGGATTCAGAAGCTCCGGTTTTGGCTTTTCTATAAGCTTAAATTTTCCATGTTCCATATAAGTTAAGGCTTTCATCGCAATATCCCCCTTATTTTTAATAAGTTTTTTCAAAGAATGTTTCTATTTCTTATCAGACACTTTTTAAGAAAAAGAGAAGCCCCTCTCTCTTTCGAGATCAGGACTTCTCCTAAAGGTTCTTTTTCTGCATCTGAAAATCAGTCTTTCAATCTGCAGACCATATCCCAGAGCGCTTCTGCTGAATTGAAGTTCTCAGGGATGATATCTGCCGGAGTGATTGTAATTCCGTAAGTATCCTGAAGTTCGCTTACAATTGACAGAATTGCAAAAGAATCCAGAATTCCATCATCAATCAGGGTATCACAGTTTTCATAGTCCGCATCCGGCTGGATTTCTTCCAGAATTTCAATTAATTCATCCATTATTTTTTCTCTCCTTATTTCTCTGAATTTAATAAATCTGTATGTACATCCTTCCGTACCAGTTTCAGCCCGTCCTTCTCCGTCCAGAAATAGATTCTGGGAAGAGGGCGGCTGAGGAATAAATAAATTCCTTCTGTTACAGAATAAGCACCTACCCGCTCAAATACCAGTATATCATGAATACATGGTTTACGCAGTGGGAAATTCTTTACAATCACATCGCTGACAGTACACAATGCACCGCAGAGATTCCATGCTTCTTCCTCACCTTCATTTTTTTCTATACCATCTTTTGTGTACTGCTTGCAGAAAGGCTGTTTCATTGCCATTGCCTGTCCGTAATAATTCAGGTGATTGATACCTCCGTCCAGGATTACATAGGACTGTTCCTTATTCACCTTTCTGTCTGCAATAGACGTAATATAATATCCGCAGGAAGCTGCAAGAAATCTGCCCATTTCCAGAACGATTTCCCCTTTATATGTAAGCCCCTCCAGAATTCCCCCGAATTCTGCCAGCATCTCTTCCATATCCGGGCACTTATCCTTTTTAAAATACGGAACAAAAAATCCAGGTCCGTATTCCAGAACCTCTGCCTTAAATCCGCTTTCCTCGCCAAGCGCCTTTATAAGGCAGTCCAGATATTCCAGTTCTTCTCTCATCTGCTCCAGATTTTTCTTCTGGGTTCCGGAATAAAACTGAAGCCCCTTCATCTCTACTCCCGGATAGGCATTCCTTTCAGAAATCATCTCCCGGAGCTCTTTCTCATCTACTCCGAACTGATTGCCGCTTGTCACGCGGATCAGTACCGGAATCTTCATTCCAAGCCTCTTTGCCGTATCGTCAAGAATCTTTAAATGCTGCGCTGACTCCACTGTATAAACACCTTTACCGCCATATGTGGAAAGTACGTACTCCATGTCCTCCGGATTTTTATATACGCCGGAAAGAACAATTCTTTCCATCGGGACTCCCACTCGTTCACAGATCCTGAGCTCTCCGGGTGAACACACCTCAAAAGAAGAAACCACATCCATCATCGGCCCTGTAAGAAAAGGATTTGCCTTCATAGCATAACATAAGCGGACATTTTTTCCAAGACAGCTTTTTACTTTTTCCACGTAAGCCCTCATATGATCCAGATCAAAGACATATGCCGGAGTCGGCATCTTTTCCTTCTCTATCAATTCATCTAAAAACGCATAATCGGAACTCATTTTTTCTCCTCCTGATAAGCGGCAGTCAGAGCCTTCCTGTCAATTTTTCCATTCTTGGTAAGCGGCATTCTCTCTACCTGGCGGAACACATTGGGAACCATAAATGCAGGTACATACTGTCCCAATGCCCTTGCAAGGGGTCTTCTTTCAATATCTCCCTCATAAAATGCCACAATCTTACTTTTCGCACTGTCAAAGATACAGCAGCTTCTGATAATCTCCGGAATCTTTTCCATTGCAGCTTCAATTTCGCCAAGCTCAATGCGGTGCCCCATATGCTTGATCTGGAAATCCTTGCGGGATGCAAAGCATAATTCTCCAAGTTCATTATAATATGCCAAATCGCCTGTCCTGTACATCATCTCAAGATATCTGTCATTTAAAGGATTCTGCACAAAAGCCTTATCAGTCTGTTCTCTGTTCTTATAATATCCCAGAGCCAACGCGCTTCCTGTCACACACAGCTCACCGGTTTTATTTTTTTCGGTGATCAGCCGGTTTTTCTCATCCAGAAGAAATACCTTTTCATTTGGAAATGCTTTTCCCATAGGAAGCACGTCTCCCGGCTGGAATTCTCTGTCAATGATATAATACGTGCAGTTACAGGTAATTTCTGTCGGTCCGTAAATGTTGACATACATTACATCCGGAAGATATTTTCTCCAGATATTTAAGTGTTTCACAGGCATAGCCTCTCCGGAAAACAGGATTTTTTTTATTTTATCCGGTACCTTGTACTCAAACCCGTTCAGAGTTGAAATGATACACAATGCAGAAACAGCCCATATCAGGGTTGTTACCTCTCTCTCTATCAGATAATCAATCAGCTTCGTCGGGAAAGAAAACATCTGCTTCGGGATAATCTGCACAGTTGCTCCTGTTTTCAGACCGGAATAAATATCCTTGACAGAAACATCAAAATCCCACGGCGCCTGATTACCTATGACATCTTTTTCTGAAATGTCAAAAAGCTCTGTAAAACAGTCTATAAAGTCAAGTACCGACCTGTGTCCGACTACAACCCCCTTGGGAACTCCTGTTGAGCCTGATGTAAAAATCCCATACAAAGGATCCATATCTACTGCCTGATTCCGGATTTCTTTAAGAAGCTCTTTATTTTCCGGCTCTTCTGCAAGATTTTTTGCAAGAACTACCTCTCCCTTAAAGTCAAGCTTCTCCAGATCCTCCAGATATTTTTCGGAAGTAACGATCACTTCGCTGTCTAGAATTTCCAGAATCTGGTTCAGTCTGCTTGCCGGCTGTTTTGTATCTATCAGAACATAGAAGCAGCCTGCGTAAACAGCGCCCATAAAAACTCCGATTGTTTCCACACTTTTTTCCATGAAAACAGGAACAGGATTTCTTGGAACAAAATATTTCGCAAGAGCTGTTCCGATCCTTCTTGCAGTCATTTCCAGTTCCCGGAAGGTACAGGAGCTGTGTTCATCTGCAAATGCCGTTTTATCGGGAAATCTCTTTGAAGAGCCTTCCAGATATTCCAGAATATTTGTCTTCATATTAACCTTCCTCCTTTTTTATTTCAGAAATTCTGCCAGAACTTTTGAATAATCTCTGGCAGCCTGTCCGTTCAAATGCCCGTCGTAATCTGTATATGCTCTGAGATCATGGGTGAAAGCCTTGAAATACTGTGTATTAAAGTTCAGGTATTTCACACCCTGTTTGTCAAAAAACTCGCCGAAAAATCTCCATGCAGCATTGTAATTGTCGCTGTAATCCCTGAGCGTATCAATGGGAATCGGCGTTGTCACTGCCACAAATTCAATTTCATTTGCTTTACAGTAATCAATAAGCTTCTTTAAATATCCCATATTTTCCTCATTGACCATTCCTTCTTCGTAAAGCTTTGGTTCTGATTTTTTCAGTTTTCTGACATCCACCGGATATCTTTCAATAAAACCGCTTTCATGATATTCCTGTGAATCACTCTTTAAATCTGATACGCTGTAATCTCCTGTCACTTTTTTTGTAAATGTTTCCTTTATTTTCGGAAGCTCGTAGCTGAGAGAATATTCATACCACGGAAACAGAACTGTCCTGAAATTACATTTGGCAATAGAATTCCAGAAATATTCCAGTTTCGCTCTGGAAAAAGGAAATTCGTGATAAAACAAAAGATAATTATTTCCCTCTTCCTTTTCTGTCACAAAATACCCCGGATCCACTTCATATATGATTCTTTTCGGCTTCTGTTTCTCATTGATCAGTTTCGTGATATAATACGCGTCAATTCCGTATTCTCCGCCCACGCAAATATTATGACCGGTTCTTCCCGTGATTTCCTTCATGCTCTCCGGGTCAATTCCCATTTTTCCATGTGATGTACCAACAATAATATCGTCATACTGCCTTGTAGTTACAGAATGGATATCGTTTCGCATAAACGTGCACGGATAAAGCGCCAGATCAAGTCCGGCAAGAATAGCTGCACAAACAGCCAGAACCAGCAATGTTTTTAATATTTTTTTAAAATTGTGCATAAATAAATCCCCTCGCAACTGCTGTAGATCCAAATAATCCAATAGATATCAATAAAACCATATACACAGCTACCGTAATCGGAAGACTGCGTTTCGAAAGTGTTTCTCTTATCTTCATTCCGCGTTCCTGAAGAAAGCTTACAATAAAGAGAATCACACAGCCTACAGCCAGAATCAGCAGCGCATAAGGTGTAAAAGCAGTTCCTTCTCTTCCTGCAGGAATCAGAAGCAGTTCTGAAGGCGCAAATTTCGTCACAGAAAGCTTCATCATATGAAATGCCTGTCCGACAGTATCTGCCCTGTCAAAGAACCAACTGATATTTACAAGAATAAAAGTCCTTACAATTGCAAATATATGAAACCAGTTCTCTTTTCCTGTAATATTGAGTTTCTTTTTCCAGTTTCTGTACTGCCCTGCCATAAGTCCGCTGAACGCGATGATAATACCGTTATATACACCGTAAACAATATATTTCCAGGCAGCGCCGTGCCATACGCCCACAACAAAGAAGACTATCAGATTTGCCAGACAAATCGGAAGTGTACGCCCTGTTTTTTTGCCAAATACTTTCTTTGCCCATTTTCCGAATCGGTTCATCCAGCCGGATAAGGTAACAGGATAAAAGACATAATCCTTCATCCACGTTCCCAGCGTGATATGCCAGCGATGCCAGAAATCTGTAATGGAAACTGCGAAGAACGGACGTTTGAAGTTCTCGTCCATTTCAATCCCAAACATAGATGCAATACCAATAACCACATCCATTCCACCGGAAAAATCAGCATATAACTGAATTGTATAAAATAATACGCCGAAAAGCGCAAGTCCGCTGTACTGATCCGGATTTCCGAAGATTGCATCTACAAAAACCGCTGCCCAGTCAGCCAAAATCATCTTTTTGAAAAACCCCCACAGGATTCTCTCAAATCCCCGTGCGATATTTTTTCCCTCAAATCTGTGCGGTGCATAAAGCTGTTCTGCCAGACGGCTGTATCTTCCGATTGGTCCCTGCAGAATCTGAGGAAAAAAAGATACAAACAGAGCATATTTCAGCGGCTGTTTTTCCGCACTGCATCTTTTCCAATATACGTCCAAAAGATATCCTGACGACTGAAAAGTATAAAAGGATATTCCCAGAGGAAGTAAAATTTCCATACCTCTAAGATTCATATGAAATAAAGCATTAAGATTCTCTACTGCGAAATTCGTGTATTTAATTGTGCCGAGCATACCGAAATTCAGAATTAATCCAACAATCAGCAGCCTTTTTGCACTGCCATGCTTTCCTTTTTCTTCAAGTTTCTCTATTCCCAGAGCAGCCAGATAAGTAACTGCTGTGGAAAAAAGCATGAAACCGAGATATCGGACTCCGCCTGCTATGTAATAAAGATAACTGAAGCACAAAAGCACCAGCCACTGTAGCTTCGACGGTACCACATAGTACACGATCACACATGCTGCCACAAACAGCAAAAACAGGTTTGATACTAATGACATAATTTGATTTTCTCCTTTCCATATCCTGTAACGTCGTATCACACGCCACTGCCGTACAGCCCCCTTTAAGTATATCGTTTCTATCAGTGAATGCAAGTATTTTTCGTAACTAAATTGTACTTTATTGTCTTTTATTGCTTCATCAGATAATGAATTCCTATCCTCAAAAGTAAAAGCCCCTGTGCATTAGCACAGGGGCTTCTTCTCGTTGGGACACGATCAGTTTTATTCTGATTCTATTTTATTTTAAACGATAATTATTTGTAGTTTACGATCTGGCCGAAGTCAGCTTTAAGGCTTGCGCCGCCTACAAGACCGCCATCGATGTCGTTCTGTACGAATAATTCCGGTGCTGTTGCAGGATTTACAGATCCGCCGTACTGGATGCGGATTGCTTCTGCTGTAGCATCATCGTAGATTTCAGCGATGCATGCGCGGATACCGGCACATACTTCCTGAGCCTGCTCAGTTGTAGCTGTTTTGCCTGTTCCGATAGCCCAGATTGGCTCATAAGCAATAACTGCTGTTTTTGCCTGATCTGCTGTTACATTCTGGAATCCAATTTTAACCTGCTGACGGATAAAGTCCATAGTAACGCCCTGCTCTCTCTGCTCAAGAGATTCGCCGCAGCACATGATTGGTGTAAGACCATGCTCAAAAGCTTTCAGCATTTTTTTGTTTACAGTTGCATCTGTTTCAGCGAAATATTCACGTCTCTCAGAATGTCCGAGAACTACATATTTAACGCCTGCATCTGTAAGCATTGCAGGGGAAATTTCTCCTGTGTATGCACCTTTTTCTTCGAAGTACATATTTTCAGCGCCAACCTGGATGTTTGTACCTTTGCAGGCTTCAACAACAGGAATGATATCGATTGCTGGTACGCAGAATACAACATCAACTTCTTCGTTAGCTACTAAAGGTTTCAGAGTTTCAACTAATTTAACTGCTTCGCTTGGTGTCATGTTCATTTTCCAGTTACCAGCGACAATTTTTCTTCTTGCCATTTTATTATTCTCCTACTTATTTTATTTAACTAGAGTTGCTTTCGGCTTATTTATCGTTAGCTGCTGCTACGCCAGGAAGTTCTTTACCCTCAAGGAATTCAAGAGAAGCACCGCCGCCTGTAGAGATATGAGTCATTTTGTCACCATATCCTAAAATATTAACAGCTGCTGCAGAGTCACCACCACCGATAATAGTAGTAGCATCAGTCTCCGCAAGTGCTTTTGCAACTGCTTCTGTACCATGAGCAAAATTAGGCATTTCGAAGCAACCCATTGGTCCGTTCCATACAACTGTTTTAGCATCTTTCACTGCATCAGAGAAAAGTTTCTCTGTTTCAGGTCCGATATCCATGCCTTCCCAGCCTTCCGGGATCTCACCGCGTTTAACAATCTGAATGTTGCAGTCATTAGAGAATGCATCACCGATTCTGTTATCTACAGGAAGAAGAAGTTTTACGCCTTTTTCTTCTGCTTTTTTCTCCATATCGAGAGCGTACTGTAAATAATCATCTTCGCAAAGAGAAGTACCGATTTTTCCGCCGTGTGCCTTTATAAATGTATAAGACATACCACCGCCGATGATGAGAACGTCAACTTTGTCAAGAAGGTTATTGATTACAGAAATCTTACTGGAAACTTTTGCTCCGCCAAGGATAGCTACAAATGGTCTTTCCGGATTATTTACTGCATTTCCTAAGAAATCGATTTCTTTCTGCATCAGATATCCAACTACTGCAGTGTCAACAAATTTTGTAACACCAACATTAGAGCAGTGAGCTCTGTGTGCTGTACCGAATGCATCGTTTACAAATACATCACAAAGAGAAGCAAGCTCTTTGCTGAATTCTTCGCCGTTCTTTGTTTCCTCTGCACGATAACGTGTATTCTCAAGAAGAATAACCTCGCCATCTTTCATAGCCTCTACAGCTGCTTTTGCATTTGGTCCAACTACTTCCGGATCAGCTGCAAATTTAACTTCCTGACCAAGTAACTCAGAAAGACGTACTGCAACCGGTGCAAGAGATAATTCTGGTTTTGGCTCTCCCTTCGGTTTGCCAAGATGAGAACAAAGAATAACCTTTCCACCATCAGCGATTAATTTTTTAATTGTAGGAAGAGCTGCAACAAGACGGTTTTCGTCTGTGATTTTTCCATCCTGAAGAGGAACGTTAAAGTCGCATCTAACGAGGACTTTCTGACCTTTTACATTAATATCATCAACAGATTTTTTGTTCAGCATTTTTTATGCCTCCTTAACTTTTAATAATTCACATAGCCTGTGTTACCTGTGAAACAACTAGACTCCGTATAAAAAAGGAGTCCGGTCCATACCAGACCGGACCCCTTCTCTTGAGCCTTATTCTGCCTGCTAATTAAGCGTTCAGAAGTTTACCAAAGTGTTTGATTGTACGAACCATCTGGCTTGTGTAGGAGTTTTCGTTGTCATACCAGGAAACTACCTGTACCTGTGTTGTGCCATTGTCTAATGGAAGAACCATTGTCTGTGTAGCATCAAACAGGGAACCAAATCTCATACCTACGATATCGCTGGAAACGATTTCGTCTGTATTGTATCCGAAGGATTCGTTGGAAGCTGCTTTCATAGCGTCATTGATCTGCTCTTTTGTAACATTTCCTTCAACAACTGCTGTTAAGATAGTTGTAGAACCTGTTGGGGTTGGAACACGCTGAGCAGCGCCGATTAATTTGCCGTTAAGCTCTGGGATAACAAGACCGATAGCTTTAGCAGCACCTGTGCTGTTAGGAACGATGTTGCATGCAGCTGCACGGGATCTTCTCTTATCACCTTTTCTCTGTGGTCCATCAAGTGTCATCTGATCGCCTGTGTAAGCGTGGATTGTACACATGATACCAGTTTTGATTGGTGCAAGATCATTAAGAGCTTTAGCCATTGGAGCTAAGCAGTTTGTTGTACAGGAAGCTGCGGAGATGATGTGGTCATCTTTTGTAAGTGTCTCATGGTTTACATTGTAAACGATTGTTTTCAGATCGTTTCCAGCCGGAGCGGAAATGATAACATGTTTAGCACCTGCATCGATATGAGCCTGAGCTTTATCTTTAGATGTATAGAAACCTGTACACTCAAGAACTACGTCTACACCGATTTCTCCCCATGGAAGTTCTGCAGCGTTAGCTTTTGCATAAATTTTGATTTCTTTTCCGTCAACTGTGATAGTATCTTCTCCAGCTGTTACTGTATCAGCAAGAGCGTATCTACCCTGAGTTGAATCATATTTTAATAAGTGAGCAAGCATTTCTGGAGATGTTAAATCGTTAATTGCTACGATTTCAAATCCTTCTGCTCCAAACATCTGACGGAATGCAAGACGTCCAATACGTCCAAAACCATTAATTGCAACTTTTACTGCCATGATAAATTCCTCCTATGAATTAAGTGGTAATTATGACGTCTCTATAAGTTTGTTAAAGAAACGTCAACCTATATTGTATTGTACCGAATTCCAAACAAAAATTCAAGTATATTTTATAAAAAAGCTCATAATTTTCCATAAAGAAATATGTTATAATAATTATCATCGACATCAGGATACTGATAATCCCATCTCCTCTGGTACTTTATCCTTTTATATTTTTCCTATTTATATGTATTCAAAAACAGAACTCCTGACTTTCTAAAACTTGACTTTTAGACGTGTCAACTGTACAATCATAGTGGCTTTCGCAACTGCCTGACAGAGGAGATACAGGAAGAGGCAGTTGCGGCCTTTTAAATGATTAAGGGAGGATAACTATGGCAAAAAAAAGACTCCAGAAAAAAAAGGCTGCTGCCCTTGAAAAAACAGAAACAGCAAAAATTGAAGTTGCCAATACCGAAGCGGTAAAGGCCGAATCTCCTAAAGCAGAGCCGAAAAAGGTCGAAACAAAAAAAGTCGAGCCTGCTAAAATCGAGACTTCCAAAACAGAACCTGTAAAAGTGGAAACAAAAAAGGTTGAACCTGCAAAACTCACAACTTCCAGAACAGAACCTGTAAAAGTGGAGACAAGAAAAGTCGAACCTGTGAAACTCACAACCGAAAAAGAACTTCCCGACGTAGACTGGGATATTTATGAAGCACGTTTCAACCGTCACGTGGACGAGCTGAAATGGCTCTACTGTGAGCTTTATCAGGACAACCCTTATGTAATGATGCACTTTAATGATCTGATTGCTGATATGCGCAATTTCTACGCAGAACGCTCCCCGGCTCTTCAGGCATCTGATCAAAAACGCGAAGCTGATCCAGACTGGTACAAACGCAATGACCTTCTGGGGATGATGATGTATGTCAGCAACTTCTCAAAAACCCTCAATGGATTGGAGGACAAGCTGGACTATATCCGTGAATGTAATGTTAATTATCTGCATCTCATGCCTCTTCTTGCATCTCCGAAAGGAAAAAGTGACGGTGGTTATGCAGTAGCAGATTTCCGTCAGGTACAGCCTGAACTGGGAACCATGGATGATTTCGCCGAACTAACTGAAAAATGCCATAAAAATGGCATCAGTATCTGCCTTGATTTCGTCATGAATCACACATCCGAGGATCATGAATGGGCACAGCGTGCCCGTGCCGGAGAAAAAGAATATCAGGACCGCTACTTCTTCTTTGATAATTATGATGTTCCGGCTATGTATGAGCAACATTGCCCGGAAGTTTTCCCGACAACTGCGCCTGGTAATTTCACCTGGTATGATGACATTCAAAAGCATGTCATGACAACTTTCTATCCATATCAGTGGGATTTGAATTACCAAAACCCCATTGTCCTCAATGAAATGATTTACAATATGCTTTATCTTGCAAACAAGGGTGTTGACATCGTGCGTCTTGACGCAGTTCCATACATTTGGAAACAGCTTGGAACTAACTGCCGGAATCTTCCACAGGTTCATACAATTGTACGAATCATGCGTATTATCAGTGAAATTGTCTGCCCTGGCATACTCCTTTTGGGCGAAGTTGTCATGGCCCCTGAAAAAGTGGTTCCTTATTTCGGAACTCCAGAAAAACCGGAATGCCATCTTCTTTATAATGTTACAACGATGGCAAGCACCTGGCATACTGTTGCAACCAGAGACGTTTCTCTTCTGCGCAGACAGCTTGATATTGTCGCAGGTCTTCCAAAGGATTATATTTTCCAGAATTATCTCCGCTGCCACGACGATATCGGCTGGGGACTTGATTACGATTATCTGAAAAACTTCTCCATCGAAGAGGTTGCGCACAAGAAATACCTGAACGATTTTTTCACTGGAAAATATCCGAACTCTTTTTCCAGAGGAGAGCTTTACAACGATGATCCCAGACTTGGCGATGCCCGTCTCTGCGGTACTACTGCTTCTCTTTGCGGAATTGAGCGTTTCGGTTTTGAAGGCAATGAAGAAGGAGTTGAAAGAGGTATCCGTTATGATATCACCCTTCATGCTTTTATGCTTTCCCAGTCCGGTATTCCAGTCATCTACAGCGGAGATGAAATCGGTCAGCTGAACGATTATTCTTACAAAAATGATCCGGATAAAGCTTCTGATTCCCGCTATCTCCACAGAGGCGAATTCGACTGGAATCTGGCAGATAACCGCAAAGTCGACTACACAGTACAGGGACGTTTATTCCCTGCACTTGATAAACTGGAACATATCCGCGCTTCTCACAGTGTCTTCAGAGCCGATGCTTCTCTTCGAACTATTGACACCTGGGATTCTTCCATTCTGGCTCTTGTTCGTGAAAATGAAGAAGAAAAATTCATCGGTATCTATAATTTCTGTGAAAATGACAGAGTTGCATGGATCAATGAAGATGACGGTATCTATCTCGATCTGATCTCCGGACACGAAATGGAAGCAAAAGGCATTATGGTCCCGGCTTTCGGTTGTTACTGGCTGTGCCGCAAAAAGAAATGATTTTATTAAAATATTTTGTTAAAAACAAAAATCCCCGCCTAAACGACGGGGATTTTTTAACATTTCAGAATTCTCTCCACTCCTTACGCAGGATTCCTGTCAGCCTTGACCGACATCCTTTTTTATTCTCTGCGTATCTTATGCTTTTTTACTGTACAAAACCTTAAGGGCAATAGGTGTCACAATGGAAGATACCATAATCAGAAGAATTACAGCTGTAAAAAATTTACTCTCTACCATTCCGACAGAAAGTCCTTTCTGTGCCACAATAAGAGCCACCTCTCCACGTGTCATCATTCCAACTCCGATTTTCAGGGAGTCATTTGTATTGAATCCCAGTATTTTGGACATCAAACCGCAGCCGATAATTTTTGAAAACAAAGCAATCACAACAAAAAGAACACAGAAAATCAGCAGAGACACTGACATTTCATCCACGGAGGTTTTCAGTCCGATACTGCAGAAGAACACCGGGGCAAACAGCATGTAGGAACTGATATCCACCTTTCTGGCTATATACTCAGAATCCTCAATACTGCAAAGCACGATACCTGCCACATATGCACCTGTAATATCCGCAATGCCGAAATACTCCTCTGCCAGATAGGCAAAAGCAAACGCTATAACAAAGCCAAGAATAGGAATTCTTCTTGTATGCGGATATCTGGCATCAAGAGCTTTAAAAAGCTTATAAATAACATAACCTACCACAATGGCAAATACAAAGAAAAGACCTGTGCTGATAATTACAGAAGACGGACTCGAAGCAGGATCTTTCATGCCTACAACAAAAGTAAGAACGATAATACCGATAACGTCGTCGATAATCGCCGCACTCATAATCGTCGTTCCAGTCTCAGATTTCAGATAACCCAGTTCCTGTAGAGATGCAACTGTAATGCTGACAGAAGTCGCAGTCATAATTACACCTGTAAACACCGCAGAATAAAACTGGGCAGAACCGCTTGGTGCAAAACCATAATAACAGGAATACAAGAAATATCCCCCTGCAAGAGGCACAAACACACCCGCACATGCAATAAGCAGCGCTTTCCATCCTGTACGTCTCAGATCTTTAAGACTTGTCTGAAGTCCGGCAAAGAACATCAGAAGAACAACCCCGATTTCCGCCATACCGCTAATAAGCTCCGTCTGCTGTACAAGTCCAAGAACACTTGGACCAATCAGAAGACCTGCAATAATTTCTCCCACAACCTGCGGTGCCTTTAATTTACCGGCAAGAAGCCCGCACAGCTTTGCAGAAATCAGGATAATGGCCAGATCCTTAAAAATCTCATAAGTTTCCATATCTTTTTCCCCTTTTGTAAAATGAAATAATAACTTTTAACAGGAAAATTATAGCACCATCGAATTGGAAGTACAAGGAGAACACTATTTTGTTTTTTGTATCTTCTGTTAATATTCTGTTAATATCCCAGCTCTCTGTACATAGAGAATTCACGATTTCTGAAGTTTCTCAAGAAACAGAGTTAACGAACTTTTTTCTGTTCTGTTCAATGTTTTTTCGTACATTTTTCGAAGCCACGCAGTAATAGCTTCAATGGCAATCGGCGAGAAGGTCATCAGAAGGAATACCCAGATGATCATTCCAAATTCCAGTGAACCGAGATTCAGCAATTTTTGAAGGACAACCGCTGCCCCGAAGAATATAAACTGCATACCATAAATGATAATTTTACGGTAGCGGCTTAACGGAGAATATACCGTTTTTAAAGCAGCCATATAATTCCATCCTGTCACAAGAACACAGGCCGTATTAAGCATGGCATTGGAATGATATGCCTCCTGGCAGACCAGCATAACTGTAAACACACAGCCTGTAATAGTCACTGCTGCAGGAAACGCATTCATAAACACATGACGCAGGAAAGTACGGTCTATTTTTTCGTAATTATTCTCCTGCGCAAGGAGGAATGTTGGGATTCCCACTGCACATGCACTGATCAGCGACATCTGAATCGGCTCAAACGGATACGCCTCTCCAAAGAAAATCGTAATCAAAGACAACAACACGGAGAAGATTGTCTTGATCAAAAACATGGAAGCCGCCATACGAATATTGTTTACCACTCTTCGTCCCTGGTTTACAATATGTGGCATGGATGCAAAGTTGGAATCCAGAAGAACTACATTTGCAATATTTTTTGCTGCATCACTTCCTTCTGCCATAGCAATACTGCAATCTGCTTCTTTAAGAGCCAGTACATCATTGACACCGTCTCCTGTCATGGCAACTGTATGCTTCTGTTTCTTCAATGCCTGAACCATCTGTTTTTTCTGCTGCGGCGTTACACGTCCAAATACACTGCAGGAGGCAACTGCTTTTTCCATTTCTTCCTGTGTATGAATCGTTGTCGCATCTATATAATGATCTGCATTTTTCAGCCCTGCTTTTTTTGCAATGGAAGCAACTGTCACAGGATCATCGCCTGATATTACTTTTAAGTCTACTCCCTGACTGTCAAAAAACTTCAGGGTTTCCGGAGCTTCTGCACGGATTACATCTGTGAGAAGAAGAATTGCCGCTGGCTTTAATCCTTCCGGAATTACATTTCCTTCCGCCGTATTGGGGCTGTGGGCCAGAACTAAAATACGATATCCCTGCTCCGCATAAAATTTGCAGACTCTTTCCAATTCCTCATTTCCATCCGGAAAAAGGAACTGTACGGCTCCCATAAGATACGTTCCTCTCTGCTCAAAAGAAGCTCCACTGTATTTCCTGTCTGACGAAAATGGAATCGCTTTTTCCAGAGTCATATCACGGCTGACAGGAAAGAACTTGCGCAGAGCATCTGCTGTCGCATTTTTATCATTGAGAACCGCCATAAGATTTCCCATGATATGCCCAATTTCCTCAACGGAAGCTTTCGAAACAACTGAAATCTCTTCTGTGTAAGGCTCCGCACTTTCCACACACATCGTTCCTTCTGTGATCGTTCCTGTTTTATCCAGGCAGAGCGTATCGACTCTGGCAAGCGTTTCAATACAATACAATTCCTGCACAAGAGTCTTCTTGCGCGCCAATGTAAGTGCGCCCAGAGTAAGTGCAACACTGGTAAGAAGTACAAGCCCTTCCGGAATCATTCCCAAAACCGCAGCCACTGTACTGACCACAGAATCTCTCAGGCTTTCTCCCACCAGATAAAACTGTTTGTAAAAAAGCATGGCACCCAGAGGAACAATAATAATACTGATTACTTTCAAAATTGCATTCAGAGCATTTCTAAGCTCTGAATTATGACGCTTAAACTCCTTCGCCTCACTGGTAATCTGCGCAGCATAATTGTCTTTTCCTACATGAATAACCTGACAGCAGGCTTCACCTGATGTAACGAAACTTCCGGAAAAGAGTTCATCTCCCGGATTTTTTGCAAGGTTATCTGCTTCACCTGTAAGAAGAGATTCATTTACTTCCATACAGCCTTCCAGAACCTTTGCATCCGCCGGAATCTGGTCTCCTGTTTTCAGATAAATAATATCATCGAGAACCAGCTTCTCTGTTGAAATCGTCCATTTTTTGCCCTCACGAAGCACCACTGTCTTGCTTTCTGTCAGGATTGCAAGCTGGTCAATAGTCTTCTTGGCACGAATTTCCTGTACAATTCCTATTACTGTGTTAATTACAATAATCCCCATAAATGCAGAATTCTTGTACGAGCCGACAAGAAGCACCATCACCAGAAGCGCAACATTCAAAAAGTTAAAAAACGTCAGGGAATTCTCCATAATAATCTGTTTATACGTTCTGGTATTGGGATTTTCGTTGGCGTTTACCTGCCCTTCGGCAATTCGCGCCTGTACCTGTTCATTCGTAAGTCCTGTCATCTTTTCCTCCCGCAAATACACGACAAGGCAGATGCATTTACATACATCCGCCTGCTTTATTTCTGCTCACTTATTTCACGGAGCAGTCGATCACGCCGCCGCCTGCTACATAATCTCCCTGATAAAAAACTACTGCCTGTCCCGGGGTTATTGCCCTCTGAGGCTCTTTAAATTTTACAAGAAGTTTATCCTCGCCTTGTTTTTCCAAAACTGCAGGTGCGCCTTTATGGTTGTAGCGGATTTTGGCAATTACTTCCATCCCATCTTCAAACCGCGGCACAGAAACTGCATTTAACTGACTGCAAAGGAGCGCCTGAGCGAATACATCCTCATTATCTCCAATAACAACCTCATTGGTTTCCGGTCTGATCTGTGTAACGAAAACCGGACGCCCCATGGAAAGATTCAGTCCCTTACGTTGTCCTACCGTATAATGGATGATTCCCTGATGCTGTCCGAGAATTTCTCCATTTATACTAACATAGTTTCCTTTGGGAACTGTAATCCCCGTATTCTCTGCAATGAATTTCGCATAATCCCCATCAGGGATAAAACAGATTTCCATGCTGTCCGGCTTTTTCGCAACCGGAAGTCCGATTCTCTCTGCAATTTTACGAATTTCATCTTTTTCATAACTTCCGACAGGCATTCTGGTTCTGGATAACTGTTCCTGTGTCAGTCCGTACAATGCATACGTCTGGTCTTTCGCCGCAGTTATGGAATTCTTGAGAGTATATCTGCCATTAGAAAGCTTTGCAATCTGGGCATAATGCCCGGTCGCCATAAGGTATGCGCCAAGTCTCTCTCCCTCTTCCATAATTGCCTTCCACTTTATATAACGATTACAGACTACGCATGGATTCGGAGTTCTGCCGGAAATATATTCTTTTGTAAAATAATCGATTACATTTTCTTTAAACTGTGGACAGACATCTACCACATAGTGCGGTATTTCCAGAAAATCTGCAACTTTTTTCGCATCTTCCACAATCTGCTCTGTCGAACTTTTTTCTCCGGGGAGAAGATTTTGTTCTTTAAAATGCGACATAGTCACTCCGATTACGTCATACCCTTCTTCTTTCAGCAGGTAAGCCGCCACAGAAGAATCTACACCGCCTGACAGACCTACGATTATTTTTTCTTTATTCATCAGTATTCTTCCTCGTCTTCCTCTTCACCTTCATGGATATCGGATTTCGGTTTCTCAAGACCTTCGATAACAATACCGTGTTTCTGAGCATAATCCCAAAGCGCCGCATGGACTGCCTCCTCTGCAAGAAGGGAACAATGTACTTTCACCGGAGGAAGTCCGTCCAGTGCCTCCATAACTGCTTTGTTCGTCAGTTTCATAGCCTCCTCGATCGTTTTGCCTTTTACCAGCTCTGTTGCCATACTGCTTGTCGCAACCGCAGCTCCACATCCGAAGGTTTTAAATTTACAGTCTTTAATAATTTTTGTCTCTTCATCAATATCCAGAAAGATTCTCATAATATCGCCGCACTTGGCGTTTCCTACTGTACCTACACCGCTGGCATTCTCTATTTCTCCCACATTACGTGGATTCTGGAAATGGTCCATTACTTTCTCACTATACATTATTTTTTCCTCCTGACAAGTAGTTTTATAATACTTTAATGATTATTTCTGTTTTTTTATAAAGTCTTCATATAATGGAGACATATTTCTTAAATTCTGCACAATATCTCTTAATTTATCTACTGTGAAATCAATTTCTTCTTTTGTCGTCTCCTCACTTAATGTAAGGCGAAGAGAACCATGCGCAATCTCATGGGGAAGTCCGATAGCAAGCAGCACATGGGACGGATCCAGAGAACCGGATGTACAGGCTGAACCACTGGATGCGCAGATTCCAAAAGAATCCAACATAAGGAGCAGCGATTCTCCCTCAATGAAATGGAAACTTACGTTTACATTATTAGGAAGACGTTTCACCGAATCTCCATTAAGCTTTACATAGGGGATTTCCTTCATGATTCGCTCAATCATATAGTCTCTTAATTCGATTTCTCTGGCTGTACGCTCCTTCATAGTATTAAGCGCTCTGGCTGCCGCAACACCATATCCAACGATACCCGGCACATTTTCCGTGCCTGCACGGCGCTTACGCTCCTGGGCTCCACCATGAACAAAAGAACGGATTTTTACACCCTTGCGGATATATAAGAAGCCGATTCCTTTCGGTCCGTTAATCTTATGTCCGCTGGAGCTTAACATATCAATGTTCATCTCATCTACATTAATCGGCACCTGACCAAATGCCTGAACAGCATCTGTATGAAATAAAATCCCGTGTTCTCTGGCAATCAGCCCGATCTCCTTAATAGGCTGAATAGTTCCGATTTCATTATTTGCAAACATAACGGAAATCAGAATTGTTTCCGGTGTAATTGCTTTTTCAAGCTCATCAAGTTTCACCACTCCGTTTTCATCTACATCAAGGTAAGTAATCCTTGCGCCGCGCTTCTCCAGATATTCACAGGTATGAAGGATGGCATGATGCTCAATTTTCGTTGTGATAATGTGGTTTCCTTTTCCCTTAAAAAATTCAAAAGCTGCTTTCAGAGCCCAGTTATCTGCTTCTGAGCCGCCTGCTGTGAAATATATTTCTTCTTTCTTTGCACCGATCACTTTTGCAATCTGCTCTCTGGCTGTTGTAACAGCCTCCTTACTCTTTCCCGCAAAGTCATAAACACTTGACGGATTTCCGTAACATTCTGTAAAATACGGCAACATTGCCTGAACAACCTCAGGCGCCGTTTTTGTTGTCGCTGCATTATCTAAATAAATCATATCTCGTCCTCCTGCTCTCTATTCTATTCCTGCATTCTTTTCTCGCATCCGTCTGCTCTCTTCTATAAGCTCACTGAGCATAAGAGTGTCTACCGCATTTGTAATACCGTCATTAATACGTTTCCATACTATTTTTGCCACGCAGATATCTGCTCCCTGACAGGTTTCTTCCTCACATACCGCCGCATTGAGATTACCTTCCAGAACTCTTAATATCTCACCTACTGAAATTTCCGCCGCAGATTTACCAAGTTGATATCCACCACAGGCGCCTCTGGAACTTTTTACGATTCCTGCCTTCTTGAGAAGAGCCATAATCTGTTCCAGATAACTTACGGATATATTCTGTCTCCCTGCTATACTCTGGAGCGAGATTGTTTCATCTTTGCTATATAATCCTAAATCGATGAGTGCCCGAAGGCCGTAACGTGCTCGTGTTGACAGTTTCATTTCCTCACCTCTTTTTAATTCCTAGTGTTTTCCTCGGATTTCTTTTTTACTTTAACAGAAAGTTTCTGTTCTGTCAAGATGGTTTTATGAATATACTAACTAAAAAAGTCCAGGTTTTTATTATGTCAAAAAATCGCCTTATCAGAGGTACCCTGCTTCTTACCTGCGCCGGTTTATTAAGCCGGTTCATCGGTTTCTTTTATAGAATATTCCTTTCCCATACCATTGGTGCACAGGGACTTGGACTCTTCCAGCTTATCCTGCCGCTTCAGAGTCTTGTAATGGCCATTTCTGTTTCCGGCATGCAGATTGCGATCTCCCGTCTCTGTGCATCTTGTACAGCATTGGGACAAAAGAAAAAAGCCGGAGATTTTTTCTGGATTGGAAGTATCCTATCCGCAGCAACAGCCTCTTTCCTTTCTTGTTTTATTTATGAACATTCCGACTTTTTCGCTTTAGAAATCCTGAAAGCACCTCAGACGAACTCCCTCATTCGAATACTTGCCTTTTCTTTTCCTCTCGGCACTCTGCACACCTGTATCAATAGTTATTATTTTGCCCGGAAACAGACAGGAATCCCTTCTTTTGTCCAGTTGCTCGAACAAATGATACGTGTAAGTACCTGCTATTTTCTCTCTGTAATATTTATTTCAGAAGAACGTCCTGTCACTCCTGCAATTGCTGTTGGCGGCACTCTGGCAGGTGAAGTTGCTTCCGCTTTTGTTTCTCTGTTATGTATAGGCATCCATTTTCACCAAAACAGTTATTCCCTTTTTCGAATCAAAGGAGTTCCCTCTCTCTGTCAGGAACTTTTTCACATTTCCTTTCCACTGACTATAAACAAGGTTCTCCTGACGGTACTAAGCAGTATGGAAATGGTTTTAATCCCCCAACGGCTTCGGATATATGGCTTAAACAGCCGGGAAACCATGAGTATATATGGAATTTTTACAGGAATGGCCATGCCTCTGATTCTTTTTCCCGGAACACTGACTAACTCCGCCGCTGTAATGTTGATGCCCTCTGTTGCTCAGTTACAGGCTCTTGGAAAAAACGAGAAAATCAGGCGTGTGACCCGACAGCTCTTTTATTGCTGTTCCATCATGGGTATTGTCTGTATGTTTCTTTTCCTTTTTCTGGGAGATTTTCTGGGATCCTTTCTTTTCCACAATGCCACTGCCGGAACATACATACGAACACTTTCTTTTATCTGCCCGTTTTTGTATCTGAACACAACCCTTACCAGTATTCTGCACGGTCTAGGAAAAGCAGGTCTATGCCTCCTGCACAGCGTAATCAGTATTTCTGTCCGGTTAAGTTTCGTACTCTTTGCAATTCCACTCTTAGGCATTCGCGGTTATCTGTACGGAATCCTGCTTGCAGAACTTATACTGACCCTCCTCCACCTGATACTTCTCACAAAAATCATCCGTAAAACATAAGATATCTATCGACACAGAAAAAAAATTGGGTTATACTAAATTTTGAATCACAAAGGAATCTGTTTTAAAGGAGACACGAATATGGGATTTGATTTCATTAAAAAATTACCGACACCTGAAGAGATACGCAGCCAATATCCCATTGATGCAAATATTCAGGCACTAAAAGAAAAACGAGATCAGGAAATACGGGATGTATTCACCGGAAAATCAGAAAAATTTCTGGCAATTGTAGGTCCCTGCTCTGCTGACAACGAAGATGCTGTCTGCGATTATCTGGAACGTCTGGCAAAAGTTCAAGATGAAATCCGGGATAAAGTTTTGATTATCCCAAGAGTTTATACAAACAAGCCAAGGACCACTGGAGAGGGGTATAAGGGAATGGTTCATCAGCCGGACCCTGAAAAAAAGCCAAATCTTCTCGCCGGACTGGTTGCTATCCGAAAAATGCACATACATGCTATCCAGGTGAGCGGTCTTACCTGCGCAGATGAAATGCTTTATCCGGAAAACTACCGTTATCTTTCTGACCTTCTTTCCTATGTTGCAGTAGGTGCACGCTCTGTAGAGGATCAGCAGCATCGTCTTACAGTCAGCGGCATGGATATACCTGCCGGTATGAAAAATCCTACCAGCGGAGATTATTCTGTTATGCTCAACTCCGTTGTTGCAGCTCAGGGCAGTCATCGATTTATCTACAGAGGCTGGGAAGTAGAAACCACAGGAAATGAACTGGCCCATACTATTCTCCGCGGTGCCGTAAACAAACACGGAGAAGCAATTCCGAACTACCACTATGAGGATTTGCGCCTTCTCTGGGAAAAATATCAGCTTAAAAACCTGAAAAATCCGGCAGTCATTATTGATACTAATCACTCCAACTCCAACAAACAGTACGAACAGCAGATTCGTATTGCCAAGGAAGTTCTTCACAGCCGCATTGTGGATCCTGAACTTCGAACTCTGGTCAAAGGTCTCATGATTGAAAGCTATATCGAACCCGGATGCCAGAAAATCGGCTCTGACCACATTTACGGCAAATCCATTACAGATCCCTGTCTCGGATGGAACGAAACAGAACAGCTTCTTCATACGATTGCCCAGATGTGCTGATAGGATAAAATTTCCTGTGAACGAAAACTGCCGGACAGATACATTCTGTCCGGCAAACTTTTATACTTCTCAATCAATGTCTTGGATGCGCTTTCATGTACACATCTCTCATCTTATTTACGTTCATCCCCAAATAAATCTGTGTAGTGGAAATATCAGAATGCCCTAGCATTTCCTGTACACTTCTCAAATCTGCACCATTCTGTAACATATGAACAGCAAAGGAATGTCTCAGCGTATGAGGTGTAATATCATGCTTGATCCCAGCTTCGTCAGCATAACCTTTCAGCACTTTCCAGAATCCCTGACGACTCATTGCCTTACCTGAACAATTTGTAAACAATGCGCTTTCCTGCTGGTCTTTTACGAAAATGCCCCTTGTACTCTCCATATATTTTACAAGCGCTTTCCTGCTTGGACCTCCAATGGGGATAATCCTTTCTTTCCCACTCTCATGACAAACTACATATCCCATTTGAAGATTCACATCCTGTACCTGCAAATGAAGAAGTTCACTCACTCTCATTCCTGTCGCATAAAGAAGCTCCAGCATTGCAGCATCCCTGATCCCCTTTGGAGTTTGAAGATTAGGCTGCTCCAAAAGTCTGTCTACTTCCTCAATTGTCAGTATTTCCGGCGTTTTTTTCTCCACTTTTGGCGATTTCAGATTCTCAGATGGATCTCTGTCAATAATTTTTTCTTTAACAAGAAACTGAAAAAAAGCCCTGACTGATGCCACACTTCTGGAAATTGAGGATGATGCAAACTTCTCCCTTTCCATAAAACTGATATAACCTTCCAGTTCCAGTTCATGAACGTCCTCGACTCCTCTGATTCCTCTGTCAGAAAAAAAGGAACTCATCTTTTTGAGATCTCTCTGATAAGATACTTCTGTATTTGCTGATGTCTTTTTCGTATTATGTAAATATGCAATAAATGCCTGTATCTCTTTTTCCATGCCGTCTACTTCCTGTTTCATACGTAAAATGTATCTGTATTATACTGTGTATTTGACATAAAATCAAACCCTTTTTTCTTCTCAATCCCTTTAAAACAGAGCATTTTCGACAAAAAACACCAAATATCGAGTATGTTATGGCAACCAGATACAATATCTTGTGAAATTTTTTTAAAATAAATCTGCAAATCCAAGGATTTTCTCTGTAACCCACGGATTCACGTAACATTCCAAGAAAATACCTCCCATATATATGAGTGCTCCAAGAATCACCTTTCCTGCAAAACGCCCTGCTTTTTCCGGAAAAATCCCCCGATTTTTCCATATTCCAAAAGAAAGTTCAAAAATCCATGACATAAAACAAAGCGTTACCGGAACATAGATCAAATACTGGGGAAGCAAAAGTCCAATCCATACCAGTCCGCCTGACAATCCGAAACTCAGCACTGACATAGCAAACAACGATCCAAGTTCTGCTCCGAAAAGAATTGTTCCCGCAACTGCAACCGGTACCCCAAACACTGAACATCCACAAATTGTACATAAAATATAATAGCTTCCTCTCATTCTCAAAAGCTCCAGCAAATATTCTCTTCCTGAAATCCCTCTATCCACAAAAATTTCCAGAAGATATACAGAGGCTATTGTTTTCTGCTGCCATTCCATCTTCCACAAAATATTAGGAATAAGATTCCCGAGCAAAAATCCCCCCAGAAATAATACCAGCCCCGGAAACCCTTTTTTTCTGTCAGAATTTATTCTTTTTTTCATAGCTTCACCCTGTACCAGTCTACGGTAGGATTTTGTTTTTTATGCAGAAAAAAACACTGTAAATTATGTCTATTCACATAATTTACAGTGTTCATATTTGCAATTCGTAAAGAACTTTTATTTCGCGTAGTCAATCGCTCTGCTTTCACGGATCACATTAACCTTGATCTGACCTGGATATTCAAGCTCTGCTTCGATCTGTTTCGCAATGTCTCTGGCCAGAATTACCATATCTGCATCGTTGATATGATCCGGCAATACCATAACACGAATTTCACGACCTGCCTGAATTGCAAAGGATTTATCAACACCTTTGAACTGGTTGGTGATATCTTCCAACTGTTTCAGTCTGTTGGTATATGTTTCCAGAGTTTCTCTTCTCGCACCCGGTCTGGCTGCGGAAATTGCATCTGCCGCCTGAACAATACATGCGATAAGGGATTCCGGTTCTACGTCACCATGATGTGAAGCTACTGCATTAATTACTACAGCAGACTCCTTATACTTTCTACAGAGATCTACCCCGATCTGAATATGAGATCCTTCAACTTCATGGTCAATAGACTTACCAATATCGTGAAGAAGTCCGGCACGTTTCGCTACACGCACATCTACACCAACTTCACCAGCCAGCATTCCTGCTAACTGAGCAACTTCGATGGAATGCTTCAGTGCATTCTGTCCATAACTTGAACGGAATTTCATTCTTCCGAGAAGTTTCAACAATTCCGGATGAATACCATGAACACCTACATCCATCGCTGCTGTCTCACCTTCTTCACGAATCTGAGATTCCACTTCTCTCTGCGCTTTCTCCACCATCTCTTCAATTCTTGCCGGATGGATACGTCCATCCACAATCAGCTTCTCGAGAGCCACACGGGCAATCTCGCGGCGAATCGGATCAAACGCGGATAATACCACTGCCTCCGGAGTATCGTCAATGATAAGATCAACACCTGTCAATGTTTCCAGTGTACGGATATTTCTTCCCTCACGACCGATAATACGACCTTTCATTTCATCACTCGGAAGCTGGACTACAGAAATAGTTGCTTCAGACACATGGTCAACCGCACATTTCTGAATAGCATTTACCACATATTCTTTGGCTTTCTTCCCAGCCTCTTCCTTTGCTCTGTTCTCAAGCTCTCTGTAAAGTCTGGCCACATCTACCTTGACATCATCTTCTACAGATTTGAGTAACTCTTCCTTTGCCTGTTCGGAGGTCAGACCTGAAACACGTTCCAGTTCCTGTACTCCTTTCTGCTCAAGTTCTTCTACTCTTTTTTCCTTTTTCTGCACTTCGGCTGCTCTCGCTGTGCACTCTGCTTCACGCTTTTCAACTACTTCCGCTTTTTTATCTACGGCTGCTTCCTTAGATAAAACACGGTTTTCATACTTCTGCAGTTCGTTTCTTCGTTCCTTGGTTTCTTTCTCCAATTCATTTTTTGTACGGAGAGATTCTTCTTTGACTTCCAATAAAGCTTCTCTTTTTTTAGTTTCCGCCGTTTTCAGGGCTTCATCTATAATGCTTCTTGCTTTGTCTTCCGCTGTCCCTACAATTTCTGCGTCTTTTTTGACCTTATTGTTCACAGCGACCTTGCAAGTAACAGGAACCGCAATAAGTAGCGCGACCATCACAGCGACAATTGCAACAATAATTGTTGTTGTCACAGGAGCACCTCCTTATTTAGTTTTCATTGTACAAATACAACAATAATAGTATATCTGTTTCTGATACTTATGTCAAGTTTTTATGAAGTTGCCCTGCAAGAATTTAACATATATTTACTGTTTTTTATTCCATTTTTGACAATCCGCTCCTATTTTCCTGTAAAACAGCCTTATCTGCTCTTAATGTACAAACTGTTTCGACAATTCCGGTTTTATTTTTCATACCTCATGGAACTGAGTTTCATAGGAAATACGGATATTCATTTCTTCTAATACCGCTGAAATATCATGAAACTGAAAGCCGCGGCGCACCAGATATCCCTGAAGCCGACGCATCTCTTTTTCATTCAGTTCCGTATTTGCCTGATATTTCTTCTCTACATTTCTCCTGAGAATTTCGCGTTCATCAGGCTGATTCAAAGCAGCCTCTTCCTCCCAGGCTTCCGCCGCAGTCTGCCTGTCCACACCTTTTTGCTGGAGCTCCTGAATCAGTTTCTGACGACTCTTTGTCTCCATACGATAGGCAATATATGTTCTGGCATATCGACTGTCGTCAAGATAACCATACGATTTCACATAAGCCATGGCGTCTGCTACTGCTCTTTCTGAAAATCCAGCCTGGCGAAGCCTGTCTGACAGCACTTTCTCAGTGCGATCCATATGTTCCAAAAGTTGCATGGCTTTCCTTCTGGCTTTTTTGATTTCTTCAGGAAGTATCGTCATGGATTATTCCTCTATTTCCTCTTCCCCGGCTGTTATCACGGTCTCTGTTTCTTCCGCCTCTGTATCTTCTCCTGGCAAAAGATGATAATGAATTCTTACCTTCTTCTCAATCTCATCACAGATTTCCGGATGTTCTTTCAGGAATTTCTTGGCATTCTCACGCCCCTGACCAATCTTATCTCCCTGGTAAGCATACCATGCGCCGCTCTTATTGATAATAGAGCAGTCTGCTGCAAGGTCAAGAATGTCCCCCTCTTTGGAAATACCTGTACCGAACATGATGTCAAACTCTGCCTGTTTAAACGGAGGCGCCACCTTATTTTTAACAACCTTGATTCTGGTATGGTTTCCTACCATATCTCCACCCTGCTTGAGTGTTTCTACCCGGCGCACGTCCAATCGGATGGAAGAGTAGAACTTCAAAGCACGACCTCCTGTAGTCGTTTCCGGATTACCAAACATAACCCCCACTTTCTCACGAAGCTGGTTGATAAAAATAACCACACAATTAGACTTACTGATTACAGCAGTGAGCTTACGAAGAGCCTGAGACATCAGACGCGCCTGAAGCCCCACATGGCTGTCTCCCATATCTCCGTCAATCTCAGCCTTGGGAACAAGGGCTGCCACAGAGTCCACGATTACAATGTCAACTGCTCCGGAACGAACCATCGTCTCTGTAATTTCAAGCGCCTGCTCACCGTTATCCGGCTGGGATATATAAAGATTATCAATATCTACACCGATATTCTTTGCATAAACAGGATCCAATGCGTGTTCTGCATCAATAAAACCCGCAATACCTCCACGCTTCTGAACCTCTGCCACCATATGTAAAGCTACTGTAGTTTTACCACTGGACTCAGGTCCATATATCTCAATAATACGTCCTTTAGGAACTCCGCCGACACCAAGTGCAATATCAAGACTGAGAGAACCTGTAGGAACTGTCTCAATCTGCATATTGGCTCTGGATTCTCCCAACTTCATAACGGATCCCTTACCATACTGCTTCTCAATATGCCCAAGGGCCGCCTCCAATGCTTTCTGTTTCTCTTCGTTAATCATCTATATAACCTCCTTACGCTCACTTTTCGCCCATTGCGAACTTACGTTCGCATTTCTATCACCATAGTAGTATACTTCCTCTAAAATGTCAAGCATTTCCTTGTAAACAATGTACAATTTTCATCGACAAAATCCGACATTTTTATTGTAAGCAAAAAAAGCCAGAAAGCATCCTATGATGCCTCTGGCTTAAAATTACTTATACTGTTTTCAGAATCAGCCCTGACTCAAAACAGAGCGGACATGATCCACTTCTTCTCTTGTCGCCTGTGCTGCCGGAACATAATATCCTCTGTTGCGGGCAATTCCGTAAATTTCTTCCTGCGACATTTCACACTGATTTCTCATCTGCTTCAATGTCTGTTTAAGCTGTGGATTCTCTGTCTGGGTAATCATCTCCCCATAGCGAACCAGCTCACCATTGATTCCTGTCAGAGTATCTACCACCATTGTTTTCTCGTCCATATTCTGCCTCCTACTGTAAAAATTGCATTAGTTGCTGCTTACTCTGTACCGCGGACTGTGAAGATTTCTGAAAAAACTGTTTCACTTCCATGTCCATAGCCTGCTGTGCATACGCATCCATTTTACAGTGAGTGGTCTCATACCCTCCAATAAGGTGGCGCAGATTCTGTAAATCCAATTCTGAAATTTGTGTCATAACACTACCTCCTGTAAGTTGTTTACAGAAGATAGTATCTCTGATTCTCTTTAAATTATTCTCCAATCAGCCAGTTATACATTTCTTCATACTGACGTGCAGAATTATTCCATGAGAAATCTGCCGCCATCGCGCGGTCAACCATTTTGTTCCAGTCGCGTTTTTTATCATAATAGATTCGCTCTGCATTGCGGATGGTGTTAAGCATTTCATGGGCATTGTAATTGCGGAAAGAAAATCCTGTTCCTGTTCCTTCAATTTCGTTGAAAGGTTCTACTGTATCCTTCAGACCGCCTGTTTCTCTGACAATCGGAAGTGTTCCGTAACGGAGACTCATCAGCTGGCTCAATCCGCAAGGCTCAAAGAGAGACGGCATAAGGAATGCGTCAGCTGCCGCATAAATACGATGTGACATTGCCTCATCATAATAAATCTGCGCAGAAACCTTGCCGTGATATTTCCAGTCAAAATGGCGGAACATATTTTCGTAGCGTTCATCTCCTGTACCAAGAGCAACAATCTGTACTGCATCCTGGCAGAGCTCATCCATAATATAAGCAATCAGGTCAAAACCTTTCTGGTCTGTCAGACGGGATACAATACCTATCATCATCGTTTTCGGGTCTTCTGTCAGACCTAAATCTCTCTGGAGCTGAAGTTTATTTTTAACTTTTTCTTTACGGAATGTGGTTGCATTATAATTCTTTGTGATGTACTGGTCTGTTTCCGGATTAAACAAATCATAATCAATACCGTTCACAATACCGCGCAAACTGTTGGAGCGTGCACACATAAGTCCATCCAAACGTTCGCCGTAAAACGGTGTCTTAATTTCCTCTGCATAAGTATTACTTACTGTCGTAACTGCATCTGCAAATACAATACCGCCTTTCAGGAAGTTCGCATCCTTATATGCTTCCAGCTTGTCCGGCGCAAAATAATAATCGGAAAGACCTGTAATTCCCTGCACAGTCTTAACGTCATATACCCCCTGGAATTTCAGGTTATGTATTGTCATAATCGTTTTAATGTTCCAGAAAAATTCATTCTGCTGGAAGCTGTCATGAAGGTAAACAGGAACAAGGCCTGTCTGCCAGTCATGGCAGTGAATAATATCAGGACGGAATCCAATCACAGGGAGCACTGAAAGAACCGCTTTAGAGAAAAATGCAAATTTCTCAAGATCCCAAGGCACCGCATCATATGGCTTCGGTCCACTGAAATAATATTCATTGTCGATGAAATAGAATTTGATTCCATCATACTCCATCTGCATAACACCAACATAGCAGTTCTTGTAACCCAAATCCATATAAAAATGAGTTATGTATTCCATTCTGTCTTTCCATTCCTGTTTCATACATGCGTATTTAGGAAGGATTACACGAATATCGAAATAGCGTTTATCAAAACATTTCGGCAACGCACCGGCAACGTCTGCCAACCCTCCTGTTTTGATAAATGGTACTGCTTCAGATGTTGCAAACAAAATATTCTTCATCCCAAGACCCTCCTTCGTAAAGTCAACTTAATATAGTAATTATACCGCAAAAATCTCCTAATGGAAAGCCCGATTTTTATATTCCAACCTTATTTTATCCGCAATTAATGCAATAAATTCGGAATTCGTCGGTTTCCCTTTTCCTGTGCTGACTGTATAACCGAAAAGAGCATCTATGGTATCCATTTTCCCTCTGCTCCATGCCACTTCAATAGCATGACGTATGGCTCTTTCCACCCTGCTGGAAGTCGTCTGATGTTTTTTGGCAATTGTAGGATATAATATTTTCGTGATAGAATTGAGCATTTCCATATCTCCTACTGATAAAATAATTGCATCCCTCAAATACTGATATCCTTTAATATGAGCAGGAACACCAATTTCATGTATTATATTTGTAACATCTGCCTCCAGATTTCCTTTTGTATATGTCTCCCTGTCATCCCCTGAAATCTGACGGTTTATCTCTCTTATTTTACGGTCTCCCACCCTTCGAATATGCTTAATCCTGTTAATCAGCATCTTATTATCAAACGGTTTTAACATATAGTAATCTGCTCCCAGGCTGAATGCATCCTCTGTTATTCTGTCCTGTCCTACTGCTGAAACGACAATAAAAGACGGCGTTTTTTTTCCTGATGCATCGTGACTGAATCTCTCCATAACCGATAAGCCGTCCACCTTTGGCATTATTATATCCAAAACTACTACATCCGGTTCCTTCTCCTGAATAATATTGCAGATTTCTTCCCCATTATGTGCTTTTCCGACCAGCTTAAGGTCTTTATCTTCCTCAATTATCTGACCCAGTATTTCTACCATTTTTTCATTATCATCCGCAACTGCCACATTTAATTTTTCCATGAGGCCTGTCTCCTCCCTAATCTGCCACCGTTCACACTGCCATATGAACGGTGTCCTGAATCTGTCTATGTTTACATGTACAACGGGGCCCTTATAAGAACTGCTTTTGTTCCTACGCGTCATAATTCATTATAGAGGAACGCAGATGAAAAAATCAAGGGCAAGACGATAATTCTCCTTATTTTCGCTCTTCCTTTTTTTATCAAATCCCCAAAGTAATGCACTTCTTTGACATTTATCAACAGCATAGGAAAAATTTCTATTTTTTTTGCAGTTGCGTATTTAAAACGTATTCAGAATCGGATCTGACAACAGCAAGTTCTGCAAACTTCTGCATCTGAGGAGTCACCCATTTGCTCTGATGATAAAAAAGCTGGCTGTACATCACTACCTGCGGAAGATTTGTATGAATTTGGCACAGCTTTTTCTGCTCTAAGTCTTTTTTCACCGTAAATTCCGGCAAAAAGGAATATCCCATTCCTCGTTTCAGCAGTTTAATTATCGTATCTGTATTCCCCAGTTCCAGAATCGGATGAATCTCCAGTTCGGCTTCTGCAAGAAGGCGCTCCAATTCATATTGATAAGCCGCACCTCTCTCTGTCAGAATAAAAGGTTTCTGAATCAGTTCCTCTATGGGAATGCTCTCTGTTTCCGCTATTTTCTGATCATAAAGTGTTACAAATACTATTTTTTCTTTTTTCTGTGCTGCACACTTCCATTCAGATTTACAGATTTTGCAGTCCAGCGTGTACAACAAATCAATCTCATTTTGACGGGCCATTTCCATAAGTTCTTCAACTGTGCCGGACTTCATCAACAATTTCACTTTCGGATACTGTTTATGAAAAGAATAAATCATCTCAGGCAAAATCGCAGTACTGACCGACTCGACACCGCCAATTCTCAAACTCCCCTCCAGTTCTCCTTCTATATTTGCAAAAGTAAGCGCCTGATTCATTAAACGCACAATTTCATTTGCATAAGAAGTAAATTCCATTCCTCTTTCTGTAAGTGAAATTTTTTTTCCTATTCTCTCAAATAGTTGAACCCCCAGTTCTTTTTCAAGCTGACGAATCTGTACTGTCACTGCAGATTGTGAATATCCAAGTATTCTGGCTGCCCTTGAAATATTTTGTGTAGCTGCAACTTTCAAAAATGTGTTTATAGTTCTTAATTCCATATCTGCCCCTGTTAATTAATATTTTTCATATATAATATAAAATATATGAATTTTACATATATGTCTTCTTAGTGTAAACTAAGTTCAGTTTCATGTAAAGAATGTATAATGTAATAATTTTTCATTCAGGAGGACTTATCTATTATGATTAACAGTGAAAATGTTTTAAATACAGCACAACTGGAAGAAATCGTTCAGTCTTTTGTACATAAATTCTGCCAGGAAAAACGCGATATCCATTCCCAGAATGTCACCTGGTATACTGACGAAGAGCAGACAGCAAAAATCCGCCAGATCGGCATCTCCCGCGATGGTCGCCCTGCTGCTGAAGTAGTAGAAGAAATGATGAAAGAAGTTTATAGATACAGAGGAGACGGCAACCATCCCCGCTTCTTTGGTTTTGTTCCAGGTCCCGCCTCTTCCATCTCATGGCTTGGAGATATCATGACTGCAGCCTACAACATCCACGCCGGCGGATGCAAACTGGCTCCTACTGTCAACTGCATCGAGCAGGAAGTCATTCGCTGGCTCTGTGCACAGGCAGGTTTTACAGAACATCCGGGCGGCGTATTTGTCAGCGGCGGCTCCATGGCAAATATTACCGCTCTTACAGCGGCACGTGACTGCAAACTTAACGATGAAACCATGCATCTCGGCGTTGCCTATATCTCCGATCAGACACACAGCTCCGTCGCAAAGGGATTACGTATTATCGGAATTCCTCAGAGCAGAATCCGGACCATCCCTACAAACAGCCATTTCCAAATGAAAATCAAAGATTTAAAAGAAGCAATTTCAGCAGACAAAGAAGCCGGTCTGATTCCTTTTGCAGTAATCGGAACTGCAGGAACGACAAACACCGGAAGTATCGATTCTCTTCCGGAAATAGCTTCCGTCTGCAAAGAACATAATCTCTGGTTCCACATTGACGGAGCCTACGGCGCTTCCGTACTCCTCAGCCCTAAATACCGTCAGCTTCTGAATGGAACTGAACTTGCCGACAGCATCAGCTGGGACGCTCATAAATGGCTATTCCAGACTTATGGCTGCGCTATGGTTCTTGTAAAAGATATCCGCCATTTGTTCCACAGCTTCCATGTAAATCCTGAGTACCTTCAAGATATTGAAGGTGACAGCGAGCACATCAATCCATGGGATATCGGTATGGAACTCACCCGCCCCGCACGCGGTCTGAAGTTATGGCTTACTCTCCAGGTTCTCGGCACAGATCTTATCGGAAGCGCAATTGAACACGGTTTTGACCTTGCCTCCTGGGCTGAAGAAGCTCTTCGTGAACTGGATTACTGGGAAATCGTTTCCCCTGCCCAGCTTGCCATGGTTAATTTCCGCTATGCTCCGGGTGACCTGACAGAAGAAGAAACAAATCTTTTAAATGAAAAGCTTTCTGAACGCATTCTGGGAACCGGATATGCGGCAGTTTTCACAACTGTATTAAACGGAAAAAAAGTTCTTCGCATTTGCGCACTCCATCCCGAAACCACACGGGAAGATATGAGGACGACAATCCATATGCTCAATAATTTTGCCCAGCAACTTCATGCAGAGCTTCTCGAAAAAAGCAAAAAATAATAAAGAATCCCGAACAGATTACCTCTCTGTTCGGGATTATCTTGTATTATTACGCTTTAAAAGGTTTACTTGTTTTCTGCATCCAGACTGTAATATCCCTGTCTATTTCAGAAATTCTCCGAAGGGCTGTTTCCGCTTCTTCCGCCCGTCCATCTCTGACGGGTTCATATAAATAACGGTGATACGGCACTGTAGAAAGCCACATTGTCTCCTCCCCGTCTGGAAATCAGATAAGAAAAATGTAGATAAGGAATGGTTGCAAGCATGGAACAAATCTGTCCGCTCTGGGAAATAAGACCAATGTTCCCCTTTTTAGACTTTCTGGCTGAGGCCCACCTGAAGAGCTTTCTTGTTAAACTCTACCATCTTTTCTCCTTTAGGTGCAAAATATTCTTCCAGAGCAACTTCTGCCGCTTCAGTGGAAACCATCGGCACATGGGATAAAATAACTCCTACCATTACCACATTCGCCGCTCGGACATTTCCCAGTTCCGCCGCAATTTCTGTTACCGGAGCATATACCACATGAATGTCATCTCTTGTATTTTCTTTGTGGATCAGGGAACTGTTTACAAACAAATATCCGCCGGATTTCAGTTTATCATAAAATTTTCACATAAGAAGGTTCATTAAATACGACCAGTACATCCGGTTCATCTATATAAGGACTTCCTATTTCTTCATCTGCAATTTTCACGGAACAGTTTGCTGTACCGCCCCTCATTGTTCCTCCATAAGATGGAAGCCAGCAAGTCTGTTTATCCGCTCTCAGTGCTGCATTTGCCAGTATCACGCCTGCAGCCATCACTCCAAGAGGATAGTATTTAACAGTTTCTTCTGCAATGTGTTTCATAGAGGCAACAGGACTCAAGTGCCAGTTTGTGGAACATGGGGATAAAATTTCCACCATAGCAAATCCATCTCCGTTTAACTGCTTTTCAAGAGCTTCTCTGATATAATTTTTTGTTTTATTGATTTCTGCAATATTATGAACAGAACCACGGGCAATATAGGCAACCGGTAAAACCGCCAGCATTTCAGAAAGCTTAATCGGCATACCTGCCAGAGACGAATCTTTGCCAAAGGGTGATGTTGCAGTTTTCTGATTCGGCAGTGTGGTCGGAGCCATCTGCCCTCCTGTCATACCATACATTCCATTGTTAACAAAAATTGTCGTTATTTTTTCATTTCTTGCAGCTGCATGAATGATTTCCGCTGTACCGATTGAGGAAATATCTCCGTCCCCCCTGATAGGTGAGAACTACCTTCTCCGGTCTGAGACGCTTTATCCCCGTTGCAACAGCAGGAGAACGTCCGTGAGGTCCCAAAATTTTATCTACCTGAAAATAAGTACTCATAATACAAGAGCAACCTACTGCTACTGCGATGATTGTTTTTTCTCTACTTCCATTTCTTCCAGATTTTCTGCAAGAATGCGATTGATAATGCCGTGACCGCAGCCAGCGCAGAAACCGGAGGTTGGATTTAATATTCCAGGCGCTTTAAATGTTTTACTCATCTAAAATACCTCCTTTTCTTTCCCGTCTAAGATGTTCTAAACCATTTCAAGAATTTTCTGCTCTTTCGACGGCGTCATTCCTGTTGGCATCAGATAAACAGGTTTCTCTCCATGTACGGCTAAGGCAACATCTTCTACCATCTGTCCGATTGCGCTCATTTCTACAGACAGGAAGGCTTTTGCAGTTTTACGAACTTCTTTGAAAACATCCATGAGGAACGGCCATAAGGAAATCGGTCTTAACAACCCTATTTTAAACCCTTTTTCCCTTCCCATTCTGACTGCACGTTTACAGATTCTGGCGGAAATTCCGTATGCTACCAAAACAACGTCTGCCTGATATTTTTCATAACGCTGTTCATTCTCACGCATCTTTCTGTATTTTTCCTGAATAAAAGTATCATACTGAGGTCCGTCATATGCGGCGGTGCAGTAATATCTGGCTTTTCCTTCTCCCATGCCTTTCAATGCCCACGGCTTTTCCGGATCTACCGGCTACATTTCCGGAAGTTCGACTCCTCCCATCATTTGTCCAAGCGCGCCGTCTGTGAGGAGAATAACAGGTGTAAGATATTCTTCTGCTTTATCAAATGCCAGCGCGATCAGGTCAACACTCTCCTGAATCGTGTGAGGTGCAAATACAGGGAGCTGATAATCCCCATGACCTCCGCCCTTGGTAGCCTGAAAATAATCTCCCTGTTCCGGGGAAATAAGTCCTAAACCACTTCCGTAACGACAGACATCTACAATAACTGCCGGAAGGTTCGGGGATGCAATGTAGGAAATGCCTTCCTGTTTCAGTGAAAAGCCCGGATCTGAAGATGCTGTGATAACTCTGTATCCGGTGCTTGCAGCTCCAAACAGCATTGAAATTGCAGAAACCTCGCTCTCTGCCTGAATATAACTTCCGCCTACCTGCGGCATTCTACCTGAAAGATATTCCATGATTTCTGTCTGAGGGGTAATCGGGTAACCGCAGTACAGACGACATCCAACACGAACAGTCGCTTCTGCCAAAGCTTCATTGCCCTTCATTAAAATTTTCTTTCCCAAATCCAGCACCTCCTTTTAATTAATCTCGAATACAATATCCGGGCATATGGTATAACACATACCGCATCCAACACATTTCTCTTCATCTACCTGAACATAGACAATTCCCTGAGCATTCATTTTTTCTGAAAAAGAAAGGGCTCCTTTTTTACACGTTTCCACACAATACCCGCAGCCCTTACAGCGTTCCTCATGTATTACAATTGCCATTTCCATCCTCCTTCTCTGAATTTGTCTGTTTGTAATTGGTATATTGATTCTACCAATTTGTTCAAAAAAACTTCACGCGCGTTTATTATTTAATTGGATTTCACTATGTTTTTGCATTTTAGCCAACACTAATTGTGCAATTTACACATATTTTGTAAATGTTATTTTTGCAACAATCTTTTGTCAGAATGTTTTATCAATTATTGGTTCAATCATTAACTCTATGCAGATATTTTACAGCCCACGTGAGTTCCGGCGTTGGATTCGAGTCAGCCTTGACTGGCGTAACTCTTATTCAGTTCTCTGCACATCGTAAAATCCCTTAAATAGAAAAAAAAGACAGGGTGCATATCATTTGATATGTTCCCTGCGTTTTACAGATATTACTCAGAATAAATCCAGCATAGCGTCCAAATATATTTTTTCTCTAACATGCAGTTGATACTCCGGTTTCGTCATATAGAAGAGCAGAAATTCCAGAATCAAAGCGCTTCCAAGTCCCCTGCCTTCGATTTTAAAATTATTAAATCCCATTGGCAAGTAGATATTTTTTATATCATCTGTTCCAATAAAACCCGGATTTTCCATTGCTTTAGAAAAGCGATAGCCTTCCCTTGCATCCGGAGCCATACAGCGGTGATCCGGACAGTTTTCTCCAAGATTTTTGCGGCTGACTGCCTCGTAACAAAGCTTCCTCTCCCTGCATCCAAACCAACAGCATTCATTGCACAAGAATTCCACTTTCTCTTTCTGGTTTTGAGACAGTGTATTCCACTTTCCCCAAGCCTTATTTAACCGAAAATCCGGTACAACGTAGAGAAATTCATCCCTCTTTATCTCATTCACCAGTTCCTCAAAATCTGTCAGCACCTTTGTCGTAGAGGAAACAAAATATAGTTTCGGATAATTCCTTTTCAGATAATCTAACAGTAAATCTGAATGTACAATAACGCCATTTCGTTTTCCCTGAAGTTCTGAAAACAACGTACACAAAGTATTGCATTTCTTATCCGAAAGATGCTCTTCTCTCAAAAGAGAGTTGCTGAATGTTAATCGGGCTGAAATTCCGTATTCCCTCATCAGAGCCAGAATCTCCTGCGGACTGCAGTCTCCTCCTCCGACACGCCCTCCGCCCCAGATACAATCTGCCGGAGCACCATAAACAGAGCCAATCTCACACCAATCGTAAAAATATTCCCTGTGCTCACGATATAACGGCAAAAACACACAATACAGTTCATAGAATTCAAACAAACCGGGGAGGTGGTAGTATACCGTATCTTTTTTTAATTTATCCATCTTATTATTTCCTTGGTTTTTCTTTCTTAAAAAGTGAATATATTGACTTTCATTCATTACAAGTTATGCTTCCATCTCAATCATATCAAATTCCTCATCATGCAGCTTCCACCTTTCCGTCTTTTTGTATACAGATTATATCACAGACTGTACACTTTTCTCTTTCTCAAATTCGATGTAATGAAACTTGTTATTTATGACATACAATTCATAACCACACTGATCATCATTTCCTTTTCTTCCGGTCTGGATTCTGCAATCATAATTGTCAATGCAACTAAAGTAGCATCTTCTATTTTCTTTTGCCCATCTACAAATAAAGCTTCATTTTTATCAAGAAAATAAAGAAACATTGTTGCAGCAATTCTTTTATTTCCATCGAAAAAACTATGATTCTTAGTTACAAAATATAGCAGATTTGCAGCTTTTTCTTCCAAAGATTCATAGACATCCATTCCTTCAAATGACTGATAAATATTTCCGATGCTGCCTTTAAAAGAGTCATCCTTTTCTTTACCAAACAGATCTGATTCATCCCCAAATCGCATACTTTGAATTACATCCATACATTCCTCATAGGAAAGAACATACGTTGCACGATTCCCTTCAGGTCGTGTCATATTCTGGTGATCATATGAATCCAACAAATCTAACGCATTACTGTATTTTTCTATTACAGAAAGAACCTGTCTGCTGTCCAACTCGTTTTCGGTCCGCTTCATAATTCGTATCACCTCACCTAACTGCCTGATACGATTATCGTTTACTGCATAACCTTTTAATATGTATTGCTTAAGAACAGAATTTGACCAACGCCGGAATTCAACACCTCGTTTTGATTTTACACGATAGCCAACAGAAATGATAACATCCAGATTATAATATTCAATTTGTCGTTCTACTTCACGTTCACCCTCTTTTTGAACTGTCGCAAATTTTGCGACAGTTGCCTTTTCATATTCCAACTCTTCTTTTAAGGCATTATTAATATGTTTACCAATTGTCTTTATATCCCTATCAAAAAGTTCAGCCATTTGATTTCTATTCAACCAAACCGTTTCATTATCTACCGCTACAGGAATTGTTATCATTTTATCTTCTGTTTCAAATATTACAATTTCATTTTTGTTCATACTCTTCCTCCAATTCTATCCCTTTTTCTCTCAATATCTGCTGCACCTTAACATAATATGTAATTAATCTAAGTACATACTCCGGCATTTGTCTTCTTCCTGCCTCCCACTCCTCTAATGTTCTTAAAGGAATATCCATATACCGTGAAAATTCCGTTCTGTTCATATCTAACATCTCACGAATTCCCTTTAACGTACAAATCTGTTTTTCAATACTCTCTTTTTTATCCATCTCGCACTCCTTACGAACCACTCATTGCGTGTATATCATATCACAAAATATAAATAAATACAATATTTTTCATTTTCTATTGACTTATTCTAATACATTATGTACACTTAATATTAAGAAATGAGTTTTACGACCGTACAGTTTTTACTCAAGCGGGCTACTCGTTTCTTTTTTGTTCTCAGAAAATCATACAAATATAACTTTCCGTCTTCGTCATGTCTTACCAACATTCTCATTCTGAAAACATTATATCTCTCTATTTCTCCATAATCATTATAGACAGGCAACGCTAATCGAGTATCATATCTATACCAGCCATATTTTGCTTTGCTTCCATGTTTTGCTTTAAAATCCTCTGATATAACTTTATTTTCTGCAATTTGAATCAATTCACAAATTGCCTGTGAAGCATTTGCTTTTGCTTTTAAGTTTGAACCTTTTAAAATCGTTTTATCTTTTCCGTGTGTAAATTCATCAGGAAAATCTCATCCAATATATATTTTCTCCGCTGTTTCAGTAATTTCCGAATATTCTCCAATGTATTCTTTCAAATAGTCTTCAATTTCCTTCCATTCTTCTTTCCTCTTTCCTTTAAATCTTATATCATTGATTAGGACAATTTTCTTTCCTTCGGGATCTGTAATTATTGTTACATTTTTGTCCAAATACGTTACCTCCGCTTCTTCGATGAATTTTGGAAATTTAATGATTGACTTATCAAATAGATTTCATGTGATGAATGATAAAAGAACATGCAGCATCAGATTATTGTATATTCTTACAATAGCACATTAACTATTTATATTCAATCATTTTTTAAATATATTATCCTACTTTACTTAATTTTAATTTCTATTATAAAATTTAACAGAAAATTTATTTCATTTTCCAGATAACTCACATCCTCATCTATCCCATAAAACCAGATAAAAAATGAGTCTCTCACGAATGATCGCCATTGAGGACAACCGTTTTTAGGCATAAAACAGCCATGCACGTAAATGCATGGCTGCTATGTAAAATTAATATTTAGTTCTTAAATTTATCCTTGAAAAAACCAATCAAAATCAAAATAATACCAAGAATTGCTACCGGAATATAAATAACATTGGGTATGTGATAAACAAATCTATCAATTCCAGACATAACGATATAAATAATAATTCCCACACTGATTAAAATGCTTTTATCTTTCATAATAAATCTCCTCTACAACTACATTTACCATCGGTTCATGTTTTTCTCAAACTTATTAACATATGCAGTCTTTAATTCTTTTGATGAAATATTATAACATAGCAAAACATCATTGTAATACATTAAAACATCAGCTAATTCTTCAATTAGGTCTTTTCTTAAATCCTCACTTTGACTGGCTTTCAATCCACCATATTTTTTTACAATATCAATTACTTCACCAATTTCACCAACCATCCAAAGCAATTTATTCTGACCCACCTCTGGACAAATTGGCTCCCATTTGTCTTTGTACTTATCCTGCAAAGCTCTTTGCATTTTTATCATCTCATTGATTGTAAATTCACTCATATAATCATCCTCTCACAAGTTCTGGTTTTGTAGATTCATTATAACACATCCCTTCAAAACAGAAACACATGACTGCTACACTTAATCCTTATCATTTTACATTATTCGATTGCATGTACAAATTCTTCTGTATCAACAAAATGATATGGTTCATACTCGCCATAAGCAGAAGGTCTGCTAATCGTCACAAGCTGACTCTTTTCATATCCAACTTTGACTTCAATACCTCTCCGCGTTATCTGGATGCTATCGGTTTTTGTATGTATCAATAATAATATTTAGATTTCTGTCCAATGTATCTGCACCATCCAATCGTATCACTTTACATTTAAGGGATTTTATCCAGTTCTCATGCTGTTGTAGAGTGCAGCCGCCAATCCCATAGTCGTATCCGGCAATATCACTTAACATTCTTTGATGCTCTTCATACATATCTCCACCTTCTAAAACACGTTTGCCAAACTGTTCAAGTTCCCGCTCATATACACGTTTTACACGGATTTTTGCATCTGTATGAAGATGTACAACCAATTCAAAACAAAAATCAAAATATTCATGAAATGAATCCATAGAGCCTGCCATTACAAAGTGCTCACAATTTGATATTGCCTCTTGTAACCTGCTGATTTTTTCAGCCTTGGGATACATTGCAGAAAAAGGAATCTCCGTATCCTTGCGCCAAATATACTCGTCAATATCCACAAAAGTATATCCTAATTCTTTGGCTACTAGCTCTCCCAGCGTTGTTTTTCCAGCCCCTGAAGAACCCGTTATCATAATTCCTGTTGCCATTATCATACCTCCTAAAACAGAAACTGCTTGTGTCTTAACTTTTCTTCCGGTCAAAGCCTGTGAAGATTTGTCAGGTTGTAAAATTCAAAGTTTTCTAATTTAATTCTACCATGAACACATTTATTTTTACAGTACAGACAGCAAAAAACACAAAAGCAGACAACGCAATTTTTCCTATTGCGCAGCCTGCATCTGTTTATTTCGCAGCTTCCGTCCAAGCCCGCCTCGAAAAGCTCTGCTTTCCTCGGTGTTTGGCTTTCGCCAAATCGTCCACTCGCAATAAAAGAGCGTTCACAAGTAAACTTGCAACGCTCTTATTGCTCCTGTACGGCTTGGACTCAATGCTCCAGCATATTCTCAATAAAAATCCCATATCCGCTTGTCGCATCCTGCACGAAAACATGGGTTACTGCTCCAATGACTTTGCCGTTCTGGATGATAGGCGAGCCCGACATTCCCTGAACGATTCCTCCTGTTTTTGCAAGGAGGAGAGGATCTGTGACATGGATGACGAAGCTTTTATTGGTATCCTCGTGGTTTAAATCAATTCTTGTAATCTCAGCGGAGTATTCCTTTACCTCACCGTCCACACAGCTAAGGATAGACGCCGGACCAATCTCAGCCTCCTGTTTATACGCCACCGGATAAGGTCGCAGAGTTATCCCGTCTCCGGGTGTCTGATGATAGCTGCCAAAAATACCATTCTTACTATTGACCTCAATACTCCCCAGAATCCCTCTGGATTCATAACGAATCAGACCTGCCAGCTCTCCGGGACTTCCCTTACATCCCTTTGTCACCGAGAGAACCTGCGCTTTATAAAGAGCGCCTTTATTAATCTCAAGAAGCTTTGACGTATCTACATCGCTGATTCCATGTCCCAAAGCTCCATAATGTCCGTTTTCATCTACAAAAGTCAGAGTTCCTATTCCCTGAGTATCATCTCTCACCCAGATTCCCAGCTTATATTTTCCTCTTGCATCCTTCACAGGTGTAACAGATACGGGAACTATTTCTCCCTCTCGCTTAATCTTCAGAATCACTTTCTCTCCATCCAGCTCATTAAGTTCTTTCATAAGTTCCTTTTTGGTGGAAACTGTTTTATCATTGAACGCCATAATGTAATCTCCGGGTTTTACAATATTTTTGGATGGCTCCTGACTCTTTCCCTCTCTTGAAACAATTTTTCCTGTATCTATGATCAGCACACCTTCTGTTTCCATGTAAATCCCCACCGTACTTCCACTTACCGCTACTTCCCGAACAGTCTGCGGAGTCACTTTTACTTCCTTAAAAGGAATCACTCCCAAAAGCTTGCAGGGAAGAATATAGCTTTCCTCCTGAGATACTGTGATTGCATCCTCAAACTCCACCAGAGGATTATCCAGAAGCTGTGACACCTTCTCCTCCTGTCCGCGGCTTACATGAATCTCATCGGGAATCTTTCTGTCCAGATATCTGTACCCCAGAAAAGTTATGGCAAGAAGATCGAGACACAGCGCGCAAAGCACAAATATCCGATATTTCTTTCTTCTGTTCATCCAGTCACTCCTCTCGTAAAAAATAAGATTTGCATTACCAGAAAAGTCTGTACAGAATATACTGCTTTCCTGGTAAATAAAAAAAGCATACCGGAGAATCACTTCTCTCCTAGTATGCTTTCTTCATCCTTATTTCAATCTTGTATTTTTATGTACTTGTGCCAATTCTTTCATTTCTCTGGCATTTTCAAGAACTGCATCTGTGATTCTTGTGCCTCCGAGAAGTCTTGCAAGCTCGCGAATAGAATCTTCTCCGCAAAGCTTATGAATTTGAGTAATCGTTTCTGTATTTTCCAAATGTTTCTCAATTTCGTAATGACAGTCCGCCATAGCTGCAATCTGAGGAAGATGAGTAATACAGAGAACCTGATGATGATGCCCGATCACCGCCATCTTTTCGGAAACCTTCTGCGCTGTCCGACCGCTGATACCTGTATCAATCTCATCAAAAATAAGAGTTTCAATGCGGTCCCTGTCTGCCAAAATCGCCTTGAGTGCCAGCATGATTCTGGAAAGCTCACCTCCGGAAACAATCTTGCCAAGAGGCTTCAGACTCTCGCCCGGATTTGTGGAAATTTCATATTCCACCTCATCTGTGCCGTTATCTGAATAATTCTTCTTCCTGTTAAAGGTAATAGCAAACTTTACCTCCTGAAAATTCAAATCATTCAAAGCTTCTATTACTTTTTCTTCCAGTTGTCTGCTATATTGTTTCCTGATCTTTGATAATTCATCCGAAAGCTTCTCAAGAATCTCTTCTTTCTCAGCCACCTTTTCTTTCAGGTTCTGGTAATTTTCGTCATATCTGCGAACTTTTTCCAGTTTATCTTTCTGCATCTCCTGATAGGCAAGAATATCGGAAATATGAGGTCCATATTTCGCCTTCAGTCCGTTAATCTGATCCAGACGACGCTCCATCTCGTAAAAAACATCTTCCTCAAAGCTGAACCCGTCAAGATAGGAAGACAATTCCCTGTTAAAATCATTGAGAAGGCTGTCAACATTGCCCAGAACTTCCTCCATAGGAGAAATCTCCTTATCGAAAGCTGTAACTCTGGAAATCTCCCTGAGCGCCTTACCTACAGTCTCACCTGCGCCCTCGCCGCTCTCATACCCCGTCAAAGCATGGACAAGCTGAAGAGAATCCACAATCTGTCTTGCATGATTCATCTTCTTATACTGACTCTCCAGTTCTTCATCTTCTCCAGCCCGAAGTTCTGCTTTCTCAATCTCTTTAATCTCAAACTCCAGAAAAGCGGCTTCGCGATTACGCTGCTCTTCATCCATATTCATGGACTGCAGTTCTCTCAGACAGGTTCGATACTCTCTGTATGCAGCGCGGACTCTTCCCTTCGCCGGAAAAATCTCATCTCTGCCGTAAGCGTCCAGAATTGCAAGCTGCTTATCCGGATAAAGAAGAGACTGGTGTTCATGCTGACCGTGAATATCAAGAAGGCAGGCTGCCGCTTCCTTCATCCGGCTTACAGTACAGGTTTCTCCGTTTATCTTACTGATGCTGCGTCCCTCCATAATCTTTCTGGACAAAAGCACCTGTCCGTCCTCCGGATAAATATCAAGCTCTTTAAGAGCTGCCGCCGCCTTCTCATTCTCCACCTGAAACAATAACTCTACCAATGCATAAGGGGCGTTCTCCCTTATCATATTCTTAGACGTCTTCCCGCCCAGAATAAGCTGCATGGAGCCAAGGAGAATGGACTTACCGGCTCCCGTCTCACCAGTGAGAATATTAAGTCCCGGGCCAAATTCAACTTCTATTTCCTCTATAAGTGCAAGATTCTTTACATGCAAATGTGCTAACATATTCCCTCCGACAATTTCCGGTTCTGCCCATACGGGCACCAATATTTTCGTCTTTTGCAGATTGATATGAACAGTTGTTCTGTTCATTTAAGAACATTATAGCACATACGTTCGTCACAAACAAGTGTTCTTTTTATTTTTCGTCTAAAATATTTCTAAGCTTTTCCACCACGCCGAGAGCCTGATCTGAATTCTTCGTCGCGCACATGATTGTATCATCTCCTGCGATACAGCCCAGAATCTCCGGCCATTTCAAAGCGTCAAGAGCCGCCGCTACTCCCATTGCCATTCCCGGAACAGTCCGTATCACAACAAGATTCTGTCCCACATCCATATTCAGGAGAGCATCCTTTAACACACGGGTATATTTTTCCCCAAGTGTGTTTGGCTCATTGTGCAGGATCGCATAACGGGATTTCCCGTCTTTCCCTGCCACCTTCGTCATTTTCAGGGCGCGTATATCACGGGAAACCGTAGCCTGCGTCACCTTGAAGCCAGCCTCATTTAACCTTGCAGCCAGCTCCTCCTGTGTATCTATATCATATTGATGAATCAATTCTATTATTTTTTCGTGTCTTGCAACTTTCACGATCCGCCTCCTAACTGTCACGCATTTTCCGGCGCAGCACCTCGACAAAACTCAGATGATTCAGTTTCAAAATCCTGGTCTTTACCCTCGCCTGACGAATCTCAATACAGTCTCCTGTTACCATTGGCACAAATGCATCTCCGTCAAAAGAGGCAAGCCCCGTTTCACAGTCTACATGTCTGCCCTTGCCAATCTCCACAGTAATCACATCATCTGCCGGAAAAATAATACTTCTGGTATTCAGTGTGTGAGGAGCAATCGGCGTCATAATCATCATTGCAGCATTTGGCGATACGATCGGTCCGCCTGCAGAAAGGCTGTATCCGGTAGATCCGGTGGGTGTGGAAACAATAATTCCGTCTGCATTATAAGAATTAAGATATTCGTCGTTCACATAGTTTTTAAAACGGACAACCCTCAGATGACCGTCTCTTCCTATTACGATATCGTTCAGGGCAATTCCCTCTCCGATAAGCTCCTGTCCGCGAAATACCCTTCCGCTTAACATCATCCGCTCTTCCACTTCGTAATCTCCTGCCATAAGCTGGTCAAGAGCCGGATAAAGAGATTGTATATCCACTTCTGCCAGATAGCCGAGATTTCCCAGATTAATACCAAGAAGAGGAATCTCTTTATGAACCACATCCCTCGCTGCCTGCAAAAGAGTTCCGTCTCCTCCGAGAACAATGATACATTCTGTATTATCCGGAATCAGTTCAGGATCTGTATAATGATAATTTCCGCTGCCGCCACGTCTGGCATGCTGAATACGGCACTCTTTTCCGTGCTGCCCGATATAGTCCGCAATTTTTCTGGTAATTTCCTGTTTCGGATCCTTATCACTGTTGGTAATTATATAAAACCTGTCCATAGTCTTTCCTTAATCCAGTTGGCCATGAGCCTTCGCAACAATCTCCTCCACAGATACGGTGAGACTGTCCGGCACTTCCGTTCCTTCCGGATGCTTCTTAAGATGAAGGAGATACTCAATATTTCCCTCCGGTCCCTTAATTGGTGAAAAGTCAAGGTGCATCGGTTCCATAGAGATACTCATGGCAAAATCTTTTACTTTGCAGATAACCTCTTCATGTACTGCAGGATCGCGCACCACGCCTTTTTTGCCCACCTTTTCTCTTCCTGCCTCAAACTGAGGCTTAATAAGGCAGACAATCTCTCCCTCCTCTGTAAGAAGATTCCTTACAGGACCAAGAACCTTGGTAAGAGAAATAAAGGAAACATCAATAGAGGAAAAATCCGCAGGCTCCTGAATATCCTCAGGTGTCACATATCGGATATTTGTCTTTTCCATGCAGACAACTCTTTCATCATTTCTCAGCTTCCAGTCAAGCTGACCGTATCCAACATCAATGGAATACACCTTCACTGCGCCATTCTGAAGCATACAGTCTGTGAAACCTCCTGTGGAAGCTCCCACATCCATGCATACTTTTCCATCAAGGGAAACATCAAAGTTATTCATAGCCTTTTCAAGCTTCAAACCGCCGCGGCTCACATAAGGGATAACCTTCCCTCTTACTTCAATTTTTACTGTTTCCGGAAACATTGTTCCTGCTTTTTCTTCTTTTTCGCCGTCTACATAAACTTCTCCGGCCATAATGTATGCTTTCGCTTTTTCCCTTGAAGGTGCAAGGGAACGCTCCATCATCAGCATATCCAATCGTTTCTTCATTTCAAAACCTCACAATTTTCTATTGCCTGCCGAATATCAGGCGCGCTGAGTCCTATTTTTGTACGCAGGCTGTCCACATTTCCCTGGGGTACGAAACGATCCCAGATTGCAGCCGTCAGCACTCTTGTCTCCGGATGGCAGGCTTCCATATATGCGGCTACGTGCTCACCGTATCCACCGTTTTTCACATTCTCTTCCACTGTGACAATCAGCCTGTGATTTCGGGAAAGCCTGTCCAGAAGCCCTGTGTCAAGAGGCTTTACAAATCTGGCATTTACAAATGTAGGCTCATAGCCGTCTTCACGGAGTCCCTGTACAACCTGCTGGCAGACAGGAATCATACTTCCTACTCCAACAACTGCGATTTCTTTTCCCTCTTCCAGAACCTCACTCCTGCCAAGCTCCAGTTCTGCCTGCTGCTCCGAAAGTCCCTGATATGCATTTCCTCTTGGATAGCGGATTGCGCAAGGACCGTCATACTTCACTGCAAATTCCAGCATATCTTCCAGTTCACGGGCATTTTTCGGAGCCATAACTACCATATTCGGCATCATGGAAAGATAAGAAAGGTCGAAATTTCCCTGATGTGTTTCACCGTCTGCCCCTACCAGGCCTGCCCTGTCAACAGCAAAGATTACATGGAGTTTCTGCATACATACATCGTGGAGAATCTGATCCACTGCCCTCTGCAAAAAGGAGGAATAGATTGCCACAACCGGAATCACTCCGCCGAGAGCCAGCCCTGCAGCAAAGGTAACAGCATGTTCTTCCGCAATTCCCACATCAAAAAAGCGTTCCGGAAAATTTCTGGAAAAGCTTTTCAGCCCTGTTCCCTCTCTCATAGCTGCAGTAATTGCAGTCAGCTTTTTATTTTTTTCTCCGAGAAGCACCATCTTCTTTGAAAAAACATCCGTATAAGAAAGCGCATTCTGTGACGACAGAGGATTTCCGCTTTTAATCTCAAAAGGTCCTGTCCCATGAAATCTGTCCGGCTGAAGAGATGCGGGTTCATATCCCATTCCTTTTTTTGTCAGCACATGGACAACCACCGGACCTTCCACTCTTTTCGCTTCATTCAAAAGCTTCATCATCTGACGCATATTGTGACCGTCCACAGGTCCAAGATAGGTCAGTCCCATATTTTCAAAAAGCATTCCCGGAATAATAAGCTGCTTAATGCTGCTTTTCGTCTTTCGCATGGTATCCACCACTGCAGTTCCTACCTTCGGAATCTTTTTCAGGGTTTTTGTCACATTCAGTTTCATCCCTGTATAAGCCTGAGCTGTCCGAAGAGCACTCAGATAAGTGGACATTCCTCCTACATTCCTGGAAATGGACATATTGTTGTCATTGATTATAATAATAAAATTTGTCTTCAGCTCCGCCGCATTATTCATGGCTTCATATGCCATACCTCCAGTGAGTGCACCGTCGCCGATAACAGATACCACATGATGTTTCTGACCAAGCAAATCCCTTGCTCTGACATATCCGAGCCCTGCAGAAATGGAGTTAGAGCTGTGTCCTGTATCAAAAGAATCACAGTCACTCTCACTTCGCTTCGGGAATCCGCTCAGTCCCCCTTCTTTACGAAGATTCTTAAATTCCTCTTTTCTGCCGGTAAGAATCTTGTGTGTATAAGCCTGATGCCCCACATCCCAGATCAGTTTATCCTGTGGGAAATCCAGCACATTGTGCAGGGCAAGAGTCAACTCTACCACTCCCAGATTCGATGCCAGGTGTCCTCCGGTCTCACTTACGGATTTAATAAGAAACTCCCTTATTTCATCAGCCAGCAGTGGAAAATCAGCCAGTGGTATCTTGTGAATATCATTAGGCACCTTAATTTTTTCCAGAATCATTCGTATCCTTCTTTCATTTTCTGCGATTTACAAGTTTTGCAACAAGCAAATTCAGAAATTCATTTTTTTGTTCAAGGCTTTCCAGAAGACTTATCGCTTTCTCGGAAAACGTCGCAGATTCTCTCTTAGCGCCTTCCAGCCCAAAGAGCGTCACATAAGTAACCTTGTTATTTTTCTCATCGCTGTGAACCGGCTTTCCCAATTCCTCGCTGGTACTTGTCACATCCAGAATATCATCCTGAATCTGGAATGTAAGACCGATACCTCGTGCAGCCTCCTCTATAACTTTCACAGCTTCTTCCGGCGCTCCGGCAAGAACTGCACCTGTCATCATTGCACACTCAATAAGAGCTGATGTTTTATTTTGATAAATGTAATCCAGAACTTCTTTTTTTACCGGTTTGCCGTCATTTTCCACGTCCACACTCTGACCGCCGAGCATTCCATGAATTCCCGTCTTATCTGCCATAATACGAAGCGCTCTGATAACCCTGTCTTTTTCCTTTGTCATATCAAAAGCAGTCAGCATTACCTCATAGGAATAATTCAGCAGCGCTACACCGCTTAACACACCCATTGCTTCTCCATATACCTTATGGGTTGTAAGCCGTCCTCTTCTGTAATCGTCATTATCAAGAGCCGGAAGGTCATCGTGAATCAGTGAATGCGTGTGAATCATCTCCATCGCAGCCATGAATGGCTCCACAACCTCTTCACTGCCCCCAAAAAGGCGATAAGTTTCCTGCATCAGCACAGGTCTTAAACGCTTTCCGCCTGCCAGCATACTGTAATTCATCGCCTGAGCCATCGTTACAGCAAACCCTTCCTCTTTCGGAAGATATTTCTTTAAAACAGTTTCTGCTGCCTGTGTTCTCTTATTTAATTCCTCTTGAAAATTCACTAAATGTTCCATCCTCATTCATCTGCAGCATCTTTTTTTCCACAGTGTCCAGTTTCCCGTTACAGAACTTCAGAAGCTCCATTCCCTGCTGATAGAGAAGGAAGGAATCCTCAAGGGAAGTCTCTCTGTCCTCAAGCTTCTGTGCCAGAATATCCAGTTCCTGAAATGCCTCCTCCAGGCTTAATTCCTCTTCCTGCGTATTCTTAATTTCCGCCATGAATCCTCTCCTCCTTTCTGATACTGCGTACCTCTGTTTCCATGCATCCATCAGTGACTGAAATGAACAGTCTGTCTCCGACCTTTGCCTGTTCTACACTTGTCACTGCATTTTTATTTTTGTCCGCCACATAGGAATATCCCTGATTCAGCTTACGAAGAGGGGAAAGTCCGGTAAATCGCTCCAGATAAACTGCAAGCCTATGTCTTTTATCCCCGATTCTGCTCTCCATAGCTCCCTGAATTTCCTCTTCCAGATCAAGAAGCTTCTGTCGCATCTCCCTGATTCTGTTCTCCGGGCTTAAATACATAAATCTTGTCTTACAGGTGTCCAGCCTGCTCCTCTGTAAATCAAGTTTCCCCCATATGGCACGATGCAGCCGCTCCCCGTAAGATGCCGCTGCCTCTACAATACTTCTGTAATCGTCCACTGCCAGCTCTGCCGCTGCCGAAGGTGTCGGCGCGCGGAGATCTGCCACAAAATCCGCAATGGTAAAATCTGTCTCATGTCCCACCGCAGATATTACCGGAGTTCTGCATTCAAAAATAGCGCGGGCTACGCTCTCTTCATTAAAAGCCCACAAATCCTCAATCGACCCGCCGCCTCTTCCAACTATGATTACGTCCACTCCTGCCTCATCCAGCATATGGATTCCCTTCACAATGCTGTCAGCCGCGCCTTCCCCCTGTACAAGGGCCGGATAAAGAATAATCTGAAGATAAGGATTCCTTCTGTAAGAAATATTCCGGATATCCTGAACTGCCGCTCCTGTCGGGGCTGTCACTACGCCAAGGCGTCTGATAAATCTGGGAATCGGCTGCTTATATTCCTGCGCAAACATTCCCATATCCTCAAGCTCCTGCTTCAGGGCAAGGAATCTTACATACAGAGCGCCGGCTCCTTCCAGCGTAATCTCCTTTGCATAAAGCTGATAGCGTCCGTCCCTTTCGTAAACATCCACAGAGCCGCCCACAACCACCTTATCTCCGTCTTTCATCCGAAAAGAAAGTCCTCTGCGCTGCCCTGCAAACATCACGCAGGTAAGAGTACCTGCCTCATCCTTAAGGGAAAAGTAGACATGTCCGCTGGTATGGTATTTACAGTTGGATACTTCTCCCTTCACATAAACCTTCTGCAGAAAAAAATCCTGTGTGAACATATTCTTTACATAGCGGTTCACCTGTCCTACAGAATAAACATTTTTCATTCTTCTACGCGGGCAATTTTACCCAGAATACCATTTACAAAAGAACCTGATGCCTCGCCTCCGAAGCGTTTCGCAAGCTCTACCGCCTCATTGATGGCAACGCCTGTAGGAACATCAGTATCGAATTTCAGCTCGTAAACAGCCAGACGAAGAGCAGTTAAATCCACACGGCTCATACGTTTCGTCTTCCAGCCCTTACTTGTCTCGTTAAGAAGCTCATCAATCTCTCCCAGATGTTCCAGCACATTTTTATATTTTTCACTCATGTATTCCGTATCTTTTTCTTCTATTTCTTCCAGGCTGTCGAAATACATGGCAAGCTGCTCATCCATCTCTTCCTCAGAATTAAATTCAGCCATAAATAATAGTTTAAAGATATGTTCTCTCTGTTCTCTTCTACGCATATATCCTCCTAGTACCAGTTCGTCTTTTATATAGAAAAAAGGAAAGGGTTACTTTCCTTTTTCATTCTCCATATCTACACTGACAATGCGGATGTTTACATCTGCAACTTCAAGTCCTGTCATATTCTCAATGGATGATTTTACCTTCTCCTGAACCTTCTTGCTTACTTCCAGAACATTCCTTCCGTACTCAATATTCAAGTTCAGATCTACTGTGACTACACCCTCAAGAACGGTGACTCTCACACCTCTGGACAGGTTCTTCATACCAAGCTTGCTTACCAGCTCATTGGTAATATGACCTGCCATGGATGCAACACCTTCCACTTCTGTCGCTGCCAGACCAGCCACGATTGCAACTACTTCATCTGCAATGTGAACTTCACCAACACCGCCTAAGTCCTGTATTTTATATGTTGTTCTCTTTTCTGTCATGTGAAAACCCTCCTACAGATTTATTTATAACCGGTAATCGCTGTACCTTCACAGTTTTATAATCTTTGTATATTATACCAAATAGGCGAATAAAATAAAAGGGTTATTTCATTATTTCCAATTTCATTATTTGCTGAATTCTGTCAGCACAAGACCAGGATTTCGGTCAAGGGTCATTCCCACGCTCCATGCATTCACCCAAAGGAGAAGTGGATTGCCTTTCAGGTCTGTTACTTTCTTCATATCTGATGTTCCGACAATCTTCTCCACATTGACTTCCTCTTTATTCGCAATCCAGCGGATATGCTCATAAGGCAGGTTCTCCAGACGGATTTCCACATTGTACTCGTTCTCCAGACGGTATTTCAGAACATCGAACTGCAGCACGCCGACTACTCCAACGATAATTTCCTCCATACCTGTATTAAACTCCTGAAAAATCTGAATTGCACCTTCCTGCGCAATCTGATTAATACCTTTTACAAACTGTTTACGCTTCATGGTATCAAGCTGGCGCACTCTGGCGAAATGCTCCGGCGCAAAGGTAGGGATTCCCTCGAACGCAAACTTTTTGCCCGGCGCGCAGATCGTATCGCCGATGGAAAAAATACCCGGGTCAAAAACGCCGATAATATCGCCTGCGTAAGCCTCATCTACAACGTGACGGGATTCCGCAATCATCTGCTGCGGCTGAAGAAGACGCATTTTTTTGTCTCCCTGAACGTGGTATACCTCCTGAGATGCGTCAAATTTGCCGGAGCAGATACGCATAAACGCAATTCTGTCTCTGTGGGCTTTATTCATATTTGCCTGAATTTTAAACACAAAAGCTGAAAAGTCATCGTCCATCGGGTCGACTTCTCCGCAGTCTGCCATTCTCGCAAGAGGAGAGGATGTCATCTTGAGGAAATGCTCAAGAAAAGTCTCCACACCGAAGTTTGTAAGCGCAGAACCAAAAAATACAGGAGTCAGTTCTCCTTTGCTTACAAGCTCCATATCGAACTCTGCGCTGGCTCCGTCCAGAAGCTCGATTTCATCCAGAAGCTGCTCCTTCTGATCCTCATCCATAATCTCATCAATGCGGCTGTCGTCCAGATCAATTTCTTCAATGACACCTTCTTTTGTACCCTTCTGGGTATCAGAGAAAGTCAGCACCTTCTTCATATCACGGTCGTATACACCGCGGAATTTCTTACCTGATCCAATCGGCCAGTTAATCGGGCAGGTAGCGATTCCCAGTTCCTTCTCAATCTCATCAAGAAGGTCAAAGGTATCGTTTGCATCCCTGTCCAGCTTATTGATAAAGGTAAAAATCGGAATATGGCGCATTACACATACTTTAAAAAGCTTTCTTGTCTGCGCCTCAACACCCTTGGAAGCATCAATGACCATGACTGCGGAATCTGCTGCCATAAGAGTACGGTAGGTATCCTCGGAGAAATCCTGATGGCCCGGTGTATCCAGAATGTTGATGCAGTAGCCGTCATAGTGGAACTGCAGAACAGAAGATGTTACAGAAATACCTCTTTCCTTTTCAATTTCCATCCAGTCTGAAACTGCATGGCGGGCGGTTGCCTTGCCTTTTACACTTCCGGCAAGATTGATAGCTCCGCCATACAGCAGGAATTTTTCTGTTAATGTAGTTTTACCTGCGTCAGGGTGAGAAATGATGGCAAATGTTCTTCTCTTTTCTATTTCTTTCGTATACTTCGACACGTTTGGCCTCCTAAAAACTATATCTTTCATCGTAATAATCATTTTGACTCTTTATTCTATTATATAGAAGGCTTGACTGTCAAGGGGCTTTCACCACTATTCAACCTGTTCCTCATAAATCACATCGGAATCAGCAGCCTCTGTATCTGACTCCGCCTCTGTTCCCTCCGCTGTATCCTCACTGCTCTCACTAAGAGGTGTAATTACAATCTGTTCTGCCGCTATCCCTGTTTTACGTTTCACAATATCCTCAATCTGCGCACGCTGCGCCAGAGAAAGCTGACTGTCCGGCACCACGATATCTGCCGTCTCTCCTGTCAAATTCACAACTACATTCTGAAATCCCTTTGCTTCAAGAAGAAGCTCTGCCGCCGCCTCTTTTTCTGTCAGCTCTGTCATGGAAACCATTGTATTGACCGCAGTCTGCTTCTGTTCATCCTGAAGTTCCTGGTTATTGATAATATCCTGTAAATCTGCTTTGTTCTGCGAACGAATCTGTTCTCTGCTCAAACGAGCCTGGGCTGCAAAATTCATAGAACCTGTAAGTACGGCTTCTCCCGGAGTTTCTGTCTGCTGTCCTTCCATATCCTCAAGACTGCCATCTGCCCCGTTCTCATCCAGAAGGGCTGTTTCATCTGTCAAGTCAAAATCCACATCCTCCAGGATGCTGCTTCCCTCTGTACTTACTTCCTGATCCTTAAGTCCCAGATCCACATCTGCGAAATTCAGATATCCCGCCACAGCGATCAGAATCGCAAGAGATGTGATAATCATCTGATTCTTTTTCATAATTTTTTTCACGCCTGCTCTCCTTATTTCAATTTCATTACTTTGATTTTATGAGCTTCCACTTGAAATAATGCCTGGACAGCCTCCTGAATCTCCCTGACTACAACAGGACGGTCTGCCCCCTCTGCTGCAATGAGCACCCCTGTCACCTTCGGCGTTCCGGAATAATAAAAGCCGCCTGCATCTTTTTCTTCATCTGCCATCACCATAGCCTTCACCTCTCCTACCCCCTCCACTTCCGACAAAAGGGCTCTCAGTTTCTCTTCAAGAACTGTATTTTCCTCCTGATGCACACTTTCCTGCTGCGCCTTCTTTTCTTCTTTATGGGATACCGGAAGAGCTGCCACTGCCAGAAGCAGTCCCAACAGAAGAAACACTACCCACTGTCCGGTTCCCAGGTTCCGAAATTTTAATTTCATACTCTCCTTCCCCGATCTCGCAATCTTCCAGAAGTCCATCCCTGATTCCCCTTTCTTCCTGAGGGGTCGGCTTTTTTTCCAGACACAGAACTGCCTTTAAGTTCTCCCCTTCTATATTTACTTTTACTTCTGCCAAACCTATGCCTCTTTTTTTCAGAGACGCTCCGATTTTTTTCTCAAGCTCCAGCTCATACCCATTCTCCAGGTAGATTTCCTGAAGATTGGCAAATTCCTCCTGCTCCCGTATCCTGTTTTCTTTTGCAAAATTCGCTCTGAAGCTTTCCATCAGATTCCCCCCCTGACCTAACAGAGAAAAAACAGGAGTGCTCATCATAAAGAGCAGCAGAAGCCCCATAAAAAAACGGACATACTTCTCATATTTTCCATCCGGTACCAGATGTATGGCTGCGGATAACAAAATATAAAAGACCGCAATATTTTTTACCCACTGATATAATTCCTCTTTCATAAATTTTCCTTATCCCGTTCCCGCCATCAAAACCAGAAATGTCAGCATACACAGAGCTTCCGCAGTAATCAGAATCCGAAGCAAAATGGCGCATCCTTCCCCGAAGGTACTTAAAGCGCCCACAATCCTTTTGTCAGATACCGGCTGTGCAAGCGCAGCCAGAAACCGATACGAAAGGGAAAGCATTCCCAGATGTACCAATGGATGGATTCCTATGAGAATCAGCACAATGAGCACTGCCACACCGAAGCTGTTGCGCACCAGCACAGCGCTTGTCAGTATCAGCTCTGTAACTGTATTCACCGCATTTCCGATTCCGGGAATAGCGCCCGCAGTCTTTCCCAGGGCGCTTCGTTTCAGGGAGTCCATCACAGGCGCGATCAAATTTTTTACAACCTGAAGACCAAGGGCAAAGCCTATCAGGGTTTTTAATCCCCAGTTTATTGCCGTTTCCAGCAGTTCAGCCATCTTACTGAGCATTTCCTCCCTCGACAGGTGATTTACCAGCTTCAGAAGAATATATAAATTTGTTCCCGGCAGAAGAATCGTGAGCAGAACCCATTGAATCATCCATACAAGAAGGAGAACTCCCTCATAGAAAACAGCTGCTGTACAGGCTCCCCCTGCCGCTGCCACAGTCATAAAATAAGCAGGAGCCAGAACCTCCATAAACTTCGAAAGCCTGAAAAGATTTTCCGAAAGACTGCTGCCAAGAACAGAAAAATTCTCCATAAGCATCATAAAAAGAAGCAGATATACCGCATAAAAGCTTACTGTCCCAATCTGCCCGTTTTCAAATATATCTGCAAAATTTGAAAAAACTGCCGCCAGAAGGACCAGAAGAAGAATTCTGAAAAACGTCCCCTTCTCCCGTTCATATCCGGAGAAAAAAAGACCGCGCAGAAGTTCCCACGCCGCCTCTTTTGAAAGGACTTCTTTTCCTGTCATCAGTTTTTTCAGTGCTTCTTTGAAAGAAAAGTCATTCTTTCCAAGCATATCGTCTATCATGTTCTGGACTCCCTCAAGCTCCAGACTGTCAATCAGTTCTTCCTCCAGTTCCACAGTAAAAGAAGATTCTTCTCCTCCCTCAGTCTGTCCTGTCTCTGAAGCCCTTGCCTCCGTCCTTACAAACATAACGATACAGAGCACAGCCACCCATATCTCCAGCCGCCTTATCATACAAGGAACTCCTGTATTGTTTCAAGAAGCGCCAGAAGAACCGGCATACTTAAGACCATCACGGACAACTTGCAGAACAGTTCAATCTGGCTTCCGATAGCCTGATAGCCCGCATCCTTACATATGGAGGATGAAAACTGCCCAATATAGGTAATTCCAATCATTTTTACCAGAGTGGAAATATAATTTCCGTCTATGGGAAGACTTTCTCTGATTTTATCCAGTGTGTGAAAAAGGTAAGTGACTTTCCCCACGGCAAGCCCAAGTATCAAAAGACCGATTGCCATGGTAATAAAAGAGGCGTACTCCGGTTTTGTACTTTTCAGCAAAAAGCCAAGCATCACACCGCACACGCCAAGAAGTGAAATTTTTACAATATCCATAGATTCCGGCTGCCTCCTTTACAATATGAAAAGCTGTTTTATGCTCTCGAACAGCTCATAAATGTAGGGCACAATCCAGAATAGCACCATCAAAAGCCCCGCAAGGCTTACAAGAAACGCCTGCTCCTCCCTTCCGCTGTGTTTCAGAACCTGGGAGAGAACGGAGACCAGAATTCCCACTGCCGCGATTTTAAAAATAATACTGACCTCCAACACATCCTCCTTTCTTCTTAAAACACCAGAACTGCAAGTAAAATACCAAAAAGAATCCCCAGGCTTGTACACACCTTTTTTCTCTCCGGCAACTGACTCTTAAGTGTTCTGATGGATTCCTCCACTTCTCTCTCGTAAAGTTCAAGCTGCCTCATCTGCATCTCAAAATCCAGATAGCCAAGGTGGTCGCCCAGGGAAAATAACTGTTCCTGTTCTTCCTTTCGAAGCCTAAGCTCCTTTAAATATAGTTCTGCATTTTTGCGAAAAATCATACCAAAGTTCTGACCTCTGCGTTCCTCTGTCTCCTGTGCGGTCTTTCGCAGAAACGTCCCATAGACACCGGGAAGCTTCGCCGCCGCTCCTGCCATTGCATCAGAAAGAGACGCATTTCTGCAGCGAATCTCCCCCTTCAGCAAAATCACCATGCGAAGAAGCATTTCCTTTGCTTTCAGTCCCGCGCTTAATTCCCGGCTTTTTGCAAAGCCAAGTCCGGCGCCGGACACAACAATCAGAATCAGGCCATAAATTCTAAGCATATGCACTCATTTTCATACAGGGATTTCCGTTTCTGTCAAAAATTCCTTCCACATAACCTGCCCTGTCTCTTTTTCCAAGGATGATGTAACGCTCAAATACCCGTTCTGTCATCAGTTTATGAAAGAACGGCTGGTTCAGCACATCGTCAAGAGAATAGCCGTGTACAGTTGCAATCAGCTTGCAGCCGCAGTGAATGACGGATTCCACTGCATGGAAATCCTCCTCACAGCCAAGCTCGTCCACAGCCACCACATCAGGAGACATAGAACGAACAAGCATCTGCATCCCTTCCGCCTTCGGACATCCGTCCAGAATATCCGTGCGCATCCCCAAATCGTTCTGCGGTATTCCCTGATAGCATCCGGCAAGCTCACTTCTTTCATCCACTACTCCCACAGTAAGCCCCGGCTGTTCCTCCGTGCCGTTGCTTAACTGGCGGATAATATCGCGAAGCAGCGTTGTCTTTCCGCAGCGGGGAGGGGAAATAATAAGAGTATTCACTGCGTCTTTCCCTCTTCTGAGATACGGCATCACCTCGTCTGCAGCGCCCTTAATCTCATGGGCAAGGCGTACATTGATGCAGGAAATATATTTCATTCCTTTCACCTGACCGCCGTCCAGAATCACCTTTCCTGTGACTCCCACACGATGTCCACCCTGTACGCTCAAAAAACCCTGACGCACTTCATCCTCATAAGCATAAAGAGAATAGCCGCTGACGTACTCCAGAGTTTCCTGTAAATCCTCCCTTGTGACAAGATACTGCTCTTCTCCCGGCTTACGCAGAAAACATTCTCCGCCATCGTAAGTCAGAAACAGAGGTCTTCCCACACGGAGACGTATTTCATATAATTTATCATAATCAAGATTTGCATCCATAAGTCTCTGCCGGATATTTCCGGCAAAAAGATTCTCAATCTGCTGACCTTCTATATCGTCTCACCTCTCTACTTGTAATATATGTGGACAATCTTTTTTTATGCGTAGCTGTTTCCATCCTAAAGGATCACTTTTACATGCTCCCATCTCAATTCCATAGGATTCATTGCCCACACTGCGCCGCTGTACCCGTCTTCCATGTCAAGAAGTGTCCAACAGCCCTCATTCATGGGGATTGTCCGCATATCTCTGGACAGACCTTCTCCCGTCCATTTTATATAAGCTTCCCGCAGCACCCACTGGGTAAAAAAAGCTTTTACCGGTTCGTCCCCGTCGAGGATTTCCCGAATCATTTCTGCAGGAACCATCCGCTCCAGCATTCTGTTATAATTCGCCTTTCTGTGAACCTGAACGTCGATTCCGACCTCCTGATCTGCAAGAATACAGAAAACATATTTACCGGAATGGCTGATATTATAATGAATTTCCGGACGCAGGGACAGAAATGGCTTGCCATGCTCCCCTTCCGCTCTGGGTTCAAATTCCAGTTCATACCCATATTCTCTTTTAAGCCCTGTTTCCAAAAGCTTCTCACCGATCATATGCTCCAGATGCTTATTTTTATAATCCTCTTCTATTTCCGTAAAATAAATGACACCTTTATTCATAAGCCTGCCTCCTCAAGAAATCTTGAAGGTTCCATTTCTCTGTCGTACTGGCGTTTCACGCTGCACAACACAAGCCTTTTTTTCGCTCTTGTCATGCCGACATAAAACAGCCTGCGCTCTTCCTCCAACGCCTCTGCAAGAACTGCTTTTTTGTAGGGGATATTCCCCTCGTTTACATTCAGGATATATACAACGTTAAATTCCAGCCCTTTCACAGCATGGAGCGTTGATACTGTCACTCCCTGCCCCCGGCCTTTTTGCTTCTTCGCCTGTTCAGAAAGTTTCTTTGTGTAATCCTCCATATAGGCTTCCCAGTCTTCCAGACTCTTCATCCCTTTTGCGCTCTCCTGAATACGGTCAAGTGTTTCCAGCAGTTCTTCCGGTTTTATTTTACGATATTGTGCGTATTCACGCAAGTATTCTTCGTAACCCATTCCCTTTCTGATGAAATTTATCTGGGCAAAAGGCGCCATTGTCCCCAAAATACGAAGATGAGTTTCCATTGTGGTGATTCTGTCGCACATCCAGTCCTTATCTTTGTAAAATTCCTTCAGCGCCCGAAAACTTACGACTGCATCCGGAAGAGCCTCCCGTGCTATATAGCGATTGGGGCGGTTCATAATCTCTAAAAAGTTCTTTCTGCTCCTGTCCCCCGCTGCCATATGGAGATATGCAAGAATGTTTCTGCATATCCAGTGCTGAAAAAGATTTGGCAGCTGCTCCTTCATAATAAAAGGAACCTGATATTCCATCAGCGCACTGATCAAACCCTCTGCCTCCTGATTCGTCCTGAGAAGAATGGCGGTATCATCCGGCAGTTCTCCCCTGTCCATTCGTTTTCTTATTTCAGATACAACAGAAATATACTCTTGTCCCGGATTTTCGAATTCGTTATATCTGATCGGTTCTCCCTTCTCATTGGGTGTAGACAGCTGTTTCCTAAAACGCTTCTTATTGAAGTCAATAACCTCCATCGCGGTTTTGAGGATTTCCTTTGAGCAGCGGTAATTTACATCAAGAAGCACTGTTTCCGCTTTTGGGTAATCCTTTGTAAAATTCAGCATAATCTCCGGTCTTGCCCCGCGGAAATGATAAATGGACTGGTCGTCGTCCCCGACAATAAAAAGATTATCCTCCGGTGCAGCTAGCATACGGATAATCTCATACTGAAGTCTGTTAATATCCTGAAACTCATCTACAAGAATATAGGCAAACCGTTTCTGCCAGATTCGAAGAATGTCCTTCCTCTGTCTGAACAGCTCATAGCAGCACAGAATCATATCGTCAAAATCCAGCTTCCGTCTCGCCTTTAATGTTTTTCGATAGCCTTTAAAAATATCACGAAAAATCTCGTCCGAACAGCAGGATGCATAATAGTGTTCCAGGGAAATGCCTCCCCCCTTCACAACACTGATCTCTCTTGCTACTTCTTCCAGAAAATCTCCTTCCTGCTCCATCTCCTGTCCGTAAAGTGCTGTCATTTCCCGGAGAATCTCAAACTTTTCTTCCTCTGAGAGTATATTCGCAGCCCCGAGTCCATAGGCAGCTTTCAAAATTCCGTAAAATATTCCGTGAAAGGTTCCAAAAGTCACTTCGCTCTTTTCTTTTCCCACAAACTTCAAAAAGCGCTCCCGCATCTCCAGAGCCGCAGCTCTTGAAAATGTTACAACAAGAACAGAAGACGCAGGTATTTTTCCCTGTCCTGTCATATATGCAGTTCTCTCTACAATTACGGAAGTCTTCCCCGAACCGGGACCTGCCAGCACCATCATTGGTCCTGACAGGTGAGCGATCGCTCTTATTTGAGATGAATTTCTTTTCATATGATTTTTCAGCTTAATTTTTCGATTGCTGCCTTTACACGTTTAATTGTTTCATCTTTGCCGATAATCTCCATAATCTCTGTTGCCCCGGCAGGTGTCATCTGTTTGCCGGAAACAGCAGTACGAAGCGGCCACATTACAAAACCATTCTTATATTCGTGTTCTTTTACAAAAGCGCTTAAGGTTTCGAATAACGGATCGTTTCTGTAATCTTCCTGCGCTTCCAGAACAGGCAGTACCTCTTTTAAAACTGCAAGAGATGTCTCTTCATTTGTTTTCATTTTTTTGTGACAGTACATGGAATTGTCATATTCCGGTACTTCTTCAAAGAAATCTATAAGAGCCGGAATATCAGGGAAGGTTTCGATTCTTGTCTGAACCATTCCTGCAATTTTTTTGAAATCGTAATCTTTTTTCAGCACTTCCTTCATGTATGGAAGGGCTTTTTCAAAAAATACGTCCGGATCCATTGCTTTAATATATTCGCCGTTCATCCAACGAAGCTTCGCGATGTCAAAAACAGCCGGAGATTTATTGATATGATGATAATCAAAGGCTTCTACCAGTTCCTCAAGAGTGAAAATCTCTCTGTTGTCAGACGGGCTCCAGCCAAGAAGCGCCACATAATTAATGATCGCCTCGGAAACAAATCCCTGCTCCAGTAAATCTTCGAAAGAGGAGTGACCGGAACGCTTGGAAAGCTTCTGATGTGTCTCGTCTGTGATGAGAGGACAGTGTATATATACCGGAACTTCCCATCCGAAAGCTTCGTAAATACGATTGTATTTCGGAGAAGAAGAAAGGTATTCGTTTCCTCTTACCACATGTGTGATCTGCATTAAATGGTCGTCAATTACATTTGCAAAGTTATAAGTCGGATATCCGTCGGATTTAATCAGAATCAGATCTTCCATTTCCTCATTATTTACTGTAATGTCACCGTAAATCACATCGTGGAAGGTTGTTGTGCCTTCTGTAGGCATATTGAAACGGATGACATAGGACTCGCCTGCTGCAAGGCGTCTCTCTACCTCTTCTTTCGGAAGATGAAGACAACGCTTGTCATAAATGGAAATCTCTTTTCCTGCTACCACGCGCTTCATACTCTCCAGCTCTTCACCCTTGCAGAAACAATAGTATGCGTCTCCCTGTTCGATGAGCTGTTTCGCATATTTCAGATAAATACCGGATGCCTGACGCTCACTCTGAACGTAAGGTCCGAAGCCCTTGTCTTTATCCGGTCCTTCATCGTGAAGAAGACCTGTCTTTTCCATGGTGCGGTTGATGATGTCTACCGCTCCTTCCACGTAACGCTGCTGGTCTGTATCTTCGATACGGAGGATAAAATCTCCTCCCTCATGCTTGGTAATCAGATATGCATATAAAGCAGTTCTTAAATTACCTACATGCATTCTTCCTGTTGGGCTTGGTGCAAATCTTGTTCTCAGTTTACTCATAACTTATCTCCTATACTTTATCTGCCGTCTGTTTCCTTCCAGCAGGTATTCTTCCATTTTTACTATGAAATAGCGGGTATAAATGTACCCACAGTTCAGTATTATATACCCAATTCCCCCTCTATGTCTATAGAATTTTTACATAGTTTAAGCCCCGCACTCAGGCGGGGCTCACATTTACAGACCTCTGAATCTGTCGTATTTTCCGGCAGCGATTGCTTCGCCGCTTTTATCTTTAAACTGTTTCAGGAATTTTTTCATGCAGATTTTCATATACTCGGAAATCTCATCGAGATTTTCTTCTTCTGCCGGAGACTCCTCCGGAATAATTCGCTCTATCATGCCCATTTCTATGAGCTGCGCTGCCGTTACCTTCATCACCTCTGCTGCCTCAGGCGCCTTTCTGCTGTCTTTCCACAAGATTGAAGCAAAGCCCTCCGGGGAAAGAATCGTATACGTGGCATTTTCCATCATCCACACCTCATTTCCCACAGCAAGCGCAAGAGCACCTCCGCTTCCGCCCTCTCCGATCACAATGGAGAGTACCGGAACTTTTAGGTCTGACATTTCCATAAGATTTCGGGCAATGGCTTCTCCCTGCCCGCGCTCCTCTGCCTCCAGTCCGCAGAATGCTCCCGGAGTATCAATAAATGTAATTACCGCTCTTCCAAACTTCTCCGCCTGTTTCATAAGGCGAAGCGCCTTGCGATACCCTTCCGGAGAAGGCATTCCGAAGTTTCTGCTGATGTTCTCTTTCGTGGTTCTTCCCTTTTGAATCCCGATCACAGTCACAGGCTGTCCGTCCAAAGACGCAATACCGCCTACAACTGCCCCATCGTCACGAAAAGCTCTGTCCCCGTGAACTTCCATAAAATCATCAAAGATAGCAGAAATATATGCAAGCGCAGAAGGCCGGCTGCTGCTTCTTGCAATCTGCACCCTTTCCCAGGCAGAAAGCGTACCTGATTTTTTCGCTTTTTTCTTCTTTCCGAAAGTTTCAATCTCCCTTGCAGGCTTCTCCATCGGAAAATCTCCATATCCGCCATTGAAACTGTGCATTTTTAAAAGCCGGATTAATGTCTTTTTCATATCTTCCCTTGGCACAATTCCATCAATTATACCATGTTCCAGAAGAAACTCCGGCCTTTGGAATCCTTCCGGAAGCTTCTGCCCGATAGTCTGCGCGATTACACGGGGACCTGCAAACCCTACCAGCGCCCCCGGTTCTGCAAGAATCAAGTCTCCCAGCATGGCAAAACTTGCAGTCACTCCCCCTGTTGTAGGGTCTGTCAAAACCGAAAAATAAGGCAGCCCTGCTTTTGAATGGCGTTTGATCGCTGCAGAAGTTTTAGCCATCTGCATCAGCGATACCATACCCTCCTGCATTCTGGCTCCGCCGGAACAGCAGAACAAAATCACCGGCATTTTGCGTTTTGCCGCTTCTTCAAAAGCTCTTGTGATTTTTTCCCCCACAACATATCCCATACTTGCCATCATAAATCTTGCGTCCATCACGCCGATAACGGTCTTTATTCCGCCTATGGAAGCCTCCCCTATAAGAACGGCTTCATCGAGATGTGTTTTTTCCTTCAGCTTCCCGATTTTTTCAGGATAGCCCGGATACTCCAGCGGATTGCTGTTTTCAATTCCTGCAAACCATTCTGAAAAAGACCCCTCATCTACAAGAGAACGAATTCTCGTCTTTGCCTTAATACGGAAATATCCGCCGCATTTTGGACAAACGTAGGAATGATTGCGAACGTCCTCCTTATAAACAGTCTCTCCGCATTTCGGACATTTCACCCATAAGCCCTCAGGTACGGAAGGAACGGCTTCCGCTTCTTCTTTCGGCGCTGTCTTTTTAAAAAATTTTCTCAAGTCTGCCATTTTCGTACTCCTATTTTTAACAATAACTCCGGATTGTTCCTGTTACTAAGATAAATTATAAATCCGGATAATGTTCCGGAATAAATCCCGTTGTAATATTTCCTTCCTGAAAATCAGGGGTATTTAAAAGCTCATACTGAAAATCAATATTTGTCTTCACACCCTCGATTACTACTTCCCCCAGTGTACTGACCATCTTTCTGATTGCACTTGGACGGTCACGGTCATACACGATAACCTTCACAATCATGGAATCGTAGTTAGGTGGAATTGTGTATCCGTTAAAAACTGCCGTATCCATTCGCACACCATTTCCACCAGGCAGGTGAAGATTTGTAATCGTTCCCGGACAGGGCATAAAATGATTTTCCGGATCTTCTGCATTGATTCTGCACTCAATTGCATGTCCGCGAAGAACAATATCCTCCTGTGCAACACTGAGCGGCTCCCCTGCTGCCACACGAATCTGTTCTTTGATTAAATCCACACCGGACACAAACTCGGAAACAGGATGCTCTACCTGAATTCTGGTATTCATTTCCATAAAGTAAAATTCTCCTGATTTGTCCAGAAGAAACTCAATGGTTCCCGCGCTTTCGTATCCCACTGCTTTCGCTGCTCTCACTGCGGTATCTCCCATTTTTTTGCGAAGCTCCTCCGAAAGAGCTGAGCATGGGGATTCCTCTATTAATTTCTGGTGACGTCTCTGAATCGAACAGTCACGCTCTCCGAGATGTACCACATTGCCAAACTTATCCGCTACAATCTGCACCTCTACATGTCTCGGACATTCTACAAATTTTTCCAGATACATGGTATCGTCTGCGAAAGAACGAATAGATTCCTGCTGTGCGGTACAGAAAAGTTTTTCAAATTCTTCCTCATTTCCAGCTACACGCATTCCTTTTCCACCGCCTCCTGAGGATGCCTTAATCATCACCGGATACCCAATCTGCTCCGCCGCCTTTCTGGCTTCCTCCACAGTAAAAACAGGCTCCTCTGTTCCGGGAACAACAGGCACCCCAGCCTGACGCATCGTATTTTTTGCCTCAGATTTATTTCCCATTCTTGAAATAACTTCCGCTGAAGGACCGATAAACGTAACATTACATTTCCGGCACATTTCTACAAAACGGCTGTTTTCGGAGAGAAATCCAAATCCCGGATGAATCGCCTGCGCCTTCGTGGCTACAGTAGCGCTTAATATACGTTCCATATTCAGATAGCTGTCCGAAGAGGGCGCCCTGCCGATACAGACCGCCTCATCTGCAAGCTGTGTGTGAAGAGCGTCTCTGTCTGCCTCAGAATAAACCGCAACTGTGCGGATTCCCATTTCCCGACATGCGCGAATGATACGCACCGCAATTTCTCCGCGGTTTGCAATCAAAATTTTACTAAACATCTGTTATGCTCCTACTGCAAAGGTAAGCTCTGCCACAACGGCAACCTTACCGTCCTGATTTACCGCCTTTGCCCTGCCGACGCCAATCGGTCCTTTCTCCTTAATGATTTCAACTTCCAGAAAAAGTACATCTCCGGGGACTACCTTTGTCTTGAATTTTGCATTGTTTATCGCACCGAAATATGCGATTTTCCCCTTATTTTCCGGTTTGCTTAAAATCGCTACAGCTCCTGTCTGCGCGAGCGCTTCCACGATCAGAACTCCCGGCATTACCGGCTCCTGCGGAAAATGCCCTCCAAAAAACGGTTCATTATACGTCACGCATTTTCGTCCCACTGCGCGTACTCCGGGTTCCAGTTCCTCAATCGTATCAATTAACAGAAACGGCTGTCTGTGGGGAATAATTTCCATAATTTCTTTTGTTGACAACTTCATAACCGTATTCCTCCTTTACTACCCGATCACGAACATCGGCTGTCCGAATTCCACCATCTGCTCGTTTTTTACAAGAATCTCTTTCACTGTCCCGTCATATTCTGATTCAATCTCATTCATTAATTTCATCGCTTCCACGATTCCGAGAACCTGTCCTTTTTTTACAGTATCTCCTTCTTTGACGAAAGGCTCGCTTTCCGGAGATGCAGACTGATAAAAGGTTCCAACCAGCGGTGATTTCACTATGTTTCCTGTTTTCTCTTCTGCTTTTTCTTCTTCCTGAACCGCAGCCGGCTGTACTGCCGAAAGCTGAGGCTGCACCAGAGGAGCTGTCACTGTAATCTGCTTTGTCTCTTTGTTTGTTTCCATGGAGATTTTTGTCTCTCCGTCCTGAATCTCGAACTCTGTCAGATTAGAATCACTGACTGCCTTTATAAGATCTATAATCTGCCCAAATTCCATTTTTCGTCTCCTAATTACAGGTATTTCCTGTTATTCTGCATATTTTTTCAGAAGAATTGCTGCGTTGTGACCTCCAAACCCAAGAGAATTGCTCAGTGCATACTGAATATCCATCTCTACCGGCCCTTTTGTTACATAGTCAAGATCACATTCTTCATCCGGCACCTGATAGCCAACTGTTTCATGGATAAAGCCTTCCTGGAGCTCTTTTACACAGGCAATGGCTTCCACTGCTCCGGCTGCCCCCAGAAGATGTCCGATCATGGATTTGGTGGAGTTGATTTTCATTTCCCCTGCATGTTCTCCAAATACAGTTTTAATCGCCTTTGTCTCAAAAAAATCATTGTGATGTGTACTTGTTCCATGTGCATTGATATACCAGACGTCATCTGTGGAAATTCCGGCTTCTTTTATCGCATCTTCCATTGCCCTTGCAGCTCCGGAACCGTCTTCAATCGGAGAAGTGATGTGATAAGCGTCTGCCGTTGCTCCGTATCCTACCACCTCTGCAAGAATTTTTGCACCGCGCGCCTTTGCATGTTCCAGCTCTTCCAGAACAAGAACACCTGCGCCTTCACCCATTACGAAGCCGTCTCTCTCCTTGTCAAAAGGTACGGAACATCTTTTCGGATCTGTAGATGTGGAAAGCGCAGTAAGGGCAGCAAATCCACCAAGACCGATTGGAGTAATCGCAGCTTCCGTTCCGCCAGCAAACATAACGTCTGCATCTCCACACTGAATACTTCTGAACGCCTCTCCAATGGAATGAGTACCTGTTGCACAGGCAGTCACTACGTTAATATTTTTTCCTCTGAGTCCAAGCTGGATAGAAACATTTCCTGCCGCCATGTTGGAAATCATAAGAGGGACAAGAAGCGGATTAATTCGGTTCGGCCCCTTTTCTGTCAGGGTTTTGTGCGCAGTCTCCACAACCTGAAGGCTGCCGATTCCGCTTCCCAGACTACATCCTACACGGAAAGCATCTTCTTTTTCCATGTCAAGACCTGACTCCTTCATTGCCTCCTTTGCCGCTGCAACAGCAAACTGGCAAAACGGCGCCATACGTTTGGCAGCCTTGAAATCCATGAAATCTTTTGCCTGAAATCCCTTTACTTCCGCTGCCAGATGCGCTTTGAAATCTGTCGTATCAAAATAAGAAATCTCACCAAATCCAATTTCCCCTTTTTTGACATTCTCCCAGAATTCTTCCACATTTAAACCAATCGGGGTAATCGCCCCCATTCCTGTAATTACTACTCTGCGCATAAAAACCTCCTATATGTTCATGCCGCCGTCTACACTGATGACCTGACCTGTAATATAATCTGCTTTTTCGGAAGCCAGAAATGCCACCATCGCGGCAATCTCCGACGGCTTCCCGAATCTTCCCAGCGGAATCTGTTTACATGCTGCCTCTTTTATATCCTCGGAAAGAACCTCTGTCATTTCTGTCTCAACAAATCCGGGTGCAACTGCGTTTACCGTAATTCCACGGCTGCAAAGCTCTCTTGCCATAGTTTTCGTAAGACCGATTACTCCCGCCTTTGACGCTGCATAATTAGCCTGTCCCGCATTTCCCAAAATACCGGAAACAGAGGAAATGTTGATGATTTTTCCGCTTTTTTGTTTCAGCATCTGCCTTGAAAAATGACGTATCGTATTGAAAGTTCCTTTTAAATTAACATTCAGCACTGCGTCAAAATCTTCTTCTTTCATTTTCATAATCAGATTGTCACGGGTAATTCCCGCATTGTTCACCAGAATATCCAGTCTTCCGTGAGTTTTGACGATGTCCTTTGCCATCGCCTCACAGCTCTGAAAATCACTGACGTCGCACGGATAAAGGAATGCTTTTCCCCCTTCTGACTCAATACTGTTTTTTACTTCTTCTGCCCGTTCCCGGGAACCGTTATAATTTATAATAACAGACGCCCCTTCTTTTGCAAGCGTCATTGCAATCTCACGGCCAATTCCCCTGCTTGCCCCTGTGACGAGAGCTACTTTATTTTCCAACATTTAAAGGCACTCCTTTGCTGCTTTTTCCAAATCTTCTACTTTTTCCACGTTAAGGACTTTCACTGTCCTGTCAATTTTTTTCATAAATCCTGCAAGCGTTTTTCCCGGTCCAATCTCAATAAACGTATCCACGCCTTCTTCCAGCATTTTTTCCACACACTGCTGCCAGCGCACAGAAGAAGAAACCTGCTGTACAAGAAGTTCCTTTACCAAAGACGGCTCTTTGACATACTGCGCCGTGACATTTGTCACATAAGGAGTAGTGAAATCACAAAGTTCTACGTCTTTCAGGGCTTCACCAAGCTTTTCCCCTGCTCCTTCCAGCATTTTTGAGTGAAAAGGCCCGCTTACCTTTAACGGAATGATTCTTCTTGCTCCGGCTTCCTTTAACGCCTCTCCTGCTCTGTCCACCGCTTCTTTTTCTCCTGTAATGACAATCTGTCCTGGGCAGTTGTAATTGGCAATAGAAACAATTCCCTGTGTTTTCTCACACATTTCTTCAATGAGAGCTGCATCTGTTCCCATAACCGCAGCCATAGCTCCTCCCTCCGGAACTGCCTCCTGCATGAGAATCCCTCTCTTGCGGACTGCTGCGAAAGCGTCTCTTTCGCTCATAACGCCGGAAGCAATCAGCGCGCCGTATTCACCAAGGCTTAAGCCCGCATTTACCTGAGAACGCACTCCTTTTTCTTCCAGCGCGCGAAGCATCGCAGCTTCCACTGCCAGCATTGCGATCTGCGTATATTCTGTAATATGGATATTTTCATTTTCCTCAAAACAAATCGACGGGATATCAATCCCTGTCACTTCTGACGCCGTATCAATCACCTTCCTTGAAACAGGAATCTGTTCGTAGAAATCTTTCCCCATTCCTACATACTGGGCTCCCTGTCCCGGAAAAACAAATGCAATCCTGCTCATATTTTTATCTCCATCTATCTTTATTATTAAATTGTTTTGTTTTAAAATATTTTGAATAGCAAAGTAATTGTTCAAAAATGTATCTCCTCGAAACCGGTCAGGGTTTCAAGGAGATTTCTTTCATCAGGCTTCCACACCTTTATTTTTCAGATAGTCAATAACTGCACCAACTGTTGTAAGTTCTGTAAGCTCCTCTGCCGGAATTTCAATTCCGTACTCATCTTCCAGAGCCATTACAAGCTCAAATAAATCAAGAGAGTCTGCTCCAAGGTCGTCCTTGAAGGAAGTTTCAAGTGTGATAGTTGCTGCGTCACAGCTTAACTGCTCTGCGATTATTTCGCTCATTTTCTCTAACATTTCATTTTCTCCTTTTATCAAGTATCTTTGTCTTGCGCAATTACTTTGATACTCAAAGTATATATGCTTCGCCCCTGTTTGTCAAGAGTATTTTTTCCATATTTTTCTTTTATAAAATCTGTTCCGGCTCTTCGAATCTGATTTGTCTTGCCACGCTCAGAGCCAGTCCCATCTCAGCCATCAAAAAGAGAATGGACGTACCTCCATAGCTGATAAACGGCAGGGTTACGCCTGTATTGGGCAGAAGATTTACAACAACCGCCACATTGAGGACAACCTGCAAAGCTATATGGATAAAAATTCCGCTGACCATCAGGGAACCAAACATATCCGGCGCGTTCTGGGCGATAAAGAAAAGTCTGTACAGCAGGTATCCGTATAAAAGCAGTACGATAATTCCTCCGAAAATCCCCAGTTCCTCTAATATAATGGAAAATATCATATCATTCTGAGCCTCAGGTACGCTTCCAAGTTTCTGGATACTGTTTCCCAGACCCCGTCCAAAGAGTCCCCCTGAGCCAATGGCATAAAGCGCCTGCAGCGTCTGATATCCAAAGCTGTCTGCATAAGCCTCCGGGTGAAGCCATACCAGAATACGGCGGATACGGAAATTATCATTTGCCACAGGGTCTACTGTTGCATTCAGAAAAAAGACCCCGCCTGCAATAAGCGCCAGCACAACCAGAAGAATGATAATAAAGACTTTAAAATCCGGATGCGCCACAAAAATCAATCCTGCCGTAATACAGAAAATAATAATTGCGGTACTTAAGTTATCTGTAAAAACATGAGCAACCAGCGCCAGAAGTCCTCCTATACCGCCGAGAACCATACAGGCTTTCAGAGTTTTTATCTGTTTCCCCATCTGCACGATCATGTACGACAGACATACAATAACCGCAATTTTTGCAATTTCCGACGGCTGGAAACGGATCGGTCCGATTTTAAGCCATCTCTGCGCACCGTTGGCGGAGCTTCCCAGCGGCGTCTTTACCAAAACCATCAGCGCCATTGATGTTATATAGAGAAACGTGGTAAAGAAGCTCAGAATATGATAATCTATCTTCGAAATCACAAGCGCTATTATGATACAGGCAACACTGATTATCGCCTGTTTTTTAAAATAGTACATATCGTCGCCCCAGTCAATTTCTGCCATATAAGCGCTTGTACTATACAGCATAACCAGACCGAAGCAGGTTAAAAGCACAATAACAGCCACCAGATTATAGTCATAATAATCGCTTTTCTGTCCCAGCAGCGATTTTATCTGAAAGCCCTTTGACTGACGTTTCCGTGCTCTGCTTTTTCCCATTCAATCACCGATTCTTTCTAATATTTCTTAATTTAGTGTTTCGCCTGTGCGCATTCCTGCACACATTGGGACTATTATAGCAGAGTTCCTTTGCATAAGCAAGAAAAAGCTCCCATGGCATTCCACAGGAACTTTCTGTTAGCTGCTGTTCCAAGCAGCTTATATTGTCCGCTTCGCAGACACTCTTTTATTTCGTCAGCATAAGAAGGATTTCATTGCTTCTCTGTACAAATTTCGTCATTGCTTCCGGAGAAAGCTGTTTATGACTTAACATAGCCAGATCGTAAAGCTGTTCGCAGATAACCGGAGCTTTGTCAGTATCTTTATTCTCTGCAAGATATTTCACAAGCGAATGGTTTGCGTTGAGAACCAGAGTTTCCTGTCCTCCGAACATATTCGGATCCATTCCGTACATATTGTACATCTTCATCATATCCTGCATACGACGGCTTTCCTCAGAAAGTGTCATCATTGCGGAAATGCTCTCATTTTTCAGATTCTCAACCTTTACTTCCAGATTTTCTTTGCCGAGAGTCTTACGGAACAGTTCTGTCAGAGTTTTGACTGTCTCTTCGTCGGCTGCTCCCTCTGCCTTCATTTCTTCGGAAAGATCTGCGTCAATTCTCTTAAACTGTACTTCCTGATTTTTCTGCTCCAGATGAGAAATAAACGGATTATCAATGTTATGTTTCAGAATTACAGCATCCTTACCTGCTTCTTTAAACATATTGATGTACTGGCTCTGCTGAACCTCGTCTGTCACATAGAAAATCGTTGTTTTTTCCGGCTCTTTCTTTTCGTCGGATGTTTCTTCTGTCTTCTCTTCTGTTGTTTCCTCTACTGTTTCCTCTGCAGTCTCTTTTTTATTTGCTTCGATGCAGTCTTTCAGTGTGAGATATTTGCCGTCCAGATTCTTGAAGAGAACGTAATCGCTGATTTTATCCGCAAATTTCGTATCTTTAATGCATCCGAATTTAATGAACGGGCTGATGTCATCCCAGTATTTCTCGTAGGATTCACGGTCTGTTTTGCACATTCCTGTAAGCTTGTCAGCTACTTTCTTGGAGATATATTCGGAAATCTTCTGAACAAATCCGTCATTCTGCAGCGCGCTTCTGGAAACATTCAGCGGAAGGTCAGGACAGTCGATCACACCTTTCAGAAGAAGAAGGAATTCCGGAATCACTTCTTTGATATTGTCTGCAATAAATACCTGATTGTTGTACAGCTTAATTGTTCCTTCGATGGAATCATACTCTGTATTGATTTTCGGGAAGTACAGGATACCTTTTAAGTTAAACGGATAATCCATGTTCAGATGAATCCAGAATAACGGCTCCTTGTAATCCATAAATACTTTACGGTAGAAATCCTTGTATTCCTCGTCTGTACACTCATTTGGATGTTTCATCCAAAGCGGATGTGTATCGCTTAAAGAAACAGGACGTTTGTTGATTTTTACTTTATCTTTGGCAGGAGAAACTTCTACAACTTCTTTTTCTCCGTTTTCATTCTCTTTTTCCTCTGTCTTGGCATCTTCATGGATACGCTCTACAACAACATCATCCTCTTTTAAGTCTGCCTCGTCGATAGTCTCATACTCCTGAGGAGCATTCTCTTTAGAGAGATAAATGTTAACAGGCATGAAAGAACAATATTTCTCAAGAACCTCGCGCATACGGTATTCATTAGCAAATTCCAGACTCTCTTCGTTAAGGAAAAGTGTGATTTCCGTACCTACTGTTGTTTTATTTCCTTCCTGAATATCATATTCTGTTCCGCCGTCGCAGGTCCAGTGTACAGGTGATGAACCCTCTGTATAGGAAAGCGTATCAATGTGAACCTCATCTGCTACCATGAACGCAGAATAGAAACCAAGTCCGAAGTGTCCGATCATCTGGTCCTCAGTTGTTTTATCCTTATATTTCTCAAGGAACTGAGTTGCTCCGGAAAAAGCAATCTGTGTAATATATTCTTCTACTTCGTCTGCTGTCATACCGATACCGTTATCAATAAATTTCAGCGTTTTCTTCTCCGGATTGACAACAACTTCAATTTTTGCCTTATAATCGTCAGGGAAATTATATTCTCCCATAACTTCCAGTTTTTTCAATTTCGTAATGGCGTCACATCCGTTAGATACAAGCTCTCTTACGAAAATATCGTGGTCTGAATACAACCATTTCTTAATAATCGGGAAAATGTTGTCACTGTTGATTGATAAGTTTCCATGTTTTACAGCCATGCTGCCCACACTCCTTTTATTTGTTTTCTTCCGGACCTTTCTATGGTCTCAGTCGTTTTTCTCTTTTTCATATCACATATAGTAATACCATTACTTCAAAAAGTCAAGAAAAATTTAGCACTCATTTTAATAGAGTGCTAACAATTTGTTTTTTTCACAAAAATACCGCCCTCCTAAGAGGGCGGCTGGAACTCATTTCCTTATTTATTTCTTTTTCTTCTTGTAGACTACTACACCTGCGATACAGATTACCGCTACAATCAGTATAATCACAAACGGCATGATTGCTGTTGTGTCTCCTGTCTCTACTGCGGATTTCTTATCCGGATTTTTCTGCTGTGCAGATGGAGTCGGTGTTACGGTTTCACCCTGTGCAATGGAGAAGTTCACCTGTTTCGTGTCGTTTTCTCCTTCAGCTACCCATTCATTACCATTATATTTCTGACGTTCGAAAAGAACCTTCAGTGTGTAATTTCCGGCTTTGGTAATGCCGAATGTTGCGCTGTACGGAGCTCCCTGCCAGCTATTGGTATTGATAACTTTCCATTTCTGAGGCTCGTAACGGACATCTCCTGCCCTCGGACTGGTATTTTCCATACCTGCGCCGAATGCCTCAAAGGAAATCTTGGACTGTGTTGTGTAGCCCTCTGAAGAAATTCCGGTAATTTTATTGTTGGAAGGATCTGGAATTTTCGGCACATAAGCAGCCTTTACAGATACCTTTACAGAAGTAGAAAGACTCACCTCATTCGGATTGGAAACACCTTCCGGAAGGATGATTTTACCTTTTACGGTAAAGTTCTGAGCCTCTTTAAGAGAACGGTCATACGAACAATCTTCTACATTCCATTTTACTTTCGCCTTCATTTTTCCTTCTGTTGTCGTAATTGTGACAGTTGAAGGAAGACCAAGACCCTTCGCAGATTTCTCTGCGCCATTTTTTACATCTTTCACTGCAGATGGCTTCTGCACTTCCTGCAGCTCGATTGCCGCTGCATTTACAGTAAATTCCACATCCACGCTCACATCTGAACTTGCACTGTTTGGTATAAAAATCGTCTCAACATAAGTGCTTGCCTCCAGTCCTTCCTTCGGACGGATTGCGATTGTACATTTCTCACCCGGCTCAAGGACTTCCATAGAAGGATTTCCGATACGGAAATAGTCGCTGACCGGTTTCTCGATAGCAACCTGCGTATTACCTTCATTTGCAAGGGTAACAAGCTGCTTTTCCGGCGCTTTGTAGCCAGCTTCTACTTCTCCGAAATCAAGAACTGCCGGAGAAATCGTAAGCTTGTGAACTTCTTTCTGAGATACTTTTATTACAGCAGGAATCTCTGCCAATGCTGTTTCTGTATTATCTTTCCGGAAAATCTGAATCTTTTCCTGATATTCGCCTGCTGTAAGCCCTGCTGCCGGCACTGCTGTGAAAGTTGCCGTCTCTCCAGGAGCCAGTTCCTCAGCAGAAACTGCCCCAAGGTCAAAATACTCTGCAACAGGCTGAGCAAGAGCAATTATCACATTTCCTTTATTTGTTATGCTCACTGTGACAGGCTCAACCTTTTCATATCCCTCTTTCAAGGACTCAAAACTGACAGACTGCGGATTCAATTCAACTGCAGCCTTCTCCTCCGGAGCTGTAACTGTTACATCCGCATTTACAATTCTTGTAATATCTGCGCTTTCTTCGATGCCAAATACAAGCTCTTCTTTGTATGTGCCTTCTGTAAGACCGATTACCGGTTTGATATTAAAGGATACCTGCGCACCTTTTTCAAGAACAAGGCTTCCCTCTGTTCCTTCAGGAATGATTTGAGTAATTTCAAATGTCTCAGACTGCGGAACCTTCAGCGTAAACGTATCTTCGCCTGAATTTGTGAGAGTCACAGTCCAACTGCCGGCTACTTCCTGATAACCTTCTGTAAGATCATCAAATACCACTGCATCCATATCTGCAGTAAGCCCATAAACAGGAGCTTTCACAGTATCAACTGTCATCTGAACCTGAAAAGACACCTCTGTTCCCTCGTCTGTTTTATAAGTAACTGTATCCAGATATTCTCCGGCTTCCAGACCTTCTCTCGGCTGAACCCAGATCTTAATTTCCTGCTGAGGCTGAAGCGCTTCTTCGATATCCATTGCCATGACATGCTCCGGTGCAACAGGCTGGAAATTAAGAACTCCTGTACCTGTATTTCGAATCACCAGAACTGCGGCAGAATCGCTCTCCTTTCCGGGAGTTACTGTTCCAAGATTGATTATTCCATTTTCGGTTCCTGTCACTGCCTCGGCCTGATAAGTCAGCTCCTGTGTCTGCCCGGAATCATCTCCATTAAGCTCTTCGCTTATTGTGACATCAAGCTCCTCTCCGTCAGCACTCTCATCTTCGCCTTCCAGAAGTTCACCTTCCATCTCTTCCTCTGAAGACTGGGTGTTCTCCCCGGGCTCGACCTCTGTCTGAAGCTCTCCTTCCGGAATTTCTTCCTCATCCCATTCTTCTTCCTCAGGAACTTCTTCTGTCAGAACATCGTCTACAGACTCTTCTGCTGCCGGAGGAGTAATTACAGATTCACCTTTCTCGGCTGTTTCTGCATCCACAAGGGCTTCTGCCTCTTCCTCCGTTGCTGTCACCTCCGGAGTAACTGCCTGCAAGGTTCCTGTAAGACCCAGATCTTCTTTTCCTGTAACCTCAAGCACAAGCTTATATCCCAGATCTTCTTCAGTAACCTTATATTCTTTCTCAGTTCCTAATTCTTTTAACTCTTCTTCGCTGATTTTTCTTGACCATTTAAAGCTTACATCCCCATCCGTGATACCTTCCGGTGTCACTTTGGCAAAGTCTGCTTTCAGCGTTGCTCCGACAACCGGATATCCGTAAACTTTCAGCTTACCTCCCATCTCTCCGGAAGGTGTTGCAAAAACCATAGACGGAATCATGGTGATTATCATAAAAGCTGCCATGATAATCGCAAGCAATCTTCTTTTTTTCTCCATATGCCATCCTCCTTTTCTGTTACAGTTGTATTAACTTTTTGTAACTTATTTTTATAAATATAACAAGTGGAGCATTCTTAAATCTGCTTTTATTATAACCTGTATTTTTTTTCACATGTAATCTGCAGTTTACTTTCTCTTTTTTGCGGAATACTCCACAACCTAAGTATAAGAAAAAACTACATTCGGCAATTTTCTCCTGACTGCTCTGTTCAGCCTTCTACAATAAGATATGTTCCGTCCGGCAGCGCAAAAACCTCACTTGCCTCTTCCAGCTCTTCCAGAGACATACTGTCCACATCTGCTCCTATTTCTTCCAGATATTCTTTTACCTCTTTTAAGCTGTCCACAACAACAGCCATACAGTCTTCCAGAAATGCTTCCGCCTCCTCATAAGACTCTGCCACCGGCTCGTCAAAGAGCTGTCCCTGGTTTTTCAAAAAAGTCATAATGCATTCTTCTGTGTACATTTTCATACCTCCGTTTTGTTTTTTCATTTTTGTTTTTTATTTTCATTCCTGTAAATTTCCAGAAGATCTTCCGGTTTCTCTGCAAGAATATCCGCTCCGTTTTCCTCGAGTTCCTTTCTGTCACGGTATCCCCACAACACCCCTACCGTAAACATTCCGGCAGCCTTTCCTGTATTCATATCAGTACCTGTGTCACCGATATACATACATTCCTGTGGCTTTACTCCAAATTCCCCTGCTATATAAAGAGGTCCGTCTGGAGCTGGTTTTCGCCGTATTTCCGGCTTTTGCCCCAAAACCATATCAAATTCACCGCCAAATAATTTCTCAATCACCTTCCGCGTCGCCTCATGGGGCTTATTCGAACAGACTGAAATTTTCACCCCCTCTTTTTTCAGTTCTCTGATAACTTCCGCAACTCCTTCATAAGGAACTACCTTATACAGGGGATCCTCGTTGAATTTCTCCCTGTAAAGGCGCTCGCATTCCTCGAAGCGCTGCAGCTGCGGGTCTCCGGCATCTTTGAGACACCTCTGAACCAGAACGCTTGCTCCTTCTCCGCAGTAATATTTAAAATTCTCCACAGGAAGAGTCTTTAACCCCAGACTGCTAAGTACCTCATTTGCCACATAAGCCATAGAATCCAATGTATAGGACAAAGTTCCGTCAAGATCAAATACGCATGCTTTTATCATTTTCTTATCCTCTCAGTTCAATATTAAGTTTCTTCATTTCCTGCAGCAGTCTTGCCACCGGAAGTCCCACGACATTATTGTAATCTCCGTGGATTCCTTTTACATAAACTCCCCATAACCCCTGAATCCCATAGCTTCCCGCCTTATCCATCGGCTCTCCGGTTTCTGCATAGGCACGGATTTCTTTTTCTGATACCGGATAAAATTCCACATCTGTGCATTCAGCAAAGGTATGCGGCTCCCATACATCATTTTTTCTCTCCAAAACAGATACTCCTGTATATACCTGATGGATATTTCCCTGAAGTCTGGTAAGAACAGCAATCGCATCTTCCTTGTCCAAAGGTTTCCCCAGTATTTTATTTTCGTAGACAACAACTGTATCCGCTCCTATGACAAGCGTTCCCTCTTCAGGATTTTTCAGGGTATTACCAACGCATACCGCTTTTTGCTGAGCAAGTTGCATGACCGCCGTTTCAGGCATCGGAGAAGTAATCGCTTCTTCTCCACCGGCAGGAATCACAGAGAAAGACACACCTGCTTTTTTTAACAATTCGCTTCTTCTCGGCGAGGCAGAAGCCAATATTATTTTTCTCATATCGTTCACTTCCTTTATTCTCTTCGCATATAGTATATCTTTTATCTGTAACAGACGCAACTGATTTCACAAATGATTTTCATAAAAAAGTTAACCCTTTTCTTTTTTATCAAAAAGTATTACAATAGAGGTCAGAGAACACAGAAAGGAGTCAGGTATTATGGCAAAAATCAACAAATACTGGGGACTTGTAGCTTTAGGCGCTGTCACAGCGGCAGCAGCAGGCGCAATGGCGGCTGTAATTATGAAAAAACGCTCCTGTGAAGAGGACTTTGATTTCGAGGATGATGAAGATTTTGATGAAGATTTCGATATCCCTGCCGAATCCCCGAAAGAACCGGAGGAGAAAGAAGCTTCAGAAACATTTGAATCCTGGGATGCTGTTGCTTCCAGAGAAGAAAATGCTGTAAAGGAAGAAGTTCCGGATGAAGAAACTTCTGAAGAGAAAATCGCTGAGGAAACCGAAGAACCTGCTACTGAAGAAGAAATCGCCGAAGACATTCCGGTTGAAGAACCCACAGAGGAGGCAGCCTCTGAAGAGACTGAGCTTCCAGAAGAACCAGAAGCAGTTTCTGCTGAAGAAACCGAAGAAAAATAATCGCCTGATCTGTCAGCCGACTGTTTCAGAGCATAGAAAAAAGGCATTCTGTGAACGTATAATATCACAGAATGCCTTTTTAGTCATATATTATGCCTCTTTAATCTCAAGAACATCCATTGGACAGGCTTTCACACAGATACCGCATGCAATACATTTGCTTGCATATTCGCTGTCTTCTGCTTTTACCATTACGCCGAACGGACATGCTTCCACACATTTGCCGCAGCCGATACATTTCTTCTTATCAATCATGTAAACGCCTTTTGCGTTCTGTTTGATTGCGCCTTCCGGACAGGCTGCTGCACATTTACCGCACTGTACGCATACGTTTGGCTTCGGTGTAACGCCGTCTTTCTTCACGCCGATCTGGATGCAGGATTTGTTTGTGTTGAACTCTTTATAAAAAGCTTCAGCACAGGCAACTTCACAGGCTTTACACGCCATACATGCGTCTTTTTTTGCTACATTAAGTTTTTTCATTTCGTTCCCTCCACTTTTCGCACCCTGCAAAAAATTACAGGGTGCTGATTTTCCTTTTTGTTCTTTATTTGCAATTATATTGCTTCCCTTATCATTTCGGCAGTTTGAAAGAGCTCTTCAGAGATACGATACGGTTAAATACCGGTGCTCCTTCTTTGGAATCATGGATATCTGCACAGAAAAATCCGTTTCTTACAAACTGATAGCTGTCATATCCCTTCGCTTTCATAAGCTCCGGTTCCACATATCCGGTCACTTTTGTAAGAGAATTCGGATTCACATTAAGAGAACCGTCTTCTTTATTGTATACGCCCTTTTCCTCATCTACGATATTCTCGTAAAGACGAACCTCTGCCTTTCCTGCATTGGACGCCTCTACCCAGTGAATGGTTCCTTTTACCTTTCTTCCGTCCGGCGCGTTTCCGCCCTTTGTTTCCGGGTCATAAGTACAGTGTACAACTGTTACATTTCCATTCTCATCTGTTTCATATCCTGTACAGGTCACAAAATAAGCGTTCATCAGACGCACTTCTGTTCCCACAAACATTCTTTTATATTTCTTCGGCGGATCGATCATGAAGTCTTCGCGTTCAATATAAAGTTCTCTGCCAAACGGAACCTGACGGCTTCCGAGAGCCTCGTTTTCCATATTATTCGGAGCTTCCAGATATTCCACCTGTCCTTCCGGATAGTTGTCGATCACGAGCTTAACAGGGTCGAGAACTGCCATAAGGCGCGGACGTTTCAGTTTCAGATCCTCGCGGATGCAGTATTCAAGCATTGCATAGTCTACAGAACTGTTTGCCTTTGACACTCCGCAGAGGTCTACAAACATCTTAATAGATTCCGGTGTAAATCCACGGCGGCGCAGCGCTGCAATGGACACAAGACGCGGGTCATCCCAGCCGTCTACGATTCCGTCCTCTACCAGTTTTTTGATATAACGCTTACCTGTAACAACATTTGTCAGGTAAAGCTTCGCAAATTCAATCTGTTTCGGAGGATGAGGATATTCCAGCTCTCGTACCACCCAATCGTAAAGAGGTCTGTGGTCTTCAAATTCCAGCGTACAAATGGAATGGGTGATTCCCTCAATCGCATCCTCAATCGGATGGGCAAAGTCATACATCGGGTAAATGCACCATTTATCTCCTGTATTGTGGTGTGTCATATGAGCAACACGATAAATAATCGGGTCACGCATGTTCATATTCGGTGACGCCATGTCGATTTTTGCACGGAGAACTCTTTCACCGTCTGCAAATTTACCGTCTTTCATCGCCTCAAAAAGTTCCAGATTCTCTTCAACGCTTCTGTTTCTGTATGGGCTATCCTTACCGGGTTCTGTAAGAGTTCCTCTGTATTCACGGATTTCTTCCGGTGTCAGGTCGCAGACATATGCCTTGCCTTTTTTAATCAGCTTCACTGCTGCTTCATACATCTGGTCAAAATAATCAGACGCAAAAAAGAGCCTGTCCTCCCAGTCAGCGCCCAGCCATTTAATATCCTCTTTAATTGACTCTACGAATTCTACTTTCTCTTTCGTAGGGTTCGTATCATCAAATCGCATATTGAATTTACCATTGTATTCTTTCGCAAGACCGTAATTTAAAAGAATGGATTTCGCATGTCCGATATGAAGATATCCGTTTGGTTCCGGCGGAAAACGTGTATGAACGGTGTCATAAACTCCTTCTGCCAGATCTTTGTCGATTATATTCTCAATAAAATGTTTAGAAACTGTCTCGTTCTCCATTTTACCCCTCCTGGTTTATTCTATTGGCTTTCGTTTCGATTTATACCCCACTCTCAATGGTGTGCAAATCGAAACTTTAGATTCTTCATTTTAACATAAATAACCGCAGAATAAAAGATACTATTACGAAAAAATCCCCAAAATACGCAAATGATTTTCCTCTGCAGGACAGCCGGCAAACTTTTTTGCAAAAATATGTTGACAACCCCTGACAAATCTGCTAATATAAACAACTGTGAGCGGCACAAACCGACACAAGCTGATGTGGCTCAGAGGTAGAGCACTTCCTTGGTAAGGAAGAGGTCACGGGTTCAATTCCCGTCATCAGCTTTATTTTTTTGCGTAAAATTAAGGATTTGCGCGATTCTTCGCGAGTAAAACAATACAACCTCCATAAAACAGCGCACCAGCCAATAAAGCTGTTGCGCTGAAAATTATCCATGATTCGTTTCAGGATATCTGCTCTCTTATCTTTGTTTTGATTCTCTGCAGGGCATTGTCGATGGATTTGGGAGATTTGTCCAGAAGGCGGCTGATTTCCACGTAACTGCAGCCCTCCAGATAATATTCCAGAACTTTCTTTTCCATAGAACTTAAACTTCTGAAAATTTCCTCCTCCAGCAATCTGCGGTTCTCCTGATCAATGACAATGGTTTCCGGGCTTTGCGCCCAGATATCGTCCAAAGTATTTTCATCGTCCTTTGCACTGAGAGATACGTAGGTATTCAACGGCTGATGTTTCTGCCTGTTGGAACTTTTAATCGCATTATAAATCTGACGGTCAATGCAAATCCTTGCAAAGGTTTGAAAAGAAGCCTCTTTTTCCGGCTGATAATCCTGCACTGCCTTAAAAAGCCCGATCATCCCCTCCTGAATCAGGTCGTCATTGTCACCGCCTATAAGGAACATAGCTCTGGCTTTCTGTTTTACCAGCCCTTTATATTTCTCCATCAGATAGTCAGAAATCCCTGATTCTCCGTTTCTGAGACGAGCAATCAGTTCTTCGTCGCTTACATTTTTGTACTGCTCCATCGCTCTTATTTCGCAGCCATTCTCTGACGCACAATTTCATATCCCAGAACACCTGCTGCAACAGACGCGTTCAGAGAATCAATGTCGCCTTTCATTGGAATGGATGCAATGAAATCACACTTTTCGCGAATCAAACGGCTTACGCCCTCTCCTTCATTTCCTATAACAACTCCAATAGGACCTGTAAGACTTAAATCATACATTGTCTCGCCGCCCATATCTGCACAGACAAACCAGATTCCTTTTTCTTTCAGTTCATCAATGGTTTTGCCCAGATTTGTCACCTTTGCCACGGGCGTATAATTCAGCGCGCCTGCAGAGGTCTTTGCCACCGTTGACGTAAGCCCCACAGCTCTTCTCTTCGGAATGATCACTCCATGAGCGCCTGCAAGATTCGCTGTTCTGATAATTGCGCCAAGATTATGAGGATCCTCGATGTTATCAAGCAGGAAGATAAACGGAGCCTCTCCCTTTTCTTCCGCCTTTGCAAGGATGTCCTCAACCTCTGCATATTCATATGCAGCAACCTGAGCGATCACTCCCTGATGCGCTCCTGTTTCGCTTAACTGATCCAGACGCTCCTTTGGCACATAATTAATAATGGTATCTTTCTTTCTGGCTTCCCTGGCAATCGTACGCACAGGACCATCCTGGCATCCATCCAGAATAAATAATTTATCTACACTCTTACCGGAACGAAATGCTTCCAGTACCGCATTGCGGCCTTCAATCTGTTCTGTCATATTTTGTCCTCTCCGATTCCGGCGCGAACCAGCTCTGTGATTCTGTCGAAATCCTCTTTCAAATACAAATACCCCATTAACGCTTCAAAACCTGTTGCCCTGCGGTAATCGGACATTGTAGCATTTTTCGCCATTGTAGGAGAATGGGCATTTCTTCCTCTCCTGTAAACGCTGTGTTCCTCTTCCGTAAGCATCGGCTCGATCACTTCCATCATTCCTGACTGGGCTGCCGCTTTTACCAGACTGCTCGCCCTCTTATGAAGCTGATTCACAGGACAGTTTCCTTTTTTTACAAGGATAGTTCTGATAACAAGCTCATACACCCCATCTCCGATATACGCCAGCGTCAAAGGAGAATAGGTCCGAAGATCCCTATCCTCCAGTTTAAATACTTCTTTAAAATTACTTAAGCTCGTTTCCATTTTACACCTTCACGTGTATCCTTCAGGATAATTCCCATTTCCAGAAGCTGATCTCTGATCTCATCTGCGCGGGCGAAATCCTTAGCCTTTCTTGCCTCCTGGCGCTGGGCAATCAGGTCTTCGATTTCTTTATCCAGATTTTCCTCTTCTTTTACGACAATCAGTCCAAGAACACCGCAAAGCTTCACAAGTTCGTCAAGCAGACTGCCTGCAAATATTGAAGAGCTCTCTTCCGTAACATTTGTATTTGCGAATTTAACAAGCTCAAAAATCGCTGCCAGAGCATCTGCAGTATTGAAGTCATCCTCCATTGCCTCTTCAAACTTTGTAACAAAACCTGCAGCCTCTTTGATAAGCGTCTGCTCTGTCTCTGTAACACTCTCTGTCTTAGCAGCCGCTTTTCTGTCCTTCAGGCTGGATGCAGCGTCTACAATACGTTCCAGAGCATTCTTGGAGGATTCCATCAGATCAGCGCTGAAGTTCAGCGGACTTCTGTAGTGTGCGTTCAGCATAAAGAAACGCAGCACCTGAAGGTCATACTGTTCGCTGATTTCACGGACTGTACGGAAGTTTCCAAGAGATTTGGACATTTTGCGGTTATCAATATTCAGGAATGCATTGTGCATCCAGTATCTTGCAAACTGTTTGCCATTGCAGCATTCACTCTGTGCAATCTCATTTTCATGGTGCGGGAATACAAGGTCTTCTCCGCCGGCATGAATGTCAATCTCTTCGCCAAGGTATTTTTTGGACATTACAGAACACTCAATATGCCATCCCGGACGACCTTCACACCACGGTGACGGCCATGCAGGCTCTCCTTCTTTTTTCGGTTTCCAGAGAACGAAATCCAGCGGATCCTCTTTCTGGTCTTCACCGGATACCTGAAGCGCGCGGAAACCGGACTGGAGATCATCCAGATTTTTGTGAGAAAGTTTACCGTATTCTTTGAACTTCTTCACACGGAAATAAACGGTTCCGTCTGCAACCGGATATGCATATCCCTTGTCCACCAGTGTCTGAATCATATCGATCATACCATCTATTTCCTGTGTTGCAAGGGGATGGGTTGTTGCAGGCATTACATTCATTCCAGCCATATCTTTTTTACATTCTGCAATATAACGCTGGGAAATCTCCTCTGCGCTTACCCCTTCCTCGATTGCCTTTTTGATGATTTTGTCATCCACATCTGTAAAGTTGGATACATAATTTACCTCATATCCTTTATACTCCATATAACGACGCACTGTATCAAAAACGATCATCGGGCGGGCGTTTCCGATATGGATCAGATTATATACCGTCGGTCCGCAGACATACATCCGAACCTTTCCCTCTTCAAGAGGTACAAACTCTTCCTTTCTGCGGCTTAAGGTGTTAAAAAGCTTCATGTCAGTTATCCTCCAATTCTATTTCTCTTCCAGAAGACAGATTGCCTGGGAAGCGATTCCCTCTTCTCTTCCCGTAAAACCAAGTCCCTCTTCTGTAGTTGCCTTAATATTCAGTCTGGAACTGTCAATTCCCATAGCTTTCGACATATTTTCTTTCATCTGCGCAATGTGAGGCGCCATCTTCGGTTTCTGGGCAATGATTGTTGCGTCTATATTTCCAATCTCATATCCCTTCTCACGGAGAAGCTTCGTCACGCGTTCCAGAAGAAGAATACTTGAAATCCCTTTATAGGCAGGATCTGTATCAGGAAAATGTTTTCCGATATCTCCAAGTGCTGCAGCGCCGAGAAGCGCATCCATTACCGCGTGTATCAGCACATCTGCATCTGAATGCCCCAGAAGACCTTTTTCCCACGGAATTTTTACACCGCCTAATATTAAATCTCTGTCCTCTGTAAGTCTGTGTACATCATACCCCATTCCTACACGTATCATTAATCATTTTCTCCTTCTACAAGCTCCAGCATCTTGCTCACACGGAGAAGACTCAGTCTTCTTCTTGTATACGGCGCAAGGCGAAGAGTCAGTTCTACAACAGAATTATCCAGTCCAATCTCATAAATCCTATTTTTACAGCCTGCTTTTTCCAGCATATGTACAAATTCATCTTCATCCGGAAGTTTATCAATAATATCTCTAATCTCATCCAGACTGTTTTCCAGATCTGTAGGATGAATATCCATAAGCGGCTCCGGAGTATTTTCTTCCCTGATTTTCTCGAAAAGTCCTTTTCTGCCAAAATATTCTTTCAGGAGTTCTTCGTCTTCCTTATGGTCGAAATCCTTCACATAACAGCGACCTCTGGAAATGGCGTTTGCTATACGCTTATATTCTCTCAGAACAAGAATTGCTCCTATAGTAACCATTTCTCCGTGAAGCGCATCCAGATGTTCATTGAGCACTTCCATTTCCCACAGATGCGCTACGTGATGCTCTGCGCAGGATGCCGGTCTTGAATTCCCGGTCATTTCCACTGCAATCCCCGACAAAATAAGGGCATACATCAGTTTCTCACAGGCATCTTCCTCTCCTGCCGCAATTGCCCGCAGGCTTGACTTTACGGTTTTAAGCGCCCTGCCTTCCATTTCTGCGATTTCACTGCAGAAATATTCTCCAGTGAGCACATTCGAAATTTTCCAGTCTGCAAGACATATATACTTGCCGAGCATATCAGCAACACCGGATGCTGTCAGCCGTCCGGGCGCGTTTGCAAAAATGTTTGTATCTGCATAGACACACATAGGAGCGTCTGCAGGAACTGTGGTTTTAACCCCGTTCCAGTTCATTGCAGCTACAGTAGATACGAATCCGTCCACGCTTGCTGCGGTAGGCACAGAAATAAACGGTACTTTATACCGATGCGCTACAAAACGGCTGATATCATGGATTGTTCCGCTTCCGACAGCCAGTATCAGATCAATATCATCTTCCATAATATTCTCTACAATGGTGACTGCCTGCTCATCTGCCTGAAGTCCCTCTGCATCCAATACCAGCACCTGACACCTGTCATAGATATCTTCCATAATTTCTTCTGTAGCATTGTGTGTATTTGTGTCACAGATTACCAGAGGAGAAATATATTCTTTCAAATCTCCATTCAGTAATTCCTCTTCCAGTTTCTCTATGGCTCCTGCTTCAATTAAAATTTCTTTAATTCCTGTATAATGAGCCTTCCCGCAGCTGCAAGATCGGGGAAAGTCATCCGTATCGACTCGCATTTAGTGTATCCTCCTGATTATCTTAATTTTTAAGCTATAATTTGCTATTATACATGATATCGTGTAAAAATTCAAGATTCCTGTTCACACAGCAAAAATCTCCCGATCAGGATTTCAATTCATGAAATCCCGGTCGGGAGATTCCGATTTCAATTATGAAAGATTATTTCTCAATTGCTGCGATTACTTCCACTTCACATAAAACATTCTTCGGAAGCGTCTTTACTGCAACACAGGAACGAGCCGGTTTATTTACGAAATATTTTGCATATACTTCGTTAAATGCTGCGAAATCTCCCATGTCTGCAAGAAAACAGGTTGTTTTTACTGCGTTTTCGAAGCCGGTTCCTGCTTCTTTCAAAACAGCTTCCAGGTTCTTCATAACCTGTTCTGCCTGTGCTTCGATGGTATCGCCTGCGATTTCTCCTGTAGCCGGATTTACCGGAATCTGACCGGATGTAAATAAAATATCATTCAGGACAATTGCCTGAGAATATGGTCCGATTGCTGCCGGCGCTTTGTCAGTGTATACTACTTTCATTTTTGTAACCCCTTTCATACAATTTTTCTTTTATTTTATCGCTAATCATTATTAGTGTCAAATATTTTTTGGTGTTCACAAACTTTTTTCAAATATTTAAATAATTATATACCACTCTGGATATTTTGCTGATATTGTCCATAGCCTCATCCTGATTCTTAAATCCTTCAGACATCACACATAAAATATATGTAGTTTTCTCTCCATATACAATGGCAATATCGTGTTGATCCTCATCCGTTTCTCCTGTCTTATTTCCCACTTTTATGCCTTCCGGAAGTCCCTGCGGAATCTTCCAGTTAATATTCTGATTCAAAAGAAGATTCAACATTGCCTTTGACGCTTCTTCATTGACGCAGTCTCCCTTATAAATCCGTTCAAGAAGCAGTCCGCAGTCTCTGGCAGAGGTCATATTTCTTTCCCCCAACCCTTCAGACTTCGACGGCGCCGGATGAAGAGTGTGCTGCACCATTGTATTCGTGTATCCTTCTGCTTTCAGATACTCGTTCATTGCTTCTGCACCGCCTTTGAAGTCAAAGCTGTCTGTCTGCAGGCGGACCAGTTCATTGAAGGATTCATTATCACTGACTGTAATCATATTCCACAGCAGGTTTTCCACCTTCGCTCTGGCTGCGTCTGAATCTTTAATATTAAGCTTCGCCCCTTCATTTGCATTGACTTCTTCCAGATCATTGTATGTCTTTGCCATTGCAAAAGCCTTAATTAAGCTTGCAGAATAAAACTGTCTGTCATTTATAAGAATGGAATCTTCTGTATTCAGGTCTTTTACATAGACACTCCATTCCCCTGTATATTCTTCCAGCATCTTTTCAAGCTGAGGCTTTAAATTCTTAATTCCAAGCTCGTCCAGATTTTTGATACGTCCTGTCTCATCTATAACGAAACCATCTTCCGTCACTGTTTCCTCCTGAAGAAGTTTTCCTCCGTCACCGCCGAAATAATAGCTTCCGTTGAAGTCTTTGCCATTACATTTCATCTCCAGATGATGGATTCCCTTTTCTTCTACCAGCCTTCCGTATTCATTAAAGTAATAATATCCGTCAAATGTCACATTATTAACCACAACATGATCAAGATATCTCACCTGCGGAGCTGCCGAAAGTTTACCAAGATTATCAACCATATAAAACCCGTCAAAAACAACGGCTTCTGCATGCTCCCCTTCTTCCCGGTAAGCTGCAGGAATTTCTTTCAAATAAATAAGATAGGGATTTCCCGCCTTAAATTTCCCGTCTTTATCATGATAATAATAACCGTCAAATACACTGTTATTTATCTCATAGGAATCAAAATAATGTACAGCTTCCTGCAAATCCTTTCCACCGTCTGTATTGAGACAATAAAAACCATTGCTCTTCATCAGATACTTCCCGCTTCCATCGGAAATCGGCTGTACCTGCGCCTCTTCGGTGACAGATGACAGACTGCTCTGTTCTGCTGCCATAACTGCAGCCGGAAATACAGATATTCCCAAAATAATTCCTGCAATTGTGCTTTTACAAAGAAACTTCCATTCTGAAATCAATTCTCTATTAAACATTATTCTTCCTTTCTGTTTAGATGAAATTATCTATTCCCAATTCATTTTTCTCGTTATGAGTCCCCCAAAATCCGCTTAAAATATCCTCAATATTCTCGATTGTGCAAAATTTTCTGTCTGTCCACTCCACCGGAAACAAAGATCTGTAATCTGTATTTCGAAACCTTTCATCCAGAAGAAGAATCATCCCTATATCTTCCTGTGTTCGAATCACTCTTCCCGATGCCTGAAGTACCTTGTTCATTCCCGGATAGCGGTATGCATAATCAAAACCATTCTCTCCACGGGTGTCATAATAATTTTTGAGAATTTCTCTCTCAGTACCAATCTGAGGAAGCCCTGTTCCGACTACAATCGCTCCAATCAGCCTGTCTCCCATCAGGTCAATTCCCTCTGAAAAGACGCCTCCCATAACGCAAAAACCAACCAGAGTGCCGTCCTGATTGGAAAATTCTTCCAAAAACTCTTCTTTTTCTCTTTCATTCATACCTGATGTCTGAGATATACATCGTACCCAGTCTACAGAAAATTCCGTTTCATATACCGCTTTCACTTCTTCCATCAATCTGTAAGACGGAAAAAACGCCATATAATTACCTTTTTTCTGCCAGATTGTTCTGGCAATGTACTCTGCGATTCTTCTGTATTCTTCGTAATTTCTCCTTGTATATCTGCTGCTTACATCATATCCGATCAGGATACATCGCTTTTTCCTGTCAAAAGGAGACTGTACATAAATTCCATAATCATCTTCTCTGACACTGAGAAGTTTTCTGTAATAAGTCATGGGAAGCAGAGTAGCAGAAAAAAACACGGTGCTGATTCCCTTTCCAAGAAAAGCCCCAAGATTCGCCGCGGGATTTACGCAAAACAGCTTCATCCAAAATTTCCCGTCCTCGCCATTCTCTGTATATACCACATAATTTTCATCTACCAGCTCGTCAATATTCAGGAAATCCCTGACGCAAAAATAAAAATCCAGAATTTCGTCTACAACCTCCTCATTCGGCGGTTCTTCCAGAAATTTATCCAATTCTCCCATAACCTGAAGCATTCCCAGAGAAACTGCCCCCGGATTTTCCAGAATCTCATATTTCTCACAAGTCTTTTTCAGTTCCAGAAGCTGTCTGTTTACTTTCTCCAAAGCTCTCGAAAGCCCTGGACTGTAATTTTTGACTTTTTTCTTTACTTCCAGAATATCCTCTTTACAGATTGCCGCGCTGTACATTTCTCTGCCACGCTCTACCAGATTGTGCGCCTCGTCTATCAGAAAAATATAATTTCCTTTTACTCCCTCTCCGAAAAAGCGTTTCAGATGCACGTTGGGGTCAAAAACATAGTTGTAATCGCATATCACACCATCTACCCAGAGAGCAAGGTCAAGGCTCATTTCAAAAGGACAGACGTGCCACTTCTCAGCATGATTTCTCAGCGTTTCTCTGTCATAAGTATTTTGAGTTGTCCACAGTTCGTAGACAGCATCATTTATTCTATCATAGTGTCCCTCTGCGTAGGGACAATTCTGGGGATTGCATTCTGTTTTTTCGCAGAAACAAAGTTTCTCTTTGGCTGTCAGTGTCAATACTTTAAACCAAAGTCCCTTCTCCTGCAAAATCCCGTAAGCCTCCTCCGCCACCGTTCTGGTAATGGTCTTTGCTGTAAGATAAAAAACAGTTTCTCCCTTTCCTTCTCCTACTGCGCGCACTGCCGGAAAAATTGTGGACATTGTCTTTCCCACGCCGGTCGGCGCCTGTATAAAAATCTGCTTGCCTGAAGAAATACTGTGATACACACTGCTTACCATCTGGCGCTGTCCCTCTCTGTAGGCAAAAGGAAATTCCAGTTTTTCCATTGAGGCATTTCTTTCCTTCTTCCATTTTATCTGCCACGATATCCATTTATGGTACGCATCCAGAAGATTCCCATACCATATTTCCAATTCTTCCCGGGTAAGCCTCTCCTGGAATCTCCTGATTTCTTCTGTATCAAGATTTGCGTATGTCATCTGAATCCCAATAGAATCCAGATTCTGTTTTTCCGCATATATCCATCCATAACACATCGCCTGCGCCCGGTGTACCGCTATTGGTTCCTGCAGTTTCTCTACATTTCCGTAAATTCCCTTAATCTCATCAATGGAAGTTTCTCCGTTCTCGCTAAAGATACCGTCTGCTCTTCCCTCTACAACAATCACGACATCTTCATACTCTGTCTCCTTTTTAAGCGGGACCTCTGCCATATAGCTGTTTCCCATCTGTTTCTGTATCTTTCTGTGGAGTCTGCTCCCTTTTTGCATGGCTTCCTTATCCATACTCCCTCTTCTATTATCAAGGTTTCCGCTTCTCATAATAAATTCAACAAGATTTCTTACAGAAATACGGACGGTGAGTTTCTCCATGTTTCCTGCCTCCCGATGATATCTTAATCATTTTAAGAGTATACCATGGTCTGTCGATTCCTGCCAGTATCAGTTTACTGCAAAAAAAGAACAGGTCTTCTGTCTGAAAACCTGCTCCTCATCATTTCTTATCAAATCTGAGTAATTACAAAAATATCGTAAATCGCTTTTACCGCAGCCTCAAAATCCCTGTTCTCTACGCCAATAATAATGTTAAGTTCACTGGAACCCTGATCAATCATTTTTACATTGACATTGGCATGCGCCAGTGCGGAAAAGATTCTTCCCGCTGTTCCGCGGGTAGATTTCATGCCGCGGCCCACAACCGCAATCAGGGCAAGATCTGATTCCATCTCCACGAAATCCGGCTGAACTGCTCGGTGAATACCTGCGATTACCTGCTGTTCTTTTTCTTCAAATTCTGACTGATGCACATATACAGTCAAGGTATCAATTCCTGAAGGAATATGCTCAAAACTGATTCCCTGATCTTCAAAAACCTGAAGAACCTTGCGGCCAAATCCAATCTCACTGTTCATCATGGATTTTTCCACATTGATAGAGCAAAATCCTTTTTTGCCCGCAATACCTGTAATCGTATATTTCGGTTTCTTGCAGGTACTTTCCACAATAAGAGTTCCCTTATCCTCCGGCTTATTTGTATTTCGGATATTAATCGGAATTCCCTCTTTACGAACCGGGAAAATAGCGTCCTCATGGAGAACTGTAGCTCCCATATAAGAAAGCTCCCGAAGCTCTCTGTATGTAATCGTCTCAATTGCTTTTGGATTCTCCACAATTCTCGGATCTGTTACCAGAAATCCGGAAACATCCGTCCAGTTCTCATACATATCTGCCTTGATCGCTTTCGCAACAAGGGAACCTGTAATATCTGAGCCGCCTCTGGAAAAAGTCTTTACTGTTCCGTCTTCACATGCTCCGTAAAAACCGGGGACAACTGCATCTTCACATTTGGCAAGTCTTTTTGCCATAAGCTTATCTGTTTTCTCCGCATCGAAATTTCCATTTTTATCAAAGCGGATAACAGAAGCTGCATCCACAAATTCGTAGCCGAGATAAGCAGCCATGATTCTGCCGTTTAAAAACTCACCTCTGGAAGCCGCGTAATCTGCGCCTGCCTGCGCCTTAAAATCCGTCTCAATCTGCTTAAATTCTTCTTCCAGAGAAAGATTCATGTTCAGTCCGCGGATAATTTCATAGTATCTTTCTTTAATCGCCTTTAACTGATTGCCAAAATCATTGCCTTCTTCCGCAGTGTGATAGCAGGCATAAAGCATATCTGTCACCTTGGTATCTCCGTCAAATCTTTTTCCCGGAGCAGAAGGAACTACGAAACGTCTGCTTTCTTCACTTCTGATAATTTCTCCCACTTTCTGGAACTGCTGGGCATTTGCCAAAGAACTTCCGCCGAATTTCACTACTTTTTTCATCTGTCTGTCTCCTCGCTGTAAAAACTTTTTCTCTTTACCGTCATAAAGTATGTTTATCATTTTATGAAAAAAACAAACATTTTGCAAGTCTTTCTTTGATTTCTGTCAAAAATCGTAAAATTACACAAGGCCGGAAAGGAATTTCCGCCGGATTGCGTCATTTCGTCTTATTTGTGAAACTCCGTCACCGCCGTAACGGTAAGCCTTTCACCTTCCACCTTAAAATGAACGTCCTTTTTTCCAAAAGGCATACCGTAACTGCGTTCAGGGTCCTTCTGATAACCGGGACGAGGGTCATTTGCCAGTACCCTGAGCAGATTTTCTCTACTTTCCTCCGGTATCTGCATAAGAAGCTCCTCCGGAAACAGAACTTCAAGCCTGTGATCTTCGATACTCTCTGTAAATCCTCCTCTGGCATCTGTATGCGCATCAAATTCCGGAAGATAGGGTTTGATATCAAAAATCGGAGTTCCGTCCATAAGGTCAGCCCCCGAAATATGGATGACAGGCCCTGATTCCGAGTGGAATTCAATTCCTTCCAGCTTCACACTGGAAAGACCGATAGGATTCGGGCGGAAAGGCGAACGGGTAGCAAAGACCCCTTTGCGAATATTTCCTCCCAGTCTTGGCGGTCGAACAGTCGGCGACCATGTTTTGTTTTCTGAAAACTCCCAGATTAACCAGAGATAAGAATATTCCTCCATTCCCCGAAGCATGTCCGGATTTCTGTATTCCGGCTCAAAAATAATCTTTGACCTCAAAGAATCTATCCTGCCGCTCTGATGAGGTATTCCGAATTTCGTTGGAAAATCACTTTTTATCCTTGCTATTGTTTTCATTTTTTATGCTGCTCCTTTCTTGTTCTGTTTCCGACTGGTTTTTGCAGTCATTTTTTGCATCTATTTCTGTACATTCTGTATAAACTGTGATAGAATACCTATTAACACTCTAACGCAAAAAAGCGTTTGAAATGGCACTAATTAGAGAAAGGTTTATTATTATGTATGAGATGATCGAATCTATCAACAGCGCCGTAAACGGTTTCGTGTGGGGTCTTCCCGCAATGGTCTGTATTTTCGGCGTGGGGCTTTATCTGAGCCTTCGTACCCGCTTCGTCCAAATCCGGAAGTTCCCTTACGCCATCAAAACTACTATTGGCAGAATGTTCCGCAAAAAAGAATCCTCCGACGGCTCCCTGACTCCTTTTCAGGCAGTCTGCACAGCTCTTGCCGCAACTGTTGGTACCGGTAATGTAGCCGGCGTTGCAGGCGCTATCGCAATCGGCGGACCGGGAGCTGTTTTCTGGATGTGGGCTTCCGCGCTTTTCGGTATGTGTACCAAGTTTGCAGAGGTTACTCTTGCCGTTCATTTCCGCGAACGCAATAAGGATGGCGAACTGGTAGGCGGACCTATGTACTACATAAAGAACGGCCTTGGCAAAAACTGGCAGTGGCTTGCAGTTCTTTTCTCCGTATTCGGTGTACTCACTGTTTTCGGAACAGGTAATGCCACACAGGTAAACACCATAACCGCATCCATTGATACGGCGCTCTTAAATTTCAACCTGATTTCCGAATCTTCTATCGGAACGCTGAACCTGATCATCGGTATTGTGATCACAATTCTGGTCGGTCTGATTCTTTTAGGCGGAATCAAACGTATTGGTAAGGTTACAGAGAAACTTGTTCCATTTATGGCAGTTTTTTATATAATTCTTGCACTGGGTGTTGTTCTTCTGAACATCAAACGTGTTCCGAATGTATTTTACCAGATTATCTATGGAGCATTCAACCCTTCCGCAGTTACAGGCGGTCTTGTAGGAAGTTTTTTCCTCAGTATGCAGAAAGGCGTTTCCCGCGGTATCTTCTCAAACGAGGCAGGTCTTGGTACAGGTTCCATCGCCCATGCCTGCGCTGATACCCAGAAGCCTGTAAAACAGGGCTTATTCGGAATTTTTGAAGTGTTTGCAGATACCATTGTAATCTGTACGCTGACAGCGCTTGTTATTCTGGTAAGCAATGTTCCGATCACTTACGGAGCTGCCGCAGGCGCCGAGCTTACGATTTCCGGTTTCACCTCCACCTACGGAAGCTGGGTATCCGTTTTCACAGCCGTTGCCATGTGCTGCTTTGCTTTTTCCACAATCCTTGGCTGGGGACTTTACGGCGCGCGCTGCATTGAATTTTTATTCTCCTCCAGAGCAGTGAAACCTTTCATGGTCGTATACTCTCTGGTGGCTATCATTGGCGCAACTGTGGAGCTTGGTCTTCTCTGGAGCATAGCGGAAACTTTCAACGGACTGATGTCCATCCCGAACCTTATCGCCCTCTTCCTTCTTTCAGGAACTGTGGTAAAACTGACAAAAGAATATTTTAAAGAAAAATGATTCTGTTTTTCTTTAAAGTAAAATCGCCGGACGCAGATTTCTCTGTGTCCGGCTGTTTTTTCTACTTCTTTTCTTCCATCCCTTTAAAGCTTTCCAGCACTATTTCATATGCCTTTCTGTAGGAAATTCCCATTTCTCTGCTCAGACGGGCTGCGCTTTCATACTCCGGATAACAATATTCTTCCCCGTGGAAAGTGCAGACCTTTACCTCCGCAGTCCCAAGAGGCGTCTCCACTGTGCGCTGTTCTCTTTTAAGAACTGTACGTTCCATCTTTGTATAACGGATGCCGATAGTCGTAGTTTCCCGAAAAATGATTTCCTGTAAGGCTTCCATATCCTCTTCCCTGCAGATGACGTTTAAAACCCATGCAGGGCGGTTCTTTTTCATATAAGCAGGAATATAATGAACGTCCTTCGCCCCCGCCTTCATCAGCTTTTCCAGAACGATTCCCAGCGCCTCACCGCTGCAGTCATCAATATTCGTCTCCATTTTTATGATGGTATCTCTTTCCTCTGACTGCTCTTCTATGCACATGACGCGGAGAATTCCCGGACAATCATACTGGCGTTTCCCTGCGCCGATACCGATTTTTCTGATGGAAAAATGTTCCGGAAGCCTGTCTGAAGTCTTTACTGCCGCAGCAATAGCTGCTCCTGTGGGCGTTACAAGCTCTCCCTGTACGTCCGTAAACTGTATGTTCAGCTTATTTGCGCTTATAATATTCGCAACTGCAGGTACAGGAATCGGAAGGATGCCGTGCTGACAGCGCACTGTACCTCTTCCCTCGCATAATACGGGAACAATCACCTCTTCTATCCCCAGATTGTCCAGACAGACTGCCGCAGAAATAATATCCACGATAGAGTCCACAGCTCCCACCTCATGGAAATGTACCTCCTCCACCGGAACTCTGTGCGCCTTTGCCTCTGCCTGTGCAAGAACCTCAAAGATTCTCAGGGCAAGCTCTCTTGCATGAGGCGTCATCTCTCCCCTGTCAATAATCTCTCGGATTTCCTTTATTCCCCTGTGAATGTGCGTATGTCCGTTATGACTGTGGGAATGTGTTTTATGATGTGTATGCTCCTGATTCTCATGTCCGTGGAGATATGCCATATCATGGTCATGGTTATCCTCATCCAGCACCACATCAAAGTCGCAGGCGTCAATTCCGGATTTTAAAACCCGACCTGTTTTTATCTTAAATCCCGGCAGCGGCAGGCTGGAAAGTACCTTTTCCAATACTGTCCTGTCTGCTCCCAAGTCCAGCAGGGCTGCCACTGTCATATCTCCGCTGATTCCGGAATAGCACTCAAAATATAACGATTTTCTCATTTTCCCTGTTCCTAACTCTAAATTATCCAGATTCTTTTTAGAAATTTTTATCTTTTATCCAAACCAATTCCCGGTATTTCTTCTGCATTCACTGCCAGACGGTTAATCTGTGTAGCCATATAGCCGGCGCCGTAGCCGTTATCAATATTCACAACCGCAATTCCGTTTGCGCAGGAATTAATCATCGTCAAAAGAGCAGACAGCCCATTCAGACTTGCGCCATAGCCTACGGAAGTGGGAACTGCAATGACCGGGTTCTTTACCAGACCTCCCAGTACACTTGCCAGAGCGCCCTCCATTCCTGCAACAGCCACTACACAGTTCGCGCTCTGAATATCTTCCAGTCTGGAAAACAGCCTGTGCATACCGCTGACTCCTACATCGTAAATCCGTTCCACCGCAGAGCCAAAATATTCTGCTGTCTGGGCAGCTTCCTCTGCCACCGGAATATCCGCAGTGCCTGCCGTACACACGGCAATCTTTCCAACACGGATTTTCTCTTTCTTTTCAATCTTGATAATACGGGAAATGGGATCGTATTCCACCTGTGGAAAATGCTTACGGAGCATTTCGTACTGTCCTTGGGACGCACGGGTTCCGAATACCTCTTCTTCTTCCTGATAAAGACGTTCAAAAATCCGAAGAAGATGCTCATCAGCTTTCCCGCTGCAGTAAATCACCTCTGCAAACCCGGTTCTCTCCCTGCGGCTGGTATCCAGCTTTGCATATCCCAGCTCTCCGTAGCTCTCCTCTTTTAATATCTTTTCTGCATCTTCTACAGTTATGGAACCGTTTTTTACCTCTTCCAGAATCTGCTGCAATGTCATAATGTTTCTCCTTCTGTTCTGCTGTTAATCACTATACTATAAGAAACGGAACTTATCAATCAATTCCGACTTCTGTTTTTCAAAAACAGGAAAACTCCAATCACAGCTGTCAGAAACTCCGTCACGGGAAAAGTCATCCAAAGCCCCGTCATTTTCCAGATTTCCGCCATCAAAAAGGCAAGGGGAATGATAAGAATAAATCCTCTCAGGGCCGAGAGAAGATTCGCAGGTTTTATTCTGTCAGACGCCATAAAGTAAATGGCAAGGACAATGTTAAAACCTGCAAAAATACCTCCTGTAAAATAAAGCTTAAGTCCCTTTTCCGCGATTGTCTGGAGCATACTGTCGGCTTCGCTGTTAAACACTCCCACAATCCACTCTGCCTGCAAAAAAACTCCTACATAAATGAGAACAGAAAGAATTCCCACTGTAACCAATCCGTAACGAAACATCTTTTTTATCTTATCCTGCTGCTTCATACCGTAATACCGGCTGATCAGCGGCTGAATCCCCTGTCCTATTCCCGTATAAATTGCTATCATCACAAGAGAAAGGTTTGCAATCACACCATATGCTGCCACGCCTGTATTTCCCTGCAGCTTCAGCATAATCATATTAAAGACGAGAATTACGATACCTGATGACATTTCTCCGATCAGCGAAGACAATCCCCCTCCAAAAATACATCCCAGAACCTTTCCTTCCACTCCTGTCTTAACAAAATGAAATTTATTTTTCTTTCTGAAATAATGAGAAGACAAAATACAAAGTCCGATTACAGGAGACGATCCTGTTGCAAACACAGCGCCGAACATTCCCCATCCAAAAATAAAAATAAATATATAATCAAATACAATGTTGGAAAGACTGCTTACCAGCATAGCTGTCATGGATAACTGAGGATTTCCGTCATTTCTCACAAAACAGACAAAGACATCGTTAAGGAGAAACATCGGAGAAAACAAAAGCATCGTTCTTAAGTAAGTGGTACACATCCCGAAAACCGCTTCGTCAGCCCCCAGAAGAAGGGATATTTTTTCTGCAAAAAATCCTCCTGCCGCCATATAAAAAACAGCAAAAACAAGAGCTGTCACGACAGTGTGTGTAAAAACGATATTTCCTTTTTCACTCTTTCCCTGCCCCTTAAGCATGGAATATCTGCTGGCGCCTCCCATACCCAGCATAAGGCCGCAGCCGTGCATCAGGTTATACACAGGGATAATAAGGTTCAGCGCAGTCAAACCGTCGCTTCCAAGACCCTGTGCAATAAAAAATGTGTCTGCCAGGATATAACAGGAAATCCCGATCATTCCCAGCACATTCAGGGTTACATAACGAATAAATTCTTGTAAATAATTTTCCTTATTTGTTCTCATTCCATTTCTCTTACAACTGTCTCCAGCAATTCCCGGATTGGCAGCTTCTGCGGACAGATTTCCTCACACTGACCGCATTTCACACAGTCAGAGGCTTTTCCCTTTTCCTTCGTTACATTTTTATAGTATCTCTTTGCATCCCAACCTTTATATACTTTCTTTTTATTCATTCCTGCAAAAAGGTCCGGAATTGCAATATGTTCAGGGCAACCGTCCACACAATAACGGCATGCTGTACAGGGAATCAGATTTTTGGATGCAAAAATATCCTGTACACGTTTTACAGCTTCCTGTTCTTTTTCATCCAGAGGCTTAAATTCTTTCATATAGCTCACATTATCACGAAGCTGCTCCATATTACTCATACCGGAAAGGACCATCATTATCCCTTCAAATCCCGCTGCAAAACGAATTGCATAGCTTGCCGCGCTACCTCCGTGAAGCTCTTCGAATACAGCTGCGGCATCATCTGTCAGATTAACCAGACTTCCGCCCTTTACAGGCTCCATGACAATAACAGGCTTTCCCATTCTTCGGCAGACCTCATAGCACTTTCTGCTCTCCACAGAAGGAGATTCATAGTCTGCGTAATTAAACTGAATCTGCACAACCTCAATCTGAGGATATTCGGTAAGAATCTGCTCCAGCACCGTCGCCTTGTCGTGAAAGGAAATACCCACATGACGGATTTTTCCCTCTTCCTTCAGAGCAAACGCAGTTTCGTAGGCTCTGCACTTTTTAAATTTCTCAAACCACTGGGCATTCTGCGCATGCATCAGATAAAAATCAAAATATTCCACACCACATGCTTTTAACTGTGCATCGAACAAAGGACGGATATCCTCCTCTTTCTCAAAATAATTTCCGGAAAGTTTATCTGTAAGGATATAGCTTTCTCTGGGATAACGCGCAGCAAGGCACTCCCGGATAGCAGGCTCGCTCTTTTCATTAATGTAGCCGTGAGCTGTGTCAAAATAATTAAAGTCTGCATCCATAAATTCATCAATCATTGTCTTAAACTGTTCTTTGTCAATCTCTTCGCCTATCATCGGCAGGCGCATACAGCCGAAGCCGAAGTTCTTCTTTACTTTATCCATAGTATCCTCCTTATATTTTACATCAGGCAGCAGATAGCCTGCTGCCCTTTCTTTTTTTAATACATCGTTCTTGTCAGATCCTTAACCCATCCGTATTTCCTGTAGTGGTACATAACCCAGGGGATTTTTCCCACTTCATCAAGACAGGTACAGGCATAGACCACCAGCACCGGCCAGCGGAAAAGAAACGTACCTACAGCCGCCAGAGGAACCGCGATTCCCCACATACACACAGCCAGACTGTAAACATCGAACATGGTATCTCCTCCTGCGGCAAAGATACCGTTAATGACAATGGTATTAACTGCCCTTCCAATCATATACACTGCCATAATCACCATCATTCCAACCAGATAATCGCCGGCTTTCTCAGAAAGCTTCACAAATTTCAGTACAAGAGGCGTTGCAGCAAGCATAACTCCGGTAGACAAAAATCCGCAGAGAAACGCCAGTTTCACCAGTCTGTCACCGTACAGCTTTCCACGCTTCATATTGCCTGAGCCAAGCTCATTTCCAACCATGATACCGCCGCCGCTGGCAATACCGTTGCAGAGACAGCAAATCAGGTCGCGCACTACCGCAGCCACAGAATTGGCTGCAGCCGCATCTGTTCCCATATGCCCCATAAATGCAGTATAAGAAGTAAATCCGATTCCCCAGAATAAACTTCCCCCAAGAAGAGGAAGCGCGCATCTTCTAAAGTCTGCCGCAAGAACCGGAATCCTCTTTGCAAAACGCTTCCAATTGGGACTGATATATCCCTCTCTGGTCGAATAATAAATACACCAGATTAATTCAATAATTCTGGCAATCAGGGTCGCAAGAGCCGCCCCTCTTACCTCCATAGCAGGAAGCCCGAACAGTCCGAAAATAAATACCGCATTAAGTACAATATTGATAATCACCGCACAGGAGCTGACAAGTGCTGTCTGTGACGCATGTTCACTTACCTTCATTACCGCCAGATAACATTGTGAAATTCCGGTAAGAAGATAGGACCAGCCTGCAATTTGAAGATACTTCACTCCAATGGAGATAAGAACCTCTTCATTCGTAAAAAGCCTCATCAGATAGTCCGGAAAACAGGCGCATCCCACGAAGAACAATACAGAAACAACGCCGCAGCAGCGCAGTGTCATACAAAAAATATCATTTACTGTCTGCTTATCCCCCTTCCCCCAGTATTGCGCGCCCAGAATCCCGAATCCGGAAACGAACGCCATAAGAATCATATTCTGTACAAACTGAATCTGGGTTGCCAGAGATACCGCTGCCATGGCATCCTGAGCAAAGCTTCCCAGCATAATGGCGTCTGCCGCTGCAACAAGAGCCAGCATCAGACTCTGCAGGGCAATGGGCACAGTCAGCCGAAACAGCTTCCCGCAAAAAATTTTGTCCGCAAATATATGGTCTTTCATACTTCTGAAACCTTCCTGAAAAAATGTTATCTTTCGGGGGTATAAAAAACGTCCGGTATTCCCATACTATAAATGTTCATTGGATCCCCCTTCACTTCAATGAACTTTCACTAAAGAAGAAATAAAAGTGTATTTCTAAAGTACACTCCTTATATCCTCCCCTTAAAAAGGCGCGGAAAATCTGTATCTTCAGATTTTCTGCGCTTTCCTTATTTTACTCCGAATTTCTCAAGCTCTGCCGCTGCCTGTTTGAAATCCTTAAATATAATAGCTTTCATTCCTGCTTGGACTGCTGCCTCACAGTTATCCGCCCTGTCGTCCAGGAAAACGGTTTTTTGAGGATTAAGCTGATAACGCTCTATCAGAAGCTGAAAGATTTCCGGTTCCGGCTTTATCACCTTCACATCGCAGGAAAAAATTTCTCCATCCATATTTTTCAAAAAGGACATGTTTTTCTTCGTCTGCTCCAGCATATAGGTACTGTAATTGGACAGGATATAAAGATGATAGCCCTTTTCCTTCAGATATTTCGTCCAGGTCTGAGCGTAATCCATCTCTTTAATACATTCTGAAGAACGTCTCATCACCTCGCAGATATCCGCCTCATATTCGGGTGCAGACTCCACCATTCTGTTTACATATTCCTTTTCCGGAAAATCGGATCTGTCACGCTCATTCCATGTCTGGCTTCTGAAAACCGCATCTGCAATTTTTTCATATTTCTCTTTTGGGAAACCAAAGCTTTTCAGATAATCCTCCCATCCGAATTTCACCAGTACGTTTCCTACGTCAAAAACAATGTTTTCAATCTCTTTCTCTTCCTGTAGCTTCTTTTTTCCCCAGATTTTATAAGCCATACCAAAGGCATATAAGATAATCGGAAAAATAATCGCCGTCATCAGAGCTGCTTTAAAGGCATTCTGAGAATTTTCCCCGCTTCCAAAAGCAAAGACCATGGGAATGCAAAAAACTGCAAGAATCACAATGATTCCCAGAATTGCTCCAAATCGTTTAAAATGTTTCATAAATCTCCTTATAACTCGTTTCTCTTTCTTCTCTGTAATACACTTCACGCCGGAGCGAAAAGCCCCGGCGCAACTGTTTGTTTATTTATTTCTGAAAATAATATCATTCCTTCCCGGACCATTGGAAATCATGGTAATCGGGAATCCAATCTGTTTCTCAACAAATTCGATATAATTCCGGCAGTTCTTCGGAAGATCTTCATATTTTCTGATTCCTCTGATGTCACAATTCCATCCCGGCAGAGTTTCAAGAACAGGTTTCGCTTTTTCAAGCTTCACTGTTGTCGGGAAATCTGTTGTTACTTCACCGTCAATCTCATATCCTGTACATACCGGAATTTCATCCAGATAGCCCAGAACATCAAGAACTGTAAAGGCAACATCTGTTGTTCCCTGCATACGACATCCGTATTTTGATGCAACACAGTCGAACCATCCCATACGTCTCGGACGCCCTGTTGTAGCACCATATTCTCCTCCGTCTCCTCCGCGTCTGCGAAGCTCATCTGCTTCCTCACCGAAGATTTCAGAAACAAAAGCGCCTGCGCCTACTGCACTTGAATACGCCTTACATACTGTGATAATCTGCTTAATCTCATATGGCGGAAGCCCTGCTCCAATGGCGCCGTAAGCTGCCAAAGTAGAGGAAGAAGTTACCATCGGGTAAATTCCGTGATCCGGATCCTTCAGAGATCCCAACTGTCCCTCCAGCAGAATTTCCTTACCATCTTTCAAGGCATTCCACAAATACAGAGAAACATCACATACGTACGGTTCTACCATTTTTTTATATTCCATCAGTTCCGCAAAAAGTGCATCCACCTCAAGAAGCGGTTTATGATACAGATGCTCCAGAAGAATATTCTTTGTCTCACAAACTCTGGTAAGTTTTTCTCTCAGGTGTTCCTCATCAAAGAGCTCGCTTACCTGGAAACCGATTTTTGCATATTTATCTGAATAAAACGGAGCAATTCCTGATTTGGTAGAGCCAAAGGATTTTCCTCCCAGTCGTTCTTCTTCATACTGGTCAAAAAGAATATGGTACGGCATAACCATCTGAGCTCTGTCAGAAATAAGAATCTTCGGAGCAGGTACACCTCTTTCCACAATTTCATTGTACTCTTTAAAAAACACAGGAATATTAAGCGCCACACCGTTACCGATCACGCTTGTCGTATGATTATAAAATACGCCTGACGGCATTGTGTGAAGAGCAAATTTACCATAGTCGTTAACAATGGTGTGACCTGCGTTCGCACCACCCTGAAATCTTACGATAATGTCTGCTTTTTGAGCAAGCATGTCGGTAATTTTGCCTTTGCCTTCATCTCCCCAGTTTGCACCAACTACTGCTTTAATCATAATATTTTTCCTCCTCGCGCCTACGGGCACATCAATCAGACATTAATTTCTGCTGTCATTCCCAGAAGTTCTTTATGTTCTTCCAGAATAGGCTGAACCACCTTCGCAATAAATGCAGCTGTCTGCTCTTTCGCACGTCCTACATATTTGGATGGATCCATGGTCTTCTGAAGCTCTTCCAGAGTCAGGTTAAATGCAGGATCTGCTGCAATCAGTTCCAGAAGATTATTCTCTTTACCCTCTACCTTTACATTTTTACCCGCTTCCATGGAAAGTTCACGAATACGCTCATGGAGTTCCTGACGGTCTCCGCCTGCTTTTACGGCATCCATCATAATATTCTCTGTCGCCATAAACGGAAGCTCGGACATGAGACGTTTCTCAATTACTTTCGGATATACCACAAGTCCGTCTACAACATTTAAACACAGATCAAGGATTCCGTCGATAGCAAGGAAGCCTTCCGGAACACTGAGACGCTTATTTGCAGAGTCATCCAAAGTTCTCTCAAACCACTGTGTAGCAGATGTGATAGCCGGATTTAAAGCATCTACCATTACAAATCTAGAAAGAGAGGCAATACGTTCACTTCTCATCGGGTTTCTCTTATATGCCATAGCAGAAGAACCAATCTGGGATTTCTCAAACGGCTCCTCCACTTCTTTAAGATGCTGAAGAAGACGGATATCATTGGACATTTTATGTGCACTTGCTGCAATTCCTGAAAGTACATTGAGCACACGGGTATCTACTTTACGAGAATATGTCTGCCCGGATACCGGATAACACTCCTTAAATCCCATCTTATTCGCGATCATCGGATCAATCTTATCAATCGTTTCCTGATCTCCGTCAAATAGTTCCAGGAAACTTGCCTGTGTACCTGTAGTCCCCTTGGATCCCAGAAGTTTCATTGTACCAAGTACAAATTCCAGGTCTTCCAGATCAAGAAGAAATTCCTGTGTCCACAGAGTCGCACGTTTTCCTACTGTTGTAGGCTGTGCCGGCTGAAAATGTGTGAACGCCAGTGTTGGCTGATCTTTATATTTATCTGCAAATTTAGAAAGTTCTGCAATTACGTTTACCAGTTTCTTACGAACAAGCTTCAGTGCCTCTGTCATGACAATGATATCTGTATTATCACCTACATAACAGGATGTCGCTCCCAGATGAATGATTCCTTTTGCCTTCGGACACTGTACACCGTAAGCATATACATGGGACATAACATCATGGCGCACCTGACGCTCACGCTCTTTCGCCACCTCATAGTTGATGTCATCTGCATGTGCCTTCAGCTCATCAATCTGCTCCTGTGTAATGTTAAGACCAAGCTCTTTCTCTGTTTCCGCAAGGGCAATCCAAAGTCTTCTCCATGTGCGGAATTTCATATCCGGGGAAAAAATGTACTGCATTTCTTTGCTTGCGTAACGCTCTGATAATGGACTTACATATCTGTCTGTACTCATTCTTCACTCTCCTGATTCACATTCTAATAATTATAGGAAACAATTATCCGCCAAAATTATATAACATCACCTGTCTAAAATCAACATGAATCTTCTTGTATCTATCATACAAAATTTATTTCTGTTCTCAGCCCTGGTGAAATTTGCCCAAAAATTCTTTCATACGGACATTATCTGAAGCAAATACCTCCCTGGGCGTTCCCTCCACTGCAATAACTCCCTTATCCATAAAAATAATATGATCGGAAATATCTCTTGCAAAGGTCATCTCATGGGTCACGATTACCATAGTAATATGCTCTGCTGCCAGATCACGGATAACTTTAAGAATCTCTCCTGTCAGCTCCGGATCAAGCGCGGATGTAGGCTCATCAAAAAACAGGATTTTCGGGTTCATGCAAAGCGCCCTTGCAATGGAAACTCTCTGCTGCTGTCCGCCGGAAAGCTGAAAGGGATAAGCCTTTTCTCTGTCCGCAAGCCCCATCTTTTTCAGCAGCTCTCTTGCCTGAGCGTAAACCTCTTCTTTTTTTCTCTTCTGCACACGAATCGGCGCATCTGTAATATTTTTCAACACAGAAAAATGGGGAAAAAGATTGAAATTCTGGAATACCAGCCCCACCTCTCCTTCTTTGATTATTTCACCGCTGTCCGCCTGCTCCAGCCCTGTCGCGCAGCGCAGAAGTGTGGACTTACCGGAACCGGAAGGCCCGATGATACTCAGTACCTCGCCTTCCTCAACACTCAGGGAAATATCTTTCAGAACTTCTAAACTCCCAAAGCTTTTTTTGATATTTTTCATTTCAAACAATTTCATAACGAATGTCCTCTCTTCTGTCAGCGGTAATAATTAAGCTTCTGTTCAAGCTTTTCCATGACTACCGCAACCACCAGATTAAAGATATAGTAAAACACTGCCGCAATCGCAAAGGGAACCATCGTTGTCTGGGCGCTGGCAATCTGCTTGGCAATAGTAAACATCTCCATAACAGCCACAACAAAGGCAAGCGACGTATCTTTTACAAGAGTAATAACCTCATTTGTGACAGAAGGAAGAATACGCTTAATTACCTGCGGAAGAATAATGATAAAAAATGTCTGTACTTTATTGTAGCCCAGAATCTTCGCAGCCTCATACTGACCCACAGACATGGATTCGATTCCTCCTCTGTAGATTTCCGCAAAATAAGCTGCATAATTGATGGAAAATGCAATAAAAGTGGCAACCAGACTGTATCCTCTGGAAATACGGATACCGAAAATAAAATACGGTCCGAAGTAAACTACCATAAGCTGCAGCATCAGAGGTGTTCCCCTCATAATAGATATGTAGCCTGCCACAAGAGCGCGGATAACTGAATTTTTCGACATTCTGCCGAAACAAATCAGAAGTCCCAGCGGCAGTGAAAAAATAAGGGTGACCATAAAAATTTCCACTGATACCGCCATACCTCCTGCAAGCTGGCGCATCATAACACCTATAGACATATCAAAATTCCTCCTGTAACACCATATGACAGAGGGCATACCATACCCTCTGTCATATGTGATTTTCTTTCATGTAAAATTTCTCTCATCCGGAGATACCCGAAATTATTCTGCTTTCTCTTCCTCTGCCGCGTCTTCTGCAGGCTCTTCATCAGTTTCCTCTGCAGACTCCTCTGCGCTGGCATCCTCTCCAAGACAGAGCATATCAGCCACTTCATATTTCTCGGCAAGCTCTGTGACATCTCCTGCCTCGTAAAGCTTCATTACCTCTGCCCAGACTGTATCTCTGAGTTCTTCGTTTCCTTTTGCAAAACCAATGCCGTACTGCTCGCTCTGGATTGGTTCTTCCATAATCACATACTTGCCTTCCTCTCTTTGGGAAAGCTGATATTTCGCAACGCCGATATCTACGGCAATGGCATCTGCTGCTCCGGAATCAAGATTCATAAACGCAGTATTATAATCCGGATTCTCTGTAAGAGAAGCAAAGCTTGCTGTTAAATCTTTATTTTCATCGCTGTTCAGAGCATCCAGTGCAGCGGAAGCCGCCTGAACCACAACATTCTTTCCTGCCAAATCCTCCAGGTTCTCAATTCCTGCATCTGCAGCTACTACCATAACCTGCTCATTATTCAGATATGGTTCTGACCATGTATAATCATCCTCACGGCCATTAATCGTAAAACCGTTCCAGATACAGTCAATGTTTCCGGAATTAAGTTCCATATCCTTGGTATCCCAATTGATTGGGGTCTTTACAAGCTCCCATCCGAGGTTATCACACACCTTCTGAGCCATATCCAGATCAAAGCCCACATACTCGCCACTATCATCCATATATCCAAAAGGAGGATATTCCGCATCAAAGCCGACCACCAGGGTCTTACTCTCTACATCTGCATGAACAGTGACACCTGCCATCATTCCCATAGACATTACTGCTGCCATCATTACTGCCAAAGTTCTTTTTTTCATGACTGATCTCCTTTATTATATGTTTTATTCTTTTACCACGTAGCCACTATGCCGTGTTAAAGTGTTTTTATATTATCATACTTAAAGAAGTCTGTCAACACTTATTTTGTACTTTTTTCTATGCCCCGGTGCTTCTGTGATACTCTGAAGTGAGAGTTTCCAGCATACCATCCACGTTCTCCGGAACTGCTTCCTGCTCCGGAATCTTCTCGAAACGGACTAAAGCTTCCTCCATTTCTTTTTTTGCTTCTGTAAGGATTTCTGCCTGCAGTTTATCCGTCTCCAGCTCTTTTATCTTTCTGTTAAATTCCTCTTTACTGCGGATGCTTTTGTATGCAAGAAGATAACAACTTAAATCTCTTGCTGTTTTTTTATCCGAATATGCCTTCCAGAAACAGTCAAGCGCTTTCTCCATCTGGAAAAGATAGCTGTAGGCGCAACCGAGATTATGATAAATTTCTCCCTTAAATCCCTGACGCACAGTGTCAATATCATCTCTTTCCAACAATTTCTGATATACGTGAATCGCATTTACATACATTCGGTTCTCGACCAGCAAATCCCCTTTATGCTTCTTGCGAAGAGGAACCGGCTCCTGGTCGAGAAGAGCCAGCTTTCCGTTAAGGACACGCAGTTCCTCATAAGTAAGATAATTTATCTCCTTAAAAATGGGGTACAGAACATCTTCTACACTGACGAATTTCCCCATATGAGGGCGTAATCTGGCTGCAAGCTTTGCAAGTCCAAGTTCCTCCTCCAGCCATACACATAATCCCTCATTTATAATTGAACTGTCTATCAGATAAAGATTGTGGTACAGGTAATAGCAGAGCTCCTCGATGGAATAGATATTCGTGCTGATATTTTCAATAAAATAAGGATGCTCTGCCTTTTTTATCTGGCATAAAATATATCCGCTCACTTTTTTTCCTCCTCTACCACTCTACAATTTCTTCCCACGTTTTTCCGCTTGACGGGAACATTTCTCCAAATCCCAAATCCCTGACATATACCCGGCATTCCTTTGGAGAGAGATACTGCAACTCCAGATAAAGACGTGTCGTCTTATTTGGACGGGACGGAAGTCCGGGCAGCATCATTCCTACCTTGTGCTTTTGCGGTCTGTCAAAAGTGCTGATCACAAATACGATTTCCTCTGTATCATCCAGAAGAAATTCACAGGAAACCTTACAGTCATACCAATTATTCCCTGCTTCAATAAGGGGATAATATGCCGGAGAACCCATAACACGCATCTCCATCCCCACATCTGCCAGCACCAGGGATTCGCTGAGATATCGGTAATTCTTCAGTTCCTTATCTTCAAGCTTCTCTTTTCCCGCTGCACAGGCACCTTTGGCAAAGAGATTATTTCCGTAAAAAACCTTTCTCTTCTGATGACAGAGATGCTTTACCGACTCCTGCGCCCACTCCTGTGAAAAACCATTTCCGGTAATCTGAATACTGGAATAAAGATCCGTCCCCAGCGTTTTCTGTATAAACAGAGCAAATTCCCGATCTCTCTCTTCTCCTTCTACCGGCAGATCTGTCTCTACAGAATCCTCCAGACGGACAAGAACAGGTTTCGTCGCACCGTTCATGGACAGCCTTCGAAAGGATACCCCATGTTCTGTAAAAGCATACCATCCGATACTTCTGTTCCATGTTTCTCTTTTCTGTGTCAGAGCATAGTAATAAAAACTTTCTCCATAATCAAGAAGCATATATTTTTCTTGTGGGAATCCTAATTCTTCAAATGCTTTCTGGAAATTTGCCACCTGAATCACACTGAGATGCGGCACCGTCACAGCCAGACATTTCATATTCTTTACCACTTCTACAATTCCCAGAAATTTAAGCATTCCTTTCAGGAACTGTGCCAGAAGCTCCCATGGCTGGATTTCTTCTCCCTCTACCTGCACAGTTTCCTCTCCCTGACAGATTGCATAGAGGTCGTCGATCATGATTCCGCCCTTCTCCCGAGCAAAATATTCCGCTTCCAGCCCTACACAGTAATCCTTCTGCTCTACCCGTCTGCAAAGGCAGGTCGGAGCCTCCAGCTGACTTGTCCCCACCTTCATGGAAATAGATCGCGGCTCCCCGGCTTTGCGGTCATAATAACTGATCTGGGACATTTCTTTTCCGAAATCAATTCCCACTATCAAATCACGAATTTCGTTCATCCTCTGCCTCCTGTTTCTGCTGCCGTATCTTCCGTTTCTATACGGAACATTTCCCTTACATACTGTTCCCGGCGCAGGAATTTCTTCATCTGGGAAAGAACCTCCTGCCCTTTCTCAAGTCTGCGGGCAGAAAGCATCTGATTTATCAACTGATACTTGCTGGAAGGAACTCCTTCTATCTTGTCCATCGTTATCACACGCTCCTGTGTCTTCGTGCTCTTCTTTCCCTCTTCAACCACAAAATAATACCGGAGCGTTTCCCCGTAAAACAGAGTAAAGGTTTTTCCGAAAATCCCCTCGTACATTCTTCGCATAGGTTCAATCTTATATTCCGGCTCTGTTCCAAGTCCTGCGTCCAGAGCATAATACAGTGTAACCTTCGCCTCCGGATTTCCGTGATATTCCACAAAGGTCTTATCATCAAGCTGGTACGGGCTTAAAAGTTTCGCAGGAAATCTCCTGAAGAAGGAAAATACCATTTCCTTGCGAACACACTCCTCCAGCATCTCTCTTTCCATATCCTGATATTTCCCGCTTACTCTCTTCTCTCTGGAAAGCGCCTTAAATAATGCAAGACGGCAAATCTGATTTACCGGCCACTTATTCTCATATGCATATTCCAGTCTTTCTTTCACGAAAGGACTCATCGGAAATTCTTTTACAAAAACGCCGTAGGAAACCAGCGTCAGATAAGCGCCGATAATCCGTTCCTTGCCCGACTGTTTCACATAGCTTTCCAGCACCTTCTCTCCCTCCTTGCGGTAGTCTCCAAGGAGCATAAGAAGGCTTAATATCTTCTCTTCCAGATCATAGGTGTCCATTTCAAAGCCCTGCGCGCTCTTCCATACAGAGAACAGTTCGTCCACAGGACCGAAACGGTATTTCATCAGATAATGAAGAATGATCTCGTCATATTTACCGCTTCTGTACACAGACGACGCAAGGGCGAGAAGCTCCTCATCCTCCGCCATATCGCAGCGGATCAGCATACGGCTCACCAGCTTGAGAAGGCTTCCCATATCAAGCCCTTCATATCCAAACTCTTCTATAATGCCCATTGCCTGAGCAAAAAGTCCTCTGGAAATCAGCACAGTAAGAAGTGTCGTTCTGTCCACCAGCGCATATTCCCGGAAATCCATTTTTTTGAGATAATCATCAAGATCCTCTCCATGAACATGTTCTGCGTAATAATCCAGGATTCTTTTCCGGATTTCTCTCTTATATTCCCCTGAAAAAGCATCCAAACACACAAGCTTCTGGAAAATCTCCAGATTTCCTCTGTCCGGCTGTGTATTTACACAGTAATGAAGAAGCGCTCCCGGCTCCGTCACCCCTGCCTTCAGAACATTTTCCACAATATCATGCTCATCAAACAGTTTCTTTACATTATAATCTACTGTTGCAGCGTATCTGCGCTGCTTATCATCCTGAAAGAGAATCACCGCATCCTCCGTGTAAATACGCGGGTACGCCACTCCCTGTACGCAGGGATAGCTTTCTTCCTTCTCCATCTGATTGTGCCGGACGATCACATGACGAACCTTTTTGTCATCACAGTACAGGCGGAAGGTAAACATTTTTTTTGCAATCGCCTCTGCCTGAGCATATGTTTTCGGTTCACTTAAGAATTCCTGATAAAGAACTGCATAATTCTCATTCATTCTGCCTTCCGCCATTTTACGACGGGCAAATTCTTCCATTACTTCCCGATAATCTTCATAAGTTCCCGGCTCCCTGTCCTTATTGCTGACAATGCTGGCATAAATAAATGCCTTCTTAGCATCTCCAAGGGTGTTGCTGTTATACGTAAAATACATCAGCAGAGGCTTGGGAAGCTCTCTCTGATAGGAAGTATCCATCGTTTCTACATAATATTCATACAGTCTTGTCAGACGCAGACCATGCTCTACTGCCAGCGAAAACCATCTGAAATATTCGGCTTTCCTGGGATTTCCCAGCATAATATATCTGCAGATAGCCTCCAGCGTATCATCTGTCGGGAATGCCTCATATCCTATGGCAAGGGCTCTGTAAAGACTCCTGTTAAAGCTTTTTTCATAACCGGAAAGATAGGCAAAACGCATCACCAGTTCTTCTGTGAGCAGCTCCTCCTTCCCTGCAAAAAGAAACACCTGTGCCCAAAATCGATTCAGTCTGTGAAGAAGAGACATATCGCTGCGGATATAATTCCATGCTTCCAGATAAAGGAACGGACTCCTGCAACCTCTCTCGAACTGTTCTTCCATCATAAATACAGCTCTTGACGGAGAGGAAGTAATCGTGGAATCCACCTTCAAAAGAAGGTTAAATAAGAGAAAGCTGTCCTCCTTCTGCATATAGAAATTCTGCAGCTTGCGGAGTCCCTGTTCTCTGTCCCTGTAAAGTCCTGTAACCATGCAAAGATAAAGATATGCCCCTGCAAGTTCCAGATTCTCTTTGGTAAATGTAGTATCACTGAATTTCTTCAGAATTTCTACTGCTGCTTCCTTATTATCCTCCAGATAACAAAGATATGCTTCGTAGAGCTTATATTCCGGATACTCGCACCCTGTTTCCTGAAGCTGATTTAAAATAAACCGGCTGCTTCCCACCCAGGTTTTAAAATCCATTTTTTTGCAGAAATGGGTGAGACAGTCTTTCATCAGAGAAAGTCTCTGCTGCTTCACGTGTGAATTTACCTTTACTGCAACTCCGGAGTCTCTGGAAGCCATAATCTTGTAGGACAATTCCTGATACGGACTTCTGATTACCACCTCAGCGTACTGTCTTCCCTTGCCAAGCTTTTCTTTCCGAATCACATAATCCACCTGATAATGTGTCCCGATAAAGTCTTCCTCTGTCACTACCTTACGGCTTACCTCCAGAAACTCCCCTCTTGTCTCAATGTCCAGGCGCAGATGCCCCCATCCGCTCCTTTTTATAGAAAAGGACTCTCTGACAGATTCCTGGATATCATAAAATTCCTCACCGCTTGCTTTCAGAGAAATACGCACAGGCTCTTTCTTCCCTGTTCCGATAAAAAATTCCTCCAGATGCTGATAGGTAACGGGCTGTCTCGAAAGTCCCCTGTACATTGCCTGTACCTTTTCATCCATTCCTTTCAGTATCATCGGAAAGCTCCTGTCAGTAAAAAGGCGGTAGGCTTCCCTGAAATCAGTTTTGGCAATTTCGCAGACTCCATCCAGATCCTTCACTTCTCCCGTAGAGCTTCTCACTTGTTCCGTCTCTGTTTCGATAATAAACGGCAGCTTATATTCACCGATGTTTGTAGTAAAACAAAGCCATCCTTCGTGTTTTTCTCCGGGTTTCATGCCAACGCCGTCCACACCATAGGGCAGACAGATAGTTGTTCCTGAAAATTCATCGCTTCCGGGTACCAAACGTCTGTTTGATGACGTTACATAACCGCGTATCCTGCGGTTATCCTCTGTTCCCACATAAATATCCCCTCTGCAGGTCTCTCCTGCCTTTAGAGTGACTGCTATTTTTTCCTGGGAAAACAGAAGCTCCGGCTGTTCGTATTCAAATTTTCCACTTAACAGTTGTTCTATCTTTTTTTTCAAAATCGTTCACCTTATGTCCTTGTTTATCCTATCATTCGTCATTTTACTTATGGAGACAATTATACACTACAAACGTCTCAAGCGCAAGAAAGCCTGTTCGAAAAAAGCACGGTTCACCCTATTTCCTTTTTTTCATATCAATGGTTTTTTTATTGCTAAAACACCCCTTAAATGCTATAATTTTCCTATACTTTCAATCATTTAAAATCCCCCATCTGTAAAGGAGGCTTATTATGAAAAACCAAAAGAAACACATCCTTTTCCCGCTTTTTCTTGCCCTCTGCCTGATTCTCGTTACCGCAGGCACAGTCAGCGCAGCTCCCGTATACAAAAACAAATTTGTAAAAAACAAAGGCAAAATCTATCATTATAATGAAAAAGGCAAAAAAGATAAAGGCATTATAAAAGTCAACGGAAAAAACTACTATTTCGACTCCAAAAGAATCCAGCGCACAGGCTGGCAGAAAATCAAAAATAATTATTATTTCTTCCAGGTCAAAAACGGCAGAGGCGGCAGTATGGTAACCTCCAAAACCGTAAATGGAATCAAGCTTGGCAGGAACGGAAAAGCCAGCTACAACAGTACAAGTCTGCGCAAGCTTAAGGTCATGGTAAAAGCAAATAAAATCATGGAAAGCGTTACCCATTATGATATGACTAAATCTCAAAAACTCCGGAAATGCTTTGACAAACTCCTTACTTACCGCTACTGCAACATTGGAGATTTTCGGAAATGGGATCCAAACTGGGATATTTTTTATGCGGAAGAAATGTTGTTTAAAGGACGCGGCGACTGCTACTGCGGCGGTTCAGCCTTCGCCTATCTTGCCAATGCTGTCGGTTATACAAATGCTGCATCCATCTCCTCAGGAGGTCATGGATGGGCAGAAGTAAACAACAGAATCTGCGACCCAAACTGGGCGGTTATCACCCAGAAGCCGGACGACTACTTCTATCTTGAAGCTTCTATGAGCGGCGTCGGCGGAAGACCAATGTACAGTCAGAACCGATGGTATGTAAAAAAAGTATAAAGACTCTCTGATTTGCCTGGAATAATTTCCTGAAACGGAATTATTCCGGGCAAATGTGATTTTGTCACAGAACTCTTCTCTGGTCTGATGTATATTTAAGCCACAAAGAAAAAAACTAAAAACAACCCCAAAGGAGGACAAATATATGTCAGCTATCAATATAAATAAAGACAATTTCCAGAACGAAGTTATGAATTCCAGCAATCCGGTTCTTTTAGATTTCTGGGCTCCATGGTGTGGACCATGCCGTATGGTAGTTCCCATCGTAGAGGAGATTGCAGAAGAACGCTCCGACATCACAGTAGGCAAGGTTAATGTAGATGAGCAGCCTGAGCTTGCAAGCCAGTTCGGTATCATGAGCATTCCTACTCTGATTGTAATGAAAGACGGAAAGATCATCAATCAGGCAATGGGAGCACGCTCCAAGAGCTCTATTCTCGAAATGCTGTAAAAAGGAGGCAGAATTATGGGATTCTTTGATATATTCAAACAGGCAGATATCAATCAGGGCGTAAAAGATTTTAATTCTTGTCCGGGTGCTGTTCTTCTGGACGTGCGCACCCCTGAAGAATACAGGGAAGGCAGAATTCCGGGAAGCAAAAATCTTCCCCTCCAGACAATCGACAGAATTTCCTCTGTTGTAAACTCCACAGACACTCCTCTGTTTGTATATTGTCACTCTGGCGCACGAAGCCGTCAGGCATCCAGTATCCTGCAGAGCATGGGTTATACAAATGTAAACAATATCGGAGGCATTGCCTCATATTTAGGAAAGGTGGAACAATAAGTTGAAGATTGTTATTGTTGGCGGAGTGGCAGGCGGTGCCACTGCTGCCGCACGTATTCGCAGATTAGATGAAAATGCAGAAATCATTGTCTTTGAGCGATCCGGATATATTTCCTACGCCAACTGCGGTCTGCCCTATTACATTGGAGATGCGATCACAGAGCCTGAGGCTCTGACCTTACAGACTCCGGAAAGCTTTTTCACCCGATTCAGGGTAACAATGAAGGTACGCCACGAGGTAACTGCCCTTCACCCTGACAGAAAAACCGTTTCCGCAAAAAATCTGGAAACCGGTGAAGAATTCGAAGAATCCTACGACAAGCTGATTCTTTCTCCGGGCGCAAAGCCCACTCAGCCCCGTCTTCCGGGCGTTGGTCTTGAAAAATTGTTCACCCTTCGTACTGTAGAAGACACTTTCCGCATCAAGGAATATATCAATACCAGACATCCGAAATCTGCCGTTCTTGCAGGAGGAGGCTTCATCGGACTTGAACTGGCTGAGAACTTAAGAAATCTTGGCATGGACGTGACCATTGTCCAGAGACCAAAACAGCTTATGAATCCTTTTGACCCTGACATGGCATCCTTTATCCACAGTGAAATGCGCAGACATGGCATCCGCCTTGCCCTTGGTCACACAGTAGAAGGCTTTGAAGAAAAAGACGGCGGTGTTGACGTTCTTTTAAAAGACGAAGCTCCTCTTCACGCAGATATGGTAGTTCTTGCCATCGGCGTAACCCCTGACACAGCTCTTGCAAAAGAGGCAGGGCTTGAACTTGGCATTAAGGGCAGCATTGTTGTCAATGACCGCATGGAAACCTCTGTTCCTGACATCTATGCAGCCGGAGATGCCGTACAGGTAAAACATTATGTCACAGGCCAGGATGCTCTGATCTCACTGGCTGGTCCTGCCAATAAACAGGGACGCATCATCGCAGACAACATCTGCGGCGGAGACAGCCGCTATCAGGGCAGTCAGGGAAGCAGCGTAATCAAAATTTTTGACATGACCGCCGCAACAACAGGCATCAACGAAACGAATGCCAAAAAGGCAGGGCTTGATACAGATAAAGTAATTCTTTCCCCTATGAGTCACGCCGGATACTATCCGGGAGGCAAAGTTATGACCATGAAAGTCGTATTCGAAAAAGAAACCTACCGTCTTCTCGGAGCGCAGATTGTAGGATATGAAGGTGTAGACAAGCGTATTGATGTGCTGGCAACTGCCATTCATGCAGGTCTGAAAGCTACAGAGTTAAAAGATCTGGATCTCGCCTATGCGCCGCCGTACTCATCGGCAAAAGATCCTGTAAATATGGCAGGTTTTATGATTGATAACATTTCCAAAGGTACGCTGAAGCAGTGGCACCTGGAAGATGCGGACAGTCTTCCCCGCGACGGAAGCGTCACTCTTCTTGATGTGCGTACACCCGGCGAATATTCCAGAGGTCATATCGAAGGCTTCAAAAATATTCCTGTTGATGAACTTCGCGAACATCTGGAAGAAATCGAAAAGAATAAGCCTGTATACGTGATCTGTCAGAGTGGACTGCGCAGCTATATTGCCACCTGTATTCTGGAAGGAAGCGGCTATGAAGCCTATAACTTCTCCGGAGGTTTCCGCTTTTATGACGCAGTAAACAATGACCGCTGCCTGATCAAGACTGCATCAGCCTGCGGGATGGATCAATAGTAAATATAATACAGATTATAATAAGCCCCTCTCCTTACTGCCGGATTATCCGAATCAGCCACGGAAAGGGGCTCTTTTTTCTATCAATCTTATTTTACTCATCCTGAAGAGCTTCCAGTTTCTCTTCATCCAGAATCTGAACCGTCCCGCGCGACAGCTTTACCATACCTTCACTCTGGAAATAACGGAGCATACGGGTAATTACCTCTCTGTGTGAACCAAGATGATTGGCAATCATTTCATGGGTAAGCTTAAGTTCATTTGTCCCTTCAATCGCTGACTCTTCTATAAGAAACGCTGCTACCCGTTTATCCATGCTCTTCCACATCACCTGTTCGATCAGCCACATGACATCTGAAAATCTGGACGCCATCAGCTCATTCGTATAATTTGCCACAGGAGCGGATTCTTCCATAATACTCTTATATACCTCCACAGGAATTACCCAAAGCTGTGTATCCTTTTCTGCTGCAATGGTAACTTCAAACTGTATGGAACGCATCATACAGGACGCGGAAAACAGACACATATCTCTGTCAAACAGACGGTATATGGTAATTTCCCTTCCTTCATCGGAAAGGATATATGCACGAAGCTGACCACTTTTTATCAAAAACAGCCCCGTACAGTCCATATTTCCGTTATGAATGATTTCTCCCTTCTTCACACTCTTCTCAATCAGGCTTCCCATAATTCTGTTCTGCTGATTTTTATTCAGTTTATCCCATACCGGAAAAACACTTTGAAAATCCATAAAGTTCCCTCCTTATCTTCGCTTTTCTATCATTCATCCGTAAAATACTTACTTTCATTTGCTATCTGCAGTATAATTTATTTTTCGACATATGTCAATTACATTATTGACTTATGCCAAAAACAGCGTTATACTAATTATAGTCCAAACAATATAAATTGTTTTCTACATTATAACAGGAGGTGAAAGCCGTGCCAAGACCAAGGAAATGCCGAAAAATCTGTCAGCTTCCCCGGATCAGAGAATTCTTTCCCGCAGGCGATTCATCTTGTGAAACTGCCGTGATACTGACAGTAGACGAGTACGAAGCAATCCGTCTGATTGACAAACACGGTTTTTCCCAGGAAGAATGCAGTACCTATATGCAGGTTGCCAGAACTACAGTTCAGATGATTTATAATTCCGCCAGAAAGAAGCTGGCAAGCGCACTGGTCGATGGTCATCCCCTTCGTATCGAAGGCGGCGATTATCAGCTATGCGATGGTAACGAAAAATTTCACGGCTGCGCAGGATGCAGAAAACATCACCGCAGTTGTACCCCAATCACTGTTAAGGAGGATGGTATCATGAAAATCGCGATTCCATTGGATGAAAACCAGAAAGACGTATGTATTGTCCTTTCACGCGCCCCGTATTTTCTTTTCCGCGAGGACGGAAAGGATACGATTGCAGAAAACCCTGCTGCCCAGGCACAGAGCGGCGCTGGAATTTTGGCAGCACAGTTCCTTGTTGACAACAAGGTTGATGTATTAATCACCCTTCGCTGCGGACAGAATGCCGCCGACGTTTTCAAAGCCGCAAATATGAAAATCTATAAATCCGAACATAAAGCCGCAGCAGACGATCTCTCCGCACTGGAGGAAGGCAGTCTCAGTGAACTGACGACCTTCCACGGCGGTTTCCACGGTGTACAATGAAGATTGCCTGTTTAAGCGGAAAGGGCGGCGCAGGCAAAACTCTGACAGCAGTCAATCTTGCTGCTGCAGCCAAAAATGCCACTTACATTGACTGTGATGTGGAAGAACCAAACGGCAGACTGTTTCTGAAGCCTGAAAATATAAAAGAAACAACCGTCAGCTCTCTTCTCCCTGTTTTCGATGCCGATAAATGTACCGGATGCAGGAAATGTGTGGATTTCTGCCGTTTTCACGCCCTGATGTTCCTCAAAGAAAAACCTATGCTCTTTCCGGAGGTATGCCATAGCTGCGGTGGCTGTATGATGGTATGTCCGGAAGGTGCCATCACCGAAGAGCCCAAGCCTGTAGGAATCCTCGAAATCGGAACCCACAAGAATATTCAGGTGGTCTCCGGTATCCTGAATCCCGGAGAAGCTTCCGGTGTTCCTTTAATCCGGGCTGCTCTGAAGCATGATAACGGACTGACAATTATCGACTGTCCCCCAGGCAGCGCCTGCTCTGTTATGGAAAGCGTTATGGATGCAGACTACTGTATCCTCGTGGTGGAACCCACCGCATTTGGCTTCCATAATTTCTGTATGGTACACGAACTTGTCACTTTACTGAAAAAGAAATGCGGAGTCGTCATCAACAAAGAGGATACGCCATTTGAACCTCTTGAGGAGTTTTGCAGGAAACATAATCTTCCTGTTCTTGCACGGATTCCCTATAATCCTGAAATCGCAGCTCTTGCAGCAAAAGGGGAAATTGTCTCCGAAAAAAACGAACAGACACAGGAAATTTTCCAGCATATTCTTGCGCAGATAGGAGGTGCCCTGTGAAACGACTACTGATTCTCAGCGGAAAAGGCGGCACAGGCAAAACCACCACAGCAGCGGCGTTTATCCGATTCGCTCAGGCAAAAGCCATCGCAGACTGTGATGTGGATGCCCCAAACCTTCATCTCGTCACTGTCCCCGAGACAAGCCCCGTTGTCTCCGACTTTCTCGGCGGAGATAAAGCTGTCATTGATTCGGAAAAATGTGTCGGCTGCGGACTTTGCCGAAACTACTGCCGATTCGACGCTCTTATCAAAGAGAACGGCAAATACAGAATAAACGAATACGCCTGTGAAGGTTGCGGCGTCTGCGCCCATGTCTGTCCTCAGGATGCCGTCCGTCTTATCACAGATGTGGCAGGACGAAAAGAGCTTTATCTTGGCGAGACTGTTTTCTCCACCGCCACCCTGAAAATGGGGCGCGGAAATTCCGGCAAGCTGGTTACCGACGTAAAAATGGCAATGCTGAAAAAGGCACCGGAAACCGACCTTGCCATCATTGACGGTTCCCCCGGAATCGGCTGCCCTGTCATGGCTTCTGTCAGCGGCATGGATCTGGTCCTGATTGTTGCAGAACCGAGCCTTTCCGGTCTGAGCGACCTCACCCGACTGGTAAAAACCGCGGCAACTTTCCAGGCCAAGCTTGCCGTATGCGTAAACAAATGGGATGTAAGTCCCGAAAATACACAGCGAATCAAAGACTTCTGCGAAAAAGAAGATATCCCCTTCGCAGGTATGATTCCTTATGACAAACGAGCTTCCGAGGCAGTAAATGCCGGTCTCAGCCTTGCTGATATCGACTGCCCTGCCCGTGATGCAATAAAAGAAATTTTTGAAACTACAGGCAAATTGCTTGAACGAAACGAAAAGGAGTAATGATTATGAAAATTGCAGTAGCAGCTATGGGCAACACTGTTGCCGGACATTTTGGACATTGTGAAAACTTTATCTTTTTTGACACCGCTGACGGAAAAATCACATCCGTAAATTCCGTTCCAAATCCTGGACATCGTCCGGGCTTCCTTCCAAACTTCCTTGCTGATAACGGCGCTGAAGTTGTCATCGCAGGCGGCATGGGCGGCGGAGCGGTTGATATTTTCAACGAGCGCGGCGTAGAAGTTATCGTAGGAGCTACCGGTGATGCAACTATGACTGTGGAAGCTTATCTTCGCGGAGAGCTTGTTTCCACAGGTTCTATCTGCCACAACCATGAGCATGCCGATGAGTGCGGCAACCACTAAAACAGATTTTTCGGTATTTTTACAGACCGGTGTCTTCGGACACCGGTCTTTTTTATTCCTGTCAGAGACACCTTCTCTTTTCCTCTCATATTGTCATCCAAAATGCACAAATCTATTGATTTCCCCACAGTTACCATGTATTATAATTTACAGATACATCTGATTTTCACAGGATTTTTCTGTGTAAATTTGATAACATCTCACAAAATGCAAACGGAGGAAAAGGAATGAAAACAACCGGAAATGATAATCTTCTCAGAATCTGGTACGACAAACCTGCTCTTGACTGGCAGACAGAAGCTCTGGCAATCGGAAACGGTTATATGGGCGCTCTTGTATTCGGCGGCGCCAAAACAGACAAGATTCACCTCAACGAGAAGACTGTTTGGAATGGAGGCCCTTCCGAAGGAACAGATTACAAATACGGAAATACCAATCCTGCAGAAACCGAGCAGGATCTGGAAACAATAAAAAAAGACCTGGATGCGCTCCGCAAAAAGCTCGATGACAAATCCGAGCATGTATTCGGCTTTGACGGGGATTCCTATCAGGCATGCGGAACAGATACCAAAGGCGAGGCTATGGACTGGCTTAACAAGCTCATGGGCGACCTCACAGGCTATGAAGCCCCTCAGGACTATGCAAACCTCTATATTTCCAGTAACGTGGAAAACGAAGCTGCTGTCACAAATTATGTACGAGACTTAGACCTGCGCACAGCTCTTGCCACAGTAAGCTACGATTATAACGGCGTCCACTACACCCGCGAATACTTTAACAGTTATCCGGATAATGTGCTTGCCATCCGCCTCAGCGCAGATCAGAAAGAAAAAATCACGATTTCTGTACATCTTGAGGACTGCACCGGAGGAACTGCTCCTGTAAACACAGCCGACGGCGACAGGATCACCATGACAAACACGCTCAAAAGCAACGGTCTGAAAACCGAAGCACAGCTTAAAGTTCTTCCAACAGGCGGAACCCTCACCTTAGACGGCTCCTCTGTTCATGTAGAAAAAGCGGATTCTGTTATCCTGCTTCTTGCCTGCGGCACAGATTATAAAATGGAGCTTCCGTCTTTCAGAGGCGAAGACCCCCATCAGGCAATTACCGCCCGTCTTGACGCTGCTGCAGCAAAAGGCTACGAAGCGCTGAAGACCGCGCATCTTTCTGACTACACAGAGCTTTTCTCCCGTATGGAGCTGGGCTTCAATGAAGAAATTCCTCAGATTCCTACAAGCGAGCTTCTTCAGAAATACCGAAATCTGGTGGAGAAAAACGGCGGCGAGCTTCCTACAGACAAAGAGCAAAGAGCTATGGAGGTTATCTGCTATCAGTTCGGTCGTTACCTTACGATTGCAGGCTCCAGAAAGGGCGCACTCCCTACAAACCTTCAGGGTGTGTGGGGCGAAGACCATTTTGAATGGGGCGGTGACTACCATTTCAACATTAACGTACAGATGAATTACTGGCCGACTATGGCAAGCAATCTGGGAGAATGCCTCCTTCCTTATAACGATTATCTGGACGTTCTGCGCGAAGCAGGACGCACTGCCGCTGCCGCAGCTTTTGGCATCAAGAGCAACGACGGCGAAGAAAACGGCTGGCTGGTAGGATGCTTCAGTACCCCGTATATGTTTGTCACAATGGGACAGAAAAATAACGCTGCAGGCTGGAACCCCATCGGTTCTGCATGGGGTCTTCTGAACTCTTATGAATACTATCTCTTCACAGAGGATAAAGAATTCCTCAAAAAACTTTATCCGTCACTGAGAGAAGTTGCTAACTTCTGGAACGAAGCCCTTTACTGGAGCGAATACCAGAAGCGCTATGTATCCGCACCGTCCTACTCTCCTGAGAACGGACCGATTGCCAACGGCGCTTCCTATGACCAGCAGTTTATCTGGCAGCACTTCGAAAATACTATTGCTGCAGCCGGAATCCTCGGCGTTGACCAGGAGCTTATCCCTCTCTGGAGAGAAAAACAGTCCAAACTGAATCCTGTTATGGTCGGCTCTGACGGTCAGGTAAAAGAGTGGTTCGAAGAAACCCATATCGGCAAAGCACAGGCCGGAACTCTTCCGGAAATCGACATTCCACAGTGGAGACAGAGTCTTGGCGCAGATACAGACGGCGAACAGCCTCCGCACCGCCATCTCTCTCATCTGATGGCTCTTTATCCATGCAGCATCATCAGCAAGGATGCTCCTGAATTTATGGATGCAGCTATGGTTTCCTTAAATGAGCGCGGTCTGGATGCAACCGGATGGTCCAAAGCCCACAAACTGAACCTCTGGGCACGTACCGGTCATGCCGATGAAGCATTCCAGATTGTTCAGTCCGCAGTCGGCGGCGGAAATTCCGGTTTCCTTATGAATCTCTTCTCCTCCCATGGCGGCGGTGAAAACTATAAGGGATACCCGATTTTCCAGATTGACGGAAACTTCGGCTATACAGCAGGCGTCAATGAAATGCTTATCCAGAGCCAGCTTGGCTATATCCAGTTCCTTCCTGCTCTGCCGAAACAGTGGGAAACAGGATATGTAAAAGGAATTGTGGCTCGTGGAAACTTCGTCATTGATATGAATTGGACAGATGGAACTGCTGATTCCTTTGCAGTAACTTCCAGAAACGGCAATCTCTTTACAGCAGAATATAAGGATTTATCCACCTATGCAGTAAAAGATTCCTGTGGAAATGACATTTCTGTTGAAAAACTCGGAAATGACAAAATTTCCTTCCCTACAAAAGCGGGAGAAACTTATACTATCACAAGAAAATAAAAAACAGTGTTCAGAACGTGTTTCATCCATACTCTTACTGTTCTGAATCTGCAGCAAAAGCGGCTGTGTGACAAAAAATGTCATACAGCCGTTCTTTTTATTTATTTTGAAAACACCTCTTGACTCTACATCTACTGTAGACATTATGATACTTTATGAAAAGAGCGTATACAGTATTCTTGAGGAGGATTCATATGAAAATCACAGAATTAAAAAAAGAACAGTGGAAAGAAATTAAAGAAATCTATATGGAAGCATTTCCAAAACAGGAACGAAAACCTTTTTTCGTTTTAAAACACTCTGTAAAAAGTAAAAAAGCCCGTATTTTTACAGCAACCGACGATCAGACACTCATGGGCTTCGTAATGGTCATCCCATATGAAGACATGGTTATGGTCGATTATCTGGCTGTTTCCGGAAAAATACGCAGCAGGGGAACCGGAAGTTTTCTCATGAATGAAATCTGCAAATATTTTTCCGGCAAAAAAGTTGTCCTTTTAATCGAACGTCTGGATGAAAAGGCAGCAAATCAGGAGCAAAGAATCTCCAGAAGAAAATTTTATTTCAAGAACGGCTTCACTTCATCCGGTATTTTTACAACAGGCGCAGGCGGCGATATGGAAATCTTAAATTTCGGAGGGCAAGTGTCTCCCGAGCGCTATCTTGAACTTCAAAAATATGCATTAGGCAGTCTTTTTTTCCGCCTGTCGAAAATTAAGATTGTAAAATAAAAGTACACGCAAATATACAGGAAAGGAGTTTCATCATTTATGCGTACTATTTTTTCCAAAATCAAACTCAATAAATGTCAGGTTACAATTCTGTCCGCACTGGTACTGCTGTCCGCTGTGGGAGAAATGCTTCTTCCCTCTCTTCTGGCGCAGATGATCAACAGTGGAGTTGCAAACGCCAAAAACAGACTGATTTTCACTCTGGCAGGCATCATGGCAGGAATCACTGTTCTGGCATGTATCATCAACTTTTTATCCGTAAAGCTTGCAGCGCGGATTTCAACTGATTTTTCCGCCAGACTTCGAGGAGAGGTTTTTGATAAAGTGCAAAGCTTTTCCGCTGCCGAGCTGGACCGTTTCGGCGTTGCAAGTCTGGTGACAAGAAGTACCTCTGACATTACCAATATTCAGCTTTTTCTTACCATGCTCCTTCGCATTGGTATTCTGGCGCCCATGATGGCTGTAGCCGGTCTTGTGTTTTCTGCTGCTACCGGCGGAAAAGTAAGTTCTGTCCTCACAGTAGCAATCCCGGTTCTTCTTATAGGAGTTGGTGGTATCGTTATGTTTGCCTCCCGTTATTCTATCCGTCTGCGCCAAAAGCTTGACCAGATTAACCGTCTGTTTCTTGAATCTCTGGAAGGCGTCCGCGTAATCCGCGCTTTCAATAAACAGGCGAATGAAAGCCGTCGTTTTGGTGAGGCAAATAAAGAATACACACAGACTGCCATGACAGCCGGAAAAATCACCAGCTTCCTGATGCCTGCCATCAACGTAATCTTCGGTGTGACAACAGCCGCTGTTTTAGGTCTTGGAGCCGTCTATGTGGAAAGCGGAGCTATGGAAGTCGGTTCTCTGGTGGCTAACAGTCAGTATATCAGCATGGTTCTCATGTCTGTTATGCTTTTTGCTATGGTTATTATGATGTTTCCAACCACCTATGCCTGCGCCGGACGAATCTCAGAAGTTCTGAAAACCGAAAGCAGCATTAAAGACGGAAGCTTCCGGATTCAGGATCGTCCTCTTCGTTCCACAGTCGAATTTCGTCATGTTACGTTCGCTTATCCCGATGCAGACGAGCCGATTCTCAAAGACATCTGCTTTGAATCTCATCCGGGAGAGGTCACTGCGATTATCGGAGGCACCGGAAGAGGGAAATCCAGCATCCTGAAGCTGATCCCAAGACTGTATGACCCATTGTTCGGAACAGTCCTCATTGATGGTATCAATGCAAAAGACTACAACGTGGATGAGCTTCGCTCTCTGATTGGTTATGTTCCTCAGAAAAATGTGCTTTTCTCCGGAGACATTGCTTCAAATCTGAACTTCGGAAATGAACAGGGCGGGGAAACTCAGTGGAAACAGGCTGCATCCATTGCCTGCGCAGACGAATTTATTGAGAAAAAGGCCCAGAAATATCACGACCCGATTTCACAGGGCGGCACTAATCTCTCCGGTGGTCAGAGACAGAGAATGGCAATTGCGCGAGCTGTGATGAAAACCCCTGAAATCTATGTCTTTGACGATAGTTTTTCCGCTCTTGATATGAAAACGGACAGAACTCTTCGGCAAAACATCAAAGATCATCTGGGCGATGCCACAGTAATCATGGTTGCCCAAAGAATCAGCTCTATTTTAGATGCCGACCGTATTCTTGTTGTCGACGACGGACAGATTGTCGGACAGGGCACTCACGAAGAGCTTCTTGCTACCTGCTCTCTTTACAGGGAGATGGCAGAAATCCAGTTAGGAAAGGAGAACCTGGAAAATGAAAAAGAAAACTGTATTTAAACGTCTGGCCGGTTATCTGAAAGCCTACCGCCTGCGGCTTTTCCTTGTACTTCTTTTTGCCGGAATCAGCACTATGTTTATGGTTCTTGCCCCATTTTTCATAGGAAAAATAACAACGACACTTTTTGACAGCATCCGTGACGGCGTATTTTACTGGGATAAAATCCTGCTGCTTTTAGCTGTTCTTACAGGTTTATACCTAATTTCCCAGTTTTTCTCTGTTCTTCAGGGATTTGGAATGGTAAAAATCACTTCTGGCGTAATGGAAACTCTCCGTCAGGATATTGACGCAAAAATGCACCGGCTCAAACTGAATTATTACGACACTCATACACACGGCGATATTTTAAGTATCATCACCAATGATGTAGATACCATCAACAACACTATAAGCCAGAATCTGACTTCCATTGTCACTCAGCTTATCACTGCTGTAGGAATCTTTATTATGATGCTTATGATAAGTCCGAAACTTACTTTTATTCCTGTCATCATGGTTCCTCTCTCTTTATTCAGCGCTGCAGGCGTTATGAAGGCAAGCGGAAAATATTACGGCCGTCAGCAGGAGTATCTTGGAAAGCTCAACGGCTACATTGAAGAAATATATAACGGTCAGCAGGTTGTTCAGTCTTTTAATTATCAGCAGAGAGCCAAAACAGAATTTGGAATTTTAAACGAAAAACTCAAAGACAGTTCCCGAAAGGCCGAAACAACCGCCGGGGCAATCAGCCCGATCACCACTCTGGTAAATGACCTTGGGTATGTTCTCTGTGCTGCCATCGGCTGTATCTGGGCAATTGCCGGAAAGCTTGCAGTCGGAAACGTACAGGCAATGCTGGAATACACCCGCAAATTTGCAGAGCCCTTCTCTTCCCTTGCAGGTATGGCAGGGAGCATCGGAGCTGCCGCTGCTGCAGGAGAACGTATCTTCTCTCTCCTTGATGCACCGGAAGAAGAACCGGATACTACTGTAAGCCATGCCCCTGAAACCCACGAAGGAAGCGTTGTTTTCCGAAATGTACAGTTTGGTTACTCTCCTGACCGTATGTTGATGAAAGACGTTAATCTTACAGTTAAACCCGGACAAAAGGTTGCTGTAGTCGGTCCTACCGGTGCCGGGAAAACAACTCTTATCAACCTGCTGATGCGCTTCTATGAGCTCAACGGAGGAAGCATTTCTGTAGACGGGGTCGACATCAAAGATATGACCCGCGCAGAGCTTCGTGACCGCTTCGGCATGGTTCTTCAGGATACCTGGCTCTTCGAAGGAACCATCGGTGAAAATATCGGCTATGCAGAAGAAAATATGTCTCGTGAAAAAATTATTTCCGCTTCTAAATCAGCCTGTTCACACAGCTTCGTCAAGACACTTCCGGGAGGTTACGACATGATTTTGAGTAAGGGAGCTGAAAACATTTCCCAGGGAGAACGCCAGCTTCTGACGATTGCCCGCGCTATTGCCTCCGACCCTGAGATTATGATTCTCGACGAGGCAACCAGCAATGTAGATACACATACAGAAGTCCTGATTCAAAAAGCAATGGCTGAGCTGATGAAAGGCAGAACCAGCTTTGTTATTGCCCACCGTCTCTCTACCATTCGTGATGCAGATATGATTCTGTACATGGAAGACGGCGATATTAAAGAAATAGGAACCCATGACGAGCTGATGTCCAAAAACGGAAAATATGCAGCTTTATACCTCAGTCAGTTTGCTTGATTTATTAATAGTTATTTCTTTTATCTCCATATAAGAACAGCCGCTTATTCGGAAAATTTTCCAGATAAGCGGCTGTTTCATTTCTTTCTTTAAAATCAGTTCATGCCTGTTTTTCTGTTGTTGCAGTCTTTCCCATAAACAGAACTTCCTGATTTTCTTCATCATAAATCAGAAAGGCGAAAGGACGGTCAAGAGTTACCTCTTTGATAATCTCCGGTTCCTCCGGCACTAATGCGCATTTTTCCATCACGATCGCTGTAACTGCCGCTGCCTTTGTTCCGTTTTCATCCAACTGAAGGTTTGTTTTCTGGATAATGGAGCCCACCTTAGCCGGTGTTTCACTTAATCCGGAAAAATCTGCGCTGTCCGAAAAAATATCAGCTAATCCCATTTTGGATAAGATATCTTCCAATAAGGTGGATGTTGCGAAATCAAGAGCCGGCATTTTACAGATTACCTGAGTGTACTCAGGTTCTGAATTTAGCAAACTGTAAAGATCCAGATCTGACAGCTTAAAGTCCCCTTCCTTCTTCGGAAGAATTCCCACAAACTGCAGTCCATTCTGGTAATAACGGGAAAATGCAGTTGCCTGCTCATTCTCAAAATATCTGTTTCCCTCAGTCATCATATAGGTAGTCTCTTCTGTCCCGTCAAAACCTTTGAAGGTTTCCTTTTCCTCTGATATTACCCATGCTTCTTCACTCCAGGGTGACTCGAAATACAGGGAATTTGTTAAAACAAGCCCCTCTTCTTCCGAAATCATATCAGGAGTTACGATTTCCGGAATCAGGTGTTCCGTCTGCTCATCTGCCCAATCGTTAATCGTTTTGCTGACTTTTTCTGGATCTCCGAAATCTTCGTTGGTAAGTCCTGCATTGAAATCTGTCTGTACTCTCTCAATATAATCTTCTTTGAGTTTCCAGTTATGGTCTGCCCAAAGCGCGTTTGCAATTCTCAGTTTCTGTCTGTATCCGTTTTTCTCTTCTTCCTCTGAAGAATTGCGTTCTCCTGCAGATTTCGTATATTCTTTGGCATATTTTCCATACTGATCTGTTCCCAGAAAGCTGTCCAGAGCTTCTTTCGTCTTGCCGTCTGCTCCTTCCGCCAGCATACCAAGGGCATAATTCAGGCTTGTGGGACTGAACATCACATTCGGAAAATCGGCTCCTGACGCAATTTCATCTGTAATCTTCGCAGCATTCCCCATACGAATTTCTGCCTGTATGTTTTCTTCCTTACTTCTGTCTTTCCCGTTCTCCAGTATAATCGGAGCTTCCTCTGCTGCCAGCACAGGAATACAAGCAGTCGTAAATATGGTCGCTGCCGTCAGTGCCGATATGAATACTCTGTTTGCAGTTTTTTTCATAAAAAGTCCTCCTGTACGGTTTTTTGTTCCTTTATTATACAGGAATTTTCATTTATTTCTGTAATATATGCTTTTCACTGAGCTGCATAAGAAACTTTTTCTATTAATTTGTATGGAATTCGATTATACTGAAAGTGCTATTTTGAATTATGATATGAAACAGGTTTCTTAAGGAGGTTCATTATGAAAAAAACAATGTTAGGAAAAACCGGTCTTGAAATCCCCGTTATCGCCGTAGGCTGTATGCGAATTTCAGAAATGGAAACTGTTCGTCTGACGGAACATATCCGTTTTTGCATCGAACATGGTCTCAATTTCTTCGACCATGCAGATATTTACGGAGGAGGACAGTGTGAATCAAGATTTGCGGAAGCATTCAAGAAAACAGGCTATAAGAGAGAGGATGTAATCCTGCAGTCAAAATGCGCAATCAGACCGGGCGTTATGTATGACTTTACAAAGAAACATATTCTGGAATCTGTAGACGGTATTTTGAAACGTCTGGATACCGATTATCTGGACATTCTTCTTCTCCATCGCCCGGATGCTCTCATGGAGCCGGAGGAAGTGGCAGAAGCCTTCGAACTTCTGGAAAAGGAAGGAAAAGTCCGCCATTTCGGAGTTTCCAATCACCGTCCCTACCAGATTGAGCTGTTAAACAAATTTGTAAAACAGGAACTGTGCGCCAATCAGCTTCAGTTCAGCATCCCGTTTTCCAACATGGTAGCTGCCGGAATGGAAGCAAATATGCTGACAGACGGAGCAATCGACCGAGATGGAGGAATCCTTGATTACTGCCGTCTTAAAGACATTACCATCCAGGCATGGTCACCTTTCCAGTGCGGTTTCTTCGAGGGAATTTTTCTGGGCAACAACGAGAAATACCCTGAATTAAACAAAACTCTTGAGGAAATAAGTCAGAAATACGATACTACTCCCACTGCTATCGCAACAGCCTGGATTCTGCGCCATCCTGCCAATATCCAGATGATAGCCGGAACCACCAACACTGAAAGAATGAGCGAAATTATAAAAGGAAGCGAAATACGGCTGGAACGTGAAGAGTGGTACCGCCTGTATCTGAGCAGTGGGCATATTCTCCCCTAATTTACGGTGAAATATAATGAAATTAAAAAAATTTATTCCGCCGCTTACTATGTGGCTTATTTTCGAAACCATAGCAGTAACTCTGTGGATAACACTGGATAATGTATTCTACCTTTTTAATTTTTCTTATATCGGTACATCTATTTCAGTGGGTTTAATTCTATATGGACAAAGAAAAAAATATGCACGAAATGTCGTTCAATTTGCCGTCGGCTTATACATGCTTGTATATCTGGGTTTTCTTTGCCGGGAAAATATGCAGATAGAGGGCTTTTGGTATTATCTGTTTCTTGGCGTATTCGAGGCTGCCACAATCCACTACATTGTTGCCAAAATCTTTGGTCCGCTGGTGTTTGGTCGCGGCTGGTGCGGATATGCCTGCTGGACTGCTATGGTCCTGGATTTACTCCCCTTCAACACTCCGCAGGCTCCCCGTAAGCACTGGGGATATATCCGGTATATTGTTTTTGGGGCTTCCCTTGTATTTGTCAGTATACTTTTTATTTTTCAGATTCCAGACAAAGAAGAAATTATGTGGTGGAGCTTCATCATTGGAAATATCCTTTATTATTTGATTGGAATTATTATCGCCTGTAAATGCAGAGACAACAGAGCTTTTTGCAAATACATCTGCCCCGTTACCATTTTCTTAAAACCCATGAGCTACTTCGCTCTTTTTCGGATCAAGGTTGAAAAAGAGAAATGTATCTCCTGTGGAAAATGTGAGCGGGTATGCCCGATGGATGTGGAAGTTCCCCGCAATTTCCGAAAAAAGAGAAATGCAACTGAATGTATTTTATGTATGAAGTGTATCGAAGAATGTCCCAAGGACGCTTTGAAATTATAATACAGCCGTAAAAAACAGCAAGAAAGGAAAAGAAAATGATACTTTGCATTGCATCAGCTCCATGCAGAGTCTGAGGAGACTGCATGGAGGTACAGCATACTGCTGATATCCTCGGACTTTGCTTCTGGTTTGAGAAAAACTGACATGAATCGGAAGTCTGGTTGTTTCGATCTTACCTAAACCAAAGGATCGGGTAAAAGTCATTTATCTGACCATGCTTTTTTCATTAGGTACAGAGAATTTTCTTCTGGCATTTTCCCGGGAACCTGTATTATGGTGTCTTGGACAGATTATCGGATGGGTACTTGTTCCGATTATGGATGCTAATTTGGATGTGATTCTCAGGTCTGCCATTCCGGTAAAGCTACAGGGTCGTGTTTATGCCTGCCGTAATACGCTTCAATTTTTTACCATCCCAATAGGATTGTTTTTGGGCGGATTTATGGTAGATGATGTATGTGAACCGCTGATGAGCGTCTATGGAGATTTACCCCTTTTGAAAACGCTCTTTGGGAAGGGTAAAGGTTCCGGTGCCGCGCTTATGATGTTTATTCTCGGCATAGGAGGAATTCTGGTTTGTCTCATCGCAGGACGAAAATTGAAAAAGTATCAATATAACGAAAACTAACATCTATTGAATAAATTATTCAAAAACACACAAATGCCCGGTTCAGGAAATCTACTTCCCACCCGGGCATTTCGTGTCTGAAATCTCATAACCATTTATCAGCCATTCTTAAAAATCCGCCTCAAAATAATACCACTTATCCATGATTTTACTGGTTACGCCTTTATTATTGTTTTTACCATCTCCCGCACAATAGGCCATAAATAGCCGGTCAGTTCTTCATCATCTTCAGGAGTTAAATCTGTGTTTTTGCTTCGTATCAATCCCATCTTTAAATGATCGATTGACAAATATGGCACTTTATATTTTTCCATAAGTCTCTGAGCCAATAAGGTCTTTCCTGTGTGTGAAGCCCCTGTAATCAAGATTATCATTTTCCTATTTCCTCCAAAAAATCGACCATTACTCCCGACATCCTTTATTTACTCTCATTCTATCAAAAAAAAGTAAAAATTCAAGTATCAAATGCTCCCCGACTATCTTCTGAAAATCAGCATACTGCATTCTGTATCTGTCGTTTTTTGTTTTTTCTGTATTTTATCAGTTATAACTGAAGAAAATTATTATCATTTATTGTACTTAAGTTATAAATATGTTATTCTATATGCAATACAAGAAAGGAGGATATTCTTTTATGATCAAACGAGAAATATATATGAAACGTATCCGTCCCTTTATCGGAACAGATTTAATAAAAGTTATGACCGGTATTCGCCGTTGCGGAAAATCGGTTATGCTGGAACTAATCAAACAAGAATTGATTGAATCCGGAACAGACCCCGCTCAGTTCATTTCTATTAATTTTGAAGATATGAACTATGCCCATTTGCAAACTGCAAAAGCGCTGCATAAAGAAATCACAAAGAAAGCCTCTGATATCAATGGCAAGGTCTACCTTTTTTTCGATGAAATCCAGGAAGTAAAGGACTGGGAAAAGTGCATTAACTCCTTCCGTGTTTCCTTAGATTGTGACATCTACATTACCGGTTCAAATGCCAAATTATTGTCAGGTGAACTTGCCACTTATCTCGGCGGACGTTATGTAGAATTTGTTATTTATCCATTTTCTTTTGCAGAATTCATAGAACTATATAAAACAGTCGCTCCCGATGAATCTATCCAGAAATGTTTTCAAAAATATCTTCTGGTTGGAGGTATGCCTTACCTTGCCAACATCCGCTACGCCGATGAACCCTCAAAACAATATCTCCACGATCTGTTCAGTTCTGTACAGTTAAAAGACATCTTAAAACGCAATAAAATTCGTGATGTAGATTTATTGGAACGCATCATTGCCTATGTAATGGCAAACGTCGGAAATACTTTTTCCGCAGCTTCTCTTGCCAGATTTTTAAAAAGCGAGCAACGTACCGTAGCTCCCGAAACACTCCTCAATTACATCAAATATTGCTGTAATGCTTATTTGTTCTATCAGGTAAAACGGGAAGATTTACAGGGCAAACAAATTCTTGCCTCCAATGAAAAATACTATATTGCAGATCACGGCATCCGTGAAGCAGTTTTTGGAGGTAACATGAAACAAATCAATCTTACTTTAGAAAATATTGTTTATCTGGAACTGCTCCGCCGCGGCCATGAAGTTACTGTCGGAAGAATCGGCGATAAAGAAATAGATTTTGTCTGTCATAAACGAGATGAAAAACTCTACGTTCAGGTTACTTATCTGCTTGCTTCTGATGAGACGATTCAACGCGAATTCGGGGTATATGATAATATTCGTGATAACTTTCCGAAATATGTTGTCTCTTTGGATGAATTCGACATGAGCCGCAATGGTATTAAACATCGCAATATCCGTGATTTTCTCTTAGCTGAGGAATGGAACTGAGCTGAGGTTATCTATCACCAAAGAATTTTATATTCTGGAAAAGGAAAGCCTATTCAAGTTCCGACTTGATCGTTGAATTTGGATTGATGATATGATAAAAACATTTGATTTGAATTTGGTGGGGGAAAAGAAATGTATATAGAGACTGAAAGATTAATAATTAGAGATTTACAAATTGAAGATGAGTTAGCTTATATTACAATGGCTTCTGACGGGAGCCTTAATGATTGCGGTTTTGATAAAGATTGTGGCAAATGGATATTCCATTGGATAACAGAAGCGAGAAAATTAGCATATCTTGATAATCCTCTGAAGGAGTTTTTAGCTTATACGGTTTGTTTGAAAAATGAAAATATTGTAATTGGTTCTGTTGGATGTTCTTACTATGAAGATCTTTATGAAACAGGTATTACGTATTTTATTGGTTCACAGTACAGAAATAAAGGTTATGCAACCGAAGCAGTACAAGCATATGTAAATTATTTTTTGAGTCATTATGACGTTCCAAGATTAATCGCGACAGTGCGAGATGAGAATATATCTTCTTGGAAAGTTGTTGAAAGAATAGGATTTGTTTTAACTGAAAAGCGGATGTATAAAGATTTGAATGATGATAAAGAGGAGTTCTATCATTTTTATGAACTAAAAAAGGAATAAAGCAACAGGTATAAAGTATGAACTTTGTTCCATCATATTTTCTGGAATTGGATAATGCGAAATACGTGGAGGTGTTATTAATGACGGTACCGAATACGGAATACGGAAAAATTATAACAGAAACAGAGCGTCTTATTATCAGAGAAATGGTATCTTCTGATCTCAATGCATTGTGCAGAATATTGTGCGATGAAGAAGTAATGTGTACCGCTTATGAAAGCGCGTTCAGTGTGGAAGAAGCACAAAATTGGATGAACAGGCATTTCAGAAGATATGCAGAGTATGGTTTTGGACTTTGGGCTGTTGTGTTAAAAGAAACAAACGAAATGATTGGTCAGTGTGGATTAACCTTTCAAAGCTGGAGAGAAAGAGAACTTCTGGAAATCGGATACTTGTTTCAAAAAGCGTATTGGCACAAAGGTTATGCAACAGAAGCGGCAATTGCATGTAAAAACTATGCTTTCACAGTTCTAAATGCAAATAGCGTATATTCGATTATCAGAGATAATCATACAGCTTCTCAAAATGTTGCTGTTCGTAATGGAATGAGAGTTGTTGATAAGTTTACCAAAAATTTCAGGAATGTAGATATGAATTTTTTGTTGTACTGTGCAGAGAAGATACACAGGGATTATAATAGTTTCACTGGGAAAAGCACGAACAACCCGTCCTGCACATAGACTATATAAAACTCCTCTTTGAGGTACCATTTTGAGGGCATTTCTGAAACCTTTGTCTTTATCTGAGGAGAAAGAGTATCTTCTTCAATACCAGCGAGGAAGTCCGGAGGCTAAGAATATTCTGATTGAACGAAATCTCCGGCTGGTCGCACATATCGTAAAAAAATATCAGAACACGGATGAAGAACTGGACGATTTGATTTCCATAGGAACAATCGGGCTGATTAAAGCCATTTCGACCTTTGACGGAGAAAGGGCATCAAGACTTTGCACCTACGCAGCGCGCTGTATCGAAAATGAACTTCTCATGTTCTTCCGCAGCAAGAAAAAACATTCCAGAGAAGTCTCTCTTTACGAGCCTATCGGAACAGATAAAGAGGGGAATGAAATCAGTCTTCTTGATGTGATTGAAAGCGCGCCTGTTGATGTTGTAGAAAACTGTACAGTCAGGGATAATACCCTTGCCGTTCTTGATGCTATGCCAAAGCTTCTTACAGAAAAGGAATATCAGGTTCTCTGCTGCCGCTATGGGCTTTTCGGAGAGGAGGAACAAACACAGCGGGAAATCGCCGAAAAGCTGTCTATCAGCCGTTCTTATGTATCCAGAATCGAGAAAAATGCCATCCAGAAGCTTCGGACTATTTTCCCGGATTATTTAACGTAGCAAAAAGCTCCCTTGCTTAAAGGGAGCTGTAATTCCTCCCTCACAGCTATGGGAGGACTTTCTTATATTTATTTAGGCTTCTGCTCTTCTCAGAAGATCATACATCTCAATTTCTGTTCCCAGATCTACATAAAGTTTCTGCTGGGCATGAGGCGCACTCTCCTGAGATTCTCCATCTTCATTGTAAATTCCCTGAACTGTAACAGAAAGATTCCGTCCGTCCGGCTTCATAATTTCGATGATTTCTCCAACAGTAAATTTATTTCTCTGGGTAATCTGCGCAAAGCCGCGTTCATCTACGCCCTCTGCATATCCCAGATATGTGTATTCTTTCTCGTAAGTATTGTTATCGTAAATCTGTGTATTTTCATCCGGTTTGCCATAGAAAAAGCCAGTGGTAAACTGACGGTACGTACAGTTGGAAATCTGTTCCTGATACCAGGACATATTTGCCTGATACTTCTCAGGGCTCTCCATATAATCGTCAATTGCCTTCCGATAAGTTCTCGCAACTGTTGCAACGTAAAGTGCAGTCTTCATTCTGCCCTCAATCTTTAAGCTGTCAATGCCGCTTTCCAAAATATCGCCGATATGTTCGATCATACACAGGTCTTTGGAATTGAAAATATAAGTTCCTCTCTCATTTTCAAAGACAGGCATATATTCTCCCGGGCGCTTTTCCTCCACGATAGAATATTTCCAGCGACACGGATGGGTACAAGCTCCCCTATTGGCATCTCTTCCTGTGAGATAATTACTCAGGAGACATCTTCCTGAATAGGAGATACACATTGCCCCATGAATAAACGTCTCAATTTCCATATCGTCCGGAATATGAGCTCGTATTTCACGAATTTCCTTCAAAGAGAGCTCTCTTGCTGTTACAACTCTTTTTGCACCAAGCTGATACCAGAAACGGTATGTCTCATAGTTTGTATTGTTTGCCTGTGTGCTGATATGACGTTCGATCTCCGGACAAATCTCTTTGGCATACATAAAGATTCCCGGATCTGCGATAATCAATCCGTCCGGTTTCAGTTCCTTTAATTCATAAAGATACTCTCGCACACCTTCCAGGTCATAATTGTGAGCAAGAATATTCACAGTCACATATACCTTCACTCCATGCTCATGTGCAAAAGCAATACCTGCTGCCATATCGTCATGTGAAAAATTCTTCGCCTTCGCTCTTAAGCCAAAAGCCTCTCCGCCGATATATACGGCGTCTGCACCAAAAATAACGGCAATCTTAAGCACCTCAAGGCTGCTTGCCGGAACCAATAATTCTGGTTTTCTCATAATTCCTCCTGTTTTACACTTACTGTCACTCCATCTCCCAGGGGAAGAATGGAAGTAACAAGAGCCGGATTGTGCTTCAGCTCATACAGATATTCCCGCATTCTTTTATAGATAGTTCTGTTCCTGCGCTCCACCAAATAATGAGATTCTATGATATCCCCTTCCTGAAGAACATTGTCAGAAATCAGAACTCCTCCTTTTTTCATCAGACGCATTACGTCAGGCAGCCAGTTAATATACTGTCCCTTGGCTGCATCCATAAAAATCATGTCAAAACTTCCATCCAGTTCTTTCAGAATTTTTCCTGCGTCCCCCTCCAGCAGAGTAATCTGCTTTTCTCTTTGGGCTTTTCTGAAATTCTCCTTTGCAATGGGAATTCTTTTTTCGTAATTCTCTATAGTGACAATTTCCAAATCTTTGGGTCCATATTCGCACATAAGAAGTGTGGAGAAGCCTATGGCTGTCCCCACCTCCAAAATCCGTTTCGGCTGGTTTAACGCCAGAAACATCTTTATGAAACTCTGCATTTCCCTGCGAATAATGGGTACGCGCTTCTCCAGCGCATACTGTTCCAGATTCTCCAGAAAGAGAGTATTCCCCATATCCAGAGAATTGATATAAGTTCTCATCCGTTCGTCAACAATCACGAAGCACTTACCCCTTCCTGTTCTGTATCTCCTGCAAGAATTCCCATAATCCTGCTTGGCGTATAGGCTGTGCTCAGAAGATACGTTCCCGGACGCAGCTTTCCATGATAATTGGAAAGTGTTTCCTGTACCACAAATACAAGGTCATTCTTAATAAGTCCCTTATTCTCCAGGGTTTTGGCAATTTTAAAAACAGAAGCGTCATCCTTTATCACAACGGTGATCTCCTGTCCCTCCCCTGGGCTCATAGCCTGCTGGTTAAAAACAGAATAGCCAAACTGATACGTTGTTTTTCCAAGCCAGAAAATCAGAAGCGCTACACATATATATAACGCAATTCTGAAGAAACCTCCGGCAAGAACAACTCCGGCTGCTCCCGCCCTGTCTCTTGTATTACCCATGTTTCTCTTCCTTTCCATCCGGAATGCAGAATTACAAATCTACGTCCGGCGTATTCATATCAATGCCTTCCGTCAGCTTGATGCAGATTTTCTGCATCATTTTGCAGAGAGCAAGCTCCGCATCCAGATATGCATTTACCTCCGGATTACTGCGAAGCTCTGAGGATTCCCTCGCCATTCGTTCCATGACTTCAAACAGTTCATCCCTGTCACACTCATTCTGAATCCTGTAATTGTTACCACGAAATGCATTAACCCTTTCCTGAAGCTGAGGATTTCTTTCAAGATTCTCCTCCTGCCTCCTGTATTCCTGATAAATATCAGTTTTCCTGACAACATCCAGAAGATTCCTGATACTTTCATCAATGGCATCCATTGCTCTTATCATAAAATCATGCCTCCATGATGATAGGCAGAATCATAGGACTTCTCTTCGTACGTTTCCATAAGAAATCACTGAGTGCATCTTTGATTACATTTTTAATCTTGCCCCAGTCTGTGATATTTCTGTCAAGACAGGAATCAAGAGCGTTTTCAACCACTTCTCTTGCATGATCCATGAGATCCTCGGATTCACGCACATAAACAAATCCACGGGATACGATATCCGGTCCTGCAAGGACTACATTACTGTGGCGCTCCAGCGTTACAACTACGATCATGATACCATCCTCTGCCAGATGCTGGCGGTCACGGAGAACAATATTTCCTACATCTCCCACGCCAAGACCATCTACAAGGATTGCTCCTGTGTGTACAGATCCTGTAATCTCCGCGCTCTGCGCATCAAGCTCCAGAACATTTCCTGATGCCAGCACAAAGATATTCTCCTTAGGAATTCCCAAATCTTCCACAATATGTTTCTGAGCAGTAAGGTGGCGATATTCTCCATGTATCGGAATTGCATATTTCGGACGTACCAGAGAATAAATCAGTTTGATTTCCTCCTGACAGGCATGTCCAGATACATGAACATCCTGGAAGATAACCTTCGCTCCCTTCATAGACAGTTCATTGATGACTTTGGAAACTGCCTTCTCATTTCCCGGAATCGGGTTAGAGCTGAAAATAATCGTGTCATTCGGTTTAATCACAATCTTTTTATGAATGCTGGCAGCCATACGGGACAAAGCAGCCATGGACTCTCCCTGACTTCCAGTCGTAATCAGAACTACCTGCTCATCCGGATAATTCTTCACCTGATCAATCTCAATGAGGGTTTGATCAGGAATGCGTAAATATCCAAGCTCGGAAGCCGTTGTTATAACATTCACCATACTGCGGCCTTCCACAGCCACTTTTCTTCCGAAACGATACGCTGTATTAATAATCTGCTGTACACGGTCAACATTGGACGCAAACGTCGCAATAATAATTCTATTTGTCTTATACTCATTAAACAGGTTATCAAATACCCGTCCCACTGTGCGCTCCGACATGGTAAATCCGCTGCGCTCCGCATTCGTACTGTCCACCATCAAGGCAAGCACACCTTTTTTACCGATTTCCGCAAAACGCTGCAAATCTATGGCATCTCCAAACACCGGTGTATAATCCACCTTAAAATCTCCCGTATGAACGACAATTCCTGCCGGTGAGTAGATTGCCAGAGCAGAGGCGTCCTGAATACTGTGATTTGTTTTGATAAACTCAATGGAAAACTCGCCCAGGTTGATAACCTGTCCATGTTTTACCTCTTTTAACTTCGTTGTCCTGGTCAGATTGTGTTCTTTTAATTTATTGGCAATAAGTGCCAGAGTAAGCTTCGTAGAATAAACCGGCACATTTACATCCTTCAGCACATAAGGAAGAGCACCAATATGGTCCTCATGTCCATGTGTAATCACGAATCCTTTCACCTTGTTGATATTTTCTTTTAAATAAGTTACGTCCGGAATCACAAGGTCGATTCCCAGCATATCATCCTCCGGGAATGCAAGTCCGCAGTCTACTACTACAATACTGTCTCCATATTCAAAAGCCGTAATATTCATTCCAATCTGCTCTAATCCGCCCAGAGGAATGACTTTTAATTTGGATGCAGGCTTTCTACCCTTACGTGATACGTTCTTTACCGGATTCTTAAAGGGTACCGGCTTTCCAGTCTTTTCTCTGTCCTTCTCTGCATCCTGATTTTTATTATAGTAAGGTTTGGAATGCTGTCTGTATTTATAATTTTTCTGTCTGTTTCCCGGCCTTCTTCCGCCGTGCGCAGCCTCTCCAGTCTGGCTGCCGTAATAATTGTCATTTTCGTTCTTCAAGCAATTGCACCTCCATGCTGTGGCTGTTTTCGATGACAGACCGGTATCCCTGTCAGGCTGCCGGGCTGTTATCCTCCATATGAAATTTTCGATTTTTTCAGTCACGCTATTTTTTACATTTCAAGGTCTACGTCGTCTAACATCTGTTCGAACACCTGAAAAACCGCCTGCAGTTCGTTCTCATCCTCGACCATTTCATAGCAAGCTTCCTTACTGTCATCACTTGACAGATCTTTCAGGATATATGCGTTCGCCTCATCATCCGGAGAATCCGATACAAGCAAATATGCAATCCCGCCGATTCTTGTCTGTTCCTCAACATAGAACTCTGCTGTTGTACCGTCTTCCAGCTGAAATTTAATTTTTTCCATAAAACATTCTCCTAACGGGGCAGGGAATCAAGATACCCCTGCAAAATAAAAATGGCCGCTAATTCGTCCAGGTACTGCTTCCGGTTCTCTCTGCGTACCTTAGCTTCCATTAAAGTTCTGTTGGCTTCCACTGTTGTAAGCCTTTCATCCCACATCACAACAGGCAGACCAGTCCTTCTCTCCAGCATTTCCTTAAACTCCAGAGATTTCTCGGCCCGCTCTCCTATGGTGTTATTCATATTCTTCGGATATCCAAGCACAATACGTTCCACCTGATATTCCTCAGCAATTTCTTCAATCCGGGCCAAAGTCTGACGCAGTTTATTCTCCTGCTTACGCCAGATTGTCTCCAGTCCCTGCGCGGTAAGTCCCAGAGGGTCGCTCACTGCCACGCCTACTGTCTTTGAGCCATAATCCAATCCCAGTATTCTCTTCATCAGCGTTCCCAGGATCTGTTCTTAATATACTCGTTTAAAAGTTCTTCCACCAGTTCGTCACGCTCTACTTTCATGATCATACTTCTGGCACCCTTGTGGCTGGTAATATAAGTCGGGTCGCCGGACATAATATATCCGACAATCTGATTGACCGGATTGTACCCTTTTTCTTCCATTGCATTGTACACCAGATCAAGCACCTCTTTTACCTGAAGCTCCTGCTCTGGTTTCGTTCTGAAATACTGTGTATTTCCCAGATTATTCTCTGCCATTTTCTCTCACGTCCTTACTGTTATTTCGTAATCGCAGGCAATACAGATATCCGTCCGCCCACAATCACCTTTACTTTTCTATTTTAATATAGATTGCATTAAAATACAATCAAAACTTTCCCTGTAAGAAGATGTTCCTCCAAAAACTTCTCTGCTTTCACGGAAATAATATCATTAACTCCATACTCCTCTGACTTCCTCACAGCCAGTTTCACATATTCACGGCTGTGTCCCACGTACCATTTTTCACCGTTTAACTCAATCTCTTCTTCCAGAAGAACTTCCAGTGTATGTCCAATCATGGAAGTTTCATACTCTTTTGCCCGCACCTGATGAAGCGCAAGCATCTTATCGCTTCTTTCTCCTTTAACAGCCTCTGTAAGCTGCCCTTTCATGGCCGCAGCCTTTGTTCCATGTCTTCTGGAATACTTGAATATGTGAGTTTCATAAAAATGAATGCCGGACACAAAATCATAAGAAGCCTCAAACTCTTCCTCGGTCTCCTGAGGAAATCCTACAATCACATCTGTTGTAAGTGCCGGATTATCGTATACCTTTCGAAGAAGCTCACATCTCTCAGCATACTGCCCGGAACGATATCTGCGGTTCATTCTCTCAAGTGTCTCATCACAACCGCTCTGAAGAGACAGATGGAAATGAGGACAAACCTTCTCCAGAGCCGCAATTCCCTCTGCAAACTCTTCTGTTACAATACCGGGTTCCAGAGAACCCAGGCGGATTCTTTTAATGCCTTCTATTTTATGAACCTCCTGAATCAGAGAAAGGAGAGTTTCTTTTTTTCCCTCCGGGAAATCTACACCATAGGAGCTCAAATGAATTCCGGTAAGCACCACTTCTTTATATCCCTTTGCAGCCAGAGCCCGTACCTCTTCCATTACCTGACTGATACTGCGGCTTCTGACCCTTCCTCTTGCATAGGGAATGATACAGTAAGTGCAAAACTGGTTACAGCCGTCCTGCACCTTAATGTAGGCACGTACATGCTCTGCCGTATGGTCAATTTTTAATTCCTCATATTCCTTAGTCTGATTAATCTTAATCACATCTCTGTGCTTGCTGTGTTTCTGCTCATACTCCTCTAAAGCTTCTACAATATTTTTTTTTCTGTTATTTCCCAGAATCAGATCCACTGCTTCGTCTTCGTCCAGCTTTCCTTCATCTGTCTGCACATAACAGCCGGTTGCTACAACAATGGCATCCGGATTCATTTTTTTTGCCTTATGAAGCATCTGTCTGGACTTGCGGTCAGCAATATTTGTCACTGTACAGGTATTGATAAGATAAACATCTGCTCCCGGCTCAAAGGGTACAATTTCATATCCCGCCTCTTCCAGAAGCTGCTGCATTGCTTCTACTTCGTATGCGTTTACTTTACAGCCTAAATTGTGAAGTGCAACTTTTTTTCCCATGTATTCCTCCTCATTTTATTCTCTGATGTACTATTGTGTGCATCTTTTATACATATTCACTAAATCTTTCTAAAAATTTTATATCTTTTCACCTTGACTTTTAAATGTCCTAAAGGTAAGATGAAAATTGTAATTGGACAGATTACCAGTTATATCCATTGCCGTTTCCAACCATCCGGCAATGAAATTCAAGTAACTGTGAAGGTATTGGACAGTTACAAAACTTATTATATTATAGGGAGGTTCTCACAATGAAAACATTAAAAATTTCACTCAACTCCATCGATAAAGTGAAAGCATTCGTTAACGAGATCAGCAAATTTGACTGCGATTTCGATTTAGTATCCGGAAGATATGTAATCGACGCTAAATCCATCATGGGTATCTTCAGCCTTGACTTATCCAAACCGATTGATTTAAACATTCATGCTGACGGCGCTGCTCTTGATAACGTAATGGCAGTTATCGAGAAATACGTTACAGAATAATTTTTATAATTGCCGAGGAACTGAATTTCAGTTCCTCTTTTTTTCAGGGAGACATTTGTGTTCTCCCTGCTTTTCTTCTGTATCTATTTTATTCCACTTCAATAATTTCCACTGTCTCCAGTGCAGTCTTCATTAACTCTTCAATTTTTTCTGCCAGATTTTCTTCTGATTTACGGATTACTTTAAGATTTGGCTTTGTAACCGGATGTTTTGCCACAAAGATAGTACAGCAGTCTTCAAATGGCTGGATGGAAGTTTCAAAAGTATCAATTTTTCTGGAAATTTCTACAATTTCCTGTTTGTCAAAACCGATTACAGGACGGTAAACCGGAAGCTCGCAGACTTCATTTGTAGCATTGAGACTGTGAAGTGTCTGGCTTGCAACCTGTCCGATGCTCTCTCCCGTGATCAGACCAAGGCATCCTGTCTTTTTGGCAAAATGTTCTGCAATACGCATCATATAACGGCGCATGATAATTGTAAGCTCCTCATGAGGACACTGGTCGTAAATATAGAGCTGAATATCAGTAAAGTTTACTACATGAAGACGGATTGGTCCACTGTATTTTGCTACCAGTCTGGCAAGGTCTACTACCTTCTGTTTTGCACGTTCGCTGGTATACGGCGGAGCATGGAAATAAACTGCATCAATTTTCACTCCTCGTTTGGCAATCATATAGCCCGCTACCGGACTGTCAATTCCTCCGGAAAGAAGAAGCATGGCTTTTCCGCTTGTTCCAATCGGCATACCGCCTGCTCCCTTAATTGTCTCCGAATATACATAGATTTTATCGCGGATTTCCACAGAAAGAGTAAGCTCCGGCGTATGAACATCCACATGAGACTCCGGAAATTCCTTCAGGATACAGCCGCCGAGGTCTGCGCTGACTTCCATGGACGGAATCGGATAATTCTTTTTCGCACGGCGTGTATATACCTTAAAGCTGCCGCTGAAATTCGGATGGCGGTTTTTCATAAATTCTACTACATCTTTGGACATCTGTTCAAATCCATTGTCCTCAAAAATTGCTACAGGACAGATTCCTACAATACCGAACACTCTCTGAAGTGCTTCTACTGCTTCATCGAAATCATATTCCTCCGGACAGTATACATAAATACGTCCCTGATCTTTTTTTACTTCAAATTCTCCTTCAATCTTTGAAAGAGAAATGCGAATCTGCTTTACAAGGGCATCCTCAAAAAGATATCTGTTTTTACCCTTGAGTGCAATTTCTGCGTATTTTATCAAAAATGCGTGAAAGGTCATTTTTATCTCCTTTTTTGTATATATAAAATTATCTGTAGTACCTACTGTGTCAACGACGGGAATAGCGGCGAAGAAGTGGCACGATTTCTTTCAGAATATCAAGACAGTAATCTATCTCTTCAAAGGTGTTTTCTTCTGAGAAACTTATTCTCACTGTACATTCAATCTGTGAAGCAGGCATTCCCATAGCTGTCAATGTAGCGCTGGACTTTCTTTTGTGACTGGAGCAGGCACTTCCTGCAGAAATATAGATTCCTTTTTCTTCCAGTGTGTGAAGAAGCACTTCGCTTCTGATTCCCATAAAGCTTACACTCAGAATCTGAGGCGCACCCTGACGAAGCGGCATACCGTTGATTATTACATCCCCAAGCTCTTCCAGTCCTTTTGCCATTCGTTCCTTTAACTGATAAAGATGCTCCACCTTTTTGTCCAAATCTGTATAAATCTTTTCGGCCGCAACTCCAAGTCCTGCAATTCCCGGTACATTATCTGTTCCTGAACGCATACCGTTCTGCTGCCCTCCGCCAAGAATCATAGGCTGTACCTTCGCCTTACTGCTGATGTAAAGGAATCCCACGCCTTTCGGTCCGTGAATCTTATGACCACTCACAGAAAGAAGGTCGATTCCCGCTTTTTTCGGATAAATCCGAAACTTTCCAAAAGCCTGAATGGCATCCACATGATACAGCGCCTTCGGGCTTTTTTCATGGACAAGGGCTGCAATCTTTTCTACCGGCATTACGGAGCCCACTTCATTATTTACATACATGGTAGAAACAAGAATCGTATCTTCCCGAAGCGCAGCCTCAAGGGCATCAAGTTTTATCACTCCCTGTTCATCCACGGGAAGGATTGTCACATCAAAGCCCTGTTCCTTCAGAAATTCTACGGGACGCGCCACTGCCGCATGTTCCACCGCAGTTGTGATAATATGGTTCCCTGCTCTTTTATTTGCCATAGCGCCGCCAATAAGCGCCAGATTGTTGGATTCTGTTCCCCCTGAGGTAAAAAGAATCTCTTTTTCTGTTACCTTCAAAATCCGTGCAAGTTTCGAAGCGGCATCCTTCAAATACATCTCTGCCTGTACGCCTTTCGTATGCATGGCTGACGGATTTCCATAATCCTCCAGCATGGTTTTTACCACAATATCCTTCACTTCTCCATAGCACCGGGTTGTGGCTGAATTATCTAAATATGCTTCCATTTCTTTCTCCTGTTTAGTCCTTTTCCAATTGAAACATCAATACGGAAAGAATCGCCAGTCCTGCTGTCTCCGTGCGCAGTATACGGTGTCCAAGAGTAATTGGACGAGCGCCAAAACTTATCGCCGTTTCCACCTCAGATTCCTCAAAACCGCCCTCCGGACCGATAAAGATTCCTATGGACTGTCCCGGTCTGATTCCGTTCAAAATTTCTTTCGTTTCTCCCATGCCTTTTGCCAGCTCATAGGGAACGAGACAAATGTCAAGGTCTTTCGCAAAATCCAGAGCCTGTTTAAATGTCATTACATTATGAATCTCGGGAATCAGCATACGCTTGGACTGCTTCGCCGCACTCTCGGAAATCTGCTGCCAGCGCTGCACTTTTTTGTCCGCCTTCCTGGCGTCCAGCTTTACGACACAGCGCTTTGTCTCTACAGGAATCACTGCATAAGCTCCAAGCTCTACAGCCTTTTGTATGATCAGTTCCATTTTGTCTGCCTTGGGCAGTCCCTGAAAGAGATAGATACGGTTTGTAAGCTCGTAATCGGGCTCCTGCGCGTACAGAATATGAAGGAGCACCTCTGTATCCATCTCTTCTATCTGACAGTGATATTCCTTATTTTCGCCGTCACTGACCCATACCTCATCTCCCACTTTCATGCGGAGCACGTTTTTGATATGATTGACGTCGCTTCCTGTAATGCGGATACGGTGATTTTCTTCCTCAATCTGATGAGGCTCTGCGAAAAAACGCTGCATAACATCAGTCCTTTCTTGCTGTGACACAAACCCACTCGCCCTGATGTGTTATCTCTACAAGTGTCAGTCCTGCTTCCTTCACAGCTTGTACCACTACCTCTTCCTTTACATCGAGGATTCCTGAGGTGATGTAGTATGCGCCTTTTTTCATCTGGTTTACAATAACCGGTGTCAGTGGCACAAGAACGTCTGCCAGAATGTTTGCGGCTACAATATCATACTTCTCATAACCAACCTTATCCTGTACTTCTTTATCATCTATGATATTTCCGATCATCATATCAAAGGATTCGTCCGGAATACTATTCGCTTCTTTATTCTCCGCAACAGCCGGAATCGCACATGGGTCAAGGTCTGTTCCCACTACATGCTTCGCGCCGAGCTTAAGTGATATGATACCCAGAATTCCACTTCCTGTTCCAACATCAAGAAGCTCTGTATCAGGAGTCACATATTTTTTCAACTGGCGGATAACGAGCTGGGTTGTCTCATGCATTCCTGTTCCAAAAGCTGTGCCCGGATCAATATGGAGAATCATTTTATCCTGATCCTCTTCTTTTACCTCTTCCCAGGAAGGAACGATCAGAATATCATCAACATAGAACTGATGAAAATATTCTTTCCAGTTATTAATCCAGTCCTTGTCCTCTGTTTCAGACTCTTCGATGGTTCCTTCTCCGATATCCATGAAGCTTTTCAATTCATCGAGTGCAACTCGAACATTCTTGAGAATTTCTTCTTTATCTGCATCTTCTTCCAGATAAAAATTGAGGTAGGCAATTCCGTCATCTTCCGGCCCTTCCGGCATAATGTCTACAAACATTTGCTCCTTATCTTCCTCTGTAAGAGGTTTTTTATCAAGGATTTCCGCTCCTTCCACACCGACCTCGGCAAGCGTACAGATAACGATATCCTCTGCCTCTGTTGTTGTTTTAACAGTAAAACGGTTCCATTTCATAAATCTAGTTTTCTCCAATCTCTTTATTTTTGGTTGTTATTTTTTCAAAAAACTTTCGAAAAGGAATACTTCTTGCTTCCTTTTTGTAAAAATTCCATGCCAACTCTACAAGCGCCACTCCTGCCACGGCATCTATAAAATAATGCTGTTTTAGTGTCTGTGTGGAAATAATAATCAGCACGGCAAACGCAAGTGAAAATCTCTGATACCACACCGGGATTTCCTTTGCTCCTTTCAATCCTCTCCAGCAGAGCCAGCTTACATAGCAATGGATCGAGGGCAGAAGATTCGATGGATGAGCGCCACCATCCCATGCGTACATCAGATTCAAAACCACTTCCGACAGAGTATTTCCGGCAACATTCGGTCTTATATTTGTAGTCGGTATAAGAAGGAACACAATAAAACATGCCAGATGCACTGTCAGGTCTGTCGCAACGAAGCGGTAAAAAATCTTCTTTCCTCTCTGTGCCGCAAGAATATAGTTCGCAGCCCAGAAAGGAAATGCCAGGAGATATACCCAGATAAATTCAGGTATCAATGGCACTGCCCTGTCAAATCCTGTAGTAAAATCATAATGATATCTGGATGCAGTCAGGGCATCTGCTCCCCAGTAAACTACACAGTTCACTGCCAGAATGGACAAAAGAGGCACTATTGCCCATACCGGAAGATATTTTTTTTGTATGTCTTTTATTTTCATCATAACCTTTAATATACAATACTACGAAAAAAAAGAAAAGAGGGAAATCCCTCTTTTCTCTTATTTTATAGAATCTTTCTATTCCTCAAATGTCTCTTTCAGCTTATCCATAAAGCTTTTTTTCTTCTTTTCATGCTTTTCAGTCTTTTCTGATGAATCGTTCTTTTCGCTGGAAGGGCGGTTTCCGCATGCTTCATCAAATTTACGCAGCGCTTCTTTTGCATCTTCATTAAGATTAGTCGGAACCTGTACTACAAGTGTTATGTAGTGGTCACCGCGGATATTCTTATTGCGAAGAGATGGTACACCTTTGCCTTTCAGGCGGATTCTTGTATCTGTCTGAGTCCCCGGTTTCACCTGATATTCTACTTCACCGTCTATCGTGCTGATTCGTACAGGACCGCCAAGTGCAGCCTGTGCATAGGTTATCGGAGCGGTAGAGAAAATATTCATATCCTGTCTCTGGAAAATCGGATGACGGGCTACATTTACCTCTACCAACAAATCGCCTCTCGGTCCGCCATTGATACCCGGCTCACCTTTTTCACGAATGCGGATGCTCTGTCCATTGTCAATACCAGCCGGTACAGATACCTGAATCTTCTTTCTGGAAGATGTATAACCTGTTCCTCGACAGTCCGGACATTTGTCCTTAATCACCTTACCTGTTCCATTACATTCCGGGCAGGTCTGGACATTACGAACCATACCAAACATGGACTGCTGAGTATAAACAATCTGTCCCTCACCATTACATTTCGGACAAGTTACCGGAGAGGTTCCCGGTTTTGCTCCTGTTCCGTGACAGGTGGTACATTCGTCCTTCAGCATGATTTCCAGTTCTTTCTCACAGCCAAAGACAGCTTCTTCGAATGAAATGTTGACACGCGCACGAAGATTTGCTCCCCGTCTCGGTCCATTGTCGGCACCGCGTCTGCTTCTTCCGCCTCCTCCGAATAAATCGCCGAAGATATCGCCGAAGATATCACCCATGTCAGCACCACTGAAGTCAAAACCTCCAAATCCGCCGCCTGCTCCGCCTCCGCCGTTTTCGAAGGCAGCGTGTCCGAACTGGTCATACTGCTTTCTCTTGGCCGGGTCGCTAAGGATCGTATATGCTTCTGTAGCCTCTTTAAACTTCGCCTCAGCCTCAGCATCACCCGGATTTACATCCGGATGATACTTCTTAGCCAGCTTACGGTATGCTTTTTTTAGCGTTGCGTCATCGGCGCCTTTGTCCACGCCTAAGACTTCATAATAATCTCTCTTATCAGCCATGATTATTTATTCCTATACCTATTTATCAAACTTCTTTATAGTCGGCGTCTACGATATCATCACCGTAGCCAGCTTCATTTCCACCCTGTGAAGCTCCGCCTCCCATATTCATATCAGGTCCTGGGCCTGCCTGGCCTGCTCCCTGTGCGTTTTCATACATTTTTGCGAAAAGCTTCTGAGCGCTTTCCATCATCTTCTCCTGCGCAGCTTTAATATCAGCAACCTGAGATTCTGTCATCTCTTCTACATTTGAAGTCTGTGCAAGTAAATCTTTCAGAGCATTTAAGTCAGCTTCTACTGCAGCTTTATCGTTGGCATCCAGTTTATCTCCAGCTTCTTTCAGAGCATTTTCAACCTGGAATACGATAGAATCTGCACCGTTTCTTGTATCAATTGCATCTTTACGTTTCTTATCCTGTGCTTCGAATTCAGCAGCTTCTTTCACAGCCTTATCGATTTCATCGTCTGACATGTTAGAGCCAGCTGTAATTGTGATGTGCTGCTCTTTGCCTGTTCCAAGATCTTTTGCAGATACATTAACAATACCGTTGGCATCGATATCAAATGTAACCTCAATCTGCGGAACACCACGACGTGCTGGCGGAATTCCATCCAGACGGAACTGTCCGAGAGATTTGTTATCTCTTGCAAACTGACGCTCACCCTGTACAACATTGATATCTACTGCTGTCTGGTTGTCTGCTGCTGTAGAGAAAATCTGGCTCTTCTTTGTCGGAATTGTTGTATTTCTTTCAATCAGACGTGTAGCGATTCCACCCATTGTCTCAATAGAAAGAGAAAGCGGAGTAACATCCAGAAGAAGGATATCGCCTGCACCTGCATCACCAGCTAATTTACCACCCTGTACAGAAGCACCAAGTGCAACACATTCATCCGGGTTAAGGGTTTTGCTAGGCTCTTTGCCTGTTAACTGTCTTACTTTATCCTGTACTGCAGGAATTCGTGTAGAACCGCCTACCAGAAGTACCTGACCTAACTCAGATGCTGTGATTCCTGCATCGGAAAGTGCGCGGCGTACCGGCTCTGCTGTTTTTTCTACAAGATCGTGTGTCAGTTCATCAAATTTAGCTCTTGTAAGGTTCATATCAAAGTGTTTCGGACCTTCTGCTGTAGCTGTAATGAATGGCAGATTAATGTTTGTTGTTGTTGCGGAAGAAAGCTCTTTCTTTGCTTTCTCAGCTGCTTCTCTTAATCTCTGGAGAGCCATTTTGTCGTTGCTTAAGTCTACGCCTTCTGTTCTCTTGAACTCAGCAAGCATATAATCTGTAATCTTCTGGTCGAAGTCATCGCCGCCAAGACGGTTATTACCAGCTGTGGAAAGTACCTCGATAACGCCGTCGCCAATTTCGATAACGGAAACGTCGAATGTACCGCCGCCTAAGTCGTATACCATGATTTTCTGTTCTTTTTCATTGTCAAGACCATATGCCAGAGCTGCTGCTGTAGGCTCGTTGATGATACGTTTTACATCAAGGCCTGCGATTTTACCTGCATCCTTAGTTGCCTGACGCTGTGCGTCGTTGAAGTATGCCGGAACTGTGATAACTGCTTCTGTAACAGTTTCTCCAAGGTATCCCTCTGCGTCTTTTTTCAGTTTCTGAAGAATCATAGCAGAAATTTCCTGTGGAGAATATTTTTTGTCGTCAATTGTTACACGGTAGTCAGAGCCCATCTCTCTTTTAATGGAAGAGATTGTTTTTTCTGCGTTTGTTACTGCCTGACGTTTCGCAGGTTCACCTACGAGACGCTCACCTGTTTTTGTAAATGCTACAACGGATGGTGTTGTTCTTGCACCTTCTGTATTTGCGATAACGGTTGGCTGTCCACCTTCCATTACAGCTACACAACTGTTTGTTGTACCTAAGTCAATACCAATGATTTTTCCCATGATAATTTTCCTCCTGTTATCATCTATCTGATATTAAAAAAATTAACCTTTTGCCCATAAAAAAGTTTTTCTTTTCTCCGAGCGATATTAATTAGCTACCTTAACCATACTGTGACGAACTACGAAATCCTTATAAGTATAACCTTTCTGGAATTCTTCTACGATGATGTTCTCACCGGCTTCTTCGTCCTCCACATGCATCACTGCATTGTGGAAATCAGGATTAAACTCCTGACCGACAGCTTCGATCGGTTTCACGCCAAGCTCTTCAAAAGTTGTCATCATCTGCTTGTAGATCATTTTCATTCCCTCTGCAAATGCATCGCCTTCCTGTGCCTGTGCAAGACCTCTTTCAAAGTTATCTACAACCGGAAGCATATGCTCCACGATATCTTTTGCACCGATGATGTACATGCTGGCTTTTTCTTTCTCCGTTCTTTTGCGGAAATTATCGAATTCTGCCATATTGCGCTTCAAACGGTCTGTCAGTTCTTCAATCTGCTGTTCATATTTATTTTCTTTATTCTTCTTTCCAAAGAAGGACGTTTTTGTTTTTTCCTCCACAGGAGCCTCTTCCGTTTCAGAAACTGTTTCTTCTACAGTTTCCTCAGCCGTATTTTTTTCGGCTGTCTCTTCGGTTTCTTCTGTTACAGGAGTTGTTTCCTCTTCCTGTTCCTGGAAAGTGTTTTTGTTATCTTCCACTTTTTTTCCTACCGCCTTTCTGCCTGTTCAACTATTTGACTTAATTAACTCATCTAACTGGATTTTCAATGATTTCAGGCTATCAACTACATTTTCATAATCCATTCGCTTAGGTCCTATGATTCCAATTGTTCCGTGCATTCCTTTTCCCAACTCATAGGTTGCTGTAACTACACTGCAATCTTTCATTGTCTGAATCGGCATCTCGTTTCCGATATATACCTGAACACCGGTATTATTATCATCTGACATGTGATCTCGTACCAGATTCATCAGCTGCTGTTTTTCCTCAAAAGTGGATATCAGCTCACTTGCTTTACTGGTATCTGCCAGCTCCGGATATTTGAAAATATTGGTTGCCCCTGAAGTATATATTTCCATATCATCTTCATCCACCTGGATCGTCGCTGCCACAGCATCCAGAACTGTCGCAACTACACTGGAATGAGTTCCTGCCTGTTCTTTCAGACGGGCAATCATTCCCAGATTGATATCCTGAATGGGAACACCGTTTAAATTGGTGTTCAGAAGAAGATTTAATTTCAGGATTGTCTCGTCATCCATCTCCTCATTAAGATTAATGATCTGATTTCGGATAACATTATTATCACTCACAACTACTGCCACCAGTTGAAGTTCGTTTACCCTGGAAAGCTGGATGAACTTTATCTTGCTTCCACTGTACTGGGGTACGGAAATCATTGTTGCGTAGTTGGTATTGGAGGCAAGCACCTTGGCAACCTGCTTGAGCACTTTCTCCATTTTTCCGGTTTTCTCTATCATAAGCTCCCGGATTTCTTCTATTTCGGCTTCCTTTTCCTTCATCAGCTCGTCAACATAAAGTCTGTAGCCTTTGTCTGAAGGAATTCGCCCTGCCGAAGTATGAGGCTGTACAATATACCCCATATCTGTCAGATCTGACATCTCATTGCGAATAGTTGCTGAACTGACATTCAGGTCAGCATATTTGGAAATGGTACGTGATCCCACCGGTTCTCCGGTTTCCATATAAGTCTTGATGATTGCTTTTAATATTTTCTTTTTACGCTCATCTAATTCCTTATCCACGAATCCATCCCCTTTCCTTTTTTATTCTTTCCTGACGGATGTTGATTCTTTTTTACATCTGTTAGCACTCATTTTAGTAGAGTGCTAACATCTACAGTCTTTAAGATATCACCATGTAAAATATTTGTCAATATGTTTTGAAAAAAAGTTCTTATTTTTTCAAAACAAAAAAAGCATCAGTACGATGCTTTTTTGTAATACTGGTCTATGCAGTTCTGTGCCCCGGCAAAAAATTCCGCTTCTGTTTTCTGTCCCAGCACATATTTCTGAAATTCCGTTCCCATGGACGAAACAGCTTCTATGGAATCGGCACACAGTGGTCTTGCCTTCAGCTTATAATCTTTCAGATATTGCCGGATCATTTCAATGCCATCCAGATCAAAATTCTCATCCTCAATCACATCCAGTCTTGCCGGACACATTTTTGTCAGCTGTCCGTAATTTTTACTGGCCTCATATCCGGACACATACTGAAGGAACTTCAGAGCTGCTTCTTTATGATCAGAATTTTTATTCAGTACATACTGCCAGGTTGCGATATTGGTCACCTTCTCGTCAAATTCCGGAAATGGTGCCATATGGATCTTATCTTTTCTATACACGCCTGCATTCTGAAAGGTACTCAACGCACCGGTATACATGAACATACATCCATACTGGCCGTTTATAAATTTTTCATTCAGCTGGTCATGCTGGTCGATCAGATTCTCCTCTGATATCATCCCTGTATCCAGCATTCGCTTCATATATTCTGCCGCTTCTCTTGTTTTCGGATCCGTCCAGTCTGTATAATCTCCTCCGAAAAAATCGACATACTCGCTGATACTATTATATATGTAAGAAATCTCCCATGCATCCCCGTATGCATATTTTCCCGTATTCTGAAGCTTTTTCTGAAGGATCTCAAGATCACTGAGACAGGAGAGTCTGTCCAGACCAGCCTGATCCAGCAATTCCTGGTTCACCCAGAATGCCATGATATCCATTTTGAACGGTACCGAAAAAATATGTCCGTCTGACATGCATATTTCTTTCAGGTATTCCTGTGGAAAATTCGCCGCTGTCTCCTCTGTCATAACCGTATCTTCCAGCGGAAGAAGAAATCCCTTATGCTTAAATCCGGATATCATCTCATCATTTACTGTGATCAGATCCACAGAATCATCTCCTGATGTCAGAAGAGTTGCTATTTTGGCCTGGCGGTTGTCCGCATTAGCCGGACATTTTTCGATATGGATCTCTATTCCAAGATCCTTTTCCGCCTGACTGATAAAAGAATCAAAGCCCTCTGTGCCTGCATCTATATGAAGGATCGTCAGTTCCTGTCTGTTCTCCGGCACAATATCAGATGCAGCCTCCTTCTTCTGGACTCCACATCCTGTCACTGCCAGAGCCAGGGCAAATCCCCCGCAAAATACCTGTTTTTTCAATCTCTACCACCCTTTTTATCTGGGCCATCTATCCTCTTTTGACATCAACGGCTGGAACGGTGTATGAGGAAGTGTCTGATACCAGTACGCTACACTTGCCACATCATCCTGTCGTTCAAACAGGCCACGGTATCCGACGCCGATCTGCTGAATCGTAACGCGAAGATCCTCTTCAAAGCAGATCGGATCCTGTAAATGCCATCTGTAAAAGCCTCGCATTGGCGGGCAGTCATCATTATGATAAAAATTGTGGATCAGTTCGTCATGGGCAGAATAATACGGATATCCCAGATATGGTGTGTTATAATTCTGTTCCACGGTTTTTCCATCCACCTGTTTGGCAAAACTCCAGGAACCTCCAAAGTAATCTTCCGTTCCTGTTCCGCAGATGGTCGGATACTCCTCATCTCCGTCAATATAAAACTTCATTTCTCCCTCGCCCCACCAGTAACGTTCCAGTGTGGTAAGTGCCATGTAGGTTCCTATATAATGGCCTTTTCCTTTTACTCCATCCAAAATTGTATAATCTTTTGTTTTTTCTGTCAACCGTTCCCTTCTCCACTGCGCATGGAAATAAGCAATATCGTCCGGAAGCTCATCATAGAGACAGTAATCTACCTGATAAAAGAAAGCCGGGATTTTATTTGCATGCTGGTTTTCCAGTGTGATCTTTGCTTTCTTCTTAAACGGCATCGGGAAATAGCAGTTAAAGCCCCTGTTTGGAACAACAGCCACCGGAACAGAATTTACAAAACATTCTCTTCCGAATCCGCAGCAGAAGAAATCACCCAGAGGACTTTCCACGGAAGGAGTTTCCTCGTCATCCCAGTACATACGGATCACAAGATCTCTCAGTACAAAGCAATCTGCCTCTGTAGTCTTGTTATCAACGGTGATCCAGATATGATTAATCTGTCCCGGTCCTTCCATTTCTGCCAGAGTTACCACAGTTCCCGGCTCAATATCCCTGAGACACGGGCTTCCTTTTCTGGACGGTCCCAGATGACTTGCAGCCATACCACCTTTGCCTTTTTCTCCATGAGGATTTTCTGCGTTGATCGCACGGCTTTTTCCATGCTTTGCAAGTGCGATTCCTCCTAGTCCGCCTGTAAATGCTTGATACATATCTGTTTTCTCCTCTCTTTTGGAAATTAAAAATATTTACGCTTTTACTCCACCTGCCATGATACCATCCATGATCTGTTTCTCAAAAACAGCTACAAAGATAATGATCGGAAGAAGGATGATCCATCCCATGGCGCTGACCAGATCCCACGGAACTCCATACATGTTGTCACGTAACGGAAGCTGTACGATGGAAACAGAAAGTACCTGAATACCATTTGAATAAAACAACGGTGTGAAAAAGTTATTCAGACAGGTAATAAAGTTGATGATACAAACCGTAGCAATCGCCGGCTTCATCAGCGGCAGAACGATTGTGAACAGTCTCTGTGAAAAAGATGCGCCGTCAATAGCAGCTGCCTCCTCCAGTGAGATCGGAATCTCACCGACAAAGTTTCTGAGGATCAGAACCGTAAACGGTATAACGGTACTGATATAAAGAAGGATAAGTCCCGGATATGTATCATACAGCTTTACCTTCTGCATAAACTCATACAGCGGGCGGGCTGTAACAACCTCAGGAATCAGCATGGTAGCCAGCACAAATGCAAATGCAACAGAAACTCCCTTTGAGTTAAATCTTGAGAATCCATAGGCAGCCATTGCACACAGCATGGTACTGATCACAAGTGTAAGGCCTACGATCAGAACTGTATTTCCGATCTTTGAAAGCAGTCCTACATTCTGTATCAGAAATTTATAGCTTTCCAGTGTGGGATGATCCGGAAGATAATCGATCGGTGTTTTAAACAGTTCTCCTGCCGGTGTGATCGAAGAAATAAAGATCCAGTAAACCGGGAACAGGATCAGAAAAGCCACGACTGCAAACAGAACCCATCTTCCAACGACTACCACTCCATGATAAACATTATATTTTCCTGTATTCTTCACGATAATTCCCCCTAACTGTCAAACTTATTCATAACACGTATATTCAGCCAGCTGAAGATCGCCATTACAACAAACAGCAGCATAGCCAGCGCCGAAGCATATCCTACGTTTAGATTTGTAAATGCTTCTGTTGTTATTCTGTATGCCATCAGCGCAGTATCCTCTCCAGGGCCTCCAGATGTCATGGAATAAACCAGATCGAAGGTTGTCAGTCTCCAGAGTGTGAACGGAATACATAAAGTCAGGACATTTTTTGCGATCAGCGGAAGTGTGATCCGGAAAAAGCTCTGGATCCCGTTTGCACCGTCTACCTTTGCTGCCTCATAGATATCGCCGGAAATAAACTGAAGTCCGGAAAGTACAAGGATTGCAAAGAACGGAAGGTCCTTCCACAGGTCCATTGCAATTACCGCTGCTCTTGCAGTACCTGTATTGATCAGCCAGCTGTTCTGGTAACCCGGTACAAACCAGCGGATAAAATCATTGATCAGACCATAATCATTGTTAAATGCCCATTTTGCAGCCATACCGGCTACTACTGCAGGCATAGCCCACGGGATTAGCACGATGGTCCTCAGAAAACGGCGGCCTTTGAATTTCATATTCAGGATCAGTGCCAGGATAACTCCGAGAATCACATGCAGGATCATGGAAGCAACCACAAATATTGCCGTAAAGCTGATCGATGTGAGCACTTTAGGATCAGAAAATACCTTCAGGTAATTCTTGAAGCCTATAAATTCATTGATACCTGCAAGGATACTGATATTAAAGAAGCTGTTTTTCACAGTCATCAGAATGGGATATACTGTTGTAAAACCTCGAATCAGTACAACTGGTAGGATCAAAAGCCATGGTATCCACTTCATATTTTTTTTGCTTATTGTCATGGAACTTTCCTCCCTGTTCATCAAGCAATGTAAAGCAGACTTTTACCTCTGCTTTACATTGCTGTTTTTTTATATCTTTTACTTATACATATCTACCACATCCTGAGCCTTCTTGCAGAACTCATCAACTGTGATCTCGTCTTTCATACAGGACTGGAAGATTGTTCCCATATCGCTGATAAATTCCATTGTCTGTGCCACCATCGGACGTCCCTGTACATTGCATTCATTTGCATATCTGCTGTACATTTCTTTTGCCGGGTCAGAATCCGGAACTACCTTGTCTGCAACATCCTTTCTTGCAGGATATCTGTCAAATGCTTTATAGGAAGCTTCCATTCCGCCTTCATCAGCCATATACTGGAGGAATTTCACAGCTGCATCTTTATTCTTGGATGCTTTGTTGAGAACATAACTCCAGGAATCTGTAAAGATCGTACGCTCTCCCTTACCGCTGAAATCCGGTACCATTTCCATGTGGATCTTATCTGCGCCAAGCATATCTGCCTTTGCATAATCTGTTCCAAGGCCCCACATGAACCAGCATCCGTATTTTCCGTCATTGATCTTCGGATTCATCTGCTCATATTTATCAGCGATCTGCTCAATGGATGTTTCTTTATCAGCAACCAGATCGTGGAGGAACTGAACTGCTTCCTTGTTTTCCTCTTTGGTCCAGTCAAAATAATCGCCGCCGAACATGTTTACAAACTGTGCAAGCTCGTTAAATGCATAAGTTTTCTCCCAGGAACCGCCGTAGCCGAATCTTCCGTCCTTGGAAACAGCCTTCATATACTTCATGAAATCCTCTTTTGTATCAATGGATTTGATTCCGACCTCATCCATGATCTCCTGATTTACCCAGAATGCAAGATATCCTGTATAGCCTGGAACACCGATGATGTTTCCGTCCTTATCTGTGATCATATCCTTTACATATCCCTGGGCAAACTGATCAGCGATATCATCTGTCATTACTGTATCATTCAGTCCTTCCAGCCATCCGGAATTTTTAAATGCCGCACTCATCTCATCGTTGATCTCAATGATATCCACGGAAGCATCTCCTGTGGAAAGCATTGTGGTGACCTTCTGCTGACGTGTATCTGAATCTGTAGGTGCCGCAATTACATTAATGTTCAGGCCCGTGGCATCTTCCACATTTGCAAGCCAGTCCTCAAAATCCGGGTCTGTGGTGTTGACGCTGTATAAGGTAAGATCATATTTCTCCTTTGCGGAAACAGTAACCACGTTACTTGTCATACCCACAACCATCGCTGCTGCCAAAACTGCACTCATTACTTTTTTCTTCATATCTTTCTTCCTTTCTGGACATTTTCGTGTTTGTCCACACCTGTTTTTGATGGTTTAAGGATACCAGAGAGTCCCCTCATTCTAAATACAATATTTTATGATTTATTTATATTATTTTTCTTTCTCTTGTATTTTTGTTATTAATTTTTTATAATCCTTTTATATAATCTATATTCGTAACGGCTTTTTTTCATAGCTGAATTCGGTTTCATTAATTTGTTTTTGACATAAAGGAGAATATGTACTATGAAATTCCACAAATGTATCCCACCCAGTTTTTCCTCATTTCGCTATAAGCTCCTGCTCGCATTTCTGATCGCAACTATGGTACCTCTGATTTCCCTGATCTTCATCAGCTATCACATTTCCTATAACATTGCCAGAGATCGTATCATCGATTCTGCCGTAATGACTGACAAGCAGCTGGTCTCTCAGCTGAACGACCGCCTCGGTCAGGTTGAAAATGTAGCAGATACCATACAGTTTCAAATGTACTCCCTAAATCAACCTGCCTCTAATAGGGTAGATGCACTGAAAAAATTCACCGCTGTGAAAAACAATATTTCGCTGTATAAATCCACATTCGATTTCTTCCATATATATGTTTTTCTGCAGCCCGATCAGCTCGGTTCAAAAGAAGGCCTGTACTTCTTTTCCACAGATGAGCTTTCTGCATATGGTCTGGATAAAAATATTGTTTCCGGTTCAGGCTTTTCCTCTGTCTGGATACCGGTTTCCAATATGCCTCTGCCTAAAATACTGTCCACAAAAAAATCATCTGCCGATGTGATCCTCTGCGTCCGGACACTGAAAAATCAGGCCACCGGTATTCTGGAATACGCCTACGGCATTGCTCTGGACACCTCAGAGCTTACCACTTATCTGCAGTCTGCTGCTTTGGATTCCCGCATATACAGCTACATTCTCACAGATCACGGAGAGATTGCAGCAAAAAATACATCCTCACTGAATTTATCCGAAATTTCCAAAGCACAGTTTCAGAAACTCAAAGGAAATGCAGATTCTTCTTTTCACAGCGGCGACAAATATTATAACTGCTGCACCTTAAGCAATGGCTGGCTCCATGTTACCGAAATCCCGGAAAGCTATATTCAGGGCAACACGCACATCCTGATCCGTGCCTTACTGATCACTGTCCTTATTTTTTTGCCCCTTACTGTTATCATCGTTATCCTGTTTTCCGAAAATCTTACCCGGAAGATCACTGCACTTTCCTATGCAATGGAAGCCTTTCAGCTGGGACATGACCCGGAACATCTATCTATCGTTACTGTTCCCCACCCGGATGATCCTTCCAGGTATGATGAGATTGACAGACTGGGCATCACCTTTGAAGATATGCAGCACACAATAGCCGGAAACCTGAAGTCCATTGTAAATCTTTCCGTAAACGAAGAACGTCTGAAATACCAGCTGCTCCAGTCACAGATCAATCCGCATTTTCTTTACAATATCCTGGGATCGATCCGTACCTGCCAGTCCCTTGGAAAGCTTGACATTGCTGATCAGATGATCGCAAATCTGACTACCTTTTACCGTCTTACCCTGCGTAAATCAAAGGAACTTATTCCTATTAAAGATGAATTGGAAATTGCCCGGCTTTATCTGGAAATGGAAAAGCTCTGTCATAAAGATAATCTGGACTGGGAGATCGAAGCAGAAGATGGAATCGAAAATTTCCTGATCTGCAAGTTTACACTTCAGCCATTTCTCGAAAATTCCATTCTGCACGGGATTTCTTCGGGCACACCAGCTGTTTTCATTTCGATCCATGTTCTTTATGGCGATGATACGGTTGTGATCTCCATTGAGGACAACGGTGCCGGCATGGACTATGAAACCCTTGCACAGCTGCGCCATGCTATTGAGCATAATGTTATTGATTATGAGAAGCATTTTGGAATTTCCAACGTAAGTTCCCGTATTTCCAACCCATTATACGGAAACGGTTCCGTAAGGATCCGCAGCAACCCCGGAAACGGCACATACGTCACCATTGAATTCGAACAGATGGAGGAAGATATCGATGAAAAAAATAATGATCGTAGATGATAATTACTTATCTGCAGAAGGTATCGAAAAAAACATAGACTGGGAAACGCTGAATGCAGAGATCATCCATGTCTGCTACAATGGAACCTCTGCTATCGAAGCCATGAAAAAAGAACCGGCAGATCTGATCATTTCTGACATTGAAATGCCTGATCTTGACGGCATTTCCATGAGCCGTCAAGCTCTTGAGATCAATCCTATGGTGAAGATCATCCTGATCAGTGCCTATGATAAATTTGAATATGCAAGACGCGCTCTGCTCCTCGGTGCTCTGGATTATATCGAAAAGCCTCTGGATTATGCCTATCTTATCCAGAAGGTAAAAAACGCTTTTGCACTGATGGAAAAGGAACAGAAAAATCTCCAGCTTCTGAAGCAAAGCAGGCCTCTTCTTACAGAAAAATTTTTCCGCGAGATCACACACCTTCCGTCTTCTGAAGCATCCTACCGACTGAAGCCTTATCTTAAGTATCTGAATCTGGAGCTGAATTATGATTTTTATGCAGTTGTTATTCTGGAACTTGAAAATGCTCCGGATCTAAAAGCTGTTTACGGGATTGAAAAGTTTCAGATGGAGCTTTTCAACCTTCAGGATCTGATAACTGAGGAAACCGCTTCTCTTGATTTTGTGTATCTTCTCCCGGATATGGATGGCTATCTGTGCATTCTGGGACACAGCGGCTGTCAGTCCAACAGCTTCCGCCAGCTTACCAGCGGACTTATTTCCTCAATCGCAGATGCCTGCCAGCCACTGGGACTTTCTCTCAACGCAGGCATTGGAACAATTGTCCAGGATTTCTGGAACCTGAACCATTCTTATAAAAGCGCCGTACATGCACTGGAATACAGATTCTTTTTCCCGCATCAGAATATCTTTGACGGAAGAGAGGCTCTGGGTTCCGATCTGTCTGTTGCAGACTTTTCAGATACAAAGGAGGATGAACTGATCCGGCTTCTCTGCAAAAAGGATACCGCTGCCATAGATCTCTGGTTTCAGAATTTTTCCGACTGGCTCACTCAGAAATTTCGCACAAAGAATTTCGCTTTCATACAGATTTATTCTCTTCTTGGCCGGATCCTGAAATTTTTCTATGAATTAAATTTGGATACGCATGACCTTGAAGCTAAAATTTTGTATGTTTACAACCACATAAATGAGTTTCATAATACGGAAGAGCTATGTCAATGGCTGAAGGATCTGTGCCATCTTTTATGCCGGAAGCTTGATTCCTCCATGAATGATTATCACCAGAAGCTCTGTGAACTGGTGATTTCCTATATCAACAAACACTACACTGACAATACGCTCTGCCTCAATGATATTGCTGCCTCTGCCAATGTAAGCCCTACTTATTTAAGTGCTCTTTTCAAAAAAAATCAGGGAATCAGTCTCAGTGACTTTATCACATCTCAGCGAATTTCCGCAGCCGCCCGTTACCTGACTACGACTACTATGAGTCTGAAGGAGATCAGCCTGAAATGTGGTTATGCCAATCAATATTATTTCAGCACCAGCTTCAAAAAGAAAAAGGGGATCACCCCTTCCGCCTATCGGGAACAGCATACATAACTTCTTCTCTTCTTTATAACAAAGTTGCCGTCACAAATGCCAGTGCCCTTCTCCGGAATTTTACTTATAATCAATCAATAAAGAGAACCATCATATTTTTTTCGAAGGAGGGATTGCTATGAAAAAATGGGAAAAAAATCCTGATATTTCTGATAACAGTCATTGTACTGGCCACGCTTCCGGCAGAATCGGCAATTCTGCCTGGCACAGTCTGTGTTACAGAGGCCGCTCCCAGGATCAGTTCTTCCAAGCTTACCATGATCAAGGGGCAGAGCAGAACACTGAAGATCACCGGTCTCAAAAAAGGGCAGAAGATTACCTGGAAGAGCAGCAATTCCAAAATCGTCACTGTAAACAAAGCAGGCAAGCTTTTTGCAAAATCTGCAGGAAATGCTACAATTACTGCTCAGGTAAACGGGATCCGCTTTGTCTGCAAGGTTAAAATCCAGAAAAAAGCTGCTCTGGCAAAGCCAGCTCCCACCGCTGCTCCGGCAAAACCAGCCCCTACTGCTGCTCCGGCAAAACCAACCCCTACCGCTGCTCCGAAGCCCGGCATAAAATTAAAAAACCACATTCTGAGCAAAGGCAAAAAGGCCAGCGATGGAAGCGTAAAAATCGAGCTTAACACACACGATGAATCAAAAAAATCGATATGGATTTAGGCGGTTTGGGTTCGTCATCTTCTTCTATGCAGGTTTCCGTAGATGAATATCGAAGTATCACATACATTCCAAAAAACAACAGTTTTAAATTCTATTTCCGGTTTTCCAGCCATGATGATTTAAAAAGTGATATTACTTTGACTTTCCCGATGAATTCTACTGCGGCTTCTTTAAACTTTTATTTTTACATGAGCATACTTCCTGATGATGAATCCGGTACACTGATCGCCACTATGAGCAGCTCCGCTCCGCTTTCCGCCATCAGGAATGAATCCTCTAATTTATCCTTCCACTTCCAGAAGCTTACAGATCCTTATGAAATCCTGACACAAAAAGATGCTTCCGAGCTTGCCAACAACACTCTGGATATGGATGTTCCATATTGGACTAATCTTCTCAAGGGCTCCGGCATCACCCTGCGCTCCCTGGGCTTTTCAACTACAAAATAAGCTTTTCCCAAAAACAGATCGAGCATACCCGACAACACCCCTGGCTATTACAGCCAGGGGTGTTGTACTGTCAGCTGCTTTGCAGCCTATTCCGTTAATTCTTCCAGATTCTTTTTTAATTCGAGCATCTTATCTCTCAGCTCAGCAGCCTGCTCGAAATTCAGGTCTGCTGCCGCAGCACGCATCTGTTTCTCTACCTGGGCAATCAGTTTCGTAAGCTCTTTCTTACTCATGGATTCCGGTTCTTTTTCAAGCTGCACTTCTGTTCTGGCAACCGCTTTGGATACTGCGATGAGATCTCGAACTGCTTTCTTAATCGTAGTCGGTGTGATATTGTGTTCTTTATTATATGCTTCCTGAATGGTGCGTCTCCGCTCTGTCTCACTGATAGCCTTTCTCATGGAGTCTGTCATATTGTCCGCATACATGATAACATGACCTTCACTGTTTCTGGCAGCTCGTCCGATAGTCTGGATAAGAGATGTCTCGGACCGGAGGAACCCCTCCTTATCTGCATCAAGTATCGCTACCAGCGTAATTTCCGGAATATCAAGACCTTCTCGCAGGAGGTTGATTCCCACAAGCACATCGAATACATCCAGACGCATATCTCGTATAATCTGCGCACGTTCCAGCGTATCCACGTCTGAATGAAGATAGCGGACGCGTATTCCCAGTTCTTTCATATATTCTGTCAAATCTTCTGCCATTCGTTTAGTAAGGGTTGTGATAAGTACCTTATTTTTCTTTTCTGTTTCTCTGTTTACTTCCCCAATCAGGTCGTCAATTTGTCCTTCCACCGGACGCACCTCTACTCTTGGGTCAAGAAGTCCTGTTGGGCGGATGATCTGCTCTGCTCTGAGAAGCTCGTGTTCATACTCATACTCTCCCGGTGTAGCGGACACAAACAGTACCTGATCCAGCTTGTCTTCAAATTCCCCGAAGCTTAACGGACGGTTATCCTTGGCAGAAGGAAGGCGAAATCCATAGTCCACCAGAGTTGTCTTTCTGCTCTGGTCTCCCGCATACATTCCTCCAACCTGCGGCACTGTTTTGTGAGACTCATCTATAATAAGAAGAAAATCATCACCGAAATAATCCATCAGAGTCTTGGGCGGTTCCCCCTCTTTCTGATTCGTCAGATGGCGGGAATAATTCTCGATACCGCTGCAAAATCCCGTCTCCTTGAGCATTTCGATATCAAAATTTGTTCTCTCTGCTATTCTCTGGGCTTCCAGAAGTTTATCCTCACTCTTAAACCACTGTACTCGTTCTTCCAATTCTTTCTCAATATCCACACAGGCACGATTGATTGTTTCCTGAGGAACTACATAATGAGACGCCGGAAAGATTGCAATGTGCTCCATTTCCCGACGGACTTTTCCGGTAAGCACGTCTATTTCTGTAATACGGTCAATTTCATCCCCGAAAAATTCCACTCTGTAGGCATACTCTGACGCCATAGCAGGGAATATTTCCAGTACATCCCCTCTTACCCTAAAGGTACTTCTGTGAAAATCCACATCGCTTCTTGTATACTGAATACTCACAAGCTGGCGAAGTACCTCATCGCGGTCTTTCTCCATTCCCGGACGCAGAGAAACCATCATTTTTTCGAAGTTTTCCGGTTCACCAAGACCATAAATACAGGAAACAGAAGAGACAATAATTACATCTTTACGCTCAATCAGAGCCGCTGTTGCAGAAAGCCTAAGCTTGTCAATTTCTTCATTTACAGAAGAATCCTTTGCAATGTAAGTATCTGAGGACGGAACATACGCCTCAGGCTGGTAATAATCGTAGTAGGATACAAAGTATTCTACTGCGTTATCGGGGAACATCTCCTTGAACTCTCCGTATAACTGAGCTGCTAACGTCTTATTATGAGCGATGACAAGTGTCGGCTTCTGTAATTGCTGAATCACATTTGCCATCGTAAAAGTTTTTCCAGAACCCGTAACCCCTAGTAACGTCTGGCATTGATTGCCTTCCTTGAACCCTTTCACAAGCTCTGCAATCGCCTGTGGCTGGTCTCCGGTTGGCTTGTATGGGGCTTTTAATTTAAAAGCATGTCCGCCCTGCGGGCTGCTTTTATGAGCAAGTAGCTGACTATTGTCAGCGGATTGCGAATGTCCTTTTTCTGCATTCATGGTAAATCCCTCCATTTGTGACTTTTACTATGATCATTATCAGCCAAAAATTCGTATCCAGATTCGTAACGAAAAGCTCATTTTTATAGTGAATAGATGTGTTTCTCACCTCGTTACGAATAAAAGTCACATTACGTAGTATCCCTGTGGGAAAATTAATATTTGCGGATAAAACAGCACTCGGAAATACCTGAAAATACTAACCTCCGGTCCTGTCATATTTTTACTGTTTGTTCTTGTAACAGTCCCTATTATATCAAATAAATTTTTGAAAGTATATAGATTAACGCAAGAAAAAAGCACAAATGTTCGATTCTTATTTGTACTTTTTTTCTATCACTACTATTCTATTTTTTATCATGCTGCGTTGAAATATTCCTCCAGGATTAAGTCTATTTCATGATAAAGTGCCGGAGTAAATTTTTCAGATTTTTCTAGTTTAGAGTAATCAACATTCTTCATAGAATCATATGAAAATGTATTTTTATCTTCTCCTTTTGGAATTTCATAATAGCTCTCTTCAACAACAAATTTTCCTTTGAAATCTTCAGGAAGGTTATTTATTTTGTCATTACAGATTGTATTTACATGTTCCGCATATGGATATGTTTTCCCTTCTGCCTGCATCTTATTAAATTGATCCTTATTATCAAAATGTCCTGTCATCATTCCTACAAAATTATCAAGTTTCATCATATACTTTATCTCCTGGTATTTGCCTAATCACACTATTCCTCTTTTGCTTTTGCCATACTGGCGATATCTCCCACTCCATTCAATACCATTGTCGGACGATAAGCATAAGTTTTGAGTGTATCCTTCGTTGAACATCCAGAGAGAACCAATACAGTAGACATACCACTTTCCATTCCTGAAATCACATCTGTATCCATACGATCCCCAACCATTACAGCTTCTGCTGAATGACATCCAAGCATATTCAATCCTGTTCTCATCATCAGTGGATTCGGTTTCCCACAGAAATATGCCTGTGTACCTGTTGCCATTTCAATTGGGGCAATCAATGCACGACAGGCAGGAGCGATTCCGTTCTCGATTGGTCCGGAAACATCCGAGTTTGCTCCAATCAACTTAGCTCCCTTCAGAACTAAATTCGTTGCTTTCGTTAAGGTATCCAATGAATAGGAGCGTCCCTCTCCCACAACAACATAATCCGGATTTACATCATTCATTGTAATGCCAACATCATAAAGTGCATTTAACAGGCCGGCTTCTCCTATCACAAATGCCGAACAGCCTGCCGCCTGTTCTTTTAAAAATGCGGCTGTTGCCAATGCACTGGTATAAAAATGTTCTTCTGGCACATCAAGTCCCATCCTAGCCAGTTTCTGATTTAATTCCCGTGGTGTATATCCACTATTATTTGTCAAAAATAAATATTCTTTCTTTTCATCATGCAACCACTGGATGAATTCTGGAACACCTGGCAATATCTGATTGCCATGATAGATCACACCATCCATATCACAGATGAATCCTTTTTTTTCATTAAAATCGATTATGGATTTTATCATGTTCATATGCGCCCTGCCTTTCTTGTTTCTTTAGAATACACCTTACTCTTTTCATAATAGAATATAACTCTTTTTTCTACAAATATTTTTATATTATATCATCCACACATGAAATCAAATACATAGCACTGTAAAATCAAAGTAAATATTTCGATCAACAGAACCTTTTATGCAACATCTCTTTCACACAAGTACTTCGATAATCACTCGGTGATATTTTATATCTTTCTTTAAATACTCGGTTAAATGTTCTCTGACTTTCAAATCCACTATCCAGACAAATGTTTGTAATAGAATCACTCGTATTTTCCAAACGATGGCATGCATAGTTCAGCCTTGCATCGTTAAGATATTGATTAAAGTTTCTATGGAATGTTTTGGAAAAGAGTCTGGATAAAACATATTTGCTCACCCCCAGATCTTTTGCCATCTCTTCCAGAGAAAAATTCTTCTTAAAATTTGCTGATATATAGGAAACTGTCTGGTAAATAAGATCGTTGCTCCCCACATTACTCTTTTCTACCAAATTTAATTTTCCTATGCAGCGTGCCAACACAATTTGAAGATATGCCTGTGCAACAGTAATATCCGACTGTTCTGTCTCTAAAATTGCATTTATAACCCTATATACTTCCGGTTCAACCTTTTCCGCTTTGATGATTGGGTATTCAGGAGCCATGGATTGCATGATATCTGCAAATTTGGCTATCGTAAATGGCGATGCAATCAGATAAGTCGCTTTATTTACACCGGGTGCCAGTACCTGATAGTGATGAATAACATCTGGAAATACAAAGCCTATATCTCCTTTTTCCATATGGTATAGTTCCTGTCCGACACCAAGTTCTAATGCTCCACTTGTTACACAAACGATCTCCAGTGCATTATGAAGATGTGGTTCAATATGTTTTGACTTCCTATTTATTGCTATGATCTCCTCTTTTGTGTCAACATATTTTAACTGCATGAAATACTCCCCTTTGCAACATTTGTCTATATCTTCTTTCGATTTGGCAAGCAATCCTTTTACACCTATCTTATAATCAACTTGTAAATAAGGAAAGGAGGAATTGAAAATGAGTAACCTAAAAAAATATCTGAATGACCTTTTAGTATTCTACACTGAATATTTTGAGCATCCTTACCATGTATAAATACTAAAAGGACTATTTTGTGAAAACTGAATATTTTCTTAAGGCCATTTCACAAAAATGAAGTGGTCCTTTTTTATTTTCAAAATACAGTTCAATCACTTTATATATAGAAAAAAGCACTGTCTCATCGAGCAATGACCAGACAACGCTTTCTCCTGTCAATTCTAATTTATGTCTGATGCATCTGTTACTTCATCTGCAGCAATTCCTTTTTCTGCTTTCAGTTTTTTATTTGCATCTTCTACATTCATTCTTGAAAGTACAAACATAATCAATACATCAAAGATTAACGGAAGCCAAAGATACATAAACTGCATCATATCAAGTGCAGACTGCGGCTGAGTTGCATTTGTTCCGATATATCCACTGAACTCAAGCAGCCATCCAACAACAGCGGTTCCAATACCTCCACCGATTTTTACACCAAGAGAAGTACAAGAGTACATCGTTCCGTCAATTCTCTTTCCCTGTGTAAGATAAGTGTATTCAGAGCAAGATGCGATAACTGCATTCATATCTCCCTGCCATGGTCCCTGGCCTAAGGCTGCAAGAGCTGTAAATGCCATCATCAGCGGAACACTGCCCATATATCCGGCAACAACAACAAGTGCTCTACCGATGACTGCTAAGACGTAACCTCTTAAATTCAGTTTATACATACCTTTCCACTTACCAACTAATGTCGGTGTGAAAATCAGGGCAATGATCAGTGGAATATTTACTGCCCATGCAAATTGTCCAAACAAATTCTTATTTTTCAGTACCCATGTCATGTAATAAATGCCAGCTCCAATCATGGCACCATATAACTGCTGTAAAATATATGTTCCACAAATCATCATGTAATATTTGTTTTTAACAAGAAGCTTGAATGCATGTACCATTCCGTACTTTTCATTATCATCCTTTACTTCTCCTTCGTTAAGTTCTTCCTCAGGAAGTTCCTTAACAGAAAGTGCTGAAATCGTATTTACGACAAGACCAATGATTGCATAGATAATAGCAACCGTTCTCCATGCTGCAGCATCTCCACCACATTTATCTACAAATCCAACTGTAATTGCCTGAATCAGAAGACTTGTTGAAAACGCAAAAATAAAACGGTAAGATCCCATCTGCACACGCTCTTTGCTGTTCTTTGTAATCAGTGACGTAAGTGCTGAATAAGCAATATTGTTTGCTGTATAAAACACACCATTTAACAGTGTGTAAGAGATAAAGAACCATGCATATTTAGCCGTTGTTCCCAAACTCACCGGTACTGCAAAACAGCAGACCAGCGTAATGGCACAACCAATATATCCATATAGCATCCAGGGTTTCGCTTTTCCCATTTTACTGTGTGTTTTGTCAATCATTGATCCAAAAAATATATCCGTAAAACCATCAAATAGTTTTGATACGGCAATCAGGGTACCCACGACACCTGCAGCAAGTCCTACCGAGTCCGTCAGATAGACCATCATAAAAGATGTCAGGAACGCATAGACTACATTACCTGCAATATCACCTGATCCGTATCCAATTTTGTTATACCATTTCAAATACTTTTTTTCTTCCATCGAATTTCTTTGCTCCTCATCTTCATCGCACTTAGAATCTCAATATGGCTAACCGTATGATATCTAATTCTGTTTTTTTCTCTGATTTTGTCTGATTGCTCTGTATATCCGGACTTTACATTACAATCAGACTCTCTTTCCTTGTTTACGGGTTACATGAAACTTTATTATCCCTTTACATACGGTATCAGTGTAAACTGAAACCGGAATAATACATCATCAAATCGGTACTGCTCCAATACAACTGGACCACAACTATTAGAACCAATGCCATTTAATGCGTAGTCAACACAGAATACTACACTATCTGATTCTATTAATTCATAATTATGCGTTTTCTTCTCAAGTTCTTCCTGTGTATAATAAGAAGCATTGAATGAAAATGCCTTTTCTGCGGATGCCACAATTCCATATCGGCTGTTGTTAAGCTCTACATATTCACAATCATAATGGCTTCCATTTTCCTGTGGACGGATATAGTCCTCATGTAAATTCCCTACATCTGCCCGGTACAAACCGTGGCTCGCAGCCTGATGTTTATCACAATAACTTTCCTGTGGTCCCATTCCAAAGTATCTTACAGCTGAAAGTTTTTTATCCAGGAACATCCTCACACCAAATCTTGGCAGGTCCGGAAATTCATCATCTTTTGTTACTGCAATATCTGCATCAATCTTTCCAGCAGCTTCTATTTTCCATGTGATCGTCACATCAAGAATCTTCTGTACTGTCTCTGCCACAACGGATGCATGGCTTGTAATTTTCACACCATGCTTTCCCTGCACGACCTCTGTCGTGTAAGCTCTTGTATAAGCTTTATCATAATGGGCTTTCTTCCATTCAGACTTGATGTACATATCATTATCTGTTGGTGCCCTCCAGATATTTAATTCCATCGGGTGGTTCAGATATTCCCGACCTGCAAATTTCATCTCTGTAAAAAGTGCAGTCCGTCGGTCGATTGTATATGCGAATTCACGGCCTTTGATATGAATCTGGGTATCATCTTCACTCACCTGTAATTCAGAATCCGTCACTGTTTTTTCAACCCATTTTTCTGCTAACTGGCATTTGGCATCCTTCTGGCTTACTTCGATCTCATCAAATCCAAGGATATAATCCTCTTCCAGCAGAGGCATTTCTTTTTTCAGGTGGTAAGTGAGTTTTAAATAACATTTTCCATTTTCCGGAACGTTGACCTGCAGGTTTGTTTTTCCTTCACTATGTGGTATCACAGATACTTCAGCAAGTTTTCCTTTCCCAATCAAAAGTCCATCCTGTGTCAATTCATAGCTGATTTTCACATAATCTTTCAGATTATCAAAATCCATGTAGTTATGAAGCACCAGTTCTCCGCTTTCTTTGTCATAGGAAATAACCCTTGCCGGGCGATAAACATTCTTGTATTCCAAAAGTCCTGTATGTACCGTTCTGTCCGGATATACTAATCCATCCATACAGAAGTTGCCATCATGAATTTCTTCGCCATGGTCGCCCCCATAAGCATATATAGTTTTTCCATTCTCAGCAGTTCCATGAGCAATCGCATGGTCACACCATTCCCAGACAAAGCCGCCGCACATTTTATCATTATCCTGAATCATCTGGAAGTAATCTTCAAAATCTCCAGGTCCGTTTCCCATGCTGTGACAGTACTCTACCAAAAGGAAGGGTTTGCTTCCATCTTTATCCAGATATTCCTGAATTTCGGAAAGCGCTGGGTACATCCGGCTGTACACATCCAGATTGCTGTAATCATATGTTTCATCATAATTACGGTATCTTGCACTCTCATATTGTGTGATACGGTCTGGATCAAAATTCTTTGTCCATTCCAGTGCTTTTTCAAAGTTGCAGCCATAAGCACTCTCATTTCCCATTGACCACATAACAATACAGAAACGGTTTTTGTCACGTTCCACCATGAGTTTTACGCGATCAACGATTGCCTCTTCCCATACCGGATCATCTGCAATCTTCTCATTCCATCGTTTGAACCGATTGTAATCAGTGTCTTCTTTTCTGTAGATCATAAATGGACCATGAGCTTCAATATCTGCTTCATCTATTACCATGAATCCATACTTGTCACACATTTCATAGAAAAATGGTGCGTTCGGATAGTGGCTGGAACGGATCGCATTAAAATTATGCTGCTTCATTAACGTAAGATCGGTTGTAATCTGTTCCAGATTGATTGTAAATCCAGTAACCGGATCAGAATCATGTCGATTGACACCACGGAATTTAATCTTCTGTCCATTTAAATAAATAACCTGGTCTTTAATCTCTATCTTTCTTAATGCAATGTGATCTACAATTACTTCATTCTCTGTTTCAAGAATCAGTTTATATAGATATGGATTTTCTGTATTCCAAAGTTCCGGACTTGCGATTTCTAATACAGCTGTTCCTTCTTCAGCAATACTTCCTAGTGCTACAACTGCTCCGTTTCTATCTTCAATCGAAATTTTTACATTTAACGGAGAGTAGAATTTCATTTCAATTTCTACTTTCGCAAGCATATCCTCAATTCTTGTTTTAATATGATAATCACTGATTGCCTGTTTTGGGCGTTTCAAAATGTACACATCCCGGAAAATACCACTCATACGGAATTTGTCCTGATCTTCCAAATAGGAACCATCACACCACTTCATTACCAACACTGCCACCGTATTCGTTCCATCCTGAAGTACATCGGTAACATCAAACTCACTGGTCATATGCGAAACCTGGCTGTATCCTATGTAAGAGCCATTGATCCATACGTAAAAGCAACTGTCTACTCCTTCAAAGTTCAAAAAAGATTTTGGCGCTTTCTCATCTCTACTGTACTCAAAAGTATGTACATAGGCTCCACACGGAATGTCCTGTGGCACATATGGTGGATCAAACGGAAATGGATACCGAATGTTTGTATACTGGTGTGTATCATATCCATCCATCTGCCATACACTTGGAACCTGAATCTCATCAAAATTTTCTGTATCATAATTCTTCTCAAAGAAATAATCCTGAATGTCATAGATGCTGTTAAAATACTGGAATTTCCAAGTTCCATTCAATAACTGCATACGATCTGACTCTTCTCTGTGTTCCACCAAGTTATCCATTCTTCTGGATGCCGGAATATAATAGGCTCTGGCTGGCATTGTGTTTTCGTGCAGTACGCTTAGATTTTCATAATAACGTGGTACGATCATAAATAGCTCTCCTCCAATACATATACTTTTTTGTTCTTTGTTTTCCTAAAGCAAACCTTATACTTTACTTTTTGTTTACGTTCCCTAGTTATGCTATATATAGCTTATCCTAATTCGCAAAATATGTCTATGAATTGGATTAGACAAAATATGCACTAAATGATACAATGATAAAAAGTACGAAAAGAGGTGCTGTCCTATGTATTTGAACACCGGTTATTTGAACCACTCACATATGGATTTCAAAGACAAAAGTCGTCCGCTGATTGTCGGTAGCTGTGGTACTTACCGTCTTTCCAGACATCCCAAACTTCCGACCTACCGTCCAAGGGGTCGTCTGGATTATCAGATTATATATATCACTGCTGGTTGTGGGCATTTTCATTTTGATAATGTAAATAATGAAACGATTGTTCCAGCCGGCAACATTGTACTGTACAGACCGAAAGAACTCCAAAAATATGAATATTACGGAGAAGATAAGACAGAAGTATACTGGATTCACTTTACAGGAAACAATGTGAAAAATATCTTACGTCAATATGGGTTTCCTGATAAAGAACGTGTCTTTCAAGTGGGTACATCTAATGAATATGAACAAATTTTCAAACGTATCATTATCGAGCTCCAACGCTGTCAAGACAATTATGAGGAAATGCTTGTCCTTTTGCTACGTCATCTTCTAATCAGTTTCCACCGGGAACTGACAAGAGAGCACATATTAAAAAATGAATATCTTGATCATGAGATGGATAATGCTGTTACCTTTTTCAGTGAAAACTACAATCAAAATATCAATATTGATGATTATGCTACCTCACGAGGCATGAGTGTCAGCTGGTTTATCCGAAATTTCAAAAAATATACCGGTTCTACACCAATGCAATTCATTTTGGGAATCCGCATCAACAATGCTCAGATGTTACTTGAAACAACAACTTATTCCATCAATGAGATTTCTAAGATTGTCGGATATGATAACCAGCTTTATTTCAGCCGGCTTTTTCACAAGCTGAAAGGATATTCGCCAAGAGAATACCGAAAAATAAGAAATAGGTTATGAAATCTATAATGTCATAAAAACTTTTTTAGCTACCCAGAAGTTAATGTTTCACAGTAATAAAATAAAAGTACAGAACAAACCGAATGCTTGTTCTGTACTTTTCATTACCATTTCTCTTGTTATATCTTCTGCATAGCCGAAACAGCCACACCTTGCAAGGAATTGTTATTCGCCAGAATCATTTTTTATTTCTTCAATAATCTTCCCGATATTACACGTCACTTTTCCTTCTCTATTGACTTCATTATAACAAATATACGCGCCCCCATACCTAACCGTCCCAATACCTATATTCTTTTTAACCTCTTTCTTATCTTTTCAATCTGTGATATTCTGATACATAATTCAAGTCGAATGCACATGAGACTTGGCGCTCGCTGTTGTTTCTTCAATCATCTCCGGCGAGAATTACAGAAAGGATCCTACGCTATGAAACAAAAAATACTTGTAATTGAAGACGATTCAGATATCAATTCTCTTTTAAAGAGGATTTTGGAAAAAGAAGGATATAAAGTAGAGACTGCCTTTTCCGGTACTGAAGGAAAACTGCTTCTCTCCATGCAGGAATTTGATCTGGTACTCACAGATCTGATGCTTCCCGGCATGTCCGGAGAAGAACTCCTTACGGAGCTTCGCCGTACCCGTCATATGCCGGTCATTGCCCTGTCTGCAAAGGCAGGACTTGAAGATAAGGTTCATGTGCTCGGTCTGGGAGCAGACGATTATATCACAAAGCCCTTCGAAAAACAGGAGCTTCTTGCAAGGGTGCAGGCTCAACTTCGCCGGGCAGGCGCATATTCCTCTCCTCAGACTCCCCTGCATGAAAAATCCGAGCCTCTCACCTGCAAGGATTTAATCCTTTATCCGGAATATTGCAAAGTAACCCTCAAAGGGCAAGAGCTTTGCCTTACCACCCATGAATTTCAGATTTTAAAGGTTTTCATGACTCACCCCCAAAAAGTCTTTTCCAAGGAAGCCCTCTATCAGGCGGTCTGGAATCAGGATGCCTTTGTGGAGGATAATTCTATCAGCGTACATATCAGCAATCTCCGAAAAAAAATCGCCGCTGTTACAGATGAAGAATATATAAAGACTGTATGGGGACTTGGATATAAAATTCTTTAAACTTTCTTTATCTTTTCCAAAGGACTGCTTAGAACTTTTCCTTTATGATAAGTTTCAGTACAGGGAACAGCAAAGACAACTGCGATACCATTTCCCTGCAAAAGAAAGGAGTACAAACCATGCAGGATGCAATTCTTACTATGAACCACATAAACAAATCCTACGGGAATACACAAGTCCTTAACAATATTGATATGGAAATTCCCCGAGGCGCAATCTACGGACTTGTTGGCAGCAACGGAGCCGGCAAATCCACTCTGATGCGCATTATATCCGGTCAGACACAATGCAGCAGCGGAACTTTTTCCCTTTTCGGAGAAACAGTAGACAATAATCACCCGAAAGTCCGCCATCGTATCGGAACGCTGATTGAGAATCCCGGCTTCATCCATCATATGACTGCCGCCCAGAATCTTGAATATTTCCGTATTCAGTTTGGCGTCCCCGGCAAAGAACGGGTAGACGAGCTTCTCAATCTGGTGGGGCTTTCCCATGCAGGAAAGAAAAAATACAAAAACTTCTCTATGGGAATGAAACAAAGGCTTGGACTTGCTCTGGCTCTGCTTCATTCCCCTGAGTTTCTGATTCTGGACGAGCCCATCAACGGTCTGGATCCTGAAGGCATCAGGGAATTGAGAAATCTTTTTCTGGAACTGAATCAGAAAAGAAATATCACCCTGCTGATTTCCAGTCATATTTTGTCAGAATTAGAAAATATCGCTACAGAATACGCTTTCCTTTCCGAAGGAAATCTTCTGGAACAGATTTCTGCCAGAGAACTTCAAAAAAAATGCAGCGCCTACATTGATCTCGAGGTAAGCGACGCCAGACAAATGTGTACCGTTCTGGAAATGGAGCTTAACATCCACGATTATCAGGTGCATCCTCAGGGACATATTCATATTTTTCATGCTATGGGACGTGAAGAAGAAATCACACGCACTGCCATCCTGAAGGATGTTTCTGTCAAATCCATTTCCAGGCATTCCGATGCTCTGGAAACTTATTATATGCGTTTAGTGGGAGGGAAAAAAGATGTTTAATTATATAAGAAGTGAATGGTATCTGATTCGCCACAACCGGTCTTTTCTTGTTTCTGTTGGTTGTATGGCAGGGCTTATGCTCCTGTTCATCCTTTTGGCTTATTACAGCTTTGTTACCTTCGAAAAAAACGGTTCCGAGAGTTTCTATCTGTCTCTGCTGTATACAACAGGTACTTCTTTTTTTGCTCCTGTCACTCTGATTATTTCCGGAAGTCTTGAAAATGATGAATTCAAAAAACATCATACTCTGAAATCTTCCGTATCCTTTGGATTTTCCAGAGAGGAGCTTTACCTTGGAAAACTGTTCGCACAATTGAGTGCCTGTACTCTTGCCTATGTATCTCTGGCTCTTTTTTATTTTGTTACAGGGCTTTTATTTCTCGGAGTGCCGGACTCTGATTCTGTCATTTATTACATCCGAGCGCTTTTGGGAATATATCCTCTGTGTCTTGGTTTTTATGCAATGGTCTTCTGCTTTCTCCTTAATCTCGGAGGAGGATGGGGCGGTGTTTTAGCTGCTCTTGGAGCCACTTACGGACTTCCCTATTTATTTTTATTCCTTGGTCAGAAAGTACCTCTTCTGCAGATTCCGGCATACTATAATCCGGTAAATATGATGAAGACCCAGTGGACCGATCACGCAGCCTTCTTTTATTGGGATACGTCGTCCGGAATGGGGCTTTGCTATCTGACTGCCGCTGTTTACTTTATTCTTTTTACCGTCATCGGTCTTTACTGGTTTAAAAAGAGAGAAATCCGCTGATACAAAAATCCACATCACTTGGGGAGGTATATCATGCTTATTCTTCTATGTATTTTTCTTGGACTTTCCGCACTGTTTGTTATTCTGAAGCTTCACGGACTTCATAAAGCCCTGAAGAAGCTTACAGCCGAACTCCGGGAAATCAATCAGGATGAACCTGTTCACCGTCATCTTCAGCTTCCGGTTCCTGACCGGGAGCTGGAACTGTTTGCCGAGGAATTAAATCGCTATCTTTCCTGTTCCTTTGACAGAAGCTTTGCACAAAAAAAGCGGGAACAGGACGTCCGCAGGGAAATCACAAATATTTCCCATGACCTGCGTACTCCGCTTACCAGTATCCTTGGCTATCTGGAGCTTCTGGAAGACAGTCCTCTTTCTCCTGAACAACAGGAATATCTGGAAATCATCCATAACCGTTCCAGTCATTTAAACACCCTGATTTCCCAGCTTTATGAATATGTTCGTCTGGAAAGCAGAGAACTGAAACTGAATATAGAGACTCTTGATCTCCGTCTTCTGCTTCAGGAGCATTTGCTGTCCTTTTATCAGGAATTTGAAGCAAAAGGAATTTCACTTATTCCCCAGCTTCCAAAAGAACCTGTTTTGGTTCGTGCAGATTCGGATGCTCTTATGAGGATTCTTCATAATCTCACCTCCAATCTTTTAAAATATGGAGCAGGCACTGCTGCTGTCTCTCTGACCTCCACCCCAAAAGAAGCCATCCTCACCTGTTCCAATCAGGCTTCGGATTTGACAGAAGACAATGCCGCCCATCTTTTTGATCCGTTCTATACTGCTGACAATGCCCGTACTACACAAAAAAGCGGTCTTGGCATGACAGTGTCCAGACTTCTTCTGGAACAGATGGGCGGAAGCATGGACGCCCATCTGGAAAACGGAATTCTGACTATCACCTGCCGCTGGGTCGCTGCATAATATTTTGTTTATTCTTCTCCGTCCGCAAACTCAATCGGCTCTGTTTCGTAAATAAATTTAACATTTCCGTCCATACCGTGTTTTCTGTCGGTGAAAGTTGTATATTGAGCCTCAGAAGAACTGATTGCCTCAAATCGATCCAGAAGATCGCGGAATTTCTCATTTAATGTATCGTTTAATTTCTGGATTCCCTCTTCATGGAATTTATTCTGTCCGTCTTTGAGTTCAACTGCTCCGTCCTTTAATTCTTTAATGCCATCCTTTAACTGTACGCTGCCATCTGAAAGTTTAGATGTTCCCGCAGACAGTTCTTTTGTTCCGGATACAAGGCTTGACGTTCCACTCTTTAATTCAGATGCGCCCTGAGCCAGAGTTTCTGAACCTGTCGCCAGTTTTGATGCTCCTCCTGTCAGTTCACCGCTCTTGGAGGAAAGCTGACTTGCACCTGTTTCCAGTGCTCCTGTATTCGCAGCCAGCGTGCCTACACCGCTCTGAAGCTGACCTGTTGCCTCACTGATCTGAGAAAGACCAGCTGTCAGACTGTCCTTTGCATCCTGAAGCTTCTTCGCTCCATCAAGAAGAGCCTGCGCATTTTTGTTATTTTCTCCCTGAAGAGCCGCCAGTCCTGCTGTAATCGTTTTTCCCGACTCTGCCAGCTTGTTGGCTCCCTGAATCATTTTATCCGTATCTGCCTGCGCAAGTTTACTGTATCCGTCCTGCAATGTCTGGTTTGCGCTTTCAAGCTGCGCTGCTCCCTGCGTAAGTGCTCCGATTCCTTCCAGACCTCCTGCATTCTGAGAAAGCCCGGATAGAACACCGGATATCGTCGTCATACTTTCAGAAGCTGTTCCCATATCTGCGGAAAGCTGTCCGCCTGCGCTGGCTGCCGCCGAAGATGCCGCTTCTGCCTGACCGTAAAGAGACGCTGCAATTGCTGCCAGTCCGCTTGTGTCAACGCCGGTTTCTCCATCCTCCGAAGCCGGTACAGAAGCAATCCATGACTCAATCTGCGCAGCCGCAGACTGCATAGCTGCTGCGTCTGTTCCCAGCGTTGTCGCCATCGTCTGTCCCTGTGCAGCCGCATCTCCCATAGCTGCCGCAGCAGTCGCTCCTGCCTGAGTAACCTGTTCTGTCGCTGTTCCCACACTTTCCGCCAAACTTCCCATTTTACCGGCCGCCTCCTGAATTCCGGCAACCTCTGTGCTGATTCCCGGCACAATCTGTCCCACTCCGCCTATCAGCTCCTGCATTCCGCCAGCATACTGTCCTACGCCATTTGCCAATGTATTTACGCCATTTACATATTCTGAAAGTCCACCTGCAAGAGTCGATGCTCCATTTACATAATTTGTAAGCCCGCCTGCAAGTGCATCTCCTCCGGACACATAAGCTTCCACACCTTTTTTCAGAGTATTCATTCCCTGCACATACTCACCCATTTTTTCATCCAGAGTGCTGACACCGCCTGTAAACTGTTTCACTCCTGAAGAAAGAGCATCTGCTCCTGAAGTATATGCACTGACGCCGCTGCTTAAAGTTTCAGCTCCCTTATTCAGATCTTGTGCACCGTTGTTGAGCTTATCAACGCCGTTATCAAGTTTGGTTGCTCCATTGTCAAGCTCTGATACACCAGAGCAAAGAGTTCCGATTCCTTCATAAAACTCCTGATATTTTTCATCGAGCGTTTCTGTTCCGTCAGAAAGCTTCTTTGTTCCGTCTACCAGCTTTAAGGATGCTTCGTTGAGATCCTCCAAAGCCTCTTTCAAATCATCCAGACCACTTACCTCTCCCAGGTCAAGATTTTCAAACATATCTGTTACTGCCATGGTAAATACCGGATCCATCTCACATTCTGTTACATCGGCTTCCATTGTAAACCCTTCTGGGATTGTAATTTCTTTGGCAATATCTTCCGGCATATCAAGGCTTTCTTTTAAACCGGGCATTGCAATTCCGGCAACCATTTCCCTGTTTCCGTCGGAAACGACCTTTCCGTTATCAATCGTTACATTTGTAAATTTGTCTGCCGGAAGGAACATTCCTGATACCATAACGAAAGGTGAATAAATATCTGTTTTTTTGCCATTGATAGTTTTCACTGTTTTTGCACTATTTGTATAAGAAACAACCATTTTTAGATGTCCGCTCTTACCCGCCAGCTCCTGAGGCGTTATTTCCACCCCGTCCAGATAATATTTGATATCCATCTTCACCGGAAGCTCTTTCCCTGAAGTTCCCTGATAATAAATATCAGCTCCGTCTGTATTCCAGGTAAGATCTTTTCCATTTTGGGTAAAAGTTTCATCCCCCTTGATATTCTTTATATTTTCCAGATCTGAAGAATCCTGAAGCTGTTCTTCTGATTCTCCTGAATTTTTCAGCCAGTCAGAGACTGTCACATCTTTTACCACACCGTCTGCCGTTGTATTTACATAAACGGTTTCTTCTTTATATACGGTACCGTCTGCTGCAAGAACGGGGTATGCGCTTAAAACTGCTGTCATTCCTGCTGCCAGAGCTGTAATTGCTTTCTTTCTGTTTCGATTCATAACTCAACACTCCTTATTTATTTTTCTTTTTACGAAAACCACATGAAGTTCTGCAAATGATAGGGTCAAAAATCATGAACATTGCCGGAAGTACCAGCAGAACCACCAGCGTACTGATTACAGCTCCTCTTGACAGAAGATTCGTAATACCGCTGATCATATCTACCTTTGAATACAGGCCTACACCAAATGTTGCTGCAAAGAAGCTGCATCCGCTGATAATGATTGATTTCATTGAAGTACGGTGTGCAATGGATATCGCTTCTTTCTTTGACTTTCCAAGCCCTCTTTCCTTCTGATATCTGCTTGTCATAAGAATCGCATAATCGACCGTTGCGCCAAGCTGAATCGTTCCAATAACAACACCTGCCACAAAAACAAGGGTTGTTCCCTGATAATAAGGAATTGCCATATTCACGCAAATAGCAAATTCAATTACAGCTACCAGTATGATAGGCAGGGAAATTGATTTAAACACAATCATAATAATGATAAAAATAGCTGCTACAGAAATGATATTTACATTTCTGAAATCCACATCTGTAACATCGGCAAGGTCTTTTGTCAGTGGCGCTTCCCCGATTACCATAGATCCCGGACTGTATTTCTTTACAATTTTCTGAATTTCTGCAATCTGATTGTTTACCTCATCTGTCGCAGTTTCATATTGGGAACAGATAAACTGAAGTTCGTATTTATCGCTTCTCAACATCTTTTTTACGTCCTTCGGAATCATAGAATCCGGCAGCGCTGGCCCTACAAAGGAATCCATTCCCAATGCCCAGCGTACACCGTCTACCTCTTTCAGCTCGGCCAGCATCTCGCTTTTATCTTTGGCTTCGAGACCGTTTTCCAAAAGCACCATATGTATATTACTCATGTCAAATGTGTCTTTCAGTTTTGCATTTGCCACATTACTGTCAAGATCTGCAGGAAGTGATTTATCAATATTGTAATAAACCTCCGTATGACTGTTTCCGTATATTGCCGGGTATAACAGCACAAGGAAAATTACCAGCCAAACCTTATAATGTTTTGTTATAAATGCAGATGCTTTGGAAAAGTCCGGAAGCAATGCCTTATGTTTTGTTTTTTCAATTGCCTTATCAAAAATAAGAATCATGGATGGAAGAAGTGTTACACAGCATATTACTCCGATAACAACTCCTTTCGCCATAACAATTCCCATATCTTTTCCAAGTGTGAAGCTCATAAAACACAGAGCTATAAAGCCTGCCACTGTTGTCACAGAACTTCCCACTACTGATTTAAATGTATTGGAAATAGCATGTGCCATAGCCCGTTCATTTTCTCCCGGGAATCTCTCTTTGTTTTCCTCATAACAGTTAACCAGGAAAATAGAATAGTCCATAGTGACTCCCAACTGCAGTACGGCTGTCAATGCTTTTGTTATATAGGAAATCTCTCCGAGAAATACATTGCTTCCCAAATTGTAGAGGACTGCAATTCCGATACTCAAAAGGAACAAGACCGGAACCACTAAAGAGTCCATTGCCAGAATCAGTACAATCAGGGAAAGTCCTGCGGCAATCACAACATATGCCGGCATTTCTTTGATAGCAAGACTTTTAATGTCTGTAATGATACCTGTCATACCGCTTAGGAAGCACCGGTTTGCCGTAATTTTACGAAGTTCTGTAAGCGCCTCCATAGACTCGTCAGAAGAAGTTGTATTGTCAAACAACGCAATCATCATTGTCGCGTCTCCCTTGAAAAACGCCTCTCTCAAATCTTTCGGAAGCATTTCCACAGGTACGCTTAAATCCATAATATCATCGTACCAGAGAACATCTTTCACATGATCTACCGCTTCAATTTCATCCTTCAATGCAGCTGCATCCTTTAGTTCCATATCTTCAACTACAACCATGGAAAAAGCGCCCATACCGAATTCATCTACAAGGATATCCTGCCCTTTCACCGTTTCCAGATCATCCGGCAGATAACTTAAGATGTCGTAATTGATTCTTGTTGCCGCAATTCCCATACAGGAGGGAATAATCAGCAGCAATCCGATAAAAAGGATCAGCTTCTTATGCTTTGCAATCCATTTTCCTGTCTTAATCATAATTTTCCCATCTTTCCTTTTTCTTTTATTAATGACCAATAGTCATTCATATTGTATGGAGTGTTATACCTCAAAAATGACTATTAGTCAATCTTTTTTTTGCATTTCACAAAAAATTAACATATTGACTTATAGTCAGTTTTATATACAATAGGGATATATAGTTTTTCACGAAAGGAAATTGCAGAGGAGGCAAGTTTCAAATGGGAAAATTGGAAGAGAATAAAAAAGTAAAAAAGGATGCTTTGTTTAATACTGCCTTTGACCTTTTTACAACAAAGGGAATCACAAAAACTACAATTTCCGATATTGTAGAAAAGGCAGGTGTCGCCAAAGGAACTTTTTATCTTTATTTTAAGGACAAGTTTGATATTCGCAATAAACTGGTTGCTCACAAAACAGGGGAGCTTTTTTTCCATGCTCACGAAGCTCTGGAAAAAGCGTCTCTTTCCAGTTTTGAGGAACAGATTCACTTTATTATCGATTTTATCCTTACGGAATTGGATCAAAATCATACATTGTTGCTTTTTATTTCCAAAAATCTGTCATGGGGCGTATTTAAAGGATCTTTTGATATAGAAATGCCCGATGAAGGATATCACTTTTATCAGTCATATCTGAATCTTCTGAAAAAAAACGGAAAGCATTATAAAAACCCGGATCTGCTTTTGTTTACAATCATTGAATTAGTGGGCAGCTCCTGCTATAGTTGTATTCTTTATCAGCAGCCTGTAGGTCTGTCTGAATACCGTCCTTATCTTCACCGGAGTATTGATAAAATTATGGAGGCGTTTGGTTCATAAAGATTTTCCAAAATAAATTTCTTCATCAAAAACATCAGCCGCAGAACCTGACAGGCACTGCGGCTGATATTTTTTATATTTTCTTTAAAATTTCTCTTTTATACTGCAAAAATTCATCTGTCAGATTGAAGTCCTGTCTCCGTGGCTTCGGCTCCCGAATGATAATCTCATCCGTGATGCTGCCTGTTTTTCCGCTCAGAAGATAAATTCTGTCAGACAGAAGAATCGCCTCGTCAATATCGTGAGTAATAAAAATCGTTGACAGATGAATCTGTTCCATAATATTCAGATACCAGGTATGAAGGCTGCTTTTTGTAATCGTATCCAATGCAGAAAAAGGCTCATCCAGCAAAGCTACATCTCTGGAAAACATATAGGTACGCATAAGCGCAGCTCTCTGACGCATTCCCCCTGAAAGCTGGCGGGGATATTTCTTCTGCGTTCCTTCCAGCCCAAATTCTTCAAAATACGGCGCTGCCTTTTCCCTTGCCGCCTTTTTCTTTTCTCCTTTGATCAAAAGAGGCAATGCTACGTTATTCTCTATCGTCCTGTAAGGAAGAAGGAGATCTTTCTGCAGCATATAGCTGATACGCCCCGGATTTCCTGTGATTTCCTCACCATCGAGGATCACCTGACCGCTATCCGGCAGGATCAGGCCGGAAATTATGTTAAAAAGGGTCGTTTTACCCCCTCCGCTGACTCCCAGAAGACAGACAAGTTCCCCTTCATGAAGCTCCATGCTCACGTCATTCAGAACCTGTTTGCCGTCAAAAGATTTATACACATGCTTCACTTCTAAATGCGACATAAATCTGCCTCTTTCCTATTCCGGAAGATACTCGTTAGAGAAGCCCGCATTTTCTGGAATCTCTGTCTCAACAAGCTGATTTTCATTGAGCCACTGGTAAAAACCATTCCATCTCTCAGGATTGATATAGCCCCACTGTTCTACCTCTGCTTTATACTGATCTGCAAGATATTCCTGACTTGCCTGTACAAGATCGGAATCCAGCTCAGGTGCTGCCTCGCAAAGAATTTCAGCAGCTTCCTGTGGTTTTTCGATAGAGTATTCATATCCATCGCGCAGAGCGGTCAAAAACTTCTTCGCTGTTTCCGGTTCTTTTTCAAGAAATTCGTTATTGGCAATCACTACCGGAGTATAATAGTCAAATACAGGGTTAATGTCTGAAAACGCAAAATAATCTGTCTCAAGTCCTTCCTGTTCCATCTTTACTCCTGCCCATGCATAGAAAATCCAGATAGCATCTACAGCTTTGCTCTGCAGTGCAGAAACTTCATCTGTCACTGTGCTCGGCAATAATTCCACCTTGCTGTAATCGCCGCCATCTCCCTCTACAACATTCTGAATCATGGCAAGCTCGATCGGACCGTTCCATGTGGCATATTTCTTTCCTTCCATTCCCTTTGGAGTGTCCATACCTTCTCCTTTACGGGAAACCACACCGGAGGTATTGTGCTGGATCAGTGCTGCAACAGCCGTTGTTGGGATTGCATTTTCACCTGCCACACCAGGAGCCATGCTATCCTGGAAAGAAATTCCAAATTGCGCTTTTCCGGACGCAACCAAAGTATCTGCACCGTCTTCCGGCGGCTGTACAATTTCTACTTCAAGTCCCTGTTTTTCAAAAAAGCCCTGTTTCTGTGCTACATACAATCCTGTATGATTTGTGTTTGGTGTCCAGTCAAGAACAAATGTAATTTTTTCTTTTTCTTCTTCGGCGAAAACATTTACCGGACTCATTGCGGAAACACACAATACCGCTGCAAGTCCCGCTGCCGCTAATTTTTTAATTTTCATGCTTTTTATCCTCCCATGGCATACATTTTTTCTGCAGAAAATCTACCAGTTTCATAAGAAGCAGGCTGATAAAAGAAATCAGAAAGATTACTGCAAACATTTTATCAAAGGCAAATGCCTGTTTTACCCTCGTCATATACACTCCAAGTCCGGAAAATCCTCCCAGCCACTCGGAAATTACCGCTCCCACCACAGAATATGCGGCAGAAATGCGAAGGCTCGCAAAAAAGTGACTCATAGCTCCCGGAAGCTTGATATAACGGAAAATCTGAAATTTCGTTGCCCCCATAGAGCGCAGAAGATTCATAGTGTCCTTGTCTGCGGAACGAAATCCGTCAAGCAGTCCCACAGTAACGGGAAAAAAGGTAACAATTACAATTAATATGACCTTCGGCATCATCTCATAGCCAAACCACAGTACAAGAAGCGGGGCAATCGCTACAGTAGGAATGGTCTGAGTAAGCACCACCAAAGGGTAGACAGCTCTGTACAAAATTTCAAATCTGTCCATCAGAACCGCCATAATAAAACCAAAGGCAACACCGCAGCCAAGCCCCAGAAAGGCTTCTGCCAGCGTCACACTCAAATGCTCCATCAAAAGCGGAAACTCCTTAATAAATGCCTGTACTACCTGTACCGGAGACGGCAGCATATATGACGGAACAATTTCAAATACTGAAGCTATCTGCCATACTGCCAAAAGTATCACGATGGCGGCAATGGTACTAATCTTCGAGGTGATGCTTTGTAACTTTCCTTTCAATGGTAAGAACATCTCCTTCCGGCTTATAGGTAACCTTGATATATGCGGCTACAGACGGTGCGCCTGCGCGGATTGCGATGTGCTGGCATTCTTTTACAATATCCATCAGTTCATCGTAGTCTCCCTCAATTGCAGTCTCAAAAGGACCTACATAGCAGTTTAATCCCGTGCTTTTAATATAGGCAATTACCTCATCTACCACACGGATCAGTTCCTCATCGTCTTTTGTTTCAGGAAGTACCTGAATTGCTACACTTGCGTTCATTCTTTTTTCCTCCATTTGTTTTAATTAAGAACAAAGCGGATAAGTTCGCTTCGAACTCCCTCAATCCTTGAGGGACTTGTTCCGCTTTGCGCGCCAGATGCAGACTGCCATGGGCAGTCATATTCCGCATGCATCTGGTCGCATCCTCGCGGAGCGTTTTTTGTTTATCAGGAAAGTTAGTACAGAATGTACTGCTTTCCTGATAAATAAAAAAACCTGTAGGAAACCTACAGGAATAAATTCTCGGCGTATGATAACCGAAGCCTGATATGTTCCCTCCGCTGGCATTATCCAGTTCAGGTTAAAGGGTCAGATACGAATCGGTATCAATCTCAGCCTGCGTTCGCAAGCCCCCCTGTTCTTATACTATAAAATTATTTTAACATGTTGTATTGGAAAGTCAAGAACAAAAAGTACTGTTCGATATGGCACAAAATGTTTGTATCCTTTTTTCCGAATTGCTGATTAGGAGTATAATAGATTCAAACAATGATTTCGATATTTCAGTTAAGAAAGGACCCCAAAAATGAAAGCAGTAATCGCAATGGATTCTTTTAAAGGAAGTTTAACCTCCATGGAAGCCGGTAATGCAGCCGCAAAAGGTATTTATAAGGTTTATCCTTCCTGATGCAGAGTCAGAGTTACCGGTCCTCTCGGTCAGCCTGTAGACGCCATATACGGGATTCTCAGCGAAAACCGGACAGCTGTCATGGAAATGTCACAGGCAGCAGGAATTACTCTTGTAAAACGCGAAGAACGCAATCCTCTTTACACCACAACCTACGGCGTGGGAGAAATGATACGGCATGCAATTCAAAAAGGCTGCCGCCGTTTTCTGATAGGAATAGGAGGCAGTGCCACTAACGACGGAGGAATCGGAATGCTTCAGGCTCTTGGCTATGATTTTTTGACTCCAAAAAGAAATCCCGTTGCTCCGGGTGCAACGGGATTAAAAGAACTATCTTTTATTTCCGACACACATGTGCTCCCGGAATTAAAAGAATGTGAATTTCACATTGCCTGTGATGTAACAAATCCGCTCTGCGGAGAAACAGGCTGCCGCCATTGTTCAAAAACTATTTCCGAAAGCAGATGCATCTCTTTCCGGAACCGGAGCTGCAGGAGGGCTTGGTTTTGCATTTCTTGCATTTACAAATGCAGTTCTCGAATCCGGCATTCATATCATATTGAAAGCAGCCCATATGGAAGAAGCTATGAACCCGGAAACTGCCCGCCAAAATATGGTCGCTACCGCAGAGCAGGTTTTTCTGCTGATAAAAACTTTAAGATAGCCTTTGTTTTATCACAAAATATCAATGTGTTCCCCATTCAGGGCTTTATTCATGCTGCGGACTGCACAGAATTTCCCGCACATAGAACAGGAATCGTCATGCTCCGGAGAGCGGTCATCGCGGATTGCCTTCGCCGTCTCCGGATCCAGAGCACATGCCCACTGACCTTCCCAGTCAAGAGCCCTGCGGGCATCTCCCATTTTATCATCAATATCTCTCGCACCACGGACACCCTTCGCAATATCGGCTGCATGAGCTGCAATTTTACTTGCAATAATCCCCTGCTTTACGTCCTCAAGGTTTGGCAGTGCCAGGTGCTCTGCGGGCGTTACATAGCACAGGAAGGCAGCGCCGTTCATAGCCGCTATTGCTCCTCCGATTGCTCCTGTAATATGGTCATATCCCGGTGCAATATCAGTGACAAGAGGTCCCAATACATAGAAAGGTGCTCCCATGCAAATAGTCTGCTGTACTTTCATATTGGCGGCAATCTGATCCATAGGAACATGTCCCGGACCTTCTACCATTACCTGTACATCCTTCTCCCATGCTCTCTTTGTCAGTTCTCCCAAACGTACCAGTTCCTCAATCTGACATACATCTGTTGCATCTGCCAAACATCCCGGACGACAGGCATCACCAAGAGAAATCGTGACATCATACTCTCTGCAGATATCAAGAATTTCATCATAATACTCATAAAACGGATTTTCCTCTCCTGTCATACACATCCAGGCAAATACAAGAGAACCGCCTCTGGAAACAATATTCATTTTTCTTTTATGCTTCCTGATCTGCTCAATGGTTTTGCGGGTGATTCCACAGTGAAGAGTTACAAAATCCACTCCGTCCTCTGCATGGAGACGGATCACATCAATGAAATCTTTTGCAGTCAAAGTATCCAGATCTCTCTGATAATGAATCACACTGTCGTACACCGGCACGGTACCAATCATTGCAGGACACTCCTGTGTAAGCTTCCTGCGGAATGGCTGTGTATTGCCATGGCTGGACAAATCCATAATTGCCTCTGCTCCCAGATCAACTGCAGAAAGCACTTTTTTCATCTCCACATCATAATCTTTGCAGTCACGGGACACTCCCAAATTCACGTTAATCTTGGTACGCAATGCAGATCCCACACCTTCCGGATTGATGCAGGTATGTCTTACATTTGCCGGAATTACTACTTTTCCCTGTGCAACCAGCGGAAGTAACTCCTCCACAGTCATGTGCTCTTTTTTCGCTACAATTTCCAATTCCCTTGTCACAATCCCTTTGCGGGCAGCATCCATCTGTGTTGCATATCCTCTGTTTGTCATACTCTTTTTCTCCTGTTGATTTTTATTTTATTCAGCAAAATCGCTTTTTACATCAAATGCATGATTCATAGGTCCGCTTCCTCTTCCCAGATCAAGCATTGCCTCTAATGCTCCGGAAATATATTCCTTTGCCCTGTGCACGGATTCCTCTACTCCATAGCCTTTCGCCAGATTGGAAGCAATCGCACTGGAAAGCGTACATCCTGTGCCATGTGTATTCGAATTGTCAATACGTCTTCCACGAAACCATTTTTTACATCCTTTGAAATACAGCAGATCATTGGCATCACTGATTCTGTGTCCTCCTTTGATTAATACTGCACATCCGTAATCGTCACATATTTTTTCGGCCGCCGTCTCCATATCCGTCTCGTTATTAATCTTTATTCCCCCAAGTATTTCTGCCTCCGGAATATTTGGAGTCACTAAAAGTGCCAGTGGAAGAAGACGTTTTTTTAAGATAGAGACTGCTTCCTGTTTTAAAAGCTCCGAGCCTGAAGTTGCAATCATTACAGGGTCCACAACAATATTCGATGCATGATAAAAATCCAGCCTCTCTGCGATCACCTCTATGAGGCCAGCGCATGATACCATCCCAACTTTTACCGCATCCGGACGAATATCTGTAAAAATCATATCAATCTGTTCTTTTAAAAATTCCGGCGTAACCTCATAAATTCCAGCTACTCCGGTTGTATTCTGTGCGGTTAATGCGGTAACAGCGCTCATCCCGTACACACCATTAACAGTCATTGTCTTTAGATCAGCCTGGATACCTGCGCCTCCGCTACAGTCGCTCCCTGCGATAGAAAGAACGGTTTTCATAGTTTTTTTATTCATTGTCCTCTACCGCCTCTCTCGCTTTTTCCTTTAACTTGGCTGTCGCTTTCTCTATATTTTCTGCTCCGAAAATTGCTGAAACAACTGCAATTCCGGACATTCCCCCGCCTTTAATCTCCGAAATGTTTTCATCGGTAATTCCTCCGATGGCAACTGCAGGGATTTTCACACTGGAACAGATTCTTTCCAATTCTTCTCTTGTAATTCGAATCGCTGTTTTTTTTGTAGAAGACGGAAATACTGCTCCTACTCCAAGATAATCCGCTCCGTTTTTTTCAGCTTCCCTAGCCTGTTCCACCGTCTTGGCTGTTGCTCCTATAATAAAATCTTTTCCTGTAAGTTTTCTGATTTCGGCAACCGGCGCATCTGTAATCCCTACATGCACTCCGTCTGCCCCGCTCTTAATAGCCACCTGTACATTGTCATTGATAATAAGGGGCACTTGATACTTGTGGCACAAGCTTCGCAGCTCTACAGCTTCCCTGATAAAATCTTCTTCTTTCAGGTTCTTTTCCCTTAACTGCAAAATGGTAACCCCACCCTTTAGTGCTTCTTCTACCTGCTCGTATAAAGTCTGTCTTCCTTCCCATGCACGGTCCGTGATTCCATACAAAAGTAGCATATTCTTTTCAAATTTCATCTTTTTTCTCCATTGATTCCAATAATTCGGGAACATCCGGACAAGTCATCAGACTGCTCATCAGGCAGATTCCTGCTGCATTGTCTCTTCGTACTTCTCTCACATTTTCGGGAGAAATTCCTCCAATCGCATAAACAGGAATCTCCACCGATTCACACACTTTTTTAAGAAATTCATGTCCTCTTCCAGGCAGTCCCTTCTTGCAGTCAGTTTCAAAAATATGTCCTGCGATTATATAGGTACACCCCAGTTTCTGCGCTTCCAAAGCCTCTTCCACACTGTGACAGGAGGTTCCGATTTCTTTAAATTCTATTTTTTCTGCCCTGCTCAATGCACGAAGCTGTTTCAGCGGAAGATGAATATTGGGACATCCCAATTCTTTTGCAGCACCTGTAAAACTGTGGAGAATACAGTTCACTCCTTCTTTTTTGCAGATATCCATAACTTCAGATGCAAGCTTTATATAAGCTTCAGGCTGCATATCTTTCTCTCTGAGAATAATCCCTTTCGGATGAGCTTTTGCTATTTTTTTTATCCGCTCGGTAAACAGCTCTATACAAAGTTTTCGATTCGTCACACAAATTACATCAGACATAAAGATAATCATTCAGAACCGGCTGCAGACCTTCCTTTGCAATATCCTCATACATCTTATCAAAGCTTCTTCCATCTTCGATCTCAAACTGCTCGTCTCCCTGACCGCCTTCTGTTTCCTTTCCTGTATACTTACTTTCGTGATCCCCAATGCCGGTCGAGACTCCGGCTGAAACCTTGGTAGCTGCAATCTTCACAATACCATCTCGAAACGATGCACTCTCTCGTGAAGATACGGTAATTCCCACAAACGGAAGAAAAATACGGTATGCACATATAATCTGACAAAGCTGAGTTTCTCCCACATCCAAAGGATTTATTTTCTCATTATTGATGATCGGCCTCAGTCTTGGACATGACAGCGACATTTCGGCATGAGGATATTTTCTCTGAAGATAATATACATGAAGGGCGCTTGCCAACGCATCTTTACGGAAATCAGACAGTCCCAGAAGTGCAGAAAATGCCACACCTCTCATTCCTCCGCGAAGCGCTCTTTCCTGTGCATCAAAACGATATGGCCATACACGTTTGTGTCCCATAAGATGTAATGTTTCATACTTTTCCGTATCATATGTCTCCTGAAAAACCGTCACATAATCTGCCCCACATTCATGGAGATATCGATACTCATCTGTATTTACCGGATAGATTTCAAGCCCTACCATGCGGAAGTACTTCCGTGCCAGCTTACATGCTTCTCCTATGTATTCCACATTGCTCTGACTTCTGCTCTCACCTGTTAAAATGAGAATTTCCTCCATTCCGGAATCAGCAATCACCTTCATTTCATGCTCAATCTGTTCCATACTGAGCTTCATTCTGTTAATGTGGTTATAGCAATTAAAACCGCAGTACACACAGTAATTTTCACAGTAATTGGCAATATAAAGAGGAGTAAAAAGATATACGGTGTTTCCGAAATGTTTCGATGTTTCCTCTCGGGCTTTTTGGGCCATCTCTTCCAGAAAAGGCTCTGCTGCCGGTGAAAGAAGCGCTTTAAAATCTTCAATACTGCATGTTTCATGATCAAGAGCCGCACGTACGTCTTTCGCCGTGTAAGAACTATAATCAAAGCTCTCCATCTGTGTCATAACCTGGCTGCATATATCCGATTCAATGACTTCCATACCAGGCATATATTCCATATGATTTTTTCGACTGGAAGGATCTGATTCCAGTCTATGCTTTTTCTCCAGCGCCTTCTCGGATAAAAACTCTGAGTCAACAAAAAATTGGTTTTCCATGAGCAGCCCCCTTTAATTTCTTAAAAATCCTGTCAATGGATCAGATGGAGAAGCTCCTCTTGTCAGAACCCTTCCCAATCCTGAGAGATATGCCTTTCGTCCGGCTTCAATTGCCTGACTAAACGCAGACGCCATCAGTGTCAGATCTCCGGCTGTTGCAAGAGCTGTATTTGCCATAATCGCAGCAGCTCCCATCTCCATTGCTTCACATGCCTGAGATGGCCTTCCGATTCCGGCATCCACAATAATAGGAAGATCAATTTCATCAACAAGAATCTGAATAAACTCTTTTGTAGCAAGTCCTTTATTGGAGCCGATCGGCGATGCCAAAGGCATTACAGATGCTGCTCCAACGTTTACCAGTTCCCGGGCAGCATATAAATCCGGATACATATAGGGCATAACGACAAATCCTTCCTTTGCCAGAATTTCTGTTGCTTTTATCGTTTCCTGATTATCAGGAAGAAGATATTTGGAATCTCTCATAATCTCTATTTTTACAAAATCGCCACAACCAAGCTCCCTTGCAAGTCTTGCAATACGAACTGCCTCCTCTGCATTTCTGGCTCCGGAGGTATTCGGAAGAAGCGTTACACCCTTTGGAATATAATCCAGTATGCTTTCCTGATCCTTTGTATTTGCACGTCGAACTGCAAGGGTAATAATCTCTGCCCCGGCATCTTTCACTGCCGCTTCAATCAGCTTCATAGAGTATTTTCCGGAACCCAGAATAAATCTGGAATGAAACTCATGTCCTCCAATCATTAATTTGTCATCGTTTTTCATGATTATCTCCTTCTTTCTGATGTATTGTTCAAGCATCTTTTTTCTCTGCCAGAATACGTAAAACCATATGCGCCTGATGAGAAGCACAAATCATAACTCTGGACGCTGTCAGCCCTATAGAATTCTCCACATCGCTACATTCGTCTCCGCAAAGATAAAAATGTCTCATGACCTTTCTTGTATGAATGCTGTTAGCAGATTCCAACCCCGCCATTCCGGAGGCTGCAATAAGGTATTTCTCCGGAAATTTTTCCAAAACACCATTTACAAGAACGGCTTTTGCTTCCGGATCGTCAAATGCTTCACAGACAATCTGTGCATTTTTCAGAAGCTTAAAAAAATTATCATCTGTAATTTTTTCCGTGATGGTCTCCAGCCGGATGTACGGATTAATCTCCTTCAAGTTCTCTGCCAATGCGTCTGTTTTAAATAATCCAATCTGCTTCGGCTTATACTGCTGACGATGAAGATTGCTCAGATCCACTCTGTCATAATCGATTAAGATCAGCTTCCCAATCCCCGCCCTTGCCAGACACAAAGCTATACAGGAACCCAGCCCTCCCAGACCGCAAACTGCCACCGAAGCATTCTGAAATCGTTCCAAAAGCTCTCGTCCCTGGCGCTTTGCCAGTGCTTCCTTCCACTCTTTTTCTGTTGGAATTCCCATATCAGCCTCCTCCAACAAAGCTGACAACCTCCAGCGTATCTCCGTCCTTCAAAATGGTTTCTTCATACTGTGCTCTGGGCACAATTTCTCCATTTCTTTCCACTGCAACACGCCGGGCATTGTAATCTGCAAGCATAAGGTACTCTGCCAGAGTCTTTCCGGAAAGATCTTTTTCTGCGCCATTTACTGTTACCATTTCTTTTCTCCCTTGTATTTTTTATAAAAAGTCCCCAGATTCAGGGGTTCTTTTTCGCTATCGTAACAAAAAAAGGAGGCACTTTCGTGCCTCCGATAAAATTCAATCCTAACGATTTCCTACGGCGGCATTATCCGCATCAGGTTTAAGGGTCGAAGGTTTACCTTCCTCTCAGCCTGTCACACAAGCTCCCCTGCGTTTTTTTAATTATTTTTAATTTTACACCTGTTTTTAGCAAATTACAAGGAAAACTTTTATTTTCCAAATATTTTTATTTATTCAGGTATTTTTCTTTCATTTCAGCTACTTTTGCCTTGTATGCTTCGCTCTGTTTCTGCTGCATAAGGTTTCTTCTGATTGTATCCTTCACTTCCTCAAAGGAGGATACACTGGCTTCATTCTTTTTCTCTACTTTGATAAGATGGTAACCAAACTGTGTTTTCACAGGACCGATCACCTGTCCGATTTCCCCTTCAAACGCAGCTTTCTCAAATTCCGGAACCATCTGTCCCTTTCCGAATTCTCCCAAATCTCCGCCTCGGGAACCTGAAGGACAGGTAGAATATTCCTGGGCAGCCTCTTCAAAGGCTTTTCCGCCCTCGATCTCTTTTCGAATATCCCCGCATTTTTCCTCAGAATCTGTAAGAATATGTTTTGCACTTACAGTTGCTCCCTTTGTAAAATGCTGCGAATTTGCGTCATAGTATGCTCTGCATTCCTCTTCTGTAACAGTTACATTCTTCATTACACTGTTCACAGCAAGCTGTGCAAGAATATCTCTGGTTGCATTTTCCATCATAACTTTGAATGCATCTGTCTCGTTCATTTTTTCATCTTCACCAAGCTGTGCGAACATATGTAAAGCAAGAAACTGCTCTTTAAACTGTTCACGGAACTGAGGGTTTGAAAGATATGGCTGCTGTTCCTTTGGCACTCCCTTTAAAAACGCTTCAAAATCTGCCTCCTTGATTTCTTTTCCAGCAATTACTGCAATTGTTTCACTCATGGTTAATTTCTCCTGTTCATTGGTAATATTGCTCTATTTTAGCCTTTTTCCCATAGTTCTGTCAATCCTTAAATACTCCTCCTGAAGTGTAAGAATTACCTTCTCATTCACATAACAGACAAAACGCGCTATCTTTTTGTGACTTCAGATTGTCTTTACAAAAAAGCAAAAATAAGCAATATGCAAAATCCAGATTCCCACTAATATCACACATCCTGCCAGAATCCCCTTCGCACCCATCATCAAAAAACCAGTTATCATAAGCACAGTCATTGCAAGCATAATACGAATTTTTGTTTTCCAGGTCATGCCACGACCAGCCACATAGTCCTCCAGATTTTCCTTATAAAGCTTTGTATTTACAAACCAGTCATGCAGTTTTTGAGAACCTTTTGAAAAACCAACTGCAGCCAGAAGAAGGAACGGGACGCACGGCAGTATGGGTAATACTGCACCTGCTGCACCAAAACCTAATCCCGCAAATCCCAACACAATCCACCCTGTTTTTTTATGTTCATAGCGTTCTCCATTTCTCTTTTATGCTCTGTTCCATTCATACATTCTGCCGTTTTCCACACGATACATGCGGTCCGCAATCGACATCGTGGATTCCCGGTGAGAGACAAGAATAATGCTTTTTTTATGCTTCTGTTCTTTTAAAGCCTTCAAAATAATTCCTTCATTGATGCTGTCCACATTGCTGGTCGGCTCATCCAAAAGAATCAACTCACTTCCTCTCAGAAACGCTCTGGCAAGTCCGATACGCTGTTTTTCTCCGGCAGAAAGATTATCTCCAAGAGCTCCTACCTTTGTCTGATATCCATCTGGAAGAGAAAGAATCCACTCGTGTACTGCTGCCTGTCTGCAGGCTTGTTCCAGTTCTTCCATTGTAGCATCCGGCTTTGCTATACGGAGATTCTCTTCTATGGTTTCGTCAAACAAATAGGTAACCTGACTGACCATAGTCACATTATCCAACAAACTCTCCGTCTGAATCTTTTCAATATCAATTCCATTATAAACAAGCTCTCCACTGTCCTTTTTCCAGAATCGAAGCAGCAACTTTAAAAAAGTAGATTTCCCACATCCGGATTCCCCTACAATTCCAATAATTTCTCCCTTTTTCGCATACATACAGATGTCTGATAATACCTGTTTCTGGCCATCATAAGAGAAGCAAAGATCCCTTACTCCAAGATTTTCAAAAGAAAAAGTTCTGCCATTTTCTACCGGAGTAACTGCCGGTTTCTCTGAAAGAAGATTTAAAACCCTGTCTCCGGACGCAAAGGTCTGTGTCAGGTTTCCCGGAAGCGCTGAAATTGCAATAACGGGACCAAAAGACCCAAATACTGCGGCCACTCCGATTATCATTCTTCCCATTGAAATTTGATCAGTTATCACAAGCAGGCTTCCCACTGCAAGGGCCGCAAAAATAAAAAGAGAGACACACAGTTCTGTTATCGCAGCTGCTTTCGTTGTTTCCAGTTTCATTTTCTTTGTTTCATCAAGAAGAATCCGGGAACGTCTGTTGACTTCTTTTTCCCTTTCTTTTCCTGCGCGATTTAAAACAATATCACGTATTCCTTTTATACTGTCCAGAAAATAGGCATTAAATGAGGCAAATTCCTCGCGATAACGAACACCTGCTGCTTTCAATCTGCCGGAGGCAAATATCGGTATCACAATTCCCACCACGACAAATCCCACTGCGGCAACAAGTGCCAGCCACCAGCTGGATACGTTTCCCACAAACATGATAACACCTGCGGATACCACAACAGCAATGCAAATGGGAGAGATTGTGTGGGCATAAAACACTTCTAATGTTTCTATATCAGACGTGATCATGGCAATGATAGAACCTTTTTGTTTACTCTCCAGCTTTGCAGGACAAAGCATTCGCAAAGCAGAAAAAATTTTATCCCGAAGAACCGCGAGCAGTCGAAATGCAATATAATGATTGCTATACTGTTCCAGATACCGGAGCAGGCCACGAAGAAGCCCACACCCTATTGCCAGTGTCACAATCCATCCGTAGGACAAAGAAATGCTCTCCCCTAACGCTTTTGCAACCCCCACTGCACCTAACAGGGGAACGCCCATGGCACAGAAAAAACCGGCCGAACCATTCAGCACAGCAAGAAACATAATGTAGGAAAGGCTTCCCAAAAGCAAAATAAGACTTGCCATGATTTTTCCTCCGCTTCGACGAAGTATTTGTTTTTTACTCATGCACTCACCTCCGCATATCCTTCTTCCAATTCTTTCTGTGTCATAAACAATCTGGCGTAACCGCCGTTCTTATCCATTAATTCTTTATGATTCCCTTGTTCTTTCACCTCTCCTGTCTCCATATAATAAATCTTATCGGAGAGCACCACATTGGCAAGACGATGCGAGATAACAATCACTGCCTTAGACTGAGATAACTCTTTGATATTTTTCATAATAATCGCTTCACTTTCCACATCTATATTACTGGTTGCCTCATCAAACACATACATATCTTTATCTGCCACCAGATTCACAGCAAGCGCGAGCCGCTGCTTCTGTCCTCCGGAAAGATTTGCGCCATCTTCCATAATTTTTTTGTCCAATCCTCCATTCTCTCGAATGAATCCGGCAAGATTCACTTTTTCCAATGCTGCATAAATTTCCTCATCTGATACTTTTTTATTTCCCAGCTTAAAATTCTGTCGAACAGTTTCATTAAAAATATAAGTATTATAACTTACCGCGGCAAGATGTTCATAATAGCTTTCCCGTGACAGCTCTTCCAGCTTTTTTCCTCCTCCAACAACACTTCCTGATTTCGGACGAATTCCTCCCAAAAGTATCTGGACAACTGTGGATTTTCCACAACCGGACTCCCCCACAATAGAAGTCATCCCTTTCCCGGGGAAAGTCATCGTCACATTTTTCAAAACATCACGTCTGTCATCATAAGAAAAATTTACATTCTCCAGCTTCCATTCCGTATAAGGCATCTTCTCCTCTCCCCAGATTGGATTCGAGATTTCAAAAAATGACAGAATCTTATTTCCTGCACTCACCCCGTTCATTGCCACATGAAAGGCCGCTCCAAATGCACGGAGGGGTAGAAAAAATTCAACCGCTACAAGAATCAGAAACAGTGCCAGAAAAGGAGACAGCCCCCCTTCCGCCACTTTAAGAACAGAGAATGCGATTCCGATGCCGGCTCCTCCATATGCAACCAAATCCATAATTGTAGTACTTGCCAGCTGCATCACCAGAACCTTCATAGTAATTTTGCGAAACTCTTCACTGGCATTATTCATCTTTTTCTGCTGTGCTTCATCTGCCATAAAAATTTTCAGTTCCTTCAGCCCCTGCACACTGTCCAGGAAACCATCTCCCATAGAAGTATATTTTCCCCAGTATTTCTCAAAAATCTTTTTTGCATATCTGGATACCGCAACAATCGACGCAGGAATCAAAGGCACACAGGCAAGAAGAACCAGTGCCACACGCCAGTCAATCCACACAGTTATGAAGAATAGAATAAACGGAGAAAGCATTGCATAAAAAAACTGGGGAATATAAGATGTATAATATAAATCCAGCTGTTCCACACCTTCCATGGAAATCTGTGTCAGTCCTGCCATACTCATTTCCTCTGTGGAACTGGTTCCCAGTTTCACGATTTTATGATAAATTTTCTGACGAAGTTCCTTCTTCGCATTCCGTCCAAGAATATCTTTCAGTCTCGCCACCCGGCGGGAAGCCCCATATCGGACAGCCATTCCCATAATCCCCAATACTGCGGAAAATAAAAAATATTCAGCATCTCTTCCATATGTACCATACTCTGACACCAGATAAATCATCCAGCAAATACAGGCAGTAATCATAAGATTGGCAAATAATCCTACTATCATCCACGCTACCGTATACAGTATATCTTTTTTATTATCTCCTAAAAGATACAAAAGCTTTTTATCAATCACCGTTTGTTCCTCCTTATATCAGTTAGCAAAAGCTAACCACTTGTAACAAAAATAGCAGTTAGCTATTTCTAACTGCTTGGACTATTATAAAAGATTATCGAAAAAATGTCAATATAAATCCTATATTTTATCTTTCTTTTCGATGAAATCAAAGAGGGCTTTGAAAACCTTCTGTTCCCTTCAGCCCTCTCTGATTTCTTATCATTGCTACTTCCTATCTTCTCTTAACAAACCTATCTCCTGCATCCACATTCTGAAGGACAACTACAGCTTGCAGGCATATCAAAACTCGGATTAAAGGCATAGAAATTCTTAGCGTCAAGCTCTTCCTGCAAAGATCGCAATGCTTCACCGAATCTCTGAAAATGCACGACCTCACGGGCGCGCAGGAAACGGATCGGATCAGCAATTTCCGGAATGTCTTTCACTGTTCTGAGAATATTGTCATAAGTAGACCGTGCTTTCTGTTCCGCAGCGAGATCTTCAAACAAATCTGTTATAGGATCTCCTTTGCTCTGAAATTCACATGCATTGAAAGGAATTCCTCCTGCCGCCTGAGGCCAGATTCCCACAGTATGATCTGTATAGTACGGTCCGAAACCGGATTTCTCTATTTCTTCCATCGAAAGATTTCGGGTAAGCTGGTGAACAATCGTCCCGATCATTTCCATATGAGCCAGTTCCTCGGTGCCGATATCTGTCAGTGTGGCCACTGTCATCTGATTAGGCATGGAAAATCTCTGGGACAGATAACGCATGGACGCCGCAATCTCTCCATCCGGTCCACCATACTGACTCATAATAAACTGTGCAAGCTTTGCGTTCGGCTGAGTAATTTTGATTGGATACTGAAGTCTTTTTTCATAATTCCACATGACTTCTCATCGACCTCCTTCCATCTGCCATGGAAATGGCTGTGTCATCCATTTCCAAGAAGACGACTCGTGATATACCGCATCATCAATTGTCAGAGGACCATAGCAGTGCTCGTATTCTTCCATCAGCTCTCTGCGCAGCTTCGCTGCATCCCTGTAATAGCAAAGCGCCTCTTCATGGCAGGGATGTGTATCGAGAAACAGTAAAATGTCATCTACTGCAAAGCTGACTTCGTTAAGTTTGCACAAAAGCTGCTCTCTGGAAAGATTTCTGTTCATCATCTTCTGCCACCTCTCTTTCCACAAAACGGTTTACAAAGTTCCGGAAAAATCGTCCCCATCTGAAGCGCATGATCGGGATCAAAGGTAGTCGTAAACTGCTGGCAGGGTACATATGCCATAGCCGGCTCCAAATGTGCAAGATGTGTATACATTTCTGCATTTTTACTCTTTACTCCCGGCATTTTACAGTTACACTCTTCTATTTTTGAAACGCAGTGCGGCTGTCTTACCGGTCCGGAACCGGATATTCCACAATCCGGTCCTTGCATTGACTTTGTCATTCCACAGGTCCGGTTATAGGGACGGCAGCCCGCATAGTTCATCTGATAATTTTCCATGAACAAATCCCTTCTGCCCAAATTTTATAATTCCCTATATTTTATGTGCTGAAAAGAAATATGTGCGCAGCGCATCTCTAAACACAAATCCCAAAATATATGTTTCAAATTCCATACATCAGTGCTATAATGTCTTTATTCAATCTTTATATAATCTTTATTTAACCTTAATGCCATTTTTATATAATCTTAATGTAAGATTGAATCAGACAAAAAATTACACTTTTGGAGGAATTATGCAGATTATTATTGTTGGATGCGGTAAAGTTGGAAGTTCCCTGGCTGAACAGCTTCAGGAAGAGGAAACGGACATAACCCTTATTGACGTATCAGCAGAAAAAATCAACACTCTTTCCGAGAATATCGATGCCATGGGAATCGTCGGAAACGGAGCCAGCATCAATACCCTGATGGAAGCCGGCATTGAAAATGCAGACATTATGATTGCAGTTACAGGTTCCGATGAACTGAACCTTCTGTGCTGTCTCATTGCACAGAAAACCAGCCGCTGTCACACTATCGCCAGAGTGCGAAATCCGATTTACGGAAATGAAATCGGCTTTATCAAGGAACGTCTCGGAGTAAATATGATCATCAATCCTGAGTTTGCAGCAGCGCAGGAAATTTCCCGACTGCTCCGCTTCCCTTCTGCCATAAAGATTGACACTTTCGCCAGAGGCAGAGTGGAACTGTTAAAGTTTAAAGTTCGACCTGAATTTAATCTGGACGGATTGAGTGTCTCCCGCATTACAGAGAAGCTTCAGTGCGATATCCTTTTCTGCGCCGTAGAAAGTGACGGAAGAGTTGCCATTCCCGGGGGAGATTATTTACTCCATGACGGTGACTTTGTTTCTATTTTGGCTTCTCCACAGAACGCAGCCTTGTTTTTCAAAAAAATCGGCCTGAAAACCCATCAGGTAAAAAATGCCCTTATTGTAGGCGGAGGAACGATTTCCCATTACCTCACTTATCTGCTTCAGGATATGAAAATTAATGTAAAAATTATCGAGAACTCAAAATCCCGCTGTGAGGAATTAAGCGAACTTCTTCCTGATACGACTATTATAAACGGAGACGGCACCAACCGCTCTCTTCTTCTTGAAGAAGGTCTTGAAAACACAGAAGCTTTTGTGGCCTTGACAAACCTTGATGAAGAAAACATCTTCCTCTCCCTTTTTGCCAAAAATGTGTCAAAAGCCAAGCTTGTAGCCAAAGTAAACCGTCTCGCCTTTAATGATGTAATTGACAATCTGGATATCGGAAGTGTAATCTATCCAAAGTACATAACAGCAGACTGTATTCTTCAGTATGTGCGCGCTATGCAGAACAGTATCGGAAGCAATGTTGAAACTCTTTATCATATTCTGGACAACCGCGCCGAGGCACTGGAGTTTGCAATTAAAGATACCTGTCCTGTTCTTGGTAAACCTCTGTCCGAACTGAACCTGAAAAAAAATCTTCTTGTAGGTTCTCTCAACCGTGGCGGTAAAATAAAAATCCCTCGCGGAAGTGACGCCCTGCAGGTTGGAGACACTGTAATCATTGTAACCACTCACAAAGGCCTTCGAGATATCAGTGATATTCTGGATAAATAAAGGAGAAAAACCATGAACTATTCCATTATCATCTATATCATCGGATGGATTTTAAAACTGGAAGCCGCATTTATGCTTCTTCCGGGCATTACAGCAATTATTTACAGAGAAAAAACCGGCTTTGTTTTCCTTATCACTATGGCGCTCTGTCTGGCAGCGGGCATTCCTCTTACCAGGAAAAAGCCGAAACAAAAAGCCTTTTACACAAAAGAGGGCTTCGTGACTGTTGCCCTGAGCTGGATTGTACTCAGTATTATGGGCGCAGTTCCCTTTGTGCTGAGCGGCGCAATCCCCCATCCCATTGACGCGCTTTTTGAAACAGTTTCCGGTTTCACAACAACAGGAGCCAGTATTTTGAGTGATGTGGAATGCCTTCCCCACTGCGTGCTGATCTGGCGAAGCTTCACACACTGGATTGGAGGTATGGGCGTTCTTGTCTTCATCTTAAGCCTTCTGCCGCTCACCGGCGGATACCATATGAATCTGATGAAAGCAGAAAGCCCCGGTCCGTCCGTAGGCAAGCTTGTTCCCAAGGTACAGTCCACAGCCAAGATTCTCTATTCCATCTATCTTGGACTTACCCTGCTGCAGATTATTCTCCTGCTGTGCGGAAAAATGCCGCTTTTTGACACTCTCTGTACCGCATTCGGAACTGCCGGAACAGGAGGCTTCGGTATAAAAAACAACAGTATTGCAGGCTACAGCACCTACATACAGGTTGTTGTCACCATTTTTATGATTCTTTTCGGTATTAACTTCAATGTGTATTTCTTTCTTCTGACAAAGAAATTTGCACAGGCTTTCAAGTGCGAGGAAGTTCGTTATTATCTGGGAATCATTGCTGTTGCCATTATAATTATCACATTTAATGTCCGCCATATGTTCGGAAGCGTAGGAGAAGCGCTGCAGCATGCCTCTTTCCAGGTAGGCTCCATCATTACAACTACAGGTTTTGCAACCACAGACTTCAACCTGTGGCCGCAGGTTTCCAGAACAATCCTTATTATTCTGATGTTTGTGGGAGCCTGTGCGGGAAGTACAGGCGGCGGCATAAAGGTTTCCCGTTTTGTTATTCTGTGTAAGACCATCCGCAAGGAGCTTCACCTTTATATTCATCCTAATGCGGTAAAAAAAATCAAGATGGACCAGAAAGTAGTCCCTCACGAGGTAGTGCGCGCCACCAATATTTTCCTGATTGTATATGTCCTGATTTTCTTTGGCTCTGTATTTCTCATCGCTTTTGATAATTTTGACTATACCACCAACTTCACAGCCGTGGCTGCAACACTCAACAACATTGGTCCCGGTCTTGAGCTTGTAGGGCCAACCCAGAACTTTAATATTTTTTCCTACTTTTCAAAAAGCATTCTCATCTTTGATATGCTTGCAGGACGACTGGAAATTTTCCCTCTGCTCCTTCTTTTTGTAAGAGACACCTGGAAAAAATTCTGATTTCTCTGTCTTCCCACTAAAAAAGACTGCCTCACAAGCAGTCTTTTTTAGATTCCTTCATAATCAAACGTCGGTATAAAGCTTTCCTTTGCAGTTTCTCCATCCTGAAAAAATCCATTTTCAATTCCCATAGCAATTGCAGCGTCAAGAACCTTTTCGTATTCCCTTGCTGTTACCTTCCGATTCAGTTCCGGATATTTGTCATGATGAAAAACAGGTGTATACTGATTCATAATGCTGAGATAAATTTCATTCCCATATGTTTCATGGAGATATTCCAGAACCTTTACAGAGTTTTTCGTATGTCCGGGGAGTATAAGATTCCTTACGACTGTCCCTCGTCTGATATAACCATCTTCCCCAAATTCGCATTTTCCAGTCTGCCTTACCATTTCTTTTATGGCAATTTTCGCAATATCAGGGTAATCCGGAGCATGAGAAAGCTTCGCTGCCAGATTCTCTTCCATATACTTAAAATCCGGAAGATATACGTCTACATATCCATCCAGCATCCGAAGTGTTTCTACCTTTTCATATCCGCCGCAGTTATAGACTATGGGAAGACGCAGTCCTCTGAGCCGTGCTGTATCAAGGGTCTCCACAATCTGAGGCACATAATGCGTTCCGGTAACAAGATTGATATTTGCCGCCCCTTTTTCCTGAAGTTCCAGAAAAATCTCCGCAAGCCTCTCAGACGTAATTTCACGCCCGCTGCTGCCAATGGCAATCTCTCTGTTCTGACAATAACTGCATCTTAAATTACAGCCTGTAAAAAATACTGCTCCTGAGCCTTTCTCTCCGGATATGCAAGGTTCTTCCCACATATGAAGAGCCGCTCGGGCGGCAAAAATCCTGCCGTCCATTCCGCAATACCCTTTCTTTCCTTCCAGACGGTTGACATGACAATTCCTAGGACAGAGAGTACAGTCCTTATATCTCTCCATTTGTTTTGTTTTCATCCAGAAGTCTCATCAGCTCCTTTACCGCATCTTTCCCTGTAGCCCAGCTTGTTGCAAAACGTACGACTGTATGTGCCTCGTCATATTTTTCCCAGAAACTGAAACCGACTTTTTTCTTCAGCTCTTCCATTTCTCTGTCCTCAAGAATGATAAACTGCTGATTGGTAGGTGATTCCAGAAAGAACGAGTATCCTCTTTTTGCAAAGCCCGCCTTGAGAAGTTCCGCCATATCAATCGCATGTTTACTGATTTCAAAATACAGATTATCTGTAAACAGGGTATCAAACTGAACTCCCAGAAGACGTCCCTTGGCAAGAAGCGCTCCGTGCTGTTTGATTCTTGTGAGAAAATGCTTCGGAGTGTTATTTTTCGTAAATACGACAGCCTCACCGCAGAGCGCTCCTACCTTGGTTCCTCCAATATAAAAAGCATCACAGTATTTGGCAATCATCGGAAGGGTCACATCTGTTTCTCTGCTCATAAGTCCGTATCCAAGACGGGCTCCGTCCAGATAAAGAGGGATTTCATACTTTCTGCAAACAGAGGAAATCTCTTTTAATTCCGCCTCTGTATACAGAGTTCCGTACTCTGTCGGGTGGGAAATATAAACAGCTCCCGGAAATACCATATGCTCATAGCTGTCGTCCCCGTAAAAGGTTTCAAGATAAGCAATCAGCTCGTCTGCATGGATTTTCCCATTGTGCTGAGGAATGGCAAGTACCTTGTGCCCCGTATATTCCACAGCTCCTGATTCATGGGCATTAATATGACCGGTAGCTGCACTGATCACACCCTCATAGCGTTCCAGCATAGTATCCAGGATTGTGGCATTTGTCTGAGTCCCTCCCACTAAGAAATGCACATCCGCCTCCGGACAGTGGCAGGCCTCTTTAATTTTCTCTTTTGCCAGTTCACAATACTTATCTGCTCCATAGCCTGTGAGCTGTTCCATATTCGTTTCAACAAGACGCTGCAGGATCTTTTCATGAGCACCTTCAATATAATCGCTTTCAAATGATAACATCTTTCCTGTCTCCTTTATCTGATACATTCAAATTATTTTATCACAAAAATCCCGGCTTTTACACCGGGATTTTCTGCTTTTTACTTTTTATGGAAGCTTATTGGTTATAAGCTCTGAAGCTCGTCCTGACATACCGGGCGGATGCCGTTCTGCTGAAGAACTCTGATGGCTTTTTCGTTATCCTCCACACGGAAAATCATATATGCAATTCCTTTCTTTCTTGTTGTGAACGCATACATATATTCGATATTTACATCATTATCTCCAAGCACACTGATTGCCTTGGAAAGAGCTCCCGGTTCGTCGGGCATTTCCACTGCCAGAACTTTTGTAATGGAAATAATATAATCTGCATCCTTTAATACTGTAGACGCACTGTAAATGTCATCCACGATCAGGCGGACAATACCGAAATCTGCTGCCTCTGCCAATGAGAGCGCCCGCATGTCAATGTTATTCTGTGAAAGAACCTCTGTCAGTTCCGACAGCCTTCCCGGCTTGTTTTCCAGAAAAACGGAAATCTGTTTCACTGTCATGATTTTTCCTCCTTATTTATTCTGATATAAATTACGTTTATCAATTACGCGGACAGCCTTGCCCTCGCTTCTCGCAATCGTCTTCGGATTAACAAGCTTCACCTTCGCATAGATACCAAGCATCGCTTTCAGCGCTGCTACAAGTTCTTTCTCTTTATTTGCCACAACACTCAGACTGTCTGAGAACATTTCCGGTGTCATTTCAACCTGAACCTCAATGGTATCGCTGTTGTTTACACGATCTACAATAATCTGGTAGTTTGCTGCATATCCCTTGTTCATAAGAACTGTCTCAATCTGTGATGGGAATACGTTCACACCTTTGATAATGAGCATATCGTCGCTTCTGCCAAGAGGCTTGGTCATTTTTACATGGGTTCTGCCACAGGCACATTTCTCTCTGCTCAAAATGCAGATATCACGTGTACGATAACGAAGCAGCGGAAATGCCTCTTTCGTGATACTGGTAAATACAAGCTCTCCCTTTTCGCCGTCCGGAAGTACCTCTCCTGTCTTTGGATTAATGACTTCTGCTATAAAATGATCTTCATTTATATGCATTCCATCCTGTGCAGAACATTCAAACGCAACACCTGGTCCTGAAATTTCTGTAAGACCGTAAATATCATATGCTTTAATTCCCAGCTTTTCCTCCACATCACGGCGCATTTCCTCTGTCCATGCCTCGGCTCCAAAAATACCGGATTTCAATTTAATCTGATCCTGAAGACCTTTCTCATGGATACTTTCTGCAAGATATGCCGCATAAGACGGCGTACAGCAAAGAATCGTAGATCCCAGGTCTGTCATAAACTGAATCTGGCGATCCGTATTTCCGGATGACATGGGAAGGGTCAGACAGCCTACTTTATGGGAACCGCCGTTTAACCCCGGACCTCCTGTAAAAAGACCATAACCATAGCTTACGTGGCAAATATCATCTTTTGTTCCGCCAGCTGCAGTAATCGCTCTTGCACAACAGTCTTCCCACAAGTCTATATCATGCTGGGTATAAAAGGCAACCACTCTTCGCCCTGTGGTACCGCTTGTAGACTGAATACGAACACACTCATTAAGCGGTCTTGCCAGAAGACCGTATGGATATTCGTCCCGTAAATCGTCTTTCGTAATAAAAGGTAATTTATATAAATCGTCTACAGACTGAATATCTTCCGGAGAGACTCCCGTCTCTTCCATTCTCTTCCTGTACATCGGCACATTGTCCCATACATTTCGTACCTGTTTTACAAGTCTTTCACTCTGCCATTGACGAATCTGATCTCTTGAAGCACACTCGATTTCCGGCTGATAATATCTTTCCATACAGATTCTCCTTTTCTCTCCCTCTATGTAAATAGTATTTATGTTATTAACACTATAACATTTTAACGCTTCAACGTAAAGATATTTTTTATAAAAAAGTTGATTTTTCGCACTTCTGTTAAAAAATCAGCAAAAACGCGGCTCCAGGAGAAGTCTTTTCCAAAAACCGCGTTTTTACCTTATTCATATTTCACAATTTCTTTTTTCAGTCGCTTCATAATTCTTTTTTCCAGACGGGAGATATAGGACTGGGAAATCCCCAGAAGATCCGCCACTTCCTTCTGTGTACGCTCTCTGTTTTCTCCTTTTCCGAGACCAAATCGCAGTTTGATGATCGTTTGCTCTCTTGAACTAAGCTTGGAGATTGCCTTTGCCAGAAGACCAATTTCAACCTCTTCCTCAAGACGTTTGGAAATCACATCCTCGTCAGTCCCCAATATATCTGACAAAAGCAGCTCATTTCCATCCCAATCCACATTAAGCGGTTCATCAATGGAAACTTCCATCCTTGTTTTGCTATTTCTTCTAAGATACATAAGAATTTCATTCTCTATACATCTGGACGCATAAGTAGCAAGCTTAATATTTTTACCTGTATTAAAGGTATTGATTGCCTTTATCAGGCCTATCGTCCCTATGGAAATCAAATCCTCTACCCCAACTCCTGTATTGTCAAATTTTTTTGCAATGTATACTACCAGTCTGAGATTATGCTCAATGAGCAATGACTTTGCCTCCTGCTCCTGATCCGTGCCAAGTTTTCCCAGAACATATGCCTCTCTCTGGGGCTCCAGAGGCGCCGGAAGGACATCGTTCCCTCCAATGTAAAAAATCTCCCGCGGCCTGTTTATCATAAATTTCGAGACCACCTGAAACGGATAATGATTCGCGTATGCTGCTCTCATATTCATAGCTTCTCCCCCTCTTATTGCAGTAATCGGAAATTTAAAAGTACTTCATATTCCTTACCCAAAGCAGAAGGCTCCGAAAGAAGCGCAAGCACTGGTCTGTCTATCTCTACCATCTCTTCAGGAGTCTGAATACAAAGCTTCTCCAAGGTAACTGCAAGGGTCACTCCATTTCCGCCTATAGTTTTATAAGGCAGGAAATGAGGATGAAGCCCTGCAATCTCTGTATTTTCAAACTCCCCCGGATTCTCTCTCAGGTTCTTTAATTTTTCCGCCGTATCTCGGGGCAGAATTTTTCCCAGAACTTCCTGACTGATAATCGAAACAGGAGAGGTTCCATCCATAAGCAGATTCCCTGAATCATAAAATCCGCAAAACGGCTGTTTTTTTCCCTGATAGGACAATGTAACCGGATACATATTTCTCATGCGAACGCGCAGGGAATCTGTAAGATAACCGAGAGCCATCAATCCCAGATAAACGCAGGCTGCAAACACAAAAAACAGTTTTACGGTTATTTCACTCCCCGCAGTTACTGCTTCCAGAAATCCTCCGCATAAAAAAGCTGCCAGATAAAGAGTCACCATTGCCTTTATAAGCAGCCCTCCTTTCTTCAGTCCGCACCCCAGCATCACCATTCCAAAAGCGCAGCCGCCATGGAGTAAAATCACTGCCGGTAAATGCACATCTGCGGGAAAATATAACAGGAGACAGGAAAACAAGGCTCCCAATACTGCAGCTAAAAGCGTTCTTATCCGGTTCTTCCTGCAACGAAAAATAGTTCCCACAAGACGCAGAAGAATATAATCCATCAGGAGATTCGTCGCAAACACAACATCTATGTATACTTCGTAATACATAAAAACCCCCTATGACCTGTCAATCCTTCGCTTTGGTAAGTGAATTCATTATAGGTGATAGGGGGTGCAAATTTTGTCAAAACCGGGAAGGTACGTCCCAGAATTTCTCGTAAGGTTTCGACATTTCTTATTCGTTTTATGTAAACTTAATCCTCTTCATTTTTTACATGAAGAGCATTCATCATCCTTTTCAGTTCTCTCAGCGGAAGCTGTCCGGGTGCGGAAGCTTCTCCCACTGTACCGAAGGTAATGCAGGATCCGAAGTTTTCTCCTGCAATGCGGCTTATCATTCCTTCTTCTCCCATAGCCATGGAAATCAGAGGTTTCTCTGTGAAATTCTCTGCCATATCACAGGTTGCCTGCATAATTGCCGCCACATCGGCAAATTCATTTGGCATAACTGCCATTTTCAGGATATCCGCTCCTGTTCTGTCCATGATTTTGAACCGTTCCAGAAGAATCTCACGAATATCTGTCTTTAAAAAATCATGTGATGAAGCAACAACTATGGCATTTATCTCGTGAAGTGACTGTATCAAATTTACCTTTTCCTGTTCATCTCCAAAAACTTCCACATCAATAAGGTCTGCTTTTCCCGATCTTGCCGCATCCATATTATAGTTTACATAATCTTCTGTCGAAATCTGTATATTTCCGCCTTCATTTTTGGTACGAATGGTAAATAAAAGTGGAATCTGCCCCAAAATGTCGGAAAGTGCGTTCAAAACTTCCTCTCTTTCTTCTTTGTCTGAAAGCCCTTCAAAGAAATCTGCCCGCCACTCTGCGAGATCTGCTCCTGCATCTGCCACTGCCTTGGCTTCCTCAAGAATCCTTTCTTTTTTCTTTCCTGTAAGCGGAACACATATTTTCGGTATTCCTTCCCCAATAGTGATATTTTTAACCTGAATTGGCTTTGTCATAAGTTGACATCTCCTTTATAGTAGAATAAAATAATTGCAGTAAATAAATGAATAAAAACAAACGACAGAAACGGGGGTACCAGCATATGAATATTACCGGACATACAAAACTGACTGCTCTGCTTGGCAGTCCTGTCTCTCACAGTATCTCGCCTCTGATGCACAATGAAGCCTTTCGCCTTCTTGGTCTTGATTACGTCTATCTTTGCTTCGATGTGAAAGAAGACTCTTTACCGGAAGCCGTTTACGGCTTAAAAAACTGCGGCATTCGGGGCTTTAACCTCACTATGCCAAATAAAAACAAAATCGTAGAACTTCTGGACGATCTCTCTCCTGCTGCACAGCTCATCGGCGCAGTCAACACAGTCGTCAATGAAAACGGACGCCTGATCGGCTACAATACTGACGGTGTAGGATATATGCAGGCGGCTCGTGATGCAGGATATGATCTCACCGGAAAGACCATCACTCTTATGGGTGCAGGCGGCGCTGCTACAGCCATTATTGCGCAGGCAGCTCTGGACGGAGTGAGAAATATCCACATCTTTGCCAGAACTACCAGCCGTTTTCACAAACGTATCCAATCTCTTGCCGACACCATCAATACAACCCTTCCCTGCTGTGTATCGCTTCATGACAACGACGATAAGGGAGCTCTAAAAAAAGCGCTGGATGAAAGTTTTCTTCTCATCAATGCCACCCCTGTCGGCATGGCCCCCGACATAGAAACCTCCATCATTACAGACATCTCCCTGCTCAGACCGGAGCTTATCGTCTCCGATGTAATCTACAATCCACAGGAGACAAAGCTTCTACGCGATGCAAAAAAAGTCGGCTGCCGTACTTTCAACGGCATGTATATGCTTCTTTATCAGGGAGCTGAAGCCTTTAAACTATGGACCGGACAGGAAATGCCCGTAGAAGAAATTAAAACAAAATATTTTTCCGGCGTTTAAGTTATCCATTAAGAAGAGGGCTGTTTTTACACAGCCCTCTTCTTTCTTTTATTTGGATTCTTCCTGAACCTCAATTTTACGGATGGTCTTATTTTTGATTTCTTCTTTAATCGCTGCAAGGAATTCTCCCAGCTCTTTCATTCCCTCGTCGCCAAGATAACGGCTTCTTACGGACACTTTGCCCTCTTCTTCCTCTTTCGCACCTACAACAAGCATGTATGGCACTCTTGCAAGACGGGCCTCACGAATCTTGTAACCCATTTTCTCAGAACGCTGGTCAACAGAACATCTGATTCCTTCTTCTTTCAACTGCGCTTCCACTTTTTCTGCATAATCATGGAATTTTTCGGAAATCGGAATGATACGAACCTGTTCCGGACAGAGCCATGTCGGGAATAAACCTGCATATTTCTCAATAAGCCATGCAAGAGTTCTCTCATAGCAGCCCATGGATGTACGATGAATGATATACGGACGTTTCTTGTCGCCGTTTTCATCAATATAGTACATATCAAACTGTTCTGCAAGAAGAGCATCCCACTGAATGGTAATCATAGTATCTTCTTTTCCGTATACGTTCTTTGCATTGATATCAACCTTCGGTCCATAGAAAGCAGCTTCTCCCACATCTTCCACAAATGGGATATTCAGTTCCTGAAGCATCTGTCTGATATGGCCTTCTGTTTCTTCCCATACAGAAGCATCACCAATGTATTTCTCTGTGTTAGTCGGATCCCACTTGGAAAGATGGTAAGTTACATCCTCTTCTACACCGAGAACCTGAAGACAGTACTGTGCAAGAGCGATACAGTCCTTAAACTCTTTTACCATCTGGTCAGGTCTTACAATTAAGTGTCCCTCGGAAATTGTAAACTGGCGTACGCGTGTCAGACCGTGCATTTCTCCGGAATCCTCATTACGGAAAAGTGTAGATGTCTCGCCGTAGCGCAGCGGAAGGTCACGGTAGCTGTGCTGCTCTGCCTTATATACATAATACTGGAACGGGCAGGTCATCGGACGGAGCGCATATACCTCTTTGTCTTTCTCCTCATCACCAAGTACAAACATACCTTCTTTATAGTGATCCCAGTGTCCTGAAATCTTGTAAAGATCACTCTTTGCCATCAGAGGTGTTTTTGTTCTGATGTAGCCTCGTTTCGCTTCTTCATCCTCAATCCAGCGCTGCAGTTCCTGCATCATAATCACACCGTTTGGCATGATCAGAGGAAGTCCCTGTCCGATTACGTCAACTGTTGTGAACAATTTCATCTCGCGACCAAGCTTATTGTGATCACGCTTCTTTGCCTCTTCCATCTGCTCTAAATGAGCTTTTAAATCATCCTTGGATGCATAAGCAGTTCCGTATACACGGGTAAGCATCTGGTTTTTCTCGCTTCCTCTCCAGTATGCACCGGATGCGGAAAGAAGTTTGAATGCCTTTACGCCTTTTGTACTCATCAGGTGAGGACCTGCACAAAGATCTGTCCAATCTCCCTGTGAATAGAAAGAAATCTCCTCTCCTTCCGGAAGATCTTCAATAAGCTCTACTTTATATGGCTCGTTTTTCTCTTTGAAGTATGCAATCGCATCTTCTCTTGATTTTGTGAATCGCTCAATCTTAGCGCCTTTTTTGATGATTTTTTTCATCTCTTTTTCAATTGCATCAAGATCTTCTCTGGAAAATGGCGGACATTCAAAGTCATAGTAAAAACCTGTGTCAATAGAAGGTCCGATTGCAACCTTTGCCTCCGGGAACAGTGTCTGCACTGCCTGGGCAAGTACATGGGATGCTGTATGGCGAAGGGCTGCAAGACCTTTTTCATCCTTTGCTGTAAGGATATTTATCTCACAATCGCTGTCTACGACTGTTCTTAAATCTACGACTTCGCCGTTTACCTCGCCTGCACAGGCTGCACGTGCAAGCCCCTCACTGATATCAAAGGCAATGTCAATAATGGATTTCGCTTCTGCATATTCTTTTTGGGAACCATCTTTTAATGTGATAATCATTGCATTTCTCCTTTTTCTAAAAAAAGTTTTTCTGTTCTGTGCAGGGGCGGGTCTATAAAGTAGATTCTTCTCACATCTGCTTTATGGAAATAAAAAATCCCTTACAATGCATCTGCACTGTAAGGGACGAATATCTCATACTCGCGGTTCCACCCTGCTTGCTCCGGGCTTATATAAACCAGAGCCACTTATTCGATGGTAACGGAATCACCGGACCGGATTAGGGCCACTCAGAGGTAGTTTTCGACTGCTTCCCCATAAGGCACTTCCAGCAAATGCACCTCTCTCTGTATGCTTCCACAGTTTACTCGTCTCGTCAACGTGTTATCTTATATCTATCTCCATTATAGTCACGGTTTTTTTATTTGTCAACCGTTTTTCTTATTACAGCAGCTTCCCCGGAAACTGGCAAACTGTAACGCAATCTTTACCGGAGGATTTTATCTTCCGCAGCAATGTTTGTATTTTTTACCGCTTCCGCATGGACACGGATCGTTACGGCCTACTTTATGAGGTTTCACGATTGTGCCGGATTTTTTCTGCTCCATATAAAGTTCTTTTCTTTTTTCTTCAGAGAAAATCGCATCCCACTGAGGAAGCTCATAAAGCCAGTCTGCCTTTGCATCTACCATGTTTTTGTAAAGAAGTTCCTTATCGAAGCATAAAGATACGGTTGTGTTCTCATCCATAGTCTCGATTGGGTTCGGAACTTTCAGGGAATCATTGATTCCATCAAGGAAACCTACCATTGTGAGAACTTCCTGACCGTATTTTTCTGCTAATTCTTTAACAGTACCTGTTACAACTTCATCCGGATTGGAGAGCAGCTGCTCGTAGATACCTTTTTCGATGTTGAAATAAGTTGCCCAGAATTTCTGAAGCTGGCTGCGATCTGCTTCCTGATTGTACGCCATGGTACGCCACTGTTCTAAGATTGTTTTATCACTCATTTGTTTTATCCTCTTTTCAAAATACTTATTCATTCGTTATGTGAAGAAGAATCTTCACACAGGCTTTCATATTATATCATCTTTTGAAGCAAAAGACAAATTAATTCTTTATTAACCCCTTTATTTTTGCACTCTATCTCTGACTGCCTGTAAAGAAAAGGGCAAGTGTTCCCGGACCGGAATGTGCACCGATTGTTGCACCGACATAATTGATTATCTTTGTTTCGACACTATATCGTTCTCTAACCTTTTCCGCCACAAAATCAGCATCTTCTCTGCAGTCCCCATGGCTGATAAAAACTGTATCTACTTCGTAACCCTGTGTCTTTTCTTCCATTGCTTTCACAAGTTCAAGAAGGGCTTTTTTACGACCTCTTACCTTTCCTACCGGAACAAGCTTTCCTTCATTATCCACATGAAGGACTGGCTTTATATTCAGAACACTTCCCACTACTGCTGCTGTTTTGGAGAGACGACCTCCTCTGCACAAATGGAAGAGATCATCTACCGTAAACATATGAATCATATGGAGTTTGTTTTCCTCTGCCCATCCGGCAACTGTATCCATATCTTCCCCCGCTTCTTTTTTCTGCTGGGCAAGATAGACAAGAAGTCCCTGTCCCAGAGATGCTCCCAGTGAATCTATGACTGTAATCTTTCGTTCCGGATATTCTTCCATAAGCTCTTCTGCTGCAATCTTTGCACTATTGCAGGTTCCGCTCAGTCCTGAAGAAAATGCAATATGAAGGATGTCTTTCCCTTCTTTCAGATAAGGTTCCATCATTTCTCTTGTATTCTCCGGATTTGCCTGCGCAGTTGTAGGAAGAGCGCCATTTCGCATCGCTTCGTAAAACTCATGCTCGGGAAGAAAGTTTCCATATGTGTAATCCTTCCCATCCATGGAATAGCTTAAATACGTACAGCCCACTCCATGTTCCTGGTAATATGCTTCCGGAAGGTCTGAATTGTTATCTGTTGTAATTACATATTCTCTCATATATTTTCCCGCCTTTCTCTAAAAGGAAGCTATTGCTTCGAAACGCGCATTTTGCAGCAGGAACGTCAAAGTGTTCCCAAATAGCTGCTATTCACGTACTCCTGTCCCTATCTTCATGAATCCCGGACAGTTATGTACATTATAGCAGTTTGTGAATACTTATACAATCATTTTTCTTCTCGAAAGTATCCTTGCAACTCTCCCGGTCATCATTTATTTAAGACCTCAAGCGCAGCCTGGAGCTGGTTGTCTTCTTCATGCGTAATCTCATCTTTATTCAGAAGATTTGCATCAAGCTTTATCTCGACATCCGGCTTGATTCCTACCTTATGAATGGAATTTCCCTTCGGAGTAAAATAGTTAGATACTGTCAGTTTCACTGCACTTCCGTCTGTCAGAGCACTGATAGACTGTACGATTCCCTTTCCATAAGTAGTTGTTCCCACAATCGTTCCTATTCCGTAATCCTGCACTGCACCTGCAAAAATTTCCGAAGCACTGGCGCTCAGCTCGTTTACGAGAACTGCCAGCGGAATATCTATAGGATGCTTACCGTCACATGTTTCCTCGCTTCTGTTTCCATATTTATCTTCCGTATATACAATCAATCCCTCCGGAAGAATTTCATTCAATATATCACACACTGAATTCAGAAGCCCTCCCGGATTATTTCTCAAATCCACCACCAACTTCTCCATTCCGGAGTCCTTAAGTCCCGAAAAAGCCTTCTGATATTGCTGACAGGTTACTCCTTTAAATTCAGATATGCGGATATATCCTGTTGTTCCATCCAGCATTTCATGAAACACGGAAGGAAGTTCTACATCGGTTATAGGAACAGTAATTTTCATTGCTTCTTCTGCATTCTCCCGGTGAATCGTAAGAACAACCTTCTCGCCGCTTTTCCCTTTGATCATATCCGCTACATCTTTTACTTCTTTTTCCGTAACATCTATTCCATTTACCGCGCTGATTATATCATTCTTTTTTAAACCTGCAGTCTCTCCCGGTCCTCCCTCATAACAATCAACAATCTGCATTCCCCCTTCCTCATTTCTCTGCATCAGGATTCCTATCCCCACATATTCTCCCTGCGTAGCAGAATTTTCTTCTGCATATTCTTCTGCAGTATAATATCTGGAATATGGATCTCCCAGACCATAAACAAGGCCTGTATAAATTCCCTCTTCCAGTTTTTCCTTATCTACATCTTCCAGATAATATTTATCTATCATATATTCCAGAGAGGACAGCTTATTCACAAATCCCAAATCTGTCAGCACAGAACCTTCCAGCGCTCTTCCGACTCCAAGCCCGATTCCGACTTCCACACACAACACCCCGATAATGCCTGCCAGAATCCCTTTTTTAAATTGTTTGTTTTCTCGTGACATTCTTTCTCCTTATAAACAAATAGAGGAACAGCTGTCGGTTTCCCGACAGCTGTTTTCCTCTTTACCTGTATCTGTTTGTGAAATTACACTCTCAGATGTTTCCTTGTTGTAATGATACTTCCGATAAATCCGATTCCGATTCCAAGGCCAAGACCTATTGGAAGAAGTGTCTTATAGATATCCCATACAGGGATAAACTGTACTACTCCCATAAATACGCTGAACTTTGTAAGAATATACTTTACCGCACTGTTATACCCGAAGAAAAGAACGAGAAGAGGAACTGCTGCTCCAACCATTCCCAGAACCATCCCCTCAAGAACAAAAGGCGCTCTTACAAATCCATCTGTAGCTCCAATGTACTTCATAATTCCAATCTCTTCCGAACGAACAGAAATACCCACTGAAATGGTATTACTGATCAGGAAAATGGAAATCAGAAGGAGAACTGCAATAATTGCAATAGAAATATAAGATACCAGTCTGTTAATGCTTCCCAGCATATCAGCTGCATCCTTGGACTGATTTACCTCTCGCACCCCTTCAAGACCGGATACATATTCTACCAGTTCCGCCTGTCTGGTAATATCATTCATATAAACCTGATAGTTCGAAGACCCCACAAGCGGGTTATCATCCTTGAACCCTTCTGCTCCTTCAGAACCCTCGAAATAAAACTCGCTAAAATATTCCCATGCTTCCTCCGCAGATTCATATTCCACACGTGCAACCTCCGGGCGGCTCTTTATCGCCTCTCCGACCTTATTTATCTGCTCCTCTGTAGCGTCTTCCTGAAAAAATACCGTAATCGGCACTTCCTCTTCCAGCTTATGCGCCACTGCATTAACATTATTTACAATCGAATAAAAAATCCCAAAAAGAAAAATACATGCCGCCATTGTCAAAACAGATGCAATGGAAAACATCCAGTTTCTCTTAATATTTTTAATTCCCTGCTTCAGGATAAACCAAATTGTACTAGGCCTCATGATATCCTCCCTCTTTCTCGTCACTCACAATATCACCTTCGTGCATGGTGACAACACGCTTCTTCATCGCGTTTACGATCTCCCGGTTATGAGTTACCACAAGAACTGTAGTGCCTCTCTCGTTAATCTGCTCCAGAAGCTTCATAATTTCTTCTGATGTTTTAGGATCCAGATTACCTGTCGGTTCATCAGCCAGTAAAATATCAGGACGATTTACAAGAGCTCTCGCAAGGGCAACTCTCTGCTGCTCACCACCTGAAAGCTCATCCGGATAGGATTTATATTTCGCAGGAAGCCCTACCTCCTGAAGCACCTCCGGCACACGTTTCTTAATTACACGGGTTGGTCTGTTGATGACGCGCTGGGCAAAAGCCACATTCTCATATACATTCCTGTCCTTTAACAGACGGAAATCCTGAAAAACAACACCAAGCTTCCTGCGGTATTTCGCAACCCGCCTGTGCTTCATCCCTTCCAGACGTTCCCCGCTTACAGTAATGGTTCCTGATGTGGAATCAAGCTCTTTCATCAGCAACTTAATCAGCGTAGACTTTCCTGAGCCGCTACTACCCACCACAAACACAAATTCACCTTTATCAACATGCAAGTTCACATGATTCACAGCCGGCTTGCCGGGACCATAAGATTTACTTACATCTACCAAATCAATCATAATTACCTCCATAGAGAAAGAAGACTCTTTGTTTTTTGTAACATAATTGTAATATATGTCTTTGTGAAATGCAACTATATTTTTCGTAAAAAATTTGTGAACTTTTTCCTGCTTATCCTCATAAAGTAAAATACACCTGCCGCGTCTTGGACACGACAGGCATATGTTTATTTTACATATACATTGGGAGAAATCAATACTCCAGTGTTTCCATATACTTCATGTATCTGACAACCATCAGTGCAATCTTGAACGTAATTGCATCCTCAAATACCCTGAGATCCAGCCCTGTGCTCTTCTGCAGCTTATCAAGTCTGTATACAAGAGTATTTCTATGAATATAGAGCTGTCTGGACGTTTCGGAAACATTCAGACTGTTTTCGAAAAACTTATCAATGGTGATCAGAGTCTCTTCATCGAAATCATCCGGAGATTTACCGTCAAAAATTTCTTTAATAAACATCTTACAAAGAGGAATCGGAAGCTGATAAATCAGACGGCCGATACCAAGAGAACTGTAGGCGATAACTTCTTTGTCCCCAAAGAAAATTTTACCTACATCCAGCGCCATGCGTGCCTCTTTATAAGAACGTGAAACTTCCTTCAGTTCATTTACAATGGTTCCGTACGCCATATGTGTCATACCGTCATTTCCCATTCCAAGAGTATCCAGAATTGTTTGAGCAAGCTGATCCATTTCCGGATATCCCTCTCCCTCTTCCAACTCTTTTACGATAATGATACTCTTTTCATCTACAGCAGTGATAAAATCCTTGCTCTTACCACCAAAGAGACTTTTCACACTCTCCATAGAGCTGTGGTCTTTCTCCTTAGGCATTTCAAGAATCATGACAACACGACGTACATCTGCCTCTATATGGAGCTTCTTTGCACGATTATAGATATCTACCAGAAGTAGGTTATCCAGAAGAAGATTCTTGATAAAGCTGTCCTTGTCAAAACGTTCTTTATATGCAACAATCAAATTCTGAATCTGAAATGCAGCCAGTTTCCCAACCATATAGGTATCCTCATCTTCTCCATGAGCAACCAGTACATATTCTAACTGATAATCATCACAAACCTTAAAATACTGGAATCCCTTTACAAGCTGGCTCTCAGCCGGAGATTCCACAAACGCCTGCACATCACTGCCGGAAATTGAGAAATCGGCAAATGTGCTTGCCAGAACCTTTCCGTCTACATCCACAACACAGAATTCTGTTCTGGAAATTTCCTTTAAACCTTCAAGCGTATTCTGAAGTACCTGATTCGATATCATCCAATTCAATCCCTTCTCATCTAAAGTGTTTAATAATCTTTAAATCTAACCACAAAAACTTATACCTGTCATATATTTTAATACAAAATCACCAAAAATGAAAGAGGAAAGGTGAAAAAACTTACAATTTATTATGGTTTTTTTGTTAATTATTTTCTATGAAGCCTTCTCCGTGCACTTCGCGGGCATCTGTTACAATAACAAAAGCATTCGGATCGATTCTGTCCACCAGTTCTTTCAGTTTAATAATCTCTTTTTTGCTCACAACACAGTAGAGCATCAGCTTTTTCTCGCCTGAATACATTCCTTTTGCCTCGATTCCCGTAATACCGCGGTCAAGATCTCTGATGACTGCCTGAGATATGGTTTCCGGTTTTTCTGTAATAATATAGGCAGCTTTACAGAATTTGATTCCTTCCATAAGCCCGTCTGACACCTTCGTCACAAGGAATACTGCAATGATCGCATACATTGCCTTATGCATACCAAACACATACATACCCACAATAACAATCATTCCGTCGATAAACTGCATGATCTGCGCAATCGAATAATGTCTCAAATATTTCTGGATGATCGCAGCCATCATATCTGTTCCGCCTGTTGTGCCACCTCCGAGAAAGACCATGCCAATTCCGATTCCGAGAAGTGCTCCTCCATATACCGCAGCCAGAAGCAGATCGTCTCCGGCAATATTCCACACCGGCTGAATAGCAAGCCAGAGAGAAAGCGATATCTCACCAACAAGCGCTTTTTTTACAAACCCAAAGCCTCTGATTTTTAAACCAATCAGGAACATGGGAATGTTTAGTGACAGGTTTGTAACCCACAGTGGAATACCTCCGTCTATAAGGACTTCCGTCCATTTCTTAATGATAATGGCAGCACCGGAAAAGCCGCCGGTTACAAGTCCGGCTGAATCAAATACAGAACTGATCGCCAGCGCCATCAGTCCGGTTCCTGCTATAATCAGAAAATATTCTACATACCATGGTTTTTTTCCGCTTAACTTCATATTTACCTCTTTTCCTTCATATCCGGGAACTGCCTTAATGCCCGGCTGTCACTGTACCACTGCACAGCGATTTCTGCCCTATAAATTACAAGAACGGAAACAGCCTTACGCTGCTTCCGCTCTTAGTTTACCCCTGTTTTCCGGGCATATTTGTAAAATGAACAAAATGATAGCTTTCCATTATCTGAAAATACTTGACAATCCTTGGATATAAAGGCTCGGCCTTTTCTCCAAAGTGCTCTTTTACAAGAGCCGCAATCTCATTCACTGTTTTTTCCCCGTCTATGAGAGGCCAGATGAATGTTCCATTGTCATCAAGATGTACTTTTGTATATCTTGGCTTATTAAACACCTTTTGTGCAATGCGATTGAATAATCCTGTATTTTCCACCTCCAGAATGATTCGCCCCTTAAGGTCATCATGCCAACGGAGGTTCTCCGAACGCTTCGGAATCAGATCCAGATAATTAATCTGCGGTTCATTTTTTTTCTTTTTTCTGCTCATTAATTTTTCTTCTTTTTCCATAAGGAGAATTTCAGCAGGCAAAGGATCATCACTGCCATGAAGATCACACCGCCGATATTACCGAAATTGATTCCTTTTGCTCCAAGATTAAACACATTATTTACACCAAATACTGTGAGGATAGCAAGAAGAATACCAACCAGACCCTCACCGGCAATCATACCGGCACAGTACAGTGTACCATTTGTAACCTGGTCTTCTTTTGTTTTTGCGTCTACGTTCTTTCTTCTGTCCATTAATCCACGAACGATACCACCAATCATAATGGTTGCATTTAAATAAATAGGCAGATAAAGACCGATAGCAAAAGGCATTACCGGAACACGAAGAATCTCAAGCGCAATTGCCAGGAATACACCGATAAATACAAGACCCCACGGAAGATTTCCTCCCATGATGCCCTCCACGATCATCTTCATCAGACCTGCCTGAGGCGCCGGTACTTCTGCACCGCCGTAACCCCATGCTGCATCCAGAAGATAAAGCACACCGCCGATAGCAAGACCTGCTGCTACAACACCGATAAGCTCACCAATCTGCTGTTTCTTAGGAGTTGCTCCTAAAAGGTAACCTGTCTTTAAGTCCTGTGAAGTATCACCTGCGATTGCTGCAACGATACAGATAACAGAACCGATTGCGATTGCTGCTGTCATACCGGTAGCGCCTGTATCACCGGTTGCTTTAATCGCCATTGTAGCGATCAGAAGTGTTGCGATTGCCATACCGGAAACCGGGTTGTTGGAACTTCCTACAAGACCTACCATACGGGAGGATACTGTTGCAAAGAAGAAACCAAAGATAACGATAATTGCTGCACCGAGGAAGTTAACCGGAATAGCCGGCACAAACCAGATAATGAATACCATAGCAACAATGCCGATCATGATCAGGTTCATTGGAAGATCCTGTGCTGTTCTTGCTGTGCTTGTGTTCTTGCCGCCTTTCATACTCTTCATGGAATCGCGGAAAGTTGTCACAATCAGAGGCAGAGACTTGATCAGGGAAATGATACCGCCTGTTGCGATAGCACCTGCTCCGATATATTTTACATAGGTACTCCAGATTGCTGCTGCGCCGCCCTCTGCGTAAAGCTCGGAAATTGCAACTGTTCCCGGATACATCACTGTATCAGGTCCGAACAGGCAGATTAACGGAATAATTACCATCCATCCGACAAGAGAACCTACAAACATGAAGGAAGCGATTCTCGGTCCTACGATGTAACCAACGCCCATAAGAGCCGGATATACTTCCATACCAATCTCGCCTTTGAAAGATTTAAATGCCGCTGCAACATCTGCCGGAATCACCTTCAGACCGTCAACAATAAATTTAAATGCTGCTGCAAGTCCCATACCGGAGAATACTACAGATGCATTTGCTCCGCCCTCTTCACCTGCAAGAAGTACATCTGCACAGGCAGTTCCTTCCGGATAAAGAAGAGTTGCATGCTCTTTTACAATCAGAGCATTACGAAGAGGTACCATGAAAAGGACACCTAAAACACCGCCGCAAAGTGCGATCAGTGTAATCTCAATAAGGCTTGGCTTTTCACATATGCCCTCTTTTGCCCACAGGAATAATGCAGGCATTGTAAAGATTGCACCTGCTGCAAGTGATTCACCTGCGGAACCGATTGTCTGGACAATATTACTCTCCAGAATGGAGTTTTTCTTCATGATGACGCGAATTACGCCCATGGAGATAACTGCTGCCGGAATGGACGCAGATACAGTCATACCGACACGAAGACCAAGATATGCGTTGGCAGCGCCGAATACAACTGCAAGAATCACACCCATAATAATGGATGTCACCGTAAATTCCGGTGTGATTTTTTCAGCCGGAATATATGGCTTGAACTCTTTGTTATTGTTCATTATGTTTCCTCTCCCTTTGTATATTTTTTAACACAAAATACATTATAGCTAAATTTTTTTGCTTTTGCAAGTCATTCTTATCATATCATTTTAGAAATGTATGGCAATCAAACGCTTTACTTTCGCCACTTTTTATCTGTCATGTATCAAAATCAAGCTGTTTTGTGAGATAACGTCCTACAATCTTTGAGAAGTTCACGATATCCCTAATGTACGCAAAATCCTTCCCGAATATCTTTTTTTCTGTTGCAAGTTCCTTTTCCTCCCCCGCAAAAACACCGAGAACACTGACTCCCTGACTCCTGAGCCGCCGCACCTCCGTAGCCGTATCATTCACTGCATATTTTCCCTGATAAGGCTGAGGATTTCTCGCATTCGGACGATTTACAATCACATCATACGGTTTCCCGTCGCTTAGAATAATAAGGATTTTTTTCTCCTCCGGACGAGCCAGAAGACTTTGTCCTGCAGTCCGGATTGCAAGTCCGTCTCTGTTATTAGAAGAAGTCACATAATTAAAAATATTTTCATTTGCTGTTCGGGGATCGTCATACTCACGGAAACGGTGAAGAATCGTATAATCCCAAAATGTACAAAAACTCATCACTCTGTGAGGAAATTCCACATTACTTAATGCCTCGCTGATAATATATGCCTGCAGCGCCACCTCTCCCTGACGGCTCATCTGCGAACCGCTGGCATCAATCAGTACATCCACCACAAAGTCAGAAGCATCCGCTTTCAGGTCTCTTCTGAAAAGATTTGCCTCGCTGCTCCTTCCAATTCTCCACAGTCGTGAAGGCACTATAACTCCTCTGTCAGAAAGCACCTCCTGCGATTCATTCCGTAGTACCAGAGATTTCTTCAACGTCTCTGTAAGTGCGTTGATGTTGCGTTTCACAATCCTGTGCTTATCATGGTAAAGCCAGATATTTTTATTCCTCAGACGAACTGCATATTCATACTGATAATTACGCTTTACCGGATTTTTAAGGATTCCTTCTGTAAAGTAAAGACTGCAGTCACTGTGAATTCCAGTACACATCTGCCGATTGATTCTTTTTTCTTCCAGTTGTGTGAGATAGGTCTTTCCGAAATTCAGCTCTACATAAGTATGAGCCTTTTCCAGAGCTTCCGGAGGCAGGATTGTGATCTTATGTTTCCTCTGCCGTTTTTCTTCCATTTCTTCTGTAACCGCTTTATTTTCCAGATCTGTAATCTTGTTGGAAATCTGCTCCATATAGCTTTCCAGCGCTTCTTCATAGAGTTCCTCCGTGAGATAATCCTCCCAATCGTACTCTGTCAGCTCCTCCAGCGTAACTGCCATCACTCTTTCAAGGTTTCCGTGTTTTTTCTCGAAATCCGGCTCTGCTGCCGTATTATATATTTTATCTATAATTGAAATAAGCTCTTCTGTGTCTGCGGCATTTCTTGATTCATAGACCATATCCCTTATTTTCATCAGACGGGAATCCACTCTGTAGGCGCCATTTTCAAGCCTGTCTCTTAAAACTGCAATCTTAAGCCTTCCCAGAATATCATCCCAGATTGGCATCGTCTCAAATTCCTGATCCAATATATCCTCAAACGCCTGCCTCTGCATTTGCCGTACTCCCGGACGCTCTCTGCATATTTTTTCTCCGATTGCCTCTTCTATGCAAAGTTGTGCAACTGAAGTTAAAGCTCCTTCATCTGCCTGAAGAAATACTTTTTTTACCAGATAGAGCCCCAGCAAATCTTTGTCAAAAAATTTTGCCAGAGCTCCCTGTTTGATTCCATCATATAAGGCGATTGATTTCGAACGCATAAATAAACTCACGTCCACCTTCATATCCAGATTGTAATCGCCGCTTACTGTCCACAGAAGATTCCGGATCCGATTCTCCAGTTCGAACCGGATTTCTTCTGTTTCCTGTATATTTTCTTTACTCATAGACATCGTCCCTTGTCCAATCCTCCGGAATCCTGGTGTACACCACATCCTCCACAATTTCTTTCTCAAAGATATCGAAAGTTTTATTTACTACGCCCATTGTCACTGCGCGTCTCGGAGAAAGGCCTGTATCTATGATTTTCATAGCTGCAAGAAGTCCTCGAAGATCCAGCGGCTTCGTGGAAATCTCACTGTTCGCCGCCTTAAGCTGCAAATCCAGGAATACACCGATAAACTGTTTTACTGCATCGGCCTTTGCCTTCGGAAACATCCGGCGGAAAATAAAATCCATTGATTCTTCTGTCTGAGCCGGCATATCGATCACCAGAAATCTTGATACAAGAGCTTCATTAAGCTCCTTCGTACCTGCATAACCATAATTCATAGTTCCTATAAACCGCGCTGCAGGATGAAGGTCTATTTTATCATACCCCGGCACATCAATAGACCGACGGTAATCCAATGTCGCATGAAGAACTGACACCGCATCATTTTTTGCCATATTTATTTCATCGAGAATACCGAAACCGCCGTACTCCGCACACTGATAAATACTTCCCTTGCGGAGCTTTACCTCATTATCCGTGAACGTATCTGTACCAATCAGATCTCCGCTGTTTGTATTCACATGAAAAGAAACATTGTAGGAGGGGCGGTTAAAAATCCAGGCGAGATTCTCAGCCAGAATATTTTTGCCTGTTGCCTTCGGCCCTGTGAGAAGAAGATTCTCTCCCATTAAAATCCCGGCAATTGCCATTTCCAGAATCTCTTTTCCGTAAAAGGGAATAGCAGGCTTCACAATTCTGTGTGAAGCCTCTGCCGGCGTCTCATAAGTTCTCCGAAATTCCTCTACCTTACGAATCAGCCCCTCGTCTACTCCCTGTTCTTCCAAAAATTTCAATTCATTCATTGTCGCTTTTAAACCTCAAAAATCAAATCTCCATAAGACGGCATAGGCCACATTTCCTTATCTACGATCATCTCAAGCTTGTCAACCGGAGCACGAAGCTCTCCCATTGCCTTGAATACCTTTTCTTTACAGAATACTGCTCTGTCCCGTCCTTCCGGATGCTCCGGAATCTCTGCCACCAGTCGTCCAAGTTCACGCATGGCAATATTTGTCTTTTTCAAAAGCTCTGATGATTTTTCCAGAAGCTCAAGCTGTACGCTTACATCCATTGGCCCAGCCTGACGTACTGCATTGATGGAGTTGGCAAGCACAGTTGTATACTTGATAACTGCCGGAATAATCTGCTTGGTAGCAATATCTATCATCGTCTTGGCTTCGATATTTATCGCCTTGGCATAAATCTCATACTGGATTTCCGCACGAGATTCCAGTTCTGTTCTTGTAAACACACCAAAATCTTCAAACAATTTAACAGATTTTTCTGTGATGAGCGCAGGAATCGCATCTACCATAAACGGCAGATTCGGCAGTCCGCGGCGTGCGGCTTCCTCCGCCCACTCCGGAGCGTAGCTGTTTCCGCTGAATACGATACGCTGATGATCTGTGGCATATTCTTTGATAATATCGTGAATTGCCATTTCCATATTCTCCGCCGCTTCCAGACGGTCACAGGTATCACGAAATACCTCTGCAGTAATGGTGTTGAGCACCACATTGCAGGATGAAATAGAATCACGGGATCCCACCATACGAAACTCAAATTTATTTCCTGTGAACGCAAACGGTGAGGTACGGTTGCGGTCTGTAGCATCCTTCATAAAATCAGGAAGGGTTTTTACACCGGTCTCAAGTTTTGCCCCCTTCTTACTGTGGGTCGCTATTCCCGTGCTGATGAGCTGCTCCAGAACATCCTCCAACTGCTCTCCAAGGAAAACAGATATGATGGCCGGAGGTGCTTCATTTCCTCCCAGACGGTGATCATTTCCAACATCTGCTGCCGATTCTCTGAGAAGATCCGCATGTTCGTCTACTGCCTTTAAAATACAGGTCAAAATCAAGAGGAACTGGATATTGTCATGTGGAGTCTTTCCCGGATCCAGAAGATTAATTCCGTCATCCGTTGTCAGAGACCAGTTATTATGTTTACCGGAACCGCTCACCCCTGTAAACGGTTTTTCGTGAAGAAGACAGCGAAGTCCGTGGCGGCTTGCCACTTTTTTAAGAATACGCATCATCATCTGGTTGTGGTCTGCCGCAATATTTGCCGGAGCATAGATAGGCGCAAGCTCATGCTGTGCAGGCGCCGCTTCATTATGCTGTGTTTTCGCTGTAACCCCAAGTCTCCAGCATTCTTCGTTTACTTCTTTCATATAAGCAGAAATCCTCTGACGGATAGTTCCCAGATAATGATCATCCATTTCCTGTCCTTTTGGAGGCATTGCTCCGAAAAGGGTTCTGCCTGTATAAGTAAGGTCTTTTCTCTGAAGCCATTTTTCTTTATCAATCAGAAAATATTCCTGTTCTGCACCTACAGAAGGGGTTACTTTCTTAGATGTTGTATTTCCCAATAAGCGAATCAGACGAAGCGCCTGTGTATTGATTGCCTCCATAGAACGCAGAAGAGGTGTCTTCTGGTCAAGCGCTTCTCCTGTGTAAGAGCAGAATGCCGTAGGAATGCAAAGAGTTGCTCCGGCCGCGTCATGGCGCACAAACGCCGGTGAGGTACAGTCCCAGGTTGTATAACCTCTCGCCTCAAACGTGGCGCGAAGACCTCCTGAAGGGAAAGAAGATGCATCCGGTTCTCCCTTTATCAGTTCCTTTCCGGAAAAGCTCATAAGTACCTTTCCGTTTTCCGGAGCTGTAATAAAAGCATCATGTTTTTCCGCAGTTACTCCTGTAAGCGGCTGAAACCAGTGGCTGTAGTGTGTTGCCCCCTTTTCAATTGCCCATTCTTTCATCTCATGGGCCACTACATCCGCAATCTCCATGGACATTTCTTTGCCCTCTTCTATGGTTTTTTTCAATTCCTTGTAGACCTTTTTCGGAAGACGCGCCTGCATAACAGAATCATTAAATACGTCACATCCAAAGGTTTCCACTACATTGATATATTCTCCCATTTATATTCTCCTCTTTCTGCCCTCTCACAGGTGGATATCCTGCTTCGTCAGATGTTATTTTTTTGTGCTTTTAAGATACAGATTCAGTGCCTCGTGGCGATTCTCTATCACCGCTTCTTTTACATTTCCGCCAAATTCCCCGTCCAGCGTCCAGGCAGCTTCTTCTCTTGATTCAATCAGAAGCTTACTTGCCTTAAAAGAATAAATAAGATCAGAATTATCTTCTGCCGTCAGAAGACCGGTCATAATCTCCTGTAGCTCCAGTGGATTCTTCGGTTTCGTAATCAGTGTAACTTCGAAAAGCCCATCGTTCATATCCACATTTTTTCCTGTAAGATTTTTAAATCCTCCTACAGAACGGGAATTCGTCACCATCCCGAAAATGAAGTCATCTTCTACCGTCAGATTCTCTGTCTGCACTTTCATGTGGTAGGACTTGATATCAAAAAGTCTTTTTACCCCTTCCAGCACATAAGCAAGATGTCCAAGAATATTCTTTAAATCCTGATCTGTCTCATATGCGACATCCGTAAACAGCCCAAACGCAGCAATATAAGCAAAACTTCTGTTATTCATCATTCCAATGTCGCAATGATACAACTCTTCTTCCATAATATTTGCAGCTGCCTCCGCCATATTCTTAGGCATGAACAGACTATTGGCAAAATCATTCGTGCTGCCTGCCGGAATATACCCGATAGGAACAGAACTTCCCATTTCCATAATACCGGTAAGAACTTCGTCAAGAGTCCCGTCTCCGCCGCTGCATACCACCAGATCCACCTTTTCTGCATAAAATTTCGCCTGCTCATAAGCATCTCTCGGATGCTGGGTGGCACGGATGATCACCTCATAGCCTCCCTTATTAAAGATATCTACAATTTCCATAAGAGAAGACTTGATTTTTCCTTTGCCTGCTTTGGGGTTAAAAATGAATATCAGCTTTTTTCCCATAGCACAACACTCCTTCTGTCTAAACTCTTTTCCGCTGTTATTTTTCAACATTATTACTATAAAAAAAACAGTCTGAAAAGTCAATCTGAAACTTTTTTTAAAAACAAAAAACCTGTCAGGATTTATCATCACGACAGGTCTTCTGTAATAGCGAGAGGGGGATTCGAACCCTCGACACCACGGGTATGAACCGTGTGCTCTAGCCAACTGAGCTATCTCGCCATATTCAGTTATCACCGAAATTTTCGGTTAGTAGCGAGAGGGGGATTCGAACCCTCGACACCACGGGTATGAACCGTGTGCTCTAGCCAACTGAGCTATCTCGCCATATCTTTTTTCATAATAATGGGGCCTATAGGGCTCGAACCTATGACCCTCTGCTTGTAAGGCAGATGCTCTCCCAGCTGAGCTAAGACCCCATATCTGCGGTTTCGGTAGTGAAGTGTTTTTTCTTTGCTTCCCTCAACCGACTTCGCAAGTATACCATCATTTGACAGCAATTGTCAATAGGTTTTTTGAAATTTTTTTATTTTTTTAATATTCGCGAAAATAGACCTTATATTAGTGTTTAAAACAGGAGAAATCCTGTCTTATCGGCAGGACTTTCCCCGTTCAGAATATTTTATTTAAAATATTTCACACCAGACTCAAAGATCTTCAGATCCTGCTCTCCGTAGATGTTCATTGCAACACCATTATCACGACGTTCACTATGTGCCATCTTGCCAAGGATACGTCCGTCCGGACTTGTGATACCTTCGATTCCGAAGTAAGAACCATTTACGTTCCATTCTTCATTGTCGATTGCTACGTTTCCGTTCGGGTCACAATACTGGGTTACTACCTGTCCATTTGCAAAGAGCTTCTGGATCCACTCTTTGTTTGCTACGAAACGTCCCTCACCGTGAGAAGCTGGGTTTACATATACACCGCCTGCCTCTGCTCCAGCAAACCAAGGAGATTTCTTGGAAATAACCTTAGTGTATACCATCTTGGATACGTGACGTCCGATTGTGTTGTATGTCAGTGTTGGAGAATCTGCTGTCTGTCCACAGATCTCGCCGTATGGTACAAGGCCGAGTTTGATCAGCGCCTGGAAACCATTACAGATACCAAGTGCAAGACCATCACGCTCATTTACAAGCTTCATAACAGCCTCTTTAATCTTAGCATTCTGGAATGCAGTAGCAAAGAATTTCGCAGAACCATCTGGTTCGTCACCTGCGGAGAATCCGCCTGGGAACATGATGATCTGTGCATTGTTGATTGCTTTTTCGAAGATTTCAACAGAATCATGGATATCTGCTGCTGTCAGGTTCTTAAATACCTTAACATCTACTTCAGCGCCTGCACGCTCAAATGCTTTTTTACTATCGTACTCACAGTTTGTTCCAGGGAATACTGGAATAAATACGCGAGGTTTTGCAATTTTATTTTTGCAAACATAGATATCTTTTGGAATGTAGCAGCCGTTTTCGTATGTGCTGTCTTCTTTTCCGAAGAGATACATGATTGGCTCTTCTACTGGGTTTCCTTCGATATCAAGTTTTCCACCGATTGTCGGAAGACCGGAATCTGTCTTGAATACTTTTTCAAGAGTATTTTTCCATGTACCGCAAGCTTCATCTAATGTGATTTCTGCATTGCCGTAGGAGAATTTACCATCAGCTGTTACTTCACCGATTACTGTGTAAGTAATGGAAAGCTCGCCAACTTTTCCATCTGGAACTTCCATGATGATATCACCAAAGCCTGGTGCAAAGAAGTCTCTTGGATCAAGGTTATGCTCAATCTTCACGCCGAATGCGTTACCGAATGCCATCTTAGCAACTGCTGCTGCAATACCGTGACGATCAAGTGCGTAAGCAGAAACAACTTTACCAGCCTGGATATCATTATGAAGTTTTTCATACTGATCCATGATTCCTGCATAATCAGGAAGATCGTAAGCATCCTTAGGCGCACGCAGCCATACCAGTTTGTTTCCGGCTTTTTTAAGCTCAGGTGTGATAACATCCTGTAATTTCGCCACATCTACAGCGAAGGAAACAAGTGTTGGTGGTACATCGATTTCATTGAAGGTACCGGACATACTGTCTTTACCACCGATAGATGGCAGACCGAAGCCAAGCTGCGCTGCATAAGCGCCAAGAAGTGCTGCAAATGGCTGGCTCCATCTCTTAGGATCTTCTGTCATACGACGGAAGTATTCCTGGAATGTGAAGCGGATTTTCTTGTAGTCACCACCTGTAGCAACGATCTTAGCAACGGATTCTGTTACAGCGTAAGCAGCTCCGTGGTATGGGCTCCAGGAAGATAAATATGGATCAAAGCCGTAGCTCATCATTGTTACAGTTTCTGTTTTTCCATTTAATACAGGAACCTTAGCAACCATAGTCTGTGTTTCTGTCATCTGGTATTTACCGCCATGAGGCATAAATACGCTGCCTGCACCGATGGAACCGTCAAACATTTCCACAAGACCCTTCTGGGAACATACGTTTAAGTCAGCCAGTGTTTCCAGCCATTTTGCTCTTACGTCTGCTACGTCTGGGCGCTGTGCAAAAAGGTTACCCTCTTTTGCTGGAATTTCAACTTCTACAGTTGTCTCCTGGTGTGCACCGTTTGTATCAAGGAATGCACGGGAGATATTTACGATTTCTTTGCCTCTCCAGGAAAGAACAAGACGTGGCTCTTTTGTAACAACCGCTACTTTTACAGCCTCTAAGTTCTCTTCATTAGCGAAAGCAAGGAATTTATCTACATCTTTAGGGTCAACAACTACAGCCATACGCTCCTGAGACTCGGAGATCGCGATTTCTGTACCGTCAAGACCTGCATATTTTTTAGGAACTTTATCAAGATCAATGCGAAGACCTGCTGCTAACTCACCGATTGCAACGGAAACACCGCCTGCACCAAAGTCATTACATTTCTTGATGATCTTACTAACTTCTTCACGTCTGAACATACGCTGGATTTTACGCTCAGTTGGTGCATTACCTTTCTGAACCTCTGCGCCGCAGACTTCGATGGAAGCTTCTGTATGAACCTTGGAGGAACCTGTAGCACCGCCGATACCATCACGACCGGTACGTCCACCAAGAAGGATGATGATATCACCCGGATCAGAGTTCTCACGAATAACAGCACGTCTTGGAGCTGCACCGAGAACTGCACCGATTTCCATACGTTTTGCAACGTAATCTGGGTGATAGATTTCTTTTACATAACCTGTAGCCAGACCGATCTGGTTTCCGTAAGAGCTGTAGCCATGTGCAGCACCGCGAACCAGCTTCTTCTGAGGAAGTTTACCCTTCAGAGTTTCTTTAACAGAAACTGTAGGATCAGCAGCACCTGTTACACGCATTGCCTGATATACGTATGTACGTCCGGAAAGCGGGTCACGGATAGCACCACCAAGACATGTAGCAGCACCACCAAATGGCTCGATTTCTGTTGGATGGTTGTGTGTCTCATTTTTGAAGTTGATCAGCCACTCTTCTTCCTTACCGTCAACATCTACAGGAACTACAATACTGCAGGCATTGATTTCATCAGACTCTTCCTGATCCGCCAGTTTGCCCTCTGCTTTAAGCTTCTTCATCGCCATCAGAGCCAGATCCATAAGGCATACAAATTTATCTTTTCTTCCTTTATAAAGAACCTTTCTGTCAGCAAGGTATCTGTTGTATGTATCAACGATTGGTGCTTTGTAATCGCCATCGTTAAATTTAACATCTGTCAGCTCTGTGGAGAATGTTGTATGACGGCAATGGTCAGACCAGTAGGTATCCAGTACACGGATTTCTGTCATGGATGGATCACGTTTCTCTTCACCCTTGAAGTATTTCTGAATATGAAGGAAATCCTTAAATGTCATAGCAAGATTTAAAGAATCATAAAGCTCTTTTAAATCCTTCTCTGCCATTTTCTGGAAGCCTGTGAACACCTTAACATCTTCTGGATCATCAAAAACAGTTACAAGTGTTTCTGGTTTCTCCATTCCTGTTTCACGGGAATCTACAGGGTTGATGCAGTGAGTTTTGATTGCTGCAAATTCTTCGTCTGTAATTGTTCCTTCGATTACATAAGTAGTTGCAGAACGGATAATAGGCTGTGCATTCTCATCTAAGAACTGTACGCACTGTACTGCTGAATCTGCTCTCTGGTCAAACTGTCCCGGAAGATATTCTACAGAAAAAATGCGGGCACCTTCTGCTGTCTCCAGATTCTCCAGGTATAAATCATCTACAGGAGGCTCTGCGAAAACACCTCTGCAGGCTTTTTCAAAAACCTCATCGGAAATATTCTCTACATCATAACGGATCAGTTCTCTTACGGCTGTCACGGTTTTGATTCCGAGATAGCTGCTGATCTCATGTTTCAGTTCTTTCGCCTTTACAGCAAAAGCAGGTTTCTTTTCTACATAAACTCGTCTTACGTTGCTCATAGAAAGCTCCTTTCAAATAGTTACCGCTCCTCCCGCTTCTTTTTCAGAAATCATAGCGGGAAAACAGTATCTTCAACTGTTAAACCTTCAATATTAGTAACGGCATCTTGCACTTTTACTGTCTTTATAGTATCATAAGAAATATCATTAGTAAAATTAATATATCTTATATCTTTTATTAATTAAACTAATAGGATAATTGTGTTGAAGGGAATGATTTTTATGGATATTAACCTTGAATTGTACAAAGTTTTTTATTATGTCGCTACAACTCTAAGTTTTTCCGAAGCCTCCAGACAGCTCTTTATCTCCCAGTCTGCTGTCAGCCAATCTATCAAGACTCTGGAGACAAAGCTTCAGCATACACTCTTTATACGCAGCACCAAAAAAGTTCTTCTCACTCCGGAAGGTGAATTTCTACTTCAGCATGTAAAACCCGCCTTACAGCTTCTCGACGAAGGAGAGGCTATTCTCTCCGGAGAAAAAATGCTCAGAGGACAGCTTCGTATCGGCGCAAGCGATACTATCTGCCGCTATTTTCTCATCGACTATCTGCATCGTTTTCACCAGGCATACCCGGACGTGGGAATTAAAGTCACAAACAGTACCTCTATCGGCTGCATTGACCTTTTGGAAAAGGGACAGGTAGATTTTGTTGTTTGCAACTACCCCAACTCCCGTCTGGACTTCAAAGCCCGGATACAGACTGTAAAAGATTTCCGGGATGTATTTGTTTGCAACCCCGTATATTTTCCCATCGGAAATACTCCTATCGGTCTGGATGAGCTTCTGGGATATCCCATTCTCATGCTCTCTTCCGGAAGCACCACAAGTGAATTTCTTCACCGACAGTTTCTTTCCAAGGGACTCAAACTTCTTCCTGAAGTAGAATTAAGCAGCAATGATCTCCTGATTGACCTTGCCCGCATCGGCCTTGGCATTGCCTGCGTTCCCGATTATATGCTTGCAGATATGAAAAACCTCATTCAAATACATTTAAAAGAGGCTCTTCCGCCCCGGCGTGTCGTTCTTGTGAGCAGTGATACCCTCCCGGTATCCCCTACTGCCGAACGGTTCCTTGAGCTTATTTAGCACCGTTTTTTCCATAGAGATTTTTCTATGGAAAAGCTCTATAAACTATAGGAAACTCAAGTATTATAAAAGATTTTGAATCACCTCTGATACAGTTGTGATTTTTTCTTCTTTCCAGGCATCTGCGCCGCAAAATAAAAGTGCTTCATCTACTTCTCCCCTGGCCGCGTGAATCAGGGCATCTGTAATGCAATACGGAATATCTGCAGGATTGCAGTGCGCCAGACACTGGTGACATTTATGTGAAATCTTCTCCCCGTTTTTCACACGGGCAAGAAATCTGTTGGCAATCGCTCTTCCCGGCATTCCCACCGGACTTTTCACAATACATATATCCTCTTTCTTTGCATTGATATAAGCTTCTTTATATCGTATGTCTGCATCACACTCTTCTGTTGTTACAAAAGGCGTAGCAATCTGAACAGCATCTACTCCCATTGCAAGTGCTGATCTGACCTTTTCTCCGGTGTTCACTGCCCCTGCAAGAGCAACCGGTATTTTGATTCCATATGACTGTTCATATTTTTTTACTGTCTGAAGGATTGCCTTTACTTCCTCACTGTATGCCTCATCTGTAAACTCCTCCAGCTGCTCTCTCGTAAATCCCAGATGTCCCCCGGCTTTTGGTCCCTCAATCACCAGAAGATCCGGCATTCTCTTATACTTCCTGTCCCAGTATTTCAATATTACTTTTGCAGACTTGTCCGTTGAGACAATTGGCGCAATCGCCGTATCTGTCCCCTCTACATATGCGGGAAGGTCTGTAGGAAGCCCTGCTCCTGAAATAATAAGGTCTGCACCTGCAGCCGCAGCTTCCCGTACATACGCTTCATAATTTCTCGTAGCAACCATGATATTAAAGCCTACTATTCCACTCTCCGCCAGATTTCTGGCTTTTTCAAGCTCCTTATGAATTGCACGCAGATTCGCAGTAAGCGGCGCTTCATCGAAATCCGGCTCTCTGAAACCAATCTGGGCAGTGGAAATAATTCCTACTCCACCTTCCTTTGCCACAGTCCCTGCAAGCTTTCCAAGACTAATCCCAACTCCCATTCCTCCCTGTATAATTGGATATTTTGCTGTTTTATTTCCGATTTTCAATTCCTTATATACACTCATAATAAACTCCTGTTCCACTAATTGTTTTTGCTTAAAATATTTTGATATCCAAAGTATATCACAAATCCATAAGTTGTCAAGTAATGATTGTCATATGATGTAGTTTTTATTACTATATATTTTTCATTTCACTTTCTCCCGAAAAAAAAGTCCTTCTTCCGGGAACATTCCCGAAAGAAGGACTTTTAAATCTGCTGTATACAATTATTCAGGCATAACCTCTGCTGCCGCCGTAATATATTCATTATTGATATCTGCGAAATTTCCACTGTCAGCTGTTGCCGCATAAGAAATATCAATAGGCATTTTACCCAGTACAGGAACATTGAGTTCTGCTGCAATCTCGTCAATATGGCTTTCGCCGAATACCTTAATTTCTTTGCCGCAGTCAGGACACTTCACGAAGCTGTAGTTCTCTACGATACCAAGCACAGGAACTTTCATCATATCAGCCATGTTGTATGCTTTCTTTACAATCATCTTAACAAGATCCTGAGGAGATGTCACGATCACTACACCGTCTATCGGAAGAGACTGGAAAGCAGTAAGCGGAACATCACCTGTTCCAGGAGGCATATCCACAAACAGATAGTCCAGTTCGCCCCAGATTACATCTGTCCAGAACTGTTTTACCATATTGGCAAGAACAGGTCCTCTCCAGATTACAGGGGTATCCTCTGTCGGAAGAAGAAGGTTGATTGACATAACCTTGATTCCGTTGGATGTCTCCATAGGAAAAATACCGTCATCATTTGCATTTGCCGCACCAGTCAGTCCGTACATTTTCGGGATGGACGGTCCTGTGATATCTGCGTCAAGAATACCGACTTTATATCCTTTTGCAGCCATCATATTTGCAAGGGAACCTGTTACGAAGGATTTACCTACTCCACCTTTACCGCTGACGATTCCTACCACATGTTTAATGTCAGAAAACTTATTCATTTCCTCCAGAAAGCTCTTTGGTTTGTCCTTCTGGCTGCAGCCTTCACAGCTTGATTTTGTACATGTTGTACTGTTACACTCTTTTGCCATTTTTCGCACTCCTTTTCTATTTACTTCATGAACCGGTCGATTGCAACTTCCAGTTCTTTAATTGCTTCTCTATCGCCATGCTCCACTGCATCTACAATACAGTGTTCGATATGGTCCTGAAGTATAATCTTGCCCGTGTTGTTTATTGCGGATTTCACTGCCGAAAGCTGTATCAGCACCTCGCTGCAGTCACGTCCGTCCTCCACCATACGCTTAATGGATTCCAGGTGACCGATTGCCCGTGAAAGTCTGTTGATAACCGCCTTCGTATGTGCATGACTGTGATGATGACCATGTTCGCCATGTGTATGTTCAATCACAGTTCCGTCTTCAAGAATATGCTGATGTTTCTCCTTTGTACCACACATAAACTTCTCCTTTCCATCTGAAAGTATCTCAGATGTTTTCCTCGCACATAACTTATATTATACCACATCTGTCAAATCTCTGTAAAGGAACAACGCTGTTTTATTTGAGAAGTTACAATATCAAAGATAATCGTTCCATCTACAAGAACCGTTTTTTCATAGCTAATGTCTTTTCCTGCAAATTTATTCTTAATATACTCCTCCGGATCCTCAAGCTCCAGTTCTTCCACAAACACATCCCTCATCTGATTTCTCGGACATTTGTTAAAAATTTCCCAGATTACTTCGTATTCCTTCATTTCCCTTCTCCTTTTCTTTTTGTCCTTTTGCCCTATTATATATTATTTTCGATTTTTTTGTCAAAAAATAATTGCACTCCGGGCAATTATAGCTTATAGTAGATATAATATCCAAAACCATAAACATACATAGCCAAAGGAGAGCGAACCATGAAACTTTTAAAAGACCGTATTCTGAAAGATGGTACGATTAAACCGGGAAATATTTTAAAAGTAGACAGTTTTTTGAACCACCAGATGGACATAGCGCTCATCAATGAAATCGGTAAAGAATTTAAAGCCCGTTTTTCTGACTGTCCAATTACCAAGATTCTTACTATTGAAGCATCCGGTATCGGTATTGCATGTATCGTTGCACAATATTTTAATGTCCCTGTTATATTTGCAAAAAAAACACAGAGCCTTAATCTTGACGGCGAAGTCTATACCAGTAAAGTAGAATCCTTTACTCATAAGAAAGTTTACGATGTCATCCTTTCCAAGAAATTCCTTGGTCCGGACGATCATGTACTTCTCATTGACGACTTTCTCGCAAACGGCTGTGCCCTTCTCGGTCTGATTGAAATCGTAAAAGAATCCGGCGCAACCTTAGAAGGCGCAGGTATCTGTATCGAAAAAGGCTTCCAGCAGGGCGGCCAGATTATCCGCGATATGGGTGTCAGACTGGAATCTCTTGCAATTGTAGATTCCATGACCGATGACTCCCTCACATTCAGAGAATAACGGAAAAGAAAAATGACAGGAGAATTTTTATTCCCCTGTCACTTTTTTCTCCTTTTATGCCTTTGATACAGGAACAGCCGTGCCTTCCGGTTCCGGCGTCGGAGTTGCAGCTAATGTTTCTGAAGGTGATGGCGTAACAGAGGAATATGGCTTTGCGTCTTCCTCCGGCATAATCTCTTCCTCCGTATAAGTTCCATTATCTACCATAATCTGATAATTATCTCCATCAATTACTTCTGCCTCACAAGTATATGCTCCTATAATCTTTTTTCCGTTATCATACTGTGAATAGTTATCCACCTGAGCCTTATCGCCTGTAAGATATCCATCCACCATTTTCACACAAACATCCGCCAGCTCACTTCTGTCCTGGAAAAGTGTAAATCCTATTTTACCTTCCGCAATCGCTTTTATTGCCTCTGCCTCACTTCCAAAACCTGTGATCAGCGGCAGATTTCCATTTTCTGCATTAATATCCCTGGATTCAAGAAGTTCCGATACGGTATATGTATATTTGTCAGAAGCAGTACAGATAATATCCGGTGTTCCCTCTGTCGCATAAAATTCATCCATAATACTCTGAAGCTTGCTTTTCGCCGCAACTTCGCTTCCCCTCATTACACTGGTATCATCAAACGTCATCTTGCCCGATTTACATACAAGAGTTCCATCATCCAGATATTCCTGCAATACCTCAAGGATTCCATTGTAGAAAAACAATTCTCTTACATCCTCAGGTGTTCCCATCAGAAACTCAATCGTATAGGAAAGCTTTTCTTCTCTGGCTGCCTCTAAATCTTTCAGCTTCACGATCGTTTCACCGACCAGTCTGCCTTCTGCTCTGGTGTCAAAGGCTGCATAATACTTTACAAGCTCCGTATTCATAACCAGCTTATCATACGAAAATACCGGAATCTCTTTCTCCTGCGCCTCCGCAAAAGCTTCGGAAAGCCCATAGGCATCCACAGGATTCACTACAATAGCTGCTGCCTCAGATTCCACAAGTGTCTGTATCTGCTGTATCTGCGTTTCCGTATCATTTCCGGCAGTCAGAATCTCCGCTTCATACCCTGCCTCCTCGAACTTCTGCGACAGATATTCCTCATCTTTTGTTCCTTCCTCAGGAAGAAGGATTCCAACCTTTACGGCTTCTTCCGGTTCAGTCTCTTCCTCTGTCTCTGCCTCTTCTGTTTCGGTTTCTTTTTCTTCGCTTTCGGAGCTTTTTCCCTCTTTTTCGATTTCTTCACTTTCTTTTACTGCCTCTGCAGCTTTATTCGGGCCACAGGCAGAAAGAAATACTGCCAAAGTGCCCACAAGTAAAAGAGCTCTTTTATTTCTCATAATGCGCCTCCTGCAAATCTGTTATATATATATGCGTTTGCTTCCTTCTCCTGACTGTCGTCGAGAGGTGTAAGTTCCACTTTTTCTCCATATTTGCGCTCCAGCGCCCGGCTGATCAACCAGTCTGCAAGTTGTGGGTTCTTGGGAAGAAGCGGACCGTGAAGATAAGTTCCAATTACATTTTTATAAACAATTCCCTCTTCTTTAGACTGTCCGTTATTTCCTTCTCCGTAAAGTACCTTTCCAAGAGGCTTATTTCCTCTTATGTCAGTCCTTCCGCCGTGATTCTCAAACCCTACAACAGGCATGTCGAAAAGCTCACTTTTCAGCACGATATTGCTGATAAGGCGCCCTTCTCCCTGTTCTGTACACATATCTACCAGTTCCAGTCCCGGAATCATTCCCTTCTCTGTTTTATAGTATTCTCCGAGAAGCTGATATCCTCCGCAGATAGCAATCACAACACCGTTATCTTCCACATAACCTTTAAACTCTCCGCGTATCTGACGAAGCTTTTCGCATACCAGCATCTGCTCTCTGTCGGAACCTCCGCCCAAAAGCACAATATCCAATCCATTAAAGCTTATTTTATCATCCAGTTCAAATGTTTTTACCTCAGCCTCAATTCCTCTCCACTGACATCTTTTCACAAGACACTGGATGTTTCCCCTGTCTCCGTAAAGATTTAAAAGATCCGGATATAAATGTCCTATTGTCACTTTCATCATTTCTCACCCTCCAGTTTCTTCAGAATATTTCTGGTACTGAACAAGGCCGTATAATTAACAAGCAGATAAAGATTTCCCGTACCGTTCTCTATTCTGTTTCTGATCGCCCTTTCCACATCACTTTCCAGTTCTGACGGAATATCTACATACTTCAGACGCAGGCGCATATCCTGACAGCGAATTCCGCTTACTGTAATCGAACGAATGCTCTCATCCTTAAACAAATCAAAGTCTACGTCCCAGAGCCAGGAAATATCAATTCCATCCTGTGCATTATCGTTGATGGCAATAATAATATCCTTTGGCGCTTTATCCTGCATCACTGCAGAAATATTCTGGTTAAAACCAGCCGGATTCTTAGCAAGATTCAAAGTGATTCCTGTTCCTTTGATGCGGAACTGCTCCATACGACCATTCTCGGGATTAAACTTTCGAAGCATCTCATTAAAATGTTCTGCTTTTAGCCCTGCTGTGCGCACTCCCGCGTAAGCTGCCAGAATATTATATACATTATAAAATCCTTTATAATTTGCCACAATATGGGTGTCTTCCACTGTAAACACAAGCTGGTCTCCAACCTTTACATCCTCTGCATCAAAAGCAATTTCAGGACGTTTAAATCCACATTTCGGACAATAATAATCTCCAAGCTGGCTGTAATGATAGAAATTATATTCCAGGCGTTTCCCGCAACATTTACAGAAGCGCCCCTCTCTAATTTCACTTGCCGCATTTTCCATGACCTGCCCGCTGATTCCATAAGTTGTAAAATCATTTCCGCTGTCCATGGCAATATACGCACTTAGAGCATCATCTCCATTTACAATAATCTTCATATCCGGAACCTTACGCATCATTTCTTCCAGAATATTCATGGTAATATCAATTTCTCCATAACGGTCCAGCTGGTCGCGGAACAGATTCGTAAGAATCATATAATCCGGCTTGATTGCAGGGAAAATGTATCTTGTGGACGCTTCGTCCGCCTCAATGCAGGCATAATCTGCATCAAGTTTTCCATTCCATTTTGCCCCCAGAACAAATGCGGAAACCACACCGTTAAGCATATTGGAACCTGTATGATTACAGATCACCTTTTTTCCTTCTGCTTCCAGAGCCGCACAGAGCATATTATTCGTAGTTGTCTTTCCATTTGTTCCACATACGGCAAAGATATGTTCCCTTACCTGTCCTGCTAACTGTTCCAGAATATCCGGACAGATTTTCAGTGCAATCTTTCCCGCCCAGGTAACGCCCTGGCGTCCCATCTTTTTGCATATATACCCAACAATTTTTGCTGTGCTTACAGCAAGCATTCTTCTTATCTTCATTCTTTATTTTCCTTTTATGTCTCCAAATCTTTGTCCAACAGGATATCTGAACAGATTCCTGCTACACCGTTCCTCATAAATTTTTTTGCTTCTGATTCTTCATTTACTGTGTAAACATATACCATAAGTCCATGTTTTTCAAATATCTCCTGTATTTCCTCTGTCCAGTACTTACTGTATACTGTAACTGCCGGAATTTTCTTTTCTTTGCAAAAAGCCGCAATTTCTTTTATTTTCTCCAAAGGATACTCCTGCCACAGCGAATAAATATAGGATGGAAAATCATATATCAGCGCAGTTCCCGAAAACATTGCCTGATTGTAAATTTCCGGTATCAGTTGTTCGAGCACTTTTTCTGCTCCCGCATTCTGCGCAATCTTTACATATTCGCTGTAGTCATCAAGGGTTCTCCTGTAATTCCGTATAGAATATTGTTTGGAATCAAGAAGTACAAATGCATCCGGATAATCCTTCAAAAGTACAAGGAGGTCCTCCAAGCTCATAGGTGTATATTTCCCATAAATCGGTCTTTCCAAAAATTCTTCCGCAGTAAGAATCATCTTTTCTTCCCCCTGCCATTGCCCTAACGATTTATTCCAGTTATGACGACAAACCCAGACACCGTCCGAGGTTTTGGTCAAATCCACTTCGAAAAGACGTACACCTTTTTTATAGCTGCTAATAAAACTCTCTCTTGAATTCAGATAACTTTTGCCGTCAAGTCCTCCCAGTGCATGAGCAATTACTTTGTAGTTATTCCATGAAAAATCCGGTGTTGTTGTCTGCACTGTCTTCTGTATCCTGTTATTTTTACGCGCAGCTTTCTTTTGCTGTATCGAAAGTCTGCTTCCTCCAACGATTATTAACGATATAATAAGAATCTCTGTCAAAAGCAGAATATTGCGAAGAACACGCCTTCGACTCCGGCAGGTGCGTTTTTCACTCAATTTTCACCTTTGTATCTTTCCTTTCTACCCATTATATATAAGCATATTATATATCTTTATTCTCATTTTTTGTACATTACGATTTTACGCTAAATGACAGCAATAATCAAGGTTTTAATAGGATAACCACAAAAAAGCTGTGTACAGACAAAATAATCTGTCTGCACACAGCTCTGATTCTTTGCAGAATTATTAATCAAAAATTATACTAACTCGATTAATACTTCCATTGCGCCGTCACCTTTACGCTGACCAATCTTTACGATTCTTGTGTAACCACCGTTACGTCCAACGTATTTCGGAGCAACTTCTTCGAACATTTTCTTAACCATGTCAACTTCTTTTGTGTTTTTCTTTCTGCCTGCACCCTTAGCCGGAACCTCAGTTACAGGATAGAAAACTTTCATCATCTGACGACGAGCATGAAGTCTGGAAGGAGCATCTTTTGTGATTTCTTTCTGTACTTCATCGTATACAGTTTTCTTCTTTCCATCAACAACTTCTTTCACTCTCTTGCCTTCAGCATCTTTACGAGCAACTTTAGCAGTTACTGTAACTGTCTCGAAGTTGTCTTTCTCGCGAACTGCCATAGCGATAAGGCCTTCAGCGATTTTACGGATTTCTTTTGCTTTTGCTTCTGTAGTAACGATTTTTCCGTTGTATAACAGATTAGTTACCTGGTTTCTGAGTAATGCTTTTCTCTGGGAAGCTGTTCTGCTTAATTTTCTATATTTTGCCATTATTTTATCCTCCATCTGTGGGACAGTGAAACACGCTTGTTCGGTCTTACTGCATCACTGCTTTGGCACCCCACTGTAATTTATATGCGCTGGAAATCTCCTGCTCTGTGGCAGATTATTCCTCAGTTGGCTGAAGCTGTAAGCCCAGCTCTTTCAGTTTCGCAAGTACCTCTTCTAATGACTTGCGACCAAGGTTACGAACCTTCATCATATCATCAGAAGTCTTGTTGCATAATTCTTCAACTGTATTAATACCAGCTCTCTTTAAGCAGTTGTAGGAACGAACAGATAATTCAAGCTCATCAATGCTCATTTCCAGAACTTTTTCTTTCTCATTGTCTTCTTTCTCAATCATAACCTCAGCGGTCTTTGCGTTCTCGGAAAGGTCAATGAAAAGGCTTAAATGCTCGCTTAACACTTTTGCTGCAAGGCTGACTGCCTCATCCGGATCCAGTGTACCGTTTGTGTACACATCCAGTGTCAGTTTATCGTAGTCAGTTACCTGACCAACACGTGTATTCTCAACAACCATGTTGACTCTGTCTACTGGTGTATAGATTGCATCTACTGCAAGAACACCGATAGGCATATCGTCTGATTTGCCTTTATCTGCACTGATATATCCGCGTCCTTTGGTAATGGTAAGCTCCATTGCAAGTCTGCAGTCTTTTCCTCCATTCAGGGTTGCAATAACCTGATCTGGATTCATGATCTCGATATCCTGATCAGCCTGGATGTCGGCAGCAGTAACAACACCTTTGCCTTCACACTCAATGTATGCAGTCTTCGGCTCATTGTCAGAGCTGTAATTCTTGATTGCAAGACTCTTCAGATTCATGATGATCTCGCTGACATCTTCCTTTACCCCTGGGATGGAGCTGAATTCATGAAGTACACCGTCGATCTTTACCTGGCTAACAGCTGCTCCCGGCAGGGATGACAGCATAATTCTTCTGAGAGAATTGCCAAGTGTAGTACCATATCCTCTTTCCAGAGGTTCTACTACGAATCTGCCAAATTTTTTGTCTTCGGATATTTCGGTAATTTCGATTTTTGGTTTATTAAAATCAAACACTATTTTGTTCCCTCCTTCTGGGTTAATGAAAGTTTGAGGGTATATATTGTAACGAAACGTTACGTTTCTAAATTTACTTAAAGGGTTCAAAAAGAACCCTTAAGTAATTATAGATTACTGTCCGAAAAGCACTTCTGTGCTTAAAATAAACAGTATGATTATTTAGAATACAGCTCGACGATAAGCATCTCGTCAACCGGAACATCGATTGCTTCTCTGTTCGGAAGTTCTTTCACTGTACCTTTTAAGTTCTCCTGATCAGACTCAAGCCATTCCGGAACAAGTCTTCCACCAGTTACTTCAAGGATTCCTTTGTATCTTTCGGATCCTTTTGCTTTTTCTTTAATCTCGATTACATCGCCGGCTTTTACAAGGTAAGACGGAATGTTTACACATTTGCCGTTTACAAGGATGTGTTTGTGGTCAACGATCTGACGAGCTTCTTTTCTTGTTCTAGCAAATCCAAGACGGAATACTACGTTGTCAAGTCTGGACTCAAGCATAACCATAAGGTTTTCACCTGTCTGGCCCGGCATTCTGTCCGCTTTTTTGTAGTAGTTACGGAAAGGTTTCTCAAGAACTCCGTAGATGAATTTTGCTTTCTGTTTTTCTCTTAACTGTAAACCATACTCAGACATTTTACGGTTTGCACGTTTTAACTGTCTTGTGGATTTTTTATCAATTCCTAAATAAATTGGATCCAGAGCGAGGGATCTGCATCTTTTCAGAACAGGTACTCTATTTACTGCCATTGTTCAACAACCTCCTAATTAGACTCTTCTGCGTTTTGGTGGACGGCAACCATTGTGTGGTACCGGTGTTACGTCACGGATGCTTGTTACTTCAAGACCGCATGCCTGAAGAGCACGGATTGCAGCTTCACGACCAGAACCTGGTCCTTTTACCATAACGTCTACAGTTTTTAAACCATGAATCAGAGCAGCTTTTGTAGCAGTCTCTGCTGCCATCTGTGCTGCGTAAGGAGTAGATTTCCTTGAACCTCTAAATCCCAGACCGCCTGCACTTGCCCATGAAAGAGCGTTTCCTTCACTGTCAGTCAGTGTAACAATTGTATTGTTGAAAGAAGACTGAATGTGTGCCTGTCCGTGTTCAACGTTTTTCTTGACACGACGTTTTGCTGTCGTTTTTTTAGTCACTTTTGCCATTTTAAAACTAACCTACACTTTCCTATATTTGCTTAGTTAATATATCAACGATTATTTCTTCTTATTTGCTACTGTTCTCTTAGGACCTTTACGTGTTCTAGCGTTTGTCTTAGTCTTCTGACCACGAACCGGAAGTCCTTTACGATGACGGATACCTCTGTAGCATCCGATTTCCTGCAGTCTCTTAATGTTAAGAGCGATTTCTCTACGAAGATCACCTTCTACCATCATTGTTTCATCAATAACAGCGCTGATTTTCTTTACATCTTCGTCAGTCAGGTCTCTAACACGAATGTCAGCGTCAACGCCTGCCTGCTCAAGAATTTTTGTTGCGCTTGGTCTACCAATTCCATAAATGTAGGTAAGACCGATTTCAATACGTTTTTCTCTTGGTAAGTCTACACCAGCTATACGAGCCATGTACTGTTTCCTCCATTTTCTCTTACTGTTCATCTGAATCCTGACATTGACCTGTGGTCTTCAGTCTGTGAACAGCCTTCTTTTTTACTGAAAGTCCTGCGTCCGTACACCACTTGTACATCGGTACAAGGTGAAATGGGGTGCATCTGCGCCGCTTTCTTTTTTTAGTTCCTAATTGGGGTGCCTCGGTAAAACACCCAGCCGCAGTTGGCGAATAGCGGCCTTTCCGAAATGTTGCGGCCAACGGGCCAACGTTGCCTCTCGGTATTAGGCAATACATGCTAAATTAAAAATTAACACAAAATAGTCTGAACAACCCTTCCGGGTGTTTCATACTACAGCCGCATGTTTACAAACAAGCCGGAATCAACCCTGACGCTGTTTGTGTTTCGGGTTCTCACAGATTACTCTGATAGATCCTTTTCTTTTAATGATCTTGCATTTCTCGCAGATCGGCTTTACAGATGATCTTACTTTCACTGGAAATCCTCCTTCCGCTTATTCATTAAAATCTGCAGTTTCTGAGCGCACAAAAAACAAGGTATTCGCGCGTTCGCATTATATTCTATCACCTTGTTTTCAAAAATGCAATAGTTTTTTAAATTTATTTTTAAATCAATTTGCCCCGGGCTGTCAGAACACTGCCCGGGGCTGAACTTATCATTATTTTTTATCAATAGCCTGCAAATATCTGGGCGATCGGGGAGTCTGCCGAAAGGATAACGGTCTTGTCATCTCCTGTCATGGAATTCTTCAGTGCATCAAGACTTCTTACAAAGGAATAAAATTCCTGTCTACCTTCTTCTCCGTATGCCTGTGCAAGAATCTTCATATATTCCTGCTCGCCTTCGGCTCTTAAAATTTCCGCTTTCTTCTCAGCTTCGGAAATCTGGATTGCCATTTCCTTATCTGTAGTATTGCGGATAACCTTCGCCTCGGAATTACCCTGAGCTGTATAGGTAGCCGCAATGTTGTCTCTCTCGGAAATCATCCGTTCATATACGGCTTCTTTATTGTCATCCGGAAGGTCAATCTGCTTTGTCTCGAACTTCTTAATTGTAATGCCGTACTGATCCATATTGTTTCCGATTGATTTCATAACCATCTCAGCCAGCTCTCCATCACGGCTTGTAATAACTTCATCCTGTGACATGCTGCTGATCGCATTCTTAGTCGCGTTATATACGGCTGTGTTGATTCGGCTTTCTCCGCTTTCAATGGATGAATTCAGTGTCTGTGCGAATTTCAGCGGATCTGCGATTTCCCATAATACATAGCTGTCGCTGATCATGGTCTTCTTGTCTCCTGTGATAACATCAGACGGAGCCAAATCGTACAGAAGTGTTTCTTTGGGCAGTGTCGCTGCTGTTTCCAGGAATGGAATCCTCAGGCTCAGTCCCGGCTTATCGATTACCCTTTTTACCTTACCAAACTGACGAATCAGTTTATATTCATTCTGGGCTGTTACAGTTACGGAAGTCAGCCCCAATGCCATAACTACAACTGCGCCTATGATAACAGGTATTTTTTTAATTTTCATTATTTTCTACCTCCGCTTCCGCTGTCTCTGTACTGTTCTCTTCTGCGCTGTTCTCTTCCCCGCTGTCTTCCATTGTGCTTACAAAGGATTCCAGAGGCAGTACCTTCTGCACTCCATATCCGCTGTCAATGACAATCTTCATCTGAGGAAGAACGTCTTCCATTGCCTCGTAGAACATACGCTTCTTTGTTACCTCAGGATTCTTGCTGTACTCCTCATACATGGCATTGAATCTGGCAACCTCTGCTTCTGCTTCGTTGATACGCACTTCTTTTTCCGCTTCCGCATCCTGAATAATCTGGTCTGCTTTTGCCTCTGCTTCCGGAATCTTCTCATTACGGTACTTGTTGGCGTTATTCAATGCCGTCTCTTTTCCCTGTTTTGCAGTCTCCACTGCTTTAAACGCCCTCATAACCTCCTGAGTCGGAGGTTCAGAGTCCTGAATGGTGATGTTAACAAGTTGAATTCCAATATCCTGCTCCTCCACCTGGTTCATGATCATCTCTTTGATCTTACTCTGGATTTCACTCTTTCCGGTTGTCAATACATCATCTACCTTATAGCTTGCAATGACAGTGCGGATACAGCTCTGGGAAATATTTTTCAAAATATTCTCCGGCTCCTCAGAGGTATAGAGATATTTTACAGGATCCGCAATTCTGTACTCTACAAAGAAATCCACATCAATAAAGTTATAATCTGAAGTAATCATGACTCCTTCATTTTCTACTGTTTCATTGTTTTCAATATCATATCCGATAGGGAAACCCTGAATGGTTGTATTTACTTTTTGAACTTTCTGGATAAATGGCACCTTAAAATGAAGTCCTGTCTCCGTTACTGCTTTTGGTACACCAAAAGTAGTCAGTACCGCCTGCTCCTGTTCCTGAATCTGGTAAGAAGCATCTCCTGCAAGAATTCCAATAACGACAATTCCTGCTACTCCTAAAGCTACATGCTTCATATGCTTGCCGACTTTCGGCATCTTCCCGGGTGTTTTCCCCGCTTTCTTTCCGTTCATTCCTGAGAACAGATTACTTCCGAAATTGTTAAAATCCTCCACGTTGCTCCTCCTTCATACTATGCTTATTTTTTATCTGGAAAGAAAAGAAAAAGACTTTCATTTAAGACACGTATTCCCATGCCAAAAACAAAAGTCTTGCTGATTACTCATATCGCGGGTATTTTAAATCTACCGTTCTGACGCATATATGTACCACTTCTGAAAGAAACAACTCAGGAATCTTTCATAATGGAAGCTACTCCCTTTTCTTTGATAGACACTATACCACATATTTTTCTGAAAATCAAGCTAAATTTCTGCTCTGCCCCTATCAGCTGGATCATCTTAATCGCAACAAAAAAAGCTGCATCGGCAACTTCTAAAACACCGACACAGCTCTCCCGGACACTCGCAATTATCTGCATGCCCAACGGGGGGAGTCTGAGGGGGCGTGCGGGCTTTCGCAACTTCGAGCTCGCCCCCCTCAGTCCACTTTATTTATCTCGCCAGATGATTCTGCCCTTGGACAGATCATAAGGAGACAGTTCAATTGTAACCTTATCTCCCGGCAGAATACGAATGAAGTTCATTCGTAACTTTCCACTGATATGTGCAAGCACTACATGTTTGTTCTCAAGTTCCACTTTAAACATTGCGTTAGGCAGCTTCTCCAGAACAGTGCCTTCCACTTCAATTACATCTGCTTTTGACATTTTTAACCTCCTATGTCGTCCAAGTTATTTCGTGAGAGTCAAAATCTCCGGATCTCCATCCGTAATAAGAATTGTATTCTCATAATGGGCAGAAAGTGAACCATCCATCGTCACTACTGTCCACTCATCATCCAGCCATGCCACATCAGCTCGGCCCAAATTTATCATTGGTTCCACAGCCAGAGTCATTCCCGGCATAAGGCGTACGCCCCTTCTTCTCTGCGGGAAATTCGGAATCTGCGGATCTTCGTGAAGGTGGGTGCCGATTCCATGTCCAACAAGATCACGGACAATACCATAACGGTATTTTGCAGCGTGGGCACCGATTGCCTTGGAAATATCATTGAGATGATTTCCTGCTCTTGCAGCCTTCAGGCCCTCAAAGAAACATTCCCTGGTCACATCCATTAATTTGCGTGCCTCAGGGGAAACCTCTCCTACTGCATAAGTCCTTGCTGCATCAGAGTGATAGCCCTTATAAATCAGTCCTGCGTCAATCTTCACAAGGTCTCCGTCCTGAATAATCTTCTCTTCGGACGGGATTCCGTGAACGACCTCATCATTTAAACTGATACAAAAGGAACCCGGAAATCCTCCGTAGTTCAAAAAGTTCGGGACGCATCCCAAAGAGCGAATCATTTCCTCGCCGATACGGTCAAGCTCCTTCGTGCTGATTCCCGGTTTAATGTAGGGAATCAGACCATCATGAACCTTTTCCAGAAGATGACCTGCCTCCCTCATAAGTTCTATTTCGTGTTCTGTCTTTATCGAAACCGACATGTTACCTCCAGTGGTGTATTAAAAACACCGTAATTACTCTCCCAGAATAGCAACAACTTCCCCGAATACATCATCCAGGTTCTTTGTGCCGTCTACTGTTTTTAAAATTTCCTGTTTTGTATAGTAGTCGATAAGCGGCTGTGTCTGCTCGTGATATACATTCAGTCTCTTCTGTACTGTTTCCGGCTGGTCATCATCACGAAGAACAAGCTGCTCGCCACATACATCGCAAACGCCCTCTGTCTTCGGTGCAGCATATACTACATGATATGTAGCGCCGCATTTCAGGCAGGCACGTCTTCCGGACATACGGTTTACGATATTCTCGTCCGGTACGTCCACATCGATTGCATAATCCATCTTACTTCCCAGTTTATTCAGAGCGTCTGTCAGACATTCTGCCTGAGGAATTGTTCTTGGGAAACCATCCAGAACATAACCGTTTGCTGCATCCGGCTGCTGAATTCTATCCACAACCAGGTCACAAGTCAGTTCATCCGGAACGAGAAGTCCCTGATCCATGTAGGTTTTCGCTTTCTTACCAAGTTCTGTACCGTTTTTGATGTTCGCACGGAAAATATCGCCTGTTGAAATATGCGGGATATTGTATTTCTCCGCAATTTTCTTTGCCTGTGTGCCTTTTCCTGCTCCCGGTGCACCTAACATAATGATTTTCATAGGTAAAACCCTCCATTTCTGTACTTTTTTGTACTTTTGTGTTTTAGCAAATCAAGGCTGCGACGCACAAAGCACCGCAACCTCTCATTTTTAGTTGTTCAGGAAGCCTTTATAGTTGCGGACGAGCATCTGTGATTCAATCTGTTTCACAGTCTCAAGAACTACACCAACAATAATGATGATGGAAGTTCCACCGAATGATACATTTGCTCCGAAAATTCCATTGAAGAAGAACGGAATGATCGCCACAATAATAAGACCTACTGCACCTATAAATATAATATAATTTAAGATATTAGTCAAATAATCTGACGTAGGTTTTCCCGGACGAATACCAGGAATGAAACCACCCTGCTTCTTGATATTATCTGCTACTTCCAGTGGATTAAATGTGATGGAAGTGTAGAAATATGCGAAGAATACACAAAGCACAATGTACAGAATTAATCCCCAGCTATACTGAAGCTGTTTCGGATTACACCAGTTATTAGAAGACAGACCGCGAAGAATCTCACTTCCGATACCTGTTCCATTTCCTTTACCCAGAAGCTGTGCAATAACTGTTGGGAAAGACATAATGGATGAAGCAAAAATGACAGGAATAACACCCGCAGTATTGACTTTCAGAGGAATATTGGTGGACTGACCGCCCATCATTTTTCTTCCGACCATTTTCTTGGAATACTGAACAGGGATTCTTCTTTCTGCTCCGTTGAGAACCAGTACCAGTACAACTACAACAACGATGATTGATGCAATGATAAGACCTGCAAGTGTACCTTTTGCAATTGTCTTGCCTTTGATAAAGTTCTCATATAATAATGACAAATCGCTTGGGATTCGTGAAACAATGTTAATACAAAGTACAATAGAAATACCGTTTCCGATACCCTTCTCTGTGATACGCTCGCCAATCCACATCAGCATAGCAGAACCTGCTGTAAGGCAGACAACTACTACTACACCTTTTAAGAAATTCATATCTGGAATAAGGCCCTGACGACCGAATCCGATTGCCATAGCAACGGATTCAAACAGAGCCAAGCCTACAGTCACATATCTTGTAATTGCAGTGATTTTTTTTCTGCCTTCTTCGCCGTCTCTCTGCATTTCTTCCAGTGCCGGGATAGCAATGGTCATAAGCTGCATAATGATGGAAGAAGTGATATAAGGTGTGATGTTTAATGCGAAAATTGACATTCGCTCGAATGAGCCGCCGGTGAATGCATCAAAGAAGTTGAACGCATCGCCGCCGTTACTTGCAAACCAGTTCTTGAAGAAGTCGCTGTCAACTCCCGGAACCGGGAGCTGAGAGCCGATACGGATAATAAAAATCATCCATACAACGTAGAGCAGTTTGCGTCTCATTTCTTTTACTCTAAAAACATTTTTAAGAGTTTCAAACATTAGATCACCTCTACTGAACCACCTGCTGCTTCAATTTTTGCTTTTGCTGTTTCACTTACAGCATTTACTTTAACATTGAGTTTCTTTGTAAGCTCACCATTTCCAAGAAGTTTAACGCCATCAGCGATTTTGGAAATTGCACCGCTTGCAAGTAATGTCTCAGCTGTTACCTCTGCTCCATCCTCGAAACGGTTAAGAATGTCAACGTTAACTGCGATAATTTCTTTAGAGTTTCTATTTTTGAAACCTCTCTTAGGCAGACGTCTGTATAAAGGCATCTGACCACCTTCAAATCCCGGTTTTTTGTGGCCGGAACGTGCTAACTGTCCTTTATGTCCTTTACCGGCTGTTTTGCCGTTTCCTGAACCATGTCCACGACCTCTTCTGAAGTTGTCGCTGTGCTTAGAACCATCTGCTGGTCTTAAGTTTGCTAATTCCATGACTGGCACCTCCTTTTGAAATTTATGCTTCTTCTACTTTTACCAGGTGCTGTACCTGCTGAATCATTCCTCTTGTTGCCGCATTGTCCGGCATTTCAACTGTTTTGTGCAGTTTGGTAAGACCCATTGCTTTAACAGTAAGTTTATGTTTCGGAACAGCGCCAATAGGAGATTTTACTAATGTAACTTTTAATGTGTTTGCCATTTTCGTATTCCTCCTTAAGCCAGAATCTCATCAACAGATTTTCCACGAAGTTTAGCAACTTCTTCTGGAGTTTTTAACTGTCTTAAGCCTTCGATTGTAGCGAGAACAACGTTCTGTTTGTTTCTGGAACCCATACATTTTGTACGGATATTTTTAATACCAGCTAACTCGATTACCGCACGTGCAGGACCGCCGGCGATAACACCAGTACCTTCCGGAGCTTTCTTCAGGAGCATTTCTGCGCTACCGAATTTTCCTACGAAGTCATGAGTAATAGAACCATTCTCGTCTCTTGCTACTGTTACTAATTTTTTCATAGCATCCTCTTTTCCTTTGCGGATTGCTTCAGGAATTTCAGCTGCTTTTCCTAAACCTGCACCAACGTGTCCGTTGCCATCACCAACAACAACTAAAGCTGTGAAACGGAAGTTACGACCACCTTTAACAACCTTTGTAACACGTTTGATTGTTACTACTTTATCTTCTAATTCTAACTGACTAGCATCAATAAGATTACGTTTCATGTGTTTGCGCTCCTTCCTCTTAGAATTTCAGACCAGCTTCTCTTGCTGCATCTGCTAATGCTTTCACTTTACCGTGGTAAATGTATCCACCTCTATCGAAAACAACGCTTTCGATACCAGCTGCGATAGCTTTTTTACCGATAACAGTTCCTAAGTGTGCTGCTGCAGCAACATCATCTGTGTGCTCTAATTCAGCGTTAACTTCTTTCTGAAGAGTAGAAGCTGATACAAGAGTTTTGTGTGCTGTGTCATCAATAATCTGTGCATACATATGCTTGTTGGAACGGAATACTGCTAAACGAGGAGTTGTTGCAGTGCCGTTTAAATGATGACGTAATCTTCTATGCTTATTCTGACGAACTAATGCTCTAGATCCTTTATTAATCATTTTCTCACTCTCCTTAATTATTTCTTACCAGTTTTACCAACTTTACGTCTGATAACTTCGTCGATATACTTAATACCTTTGCCCTTGTATGGCTCTGGTCTTCTCTTATCTCTGATTTCAGCCGCAAACTGACCAACTTTTTCTTTGCTGATACCGGATACGATAATTTTGTTTCCATCTACTTTGGACTCGATTCCTTCCGGATCTTCCATTTCAACTGGGTGAGAGTAACCAAGGTTAAGAACAAGCTTCTTGCCCTGTTTAGCTGCTTTATAACCTACACCGTTAACTTCAAGAGTTTTTGTGTAACCCTCGCTTACACCAACAACCATGTTGTGGATTAAGCTTCTTGTTAAACCGTGAAGAGCTTTCATTTTCTTTAAGTCGTTTGGTCTTGTAACAACTACCTGACCATCTTCAACTTTGATTTCCATTTCTACAGGAAGTGCTCTTTCGAGAGTTCCTTTAGATCCTTTAACGGTTACCACGTTGCCTTCTGCGACTTTAACTTCTACACCAGCCGGAATAGCAACAGGAAGTCTACCGATACGTGACATATATTTGTCCTCCTTACTTAGATTATCGGAGAGGATTACTGAGAATCCTCTCTGTTTTCAGTTTGTCTCTATAAAAAATCTTGATTTAAAGTTTACGCTTTCAAATTACCAAACGAATGCTAACACTTCGCCGCCAACTTTAAGTTTGCGAGCTTCTTTGTCAGTGATAACACCCTGGTTTGTAGAAAGAATAGCGATTCCAAGTCCACCAAGAACTCTTGGAAGCTGATCCTTGCCTGCATAAATACGAAGACCAGGTTTGGAGATTCTCTTTAAACCAGTGATGATTTTTTCGTTTTTATCTTCACCGTATTTCAGTGTGATGTGAAGAGTTTTCATAACACCATCTTCAACTAAATCATATTTTGCGATATAACCTTCGTCTAAAAGGATGTTAGCAATTGCAATTTTCATTTTAGATGCCGGAACATCTACTGTATCATGTTTAGCAGTGTTTGCGTTACGGATACGTGTAAGCATATCTGCGATTGGATCGCTCATTGTCATGTTAGTTTCCTCCTAAATTTCAGACTTTACATGTCTCATTTCTATTTTTATTACCTGTTGTGACAAATTTGTTTTTATATAATTACGTTTCGGCTTACCAAGAAGCTTTTTTAACGCCCGGGATCTGTCCTTTGTAAGCTAATTCACGGAAGCACACACGGCAGATTCCGTATTTTCTTAAAACTGAATGTGGACGTCCACAGATTTTGCAACGTGTATATTCTCTTGTGGAGAATTTAGCTTTACGCTGCTGTTTGATTTTCATTGCTGTTTTAGCCATGAATCGTTCCTCCTATTATTTTGCAAACGGCATATTGAATAATGTCAGTAATTCACGAGCTTCTTCATCAGTCTTAGCTGTAGTAACGAAGATGATGTCCATACCTCTTACTTTATCAACTTTATCATATTCAACTTCTGGGAAGATTAACTGCTCTTTGATACCCAGAGCGTAGTTACCTCTACCGTCAAATGCGTTCGGGTTTACACCACGGAAGTCACGTACACGAGGAAGTGCAAGGTTAATAAGACGATCAGCGAACTCATACATCTTTTCACCTCTTAAAGTTGTTTTACAACCGATAGCCATTCCCTCTCTGATTTTGAAGTTAGCGACAGATTTTTTAGCTTTTGTAGCTACTGCTTTCTGTCCTGTGATCAGCTCCATATCAGCGATTGCTGCATCAAGAAGCTTAGCGTTTTCTTTGGCTTCACCAACACCCATGTTAACAACGATTTTTTCGAGTTTTGGCACTTCCATAACATTTTTGTATCCAAATTTTTTGGTCATGGCATCCATGATCTCATTTTTGTACATTTCTTTTAATCTACTCACTTGTCATGCCTCCTCTCTCAATTAATCGATTACTTTACCTGTTGCTTTTGCAACACGTACTTTTTTGTCACCATCCATCTGGAAACCTACTCTTGTAGCTTTTCCGTCAACAACCAGCATTACGTTGGAGATGTGCAGCGGAGCTTCTTTAGTGATGATTCCGCCGTTCTGGTTTGCTGCTGATGGTTTGCTGTGTTTGCTTACCATGTTTACGTTCTCGACTAAAACGGTATTGTCTTTAACATTAACTGCAAGAACTTTACCCTCTTTGCCGTTATCTTTACCAGCGATTACTTTAACAGTATCACCTTTTTTAATCTTCATAGCTGACATTAGGCACCCTCCTTATAATACTTCCGGAGCTAAGGAAACGATCTTCATGAATTTCTTCTCACGAAGCTCTCTGGCAACTGGTCCAAAGATACGTGTTCCTCTCGGAGTTAAGTCGTCTTTAATGATTACGGCAGCATTTTCATCGAAACGGATGTAAGATCCGTCTTTACGACGAGCGCCTTTTTTTGTTCTAACTACAACAGCTTTAACAACGTCACCTTTTTTTACAACGCCGCCTGGTGTTGCATCTTTAACTGTAGCAACGATTGTATCGCCAATGTTTGCATATCTTCTTGTAGAGCCGCCAATAACACGAATACAAAGGATTTCTTTTGCACCAGTGTTATCCGCAACTTTCAGTCTACTTTCCTGCTGAATCATACTGGTTTCCTCCTTATTTAGCTTTCTCTACGATTTCAACCAGTCTCCATCTTTTATCTTTAGATAACGGTCTGGTCTCCATTACTTTTACGGTATCACCGATATTGCACTCATTCATCTCGTCATGAGCTTTTAATTTATATGTTCTCTTCACGATTTTTTTGTAAAGAGGATGTTTTACATGGTCTTCAATTGCAACTACGATGGTTTTGTCCATCTTATTGCTTACAACCTTACCCACACGGGTTTTTCTCAGATTTCTTTCCACGATAGTTTCCTCCTATTATTTGGAAGCGTTAGCCTGCTCAGTGATTACTGTCTGGATTCTTGCAATGTTCTTGCGAACCTCTTTGATTCGGCTAGTATTGTCTAATTGATTTGTTGCATTCTGAAATCTCAGGTTAAAGAGTTCTTTCTTAGCAGCTACTAATTCTTCATTTAATTCTGCAGCTGATTTTGCTTTTAAATCTTCTACGAATTTATTAATTTTCACTGTTATCACCGCCTTCTAAGTCTGCACGAGAAACGATTTTACATTTACATGGTAACTTGTGCATTGCAAGACGTAATGCTTCACGTGCGATTTCTTCAGAAACGCCTGCGATTTCGAACATTACACGTCCTGGTTTAACAACTGCTACCCAGTATTCAAGAGTACCTTTACCGGAACCCATACGTGTTTCTGCTGGTTTTGCTGTTACTGGTTTATCTGGGAAAATCTTAATCCAAACCTTACCGCCACGTTTGATGTAACGGGTCATAGCAACACGGGCTGCCTCAATCTGGTTGGAACGAATCCAACAAGGTTCGGTAGCAACAAGACCGAATTCACCATAATTGATTATGTTACCTCTCAGGGCTTTACCTCTCATGGAGCCACGGAATTGTTTACGACGTTTAACTCTTTTTGGCATTAACATTATTTATCGCTCCCTTCCTTAGTTCCTTTTGTTGGAAGTACTTCACCGTTGTAGACCCAAGCTTTTACGCCAACTTTGCCGTATGTTGTGTCTGCTTCAGCGAATCCGTAATCGATATCTGCACGAAGTGTCTGAAGCGGAATAGTACCTTCGCTGTAGAACTCTGTACGAGCCATATCAGCACCGCCAAGACGTCCGGAACAAGCAGTTTTAATACCAAGTGCTCCAGCCTTCATTGTTCTCTGCATTGTAGATTTCATAGCACGACGGAAAGAAATACGGTTCTCAAGCTGAAGAGCAATGTTCTCAGCTACTAACTGTGCATCTCTGTCTGGTCTCTTAACTTCTTTGATATCTACGATTAATTTCTTATCTGTGTATTTCTTTAACTCAGCTTTAACTTTTTCGATCTCAGCGCCGCCTTTACCGATTACGATACCAGGTTTAGCTGTGTAGATAATGATCTTAACTCTGTCAGATGCTCTCTCGATCTCGATTTTGGAAACACCTGCGCTGTATAATTTCTTTTTAAGGAAGGTTCTGATGTTGTAGTCTTCTACTAAGCAGTCAGCGAAGTCTGCCTCAGCGAACCATCTTGAATCCCAATCCTTGATAACACCGACTCTAAGGCCATGTGGGTTAACTTTCTGTCCCATGCTTTTCCTCCTTATCTTTCATCCAGCACGATGGTGATATGGCTTGTTCTCTTTTCGATTCTGTAAGCTCTACCCTGTGCTCTTGGCTGAATTCTCTTCATTGTAGGTCCTTTATCTGCGTAGCATGCTGCAATGTAGAGGTTGTCTGCGTTCATACCATTGTTATTCTCAGCGTTTGCGATAGCTGACTCAAGTAATTTCTTGATTACGCTGGAAGCGTATCTTGGGTTGTATGTCAGGATACCAAGTGCTGTCTGCGCATCTTTTCCACGGATTGCATCTAATACGTAGCAGGCTTTCTGAACAGAAATTCTCGCATAAGATAATTTTGCAGACGGTCTTGTCTCTCTATTATTCTCATTTCTGGCTCTTTTGATCTGGCTTCTATGTCCTTTTGCCATTTTAAAGTGCCTCCTTTCCTCTTGCTCAATCTAAGGGTTAACCCGCCTTGCTGCCCCTCTGGGGACAACAGGCAGTATATATAATCAATGATTAGCGAACTCCGGATTTCTTTTCGTCTTTTCCGTGTCCTCTGTAAGTTCTGGTTGCTACAAACTCACCGAGTTTATGTCCAACCATATCTTCTGTAACGTATACCGGCACGTGTTTTCTTCCATCGTGAACTGCGATTGTGTGTCCTACGAAAGATGGGAAGATTGTAGAACGGCGTGACCAAGTTTTGATAACGGATTTCTCGTTTGCAGCGTTTAATGCGTCAACTTTTTTAAGTAAGTGAGCGTCTGCAAAAGGTCCTTTTTTCAGTGAACGAGACATGCTTTCTCCTCCTTATTATTTAGATAAAGCTTTTCCATCGCGTCTTCTTACGATGAGCTTGTTGGACTGTTTATTTTTCTTTCTTGTCTTCAGACCAAGAGCAGGTTTGCCCCATGGTGTGCATGGGCCAGGACGACCAATACCGGTCTTTCCTTCACCACCACCGTGTGGATGGTCATTCGGGTTCATTACGGAACCACGAACAGTAGGTCTGATACCCATGTGACGTTTACGTCCAGCTTTACCAATATTGATCAGGCTGTGATCGCCGTTTCCGACTTCACCAACTGTAGCACGGCAAACAATCGGAACCATTCTCATTTCACCAGATGGCAGACGCAGTGTAGCGTATTTGCCTTCTTTAGCCATTAACTGAGCGCCGTTACCAGCGGAACGAACCATCTGTCCGCCCTTTCCTGGGTGAAGCTCGATGTTATGAATCATTGTACCAACCGGGATAAGCTCTAATGGTAAGCAGTTACCAACACGAACTTCTGCTTCCGGTCCGTTCATTACCTTCTGGCCTACTTTTAAGCCTTCCGGAGCAAGGATATATGCTTTCTCGCCATCTGCGTAGCAGATTAAAGCGATGTTAGCTGTTCTGTTTGGATCGTATTCAATAGTCTTAACTGTTGCAGGGATACCATCTTTTCTTCTCTTGAAGTCGATGATTCTGTATTTTCTTCTGCTTCCGCCTCCGCGGTGTCTTACAGTGATTTTACCCTGGTTGTTACGACCAGCATTTTTATTTAAAGACACTACTAAGGATTTCTCTGGTGTAGATGTTGTAATCTCTGAGAAATCAGAACCAGTCATATGTCTTCTTGACGGTGTATATGGGGTATAGGTTTTAATTCCCATTGTTGTTCTCCTTTCGAATTTGTTATCGTGCTTTCGTGCACATAGGCGCTATCTGTAAGAATTAAAGACCTTCGAAGATTTCGATATCTTTGCTGTCCTCTGTAAGAGCTACGATAGCTTTTTTGGATTTAGCAGTTTTACCAACTACCATTCCACGGCGTTTTTTCTTACCATCTAAGTTCATGGTGTTAACGCTTTTTACTTTTGTTCCTTCGAACATTTTTTCCACAGCTTCTTTGATCTGTGTTTTATTTGCTTCCGGATGTACTAAGAAAGTGTATTTCTTCTCACCCATAGCATTCATAGATTTTTCTGTAATCACTGGTTTTTTGATTACGTCATAGTATTTAATGTCAGCCATTATGCGTATACCTCCTCGATGGATGCAACAGCATCTTTGGTTACAACTACGGTGTTATGTTTCATAACATCGTATACGTTGATTGTGTTGACAGTTGCAGTTTCAACATCTGCGATGTTTCTTGTAGAAAGGATGATGTTTTTGTCATCTGCTGCAGTTACAACAAGAGCTTTTTCAGCTTTCAGGTTTGTAAGAACCTTCTGCATTTCTTTTGTTTTAACCTCTGCAAGTGTAAGAGCATCAACTACTACTAATTTATTGTCCTGAACTTTAGAAGTAAGAGCAGATTTCAGAGCGGCTCTTCTTTCTTTCTTGTTCATTTTTACTTCATAATCTCTTGGTACTGGAGCGAATACAACACCGCCGCCAGTCCACTGTGGTGCACGGATGGAACCCTGTCTAGCATGACCTGTTCCTTTCTGTCTCCACGGTTTTCTTCCGCCGCCGCTTACTTCAGAGCGAGTTTTCGCTTTCTGTGTACCCTGGCGTTTATTTGCGAGCTGACGAACAACAGCAAGGTGAACAAGATGCTCGTTGATTTCCACACCGAACACTGCATCGTTCAGTTCCATTGTTCCAACTTCATTGCCTTCCATATTATAAACAGTTACGTTTGCCATTTGTGTGCTCCTCCTTTCCTATTATAAGGACTTTACTGTCTCTTTGATAGTAACCAAAGATTTCTTAGGTCCTGGAACAGCACCTTTAACTAACAGTAAGTTGTTTTCTGTATCTACGCGTACGATTTCAAGGTTCTGTACAGTAACCTGAACATTACCCATATGTCCTGGCATCTTTTTGCCCTTAGCAACCTTGCTTGGGTCAGATGCAGCACCGTTGGAACCTGCATGACGATGGTATTTGGAACCGTGAGTCATTGGTCCTCTGGACTGTCCGTGTCTCTTGATCGCACCCTGGAAACCTTTACCTTTGGAGATTGCTGTCACGTCAATGTGATCGCCATCTGCAAAGATGTCAGCTTTAATTTCCTGTCCTACTTCATATTCAGCAGCGTTTTCGAATCTGAATTCTTTTAAGAATCTCTTCACATCAACGCCAGCTTTTTCAAAGTGGCCTTTTTCCGGTTTGTTAACCAGCTTTTCTCTGATCTCGCCGTAACCTACCTGAACAGATGCATATCCATCGTTCTCTTCAGTTTTAACCTGTGTTACTACACAAGGACCAGCCTGTAAAACTGTTACCGGAATTAACATGCCATCCTCATTGAAGATCTGAGTCATTCCGACTTTTGTAGCTAAAATAGCTTTCTTCATTTTTTCTTCCTCCTTATAGCGGATTACCGATTACCGGCAATCATATAGTAAATAGCATAAATGCTTAAAAGCATTAACAAATTTGGGGGTGTTGCTTATTTTGTTTTCATCTTGATATCGATGTGAACACCAGCCGGCATTTCCAGTCTTGACAGAGCGTCAACTGTTTTCTGTGTTGGTGTTAAGATATCGATGAGTCTCTTATGAGTTCTCTGCTCGAACTGCTCTCTGGAATCTTTATATTTATGAACGGCTCTTAAGATTGTTACAACTTCCTTCTTAGTTGGAAGCGGAACCGGTCCACTCACCATTGCTCCATTTTTCTTTACAGTGTCGATGATTTTTGCTGCAGATGCATCTACTAACTGATGATCATATGCTTTTAATGTGATTCTCATTACCTGATTTGCCATAAAAAAAGTCTCCTCCTATTCGTACTCTTTATGCAGTACGACAAGCGGCGACTGTACACATCTCCGTGTGTGTCCTAAGACATCTTCCCACACGCCCATCCCTGGATGGTCTTTCTGAATTTGTACAGTGACTTGTCGTCAGTTTCCTAACTTGACATTCGCTCCACGGAAAACCCGCTCTCTGGCGGCAACCTCGCGCTTCATTGCTATCATGTCACAGCAAATATGAGTATAAACGAAGTCTTTTTAAATTGCAAGTGTTTTTTTAATATTTTTTTGTTTTTTTACAAAAACAATTTTTACAAGTATAAAAAACCTGTTTTTCCAAAAAGAGCTGTTCCATACGGAACAGCTCTCTGATTATAATTTACTTTTCTTCTTCAGGCTCATTACCCGCAATAATATCAGAATAATCAAACAGAGTTACCTTTGTAACCTCATCTCTGACAATCTCAGGCGCATCGCCCTGACGTTTCGCAGCTTCAGCAAGCTGCGCAGCAGAAAACACAGGCACTGCAAGTTTACGAATCTCTGCAGGTTCTTCCGGTTCTGGAAGCTTTTCTGCTTTTTCTGTTTTTTTATCCAGCGCTTTCTTTACTTCGTCAACAACAAAAATTGTATCCTGTGTTACAGGTTCCTCTTTCTTAACAGGTTCCTGCTCCGGAAGCTCCTCTGCAGTAGCTGCCGCAATTTCCTTTCTTAAAAGCTCATGTGCTTCGGATGTAGCTGCCTGTACAGCAACTGGCTGCTGCTCTTCCTCTTCCGGCTCTAAATCGTCCTCATAAATTTCATCTACAAAGCCGCCTGTGCGAATCTTCTTTTTATTTTTCTTACGCTGCTTGTCTTCTTTTTTTATCTGACGTTCTTCTTCCTTATAAAGACGGGCTTTTGCTTTCTCTTCACGCTTAAGCTCTTTTTTGCTCTTCACATATCCCGGTTCCGGATCGTCGTCTTCATAATCGTAATCATCCTGCGGACTCTTCTTTGTAAGTTCTGCGATTACGTATAATATAATCAGAAACAGAACTGCAAGTCCAAGAACAATCAGCCCTTCAATACTCTCTGTCGCTACCAGAAGATAGCCCAGGAAAGGTACTGTCAGAACAATCTTAGGAACGTACTCCTTAATCATTGCAGATACCGTCTCTGCGCCTGATACAGTAGGATCAACTACTGTAAGAGTATTTTTCTCCAAATCAATTGCTGTGATTTTATATTTATATGCAGATGAATCCTCCTGTACAAGAAGAGAATCTCCTACTGATATTTCTTCTGCCTTAACAGGAATCGCATAAGTTACAGATCCCATCGACAGGTTACTCTCTTTACTGGAATCATCCATAATCTGAGTTTTAACACCAAAGAATGGCGGAAGTGCCAGCGCCAATACACAGATTATGGTACATATCACCACAAAATGCACGATAAATTTCAAAAATTTCGACATTATAAACGCTCCTTATTCTAGTTTAGTAAATCTACTCCTCGCGCTACCTCAAAAGCTTCGCTTTTTCGGTGTTCGTTGCACTCACATGCCTTCTCCCTTAGATATTTACGCCTGCAAGCAGTCGAAATATCTGCGGTTCAAAGTCGCGCTCGTCGCTTATGCGTTCATTATACCTTGTTTTTTTCTTTCGGTCAACTTATAATATGGTTATTATATTATATGAAAGGATGCGTTTTATGAATTTTCTGGAATTTCTGGCACAGTATCGTACAGAATGGGCAGATATTTTCTTTCAGATAATCACTTATCTGGCTCAGGAAGCATTTGTCATTGTCGTGATATGCTGGCTATACTGGTGTTCAAACAAAAAACTTGCCTACACCCTAGGGTTCTCTTATTTCACATCCGGTCTTCTTGTACAGGGGTTGAAAATCACATTCCGTGTTCCCCGTCCATGGATTTTAAATCCGGATTTCCATCCCGTAGAATCCGCCGTTTCCGGTGCCACCGGTTACTCTTTTCCCAGCGGTCATACACAAAGCTGCACTTCCTTATTCGGAACCCTTTGTTTTTATACAAAAAAGAATTTCATAAGAATTCTATGCGGACTTATGATTTTCCTCATCGGTTTCTCCCGAATGTATCTGGGATGCCATACGCCCCAGGATGTTCTTGTATCCTTCGGCGTCTCTATTTTATGTACTTATCTGAGTTATTACCTATTATATAAGAAAGAACTCCTCAACGGAAAAGAAAAAATCACCTCCGTATGCATGGCACTTGTATGCCTTTTCCTTGTACTTTACACCCTCATCCTTTACAAGGGCGGGACTATCGAACTAAAATATGCTTCAGACTGTGTAAAAGCCGCGGGAGCCGGAATGGCATTTTCCATAGGCTATTATATAGAAAAAACACATTTGAATTTCAAGGCACCTGAAACCACAAAAGGAAAAGTCATCCGCTTTATCGTCGGGCTTTCTGTAACACTTGCCCTTCAGACAGGATTGAAGCCCCTCATCGGCACCTCACTTCCTGCATCATTTATGCGTTACTTCCTTGTTGTAGCATGGGCGGTCATTCTGTATCCACTGCTCTTTACACGAAAAAAATCATAGCAGCAGACAAAAAACAGCCGGAAAGAGGTCTTCCTTTCCGGCTGTTGTATTCTCTGTTTATATGTCACACTGTTAAATCATTATTGATTACTTAAATAATTCTCAATGCTGTTCATAGCAGCTTCTTCATCTTCACCATTTGCAGAAAGAGTGATTTCTTCTCCTGCATCCAGTCCAAGTGTCATCATTCCCATGATACTTTTTGCATTGACTTTCTTTTTTCCAATCTCGACATAAATCTCACTGTCAAACTGGCTTGCCACCTGTACCAACTGCGCTACAGGACGCGCCTCCAGTCCGGTTGCTAAATTAATGGTGATTGGTTTTTTAATCATAATAATTCTCCTCCTTGTTTCTCCCGCAATTCTTCTGCCATTACACTCAGTTTTCTTAAACGGTGGTTGACTCCAGATTTACCAACCTGCGGGTTCAACATCATTCCTAATTCTTTAAGTGTTGCCTCTGGATACTGCAGCCGCAATCCGGCAAGCTGGGCAAGACCTTCATTCAGTTGCTCAAAACCTATATACTTCTGAATAAGCTTAATGTCTTCAATCTGCTTTACGGCGGCATTTACTGTCTTATTGATATTCGCAGTTTCACAGTTCACTTTCCGGTTTACTGAATTACGCATTTCTTTCAGAATCCGGATATTCTCCAAGTTCATCAATGCTACGTTCGCTTCCATAACCGCCAGCATATCGACAATCTGAGCGCCTTCTTTCACATAGACCACATATGATTTCTTGCGCTGAACAATCTTAGCATCAATATCAAAACTGCGTGTAATTGTCTGTAGTTGCACGGCTCTTCGCTCATCCGGGTATACAATCTCGAAATGATACCCTTTCTCAGGATCACTGATAGATCCGGACGAAAGAAAAGCACCTCTAATGAAAGCTCGCTTGCAGCAGTTCTGCTGGATCACCAGAAGATTCTCCAGCGCAAGTGTTCCTCCGGAGTTTTTATCCACGGTAAGCTTCGTCCCCTGAAGAACTTCCTGAATTTGCTCCGGATCTGTAATCTCGAGAACATATACCTTTAGTCGCTTCATGTGACCGCTTTCGCGAATGTATATCTCTGTCCTTATATTAAATGTTTTTTGCAGTAATGTAAAGCACTTTCTTACAACTACCTCGTTTTCTGTCTGTACTTTCAGCTTTTTACAACCAAAATCCTCCTCGAGTCTTCCGCAAGCGCACAAAAGTGCGGCAAGCTCTGCCATACAGCAATGCCGTGCAGGACTAATCTGTTTGGAAAGTTCTTCTTTCACCATCCCCGAAAAAGACATTTCCCAACCTCAACTTTCTTACTTTTTAATATCTCTGTGTTCCAGGCGGATTCCATACTTATTATTCCCTGAAATTCTGCTGTACAGCTCACGGGCAATCGTCACAGAACGGTGTTTTCCCCCTGTACATCCAACAGCGATTACCAGATTTGTTTTTCCTTCTTTTATATAATTCGGAATCAGAAATGTCACCATTTCTTCCAGCATTGACGCAAACTTTCTGGCAGCATCACAGTCCATAACATAATTATAAACACTGTCATCCAGTCCTGTTTTCGGGCGCAGTTCATCAAGATAGTAAGGATTCGGCAAAAATCTGACATCAAAAACAAGATCTGCATCAGCAGGGATTCCGTATTTGAAGCCAAAAGATAAAACCGACACCATAATATTATGGAACTCCTGATTTTTCACAAAAATCTTTTCAAGTTCCTGCTTCAGTTCTCTTGTGAGCAGATGGCTTGTATCAATAATATAATCCGCTCTCTCTTTCAGAAAACGCATTTTTTCTCTCTCCAGACGGATTCCATCGTCCACTCGTCCCCCATAGGCAAGGGGATGGAGCCTTCTTGTCTCCTTATATCTCTTGACCAAAGTTCTGTCATCTGCATCCAGAAAAAGAATCTCAAATTCATATCCTGACTCCTTCATCCTGTCAAGAACAATCTCCAGCTCATCCAGAGCATCTCCGCTTCTCGCATCAATACCAAGAGCTGCATTCCGTACATCCTCTCCTGTAGAATCATTCATAAGAGATACAAATTTCTCAATCAGCGGAATCGGAAGATTATCTACGCAAAAATATCCGACATCTTCCAACATTTTTAACGCTGCCGTTTTTCCAGCGCCTGAAACACCCGTTACTATTACAAACCGCATCTTTTCTCTCCTGTAAATAATTTTAACAGACTTATACAGAGCATATCAGAAATACGCCTGCTGTCTGTGATAGATCAAAATCCCAGAAATCTTACTTCCGGTTCCAGCGAAACGCCAAATTTCGCCTTGACCTTCTCGTTCACGTCAGACATCAGCTGCACTACATCTGCCGCTGTTGCCCCTCCTGCATTAATGACAAATCCACAGTGCTTCTCAGAAACCTGGGCTCCTCCCACTCGATAGCCACGAAGCCCCGTATCCATGATAAGCTTGCCTGCGAAGTATCCCTCTGGACGCTTGAAGGTGCTTCCGGCGCTTGGATACTCAAGCGGCTGTTTGCTGGTACGCTGCTCCGTAAGTTCCTTCATTCTCTCACCAATAGCCTGCATATCTCCTTTTTCCAGATGAATCACAGCTTCAAGAACAACATATTCTGCTGTCTTAACTACACTTGTGCGGTAGCCGAACGCAAGCTCTTCCACAGGAAGCGCAAGAATCTCTCCCTCTTTCGTAAGCACCGTAACCTCTTTTATGACATGCTTCATCTCTCCGCCATAGGCTCCGGCATTCATCATAACTGCTCCACCTATCGTTCCCGGAATTCCTCCGGCAAATTCAAATCCTGTCAGAGACGCATTTTTCGCAGCGGCCGCGATTCCGGAAAGCAGTGCTCCCGCAGACGCCCGGATATCTGTTCCCTCAACCTTTATCTCATTGAAATTCCTGTAAAGATGAATAATAACCCCACGATATCCTGCATCACTTACCAGCAGATTGCTTCCGTTTCCAAGAACGAAATACGGAAGTCCCTCCTCTCTGCAAATGGAGAGGATTCCCTGTACCTCACTGCTGCAGGAAGGCAGTAAAAAATAATCTGCAGGTCCGCCAATACGAAATGTTGTATGACTGCTCATAGGTTCATCAATCAGCACTTTCTCTTCTCCCAGAAGACTGCAAAATTTCTGTTTTATTTCCTGATTCAATTTTATATCCTCAATCTTTCTGTCTATTCTTTCAGTTTAATCCGATTCTTATTTCTTTTGTTTTTTTCGTTTCTCCAAGCAGGTCATTGATGACCTCCCCTGCAATAAGAAGCCCTGCCACACTGGGTACGAAAGAAATACTTCCCGGAACCGGTCTGTCCGCTGTCCCCTTGCGTTCTCCGTTATCCGCTGGTTTAATTGGCTTCTCTTTCGAATAAAGCACCTTGACTTTCTTAATTCCCCGTTTGCGAAGCTCTGTCCGCATCACCTTAGCAAGAGGGCATACGGTTGTCTTGGAAATATCCGTAATCTCAAACTTCGACGGATTCAGTTTATTTCCTGTTCCCATACAGGAAATCACCGGCGTATTCGCAGCCTTGGCCTTCTCAATAAGTAAGAGCTTGGACGTCACTGTATCAATGGCATCCACTACATAATCGTAAGAGCTGAAATCAAACATTCCGGCTGTCTCTTCACTGTAAAAGGTCTCGTAAGTATGTACAAGAATTCCTTCGTCAATATCCCGGATTCTCTCTTTCGCAATCTCAACCTTACTTCGTCCCACTGTGGAACGCAGGGCAAAGAGCTGCCTGTTAATGTTCGTATCGGAAACTGTATCATTGTCTACAAGGGTAAGACTTGCCACTCCGCATCTGGCAAGGGCTTCCACCACATAAGAACCGACTCCGCCCAGACCAAAAACTGCAATACGCGCCTTACAGAGGCGCTGCATCCCGGCTTCGCCAATCAAAATTTCCATACGTGAAAATGCATTCGGCATATATATTCCTCCCGAAAGATCCCGTTCTTCAACGGTTTTCTCAATTATTCTATTATACTATGCCTGTTCCCAAAAGTACAGTTCTTCATAAATTGTTTATAAATGTGCATAAAAATTTATATTTCTCCCACACTACTACAGCAGCAACTATTTTGTACGCATCGTCAGAAATGTTTATCTGCAAACTTCTGACAATAAGGAGGCTCTCATGTGGCAGCAACTTTTTCTTGGCTTCATCGGCTTTTCAGCAGGGTTTATTGTTGCAGGAGGCGTAGTCGGACTCTTAATCGGTCTTTCCGTCATCCCCCGTTATGCAGGAATCACCCGCACAGCTTCTCATGTAATGCTTTATGAAGACATTACCTTTCTCGGCACTGTATTCGGAAACTGCTTTCTGCTTTTTCACTGGAATCTCCCCCTCGGAGAACCTTTTCTCCTTCTTTACGGACTATTCTCTGGAATCTTTCTGGGGGGCTGGATTCTCGCCCTTGCAGAAATGGCAGATATATTCCCCATATTTTCAAGAAGACTCCAGCTCACATTCGGTCTTCCCCTCCTGATCATCTGTGTAGCTCTGGGAAAAACTTTCGGCTCATTCCTGTATTATTATAAACACTGGATGCCGTAATTTTTCTTACAAAAGGTGTGCAGGCATGGAGGACTGTCGCAGAGAAACCGGCTTTTCCATTTTTTTGACCGGTTTTGGCGCCTCCTGCTGCTCCTGCGTTTCCTTCAGCGGACATTCCAAAACTTCTCCCTTATACCACTTGCGGTAATCTCCCGGCGCACATCCCATTTCCTTCTTGAATGTTTCCGTAAAGTAACTGGATCCTGTAAATCCATGACGCAGAGCAATATTTGAAATCGTATCTGATTTTTCCAGAATCTCAGGAAGACTCTGCTCAATGCGGTACGCCTGAAGATACTCAAAAGGTGTACGCTCCATTTTTTTCTTGAAAAAACGACAATATTCCCCGGTACTGATTCCTGCATTTTCTGCCAACTCCGTCAGGGTGACCTTTTCTTTATAGTGGCTGTGTATAAACTCCAGAATATTGCAAAGTTTAACCTTTTCCCTGATATCCGCTTTTTTGGTACCAATTGTATATTTCTTTACTGCACGGTAAAGACGACACCAGAGTTCACAGGAAAGACCTCTCAACTCTAATTCAAAGCCATCCTCCTTATCAGCTGCCGCTTCCCCCAATTTCTCCAGGCTCTCTGTAACCGGATGCTCTTCATCGAATTTCAGACAGAACAGTCTTTCCTCTTCCCAGACTGGCGCTACATATTTCTGCGCAATCCCTTCATCCGCTTCAATATATTCCCTGTCAAGAATCACAGCATAAAGTTCCACCCTGTCTCCTATACACTGCACCAGACGGTATACATTTCCTCTGTTGATAAAAAGACCTTCTCCTTTCTCAATTGTCTCTTTTTCCTGATTCACCTGACACACAAGCGTCCCATTCAGAACATAGAGAAAAACAGCTCTCTCCTCCAGTCTTCCTGTCATATGTCTTATCTCTTTTTCCTCCAGCTCCATATGCCAGATACGAATTCCCTTTGTCTGCTCCTCATCTGTAAAAAGCTCCACCTGGCGTCCCGCAAAAAAATCTTTCATAAACAAGCCCTCTTTTCTTTCGTTTCTTATCATTCCATTTATATCATTTTCGTTATAATCTCTTTGTTCTATTATAAACAAAAGCTTAAAAAAAGTCAAAATAATCAGCATATTTCTCTGTTTTTTTCACAAACTAATAAAAACCGGAAAGGAAAGATTCTATGATAAAAAAAGAGCAGCAAAAACAATATGAAAAATATGTAAAAGAAGTGACTCCTACTCATAATCTGTTCCTGAATATGGGAAAAGCTTTTTTTACCGGAGGACTAATCTGCCTTATTGGACAATTTATTCTGAATTATGCAAAAAACATGGGACTCGACAAAGAAACTTCCGGCTCCTGGTGTTCTCTCATCCTCATCCTTTTAAGCGTTCTCCTCACAGGGCTTAATATTTATCCCAAAATAGGAAAATTCGGAGGCGCAGGAAGTCTTGTTCCCATCACAGGTTTTGCCAATTCTGTCGCAGCTCCTGCCATCGAATTTAAAGCGGAAGGACAGATTTTCGGAATCGGGTGCAAGATTTTCACTATCGCAGGTCCCGTAATCCTCTATGGAACACTCAGTTCCTGGATTCTTGGCATTATTTACTATATTCTCAAACTGACGGGGGTACTCACATGAAAAAACTTTATACAAAAGGCAGGGCAAGCATTGAATTTGATTCCCCTGTTTTCTTCGAAAGCTGCGCTTCCATCACAGGTCCCAAGGAAGGGCAGGGACCTCTGAAAGACTGTTTTGACGCAATCTGTAAAGATCCCACGTTTGGCTGCGACACATGGGAAGCTGCGGAAAGCGCCATGCAAAAAGAATCCGCTCAAATGGCAATCGGCAAAGCCGGGCTCTCTCCCGCTGCTATCCGCATGGTATTCGCCGGAGACCTTCTCGCTCAGACCATTGCTTCCTCCTTCGGAATAGCCGGAATGGGAATTCCCTTTTACGGGCTCTATGGAGCCTGTTCCACTATGGGCGAAGCTCTGTCACTTGGGGCTATGACAATCGCAGGCGGTTATGCAGAACATACTCTCTGCGCCACCTCCAGTCATTTCGCCAGCGCAGAAAAAGAATTCCGGTTTCCTCTCGGCTATGGGAATCAGCGCCCCCTTTCAGCCTCATGGACTGTCACAGGAAGTGCCTCCTGTATTCTCGGACAAACTCCTCCGAAAGAAACCCATCCCAACTCCATGCCCCTTAGAAAAGGCAGTTGCTGCGCAGCAATTACAGGAATCACAACAGGAAAGCTGACCGATTACGGTCTAAAGGACTCTCTCAATATGGGAGGCTGTATGGCTCCTGCCGCCTGCGATACCATTTCTCAGCATCTGACCGACTTCGGAAGAAGCCCCTCCGACTATGATGCCATCTTTACCGGTGACCTTGGATATGTAGGAAAGAAAATCCTTATAGATCTCCTTTTAGCTAAAGATATTGACATCACAAAACAACATCAGGACTGCGGTATTCTTATTTTTGATGCAGATACGCAGGACACTCATGCCGGAGGAAGCGGCTGTGGCTGCTCTGCTGTGGTACTGGCAGGTTATATCCTTCCGGGTATCTTATCCGGAAAATGGAAACGGGTACTATTTGTCCCGACAGGCGCGCTTTTGTCCAAGGTAAGCTTTAACGAGGGAGATACTGTTCCTGGAATCGCACATGCAGTCGTCATTGAACAGAAAGAGGTATAAATATGGAATATTTCAATGCATTCTGGACAGGCGGGCTAATCTGCGCTCTCGTTCAGATTCTTCTTGATAAAACGAAACTGATGCCCGGCAGAGTCATGGTTCTTCTCGTATGCAGCGGAGCTCTTCTGGGCGCTCTTGGAATTTATCAGCCATTTCAGGACTTCGCCGGAGCCGGAGCCAGCGTACCGCTTCTCGGTTTCGGAAACGTGCTCTGGAAAGGCGTAAAAAAAGCAGTAGACCAGAACGGTCTTATCGGGCTTTTCATGGGAGGCTTCACCTCCTCCGCAGTAGGTATTTCCGCAGCCCTTATCTTTTCCTATCTTGCGAGCTGGATTTTTAAACCTAAAATGAAGGAGTGATTTTATGAGTGATATGCTTCATTTGCAGCTTGAACAGAATATTCAGGTCAGCCACCATCATATTTATCTGCAGGATATCGCCCGCCTCTCCTGCAGCAATCCCAAAATTCTCAATAAGCTTCGGGTCATGCCTGTCATAAATCTGGACAAAAGCAAACCGGGGCGTTACGTCATGTCTGCAATGGATCTGGTAACTCTGATACAGAAACAGGAACCGGAGCTTGAAATCAACACCATCGGCGAGCCGAAATTTATTATCACCTACACAAACAGGAAGAATCCCTCAAAAATATGGGAATGGTGTAAAATCTTTTTTGTGGGACTTGCCTCTTTTTTTGGGGCTGCCTTCTCTATTATGACCTTTAATAATGACGTTGATCTGGGAAATCTTTTTTCCAAAATTTACAGTCAGGTAACAGGAAGTCCTTCCTCCGGATTCACAATTCTGGAAATCGCCTATTCCGCCGGCGTCGGGCTTGGGGTTCTGTTCTTCTTCAACCATTTCGGTCATATGAAGCTCACCTCCGATCCCACGCCCATGCAGGTGCAGATGCGGGCGTATGAGGATGATGTCAACACCACCATCCTCGAATCTCCCCGGCAGGGTGAAAATCATACAGGCTCCCTATAATTTTCCCCTTAAATTTTTCAGGATTCTTTTTTCCAGACGCGAGACTTGTACTTGGGAAATCCCCAGTTCCCCGGCAATCTCAGTCTGGGTCTTTTCCTGAAAATAGCGCATATAAATCAGCCTGCGTTCCCGCGCATCCAAACTTCCCAGAATTTCTTCCAGAAGGATTCTGTCAAGAAGAACTTCCTGACCGTTTACCTTCTCCGGCAGCTTATCCATCAGGGAAATTTCATTCCCCTCCCCCTGATAAATCGTTTTATGAAGAGACTCTACCTCCGCGCCTGACTCCATAGCCAAAACCAACTCCTCCATCGACATCCCGCACTCCCCCGCAATCTCCTCCAACGTCGGTTCTCTGCCAAGCGTTCGTTCCAGCTCTTCCCGAAGCTGATAAATACGCGCACAGTTCTCCTTAAGAGATCGGCTTACTTTAAGGAGCCCGTCATCCCGAAGATACCGCTTAATTTCCCCCGCGATCATTGGTACTGCATACGTGGAAAACCGCACATCGAAACTCAGATCAAAATGATCTACCGCCTTAAGAAGCCCGATACTCCCAATCTGAAACAAATCCTCCATTTCCACGCCTCTTCCCAGAAACCTTTTTGCAACACTGTAGATTAATCCTTTATTTTCCTCGAACAATGTATCTCTTGCCTCTTTATCCCCCTGGTGAGAACGCCCGATCAGGGCAAGAGTATGTTCCATTTCTACCTCCCTATGACTTTTTTCATATGCACAATTGTCCCGGCTCCTACACAGGATTCTACCGAGACCTCATCCATAAAGGCTTCCATAAACGTAAAACCCATACCGGAGCGTTCTTTTTCCGGCTTTGTAGTATATAATGGCTCCATTGCTTTTTTGATATCTGATATCCCCTTACCGTTGTCCGTTACATCCACAAATAATTCCTTCCCCCTGAGACGGCATTTTACCTCGATTTCTCTGATTTCCCCCTCATAACCGTGAATAATACAGTTGGTGACAGCCTCTGATACTGCGGTCTTTAAATCCGCCACCTCCTCCAGAGTGGGATTCAACTGGGTACAAAATGCAGCCACAGCAATCCTTGCCAGCCCCTCGTTCACAGGCCGACTTTCAAAAACAAGCCTCATTTCATTCGTGTTTTCCATCTCATTCTCCCCCTCTATTCTCATGATTTTCTGATTCTCCACTGATTTCCATATATTTATGAACACCCGATAAGTGCAAAATCTTCTCCATCCGGCCATTTACGTGAACAGCTCTCAAAACATTGTTTCTCATTCCCAGAGCTTTATATCGCCCCATGATCAGACCGATTCCCGAGCTGTCCATAAACTGTGTTTTTTCGAAATCAAACACAATCTTTTTTATATAGATTCTTTCCATAATCCTGTCTGATTCTCTGCGTATTGCATCAGATACCGGGTGATCTACCTCCCCGGGTAAAAAAATCGTCAGACAACTTCCATTGACCATCAGCATCTCATCCATATCCAGTCCCCCTTTATCATTGTTAACACCTCTGCACTCTTATTTTGAAATCCACGCTGCAGAGCAGCTCTTTTCCCCGAAAAAGAAAAAAGGAGATGCACATATATTTTCGTGCATCCCCTTTTCGGAGGTTTCTCTGTTCGTATTATTTCTTCATTATAAATCAATATCCATCGCCGGAATAACCGTCTCCCGAATAGCCATCCCCTGAGTAGCCGTCTCCCGAATAGCTGTCTCCTGAGTAACCGTCTCCTGTGTAGCTGCCGTCCGGTGAACCTTCTCCCTGATAGCCGTCTCCTGCCGAAGACTCATCCGGTGAAGCGGATGGGTCTCCCATATCCCCGTCTCCGGCTTCTCCGTCTTCCTCACTGCTTTCAATTCCGCTCACTCCCGTATTAGCGCAGATGGTGTTATAAATCCCCATCACATCGTCCGAAAGCATGTCCACATATACCTGTTGGATTTTCAGCGCAGCCTCATCCCAGTTCTCCTGAAGCATAGCCGAATAAGAGGCCATCAGAGCCTCATAGCTGGAAGCTTTTTTCTTTTCTTCTTCAAGCTGCTTTGCAGCTGCTTCCATCGTGTCTCCTGACTCCTGCGCCCGATTCTGCGCCTTGGAAAGCTCCACTCCCTGACTGGCCAGAGATTCGCTATATTTGACAATCTGCTTATTAGCTTCTCTGTATATCCCTTGCCTGATAGCCGGAACCGCCAGAAGCCAGAACGCTACCGCCCCTGCCGCAAAGCCTGCCATCAGAGTAAAAAACAGCGAAGCTCTTCCCCTTGCTTTATACACAGGAGGCTGAATGGGCTGATCACTAAAAAGGCTGTCTTCTCTGTCCTGGATTGTCTGATTCCCTTTAAAAAATCCCTTACTCTTATGCTCCAGCTTCGTCGTAACTCCTGTCTGCTCATCCACTTCGCGCAGGAAGCGCAGAGTTGTAGTATTCGTCTTATCAATCTTCGCAGCCTTGCGCAGAGTTCTTCTGGCTTTATTCCACTCCTCATTCTTAATCTGAATCAAAGCCAGAAGATGATAGCCCTTAATGAGCTTGGAGTTCTGCGTGAGAATTTTTTTCAGACGGATGGCCGCCATATCTTCATGCCCTTCTCTGCACAGGGCCAGAGCATCGTTGTACTTTTTAATTGTTTCGTTGATTGCTTCAAGCTTGTTCGGATTGGCCTGCAATTTGTCAATATACTCCGACGCCAGATTTCTTCCCGGCTGTAGATTCTTGCTGATGACCCACTCGCTCAAAGCAGCTACTACCTCTCCTGTCTCGAAATAAACAAGCCCCAGAAGATTTCTTGCCTGAATGTTGCCTTTATTATAAGTCAGACTCTGCTTCAGGCAGTTGATCGCCCCCGACAGATCTCGGATACTGGCTTTTTCAAGTCCCTGGTTGTAATAATACTTGGAAAGATAATCCACCTTTTTCTGAACAAGTACATTACATCCGCAATGGGTACAGTAATCCAGATCCATATCTGTCAGATAGGCGCCGCAATTCATACAGTTCATGTATTTCTCCTTACTTTATCCGCTTGCCGTTTTTTGCCTCACGAAGAATCTCCTGAAGAATATCCAAAATATCCGTCAGCTCGTGGTCATAAATTGCGCCCTCCGCGTCCGTCACATCCAAACACGGCTCAAACTTCTTAAGTTCCTCTTCATAATCGATCATTTCTTCATTCTCCTGATGATATCTTTGATTTCACCAACAAGGTACAATGAGCCTGCACAGAAGAGCATTCCATCCAGCCCCTTGGCTGCAAGGGCTCTAGGGAAAGCCTCCATGACATTTGACACAGCCTCCACGCTCTCACATCCCATTTTTTCAAAAAGAGCGGCAAACTCCTCTGCAGGTACGCCGCGATATCCGCCTACCTCTGTCACGATCACATGGCGGAATTTAATCCTGCTGCAGATTGTGTGAATCATATCTGTGAAATCCTTATCCTCCACTGCGGAAAAAAGCAGCGTCAGTGGATAATCCTTCTGGAAATGCTCCGCAGTTTCTACAAATTTTTCCACGCCATCCTCATTATGAGCACCGTCCACGATGACTCCCGGAAGAACAGTCTCCATTCTGCCCTGCCAGCGTGTCTTCTTCATACCCTCCTGAATCTGCTCCATTGAAATCTCAAGTCCCATATCCTTGAGAATCTCCAGAGCGGTAAGAGCCAGAGACGCATTCATCACCTGATATCCGGCAATAAACGGAATTGTAAATACCGCATCACCATAATACGCATTTTTCAGAGAGAAATCAATGCCTGACTGGGTGTTTCTGATGATCTCCCCATTCTCCCGTTTCACCTCGTAAGCCGGACATCCAAGTTCCTTAGCTTTTACGCGGATTACCTCTGCTGCCTCCGGATCATTTCCGTCGTAGATAACCGGAACTCCCGGAACCAAAATCCCAGCTTTCTCTCCGGCAATCTCATGGACTGTATTTCCAAGATACTGCATATGATCAAGACTAATTGAAGTAATAACACAGATCATCGGGTTCTCAATGGAAGTCGTCGCATCCAGTCTTCCTCCAAGTCCTGTTTCCAGAGTCACATAGTCCACTCCTGCCTCAGCAAAGATCAGCATCCCCATAAGGAAAAGCATTTCGAAATAAGTCGGATGATAGCTTCCCTCTGCAACAAGCTCATCAGCCAGATTCTTCACCTTATGGAAAGCTCTGAGGAATGCCTCATTGTCAATATTCACCTCATTAATCTGAAATCTCTCATTGATTTCCACCAGATGAGGGGAGGTAAAAAGTCCGCAGGAATATCCCGCTTCTCTCAGAACGGAAGTAATAAATGCACAGGTACTTCCCTTTCCGTTCGTTCCCGCAACATGGATCACGCGGAATTTATCCTGAGGATCCCCAAGTCTTCTTAAACATTCCTTCGTATGCTCCAGAGAATTCTTCTTCGTAAACTTCGGAGTCTCATCAATATAAGCAACTGCTTCTTCGTAATTCATAAAAAAATTCCACCACTTTATCTAATGTATTTTTAGCGGCAATTGGGAGCTTCTTTCAGACGCTCCCTCCTGTCACACTAACCATTATATAATAGTGGTGGAAGATGTCCAGTCCTAATCGTAATATTTTATACGACAGGAACATTTATTTTTTTTAATTTCTGTGAAAAAATCTATTTTTCCGGCAATTTCCATTTATTCTGGGAATAAAGAGCGTAGCAGGAACGGTCATAGCTCTTACTCAGAGCCTTCCTTGTGGAACTGTTACTTCTCTGAATCACAGCCAGACGGTCAAAGTCGTCAAGCTCCCGTCCTGTAATAATAAGTGTTGTCGGATTTACGTAAATGGTGTCGTACCATTCCCCGTTAATCTGCACCTCACTGGACGGCGTGAAATTCGTTCCTCCGATATAATAAGTGAAATTTGATGAGGCAACAAACTGAAGGGAATCAAGCGTTGTATCATAAATTCCCATCCGCATCTTTGTTCTCTCAAAAGGATTCTCTTTATCATATGCGTATTTTTCGCCATAGAGAAGGTCGTACTGAAGAGTCTCCAGATCCACCTGATAATTCTTCGTGTTCCTTCTCGCCTGATGATAACGGAAAATCGTACCGTCATGAATACCGACTCTGTCCATCACTTCTGCTGCCATCTGGTAAGCTGCAAGGTTTTCATCTTTCTTCGGAAGCCCGAAGTTATCCCAGATTACATAGCTGGTCTGGAACAGATACTTATTCTTCACATCATCGACTGTCAGATCCAGTGTCGGGAGATGGTCGCCGTACATCACAAGCACCACATCCTCCGGATACCGGGAAAGCCTTTCTGTCAGCTCTTTAATGAAATCATCCATTTCCCTGAGCTGATTCACATAGTATTCCCACTGATAGTTTTTCTCTGTAGTAGGCGCTCCGGATACTTTCACCGCAGGATCATTCAGAATAGGTTCCTCCGGATAAGCTCCGTGTCCCTGAACTGAAATCGTATAAACATAATCTGGTTCCTCCGTGGCTTCCATTGCTTTCAGAATCTCATCTGTAAGAATCTTGTCCTGTACCCAGCCAAGAGGTGTTTTTTCGTCCTCCTCAGGCATATATTCCTCCGAAGTGAAGGAATCAAATCCAAGATTCGGAAAAATTGTTCTTCTTCCATAAAAATTCGCCTCATTGTTATGTATCGCATGGGTACTGTATCCCAGGTTCTTGAGAACATAAGGCGCGCTCTCACAGGTTTTTTCCTTGAGAATACTCTTATAAGGATATTCTCCCGGTCCGAAATAGTGAAGACTCATTCCCGTAATACTCTCAAACTCCGTATTTGCAGTACCTGCTCCTACAGAAGGCACTTTATAATATCCGGAAGAGTATTCTTCCATAAGCTTCCTGAATGTGGGAATTGGATCTTCTGAAAACTTCAGCCACTCTACAAGAGTCGGGTCAAAGAAGGTTTCAAGCTGAAGGAATATAATATTTGGATAATCCCCCTCTTTAGTCTTTGGCAGATTACGCTCTGTACGCTCGATTCTCGCAATCTCACTTTCAGAATAATCCCTCGGACAACTGATTCCCGTGTTAAAAATAGTCGTCGCCAGACAGTATGGATATCCATAATCCTCATAGGCAAAGGCTATATTACCGAAATAGTTGGACAACACTCTCTTCTCCAGCGCAAGCTTGGTGCTTCCTGCAAAGAGGAGAGCACCGGCAAGCACAAGAGGAATGTTATATTTATATTTCAGCGGTCCCTGATATTTCGGTCCTTTTATAAATAACATCACAAGTAACAGGACCAGAATTGCAAATAAAATGCAGACTACTACAACACCTGCAAAAGGCAGATATTTGTTGGCAATCTTCAGAGCATCTGTAATCATATGAAGATCAGGCCCTGTAAAAGGAGTGACGCGGGTCATCAGCAGTACGCCGTTAATGATTCCCAGTGTCAGCCAGAAGATACTCACAAGCACACGCCAGAAACATCTTCTTCTGAACAGATACACAATCAGCGAGGTAGTAAAAATAAATGCGGCATTGTAAAGAAATACCAGCGGTCTTCCGGTCATGTAAGTCCATGCTTCCGTAAAAGAATGACGGCAGATCGCCTCAATGATGAAATATCCGGCAAGACTGCAAAGCGCGTGCAGAATCAGGGAAATTTTATTAAAAACCTTGTACCACTTCATCAAAACACTCCTTTGTTATTTCAACTGCTCTAACTGTACGTTTACCTTTTCAAGCATTTCTTTATATTTCGCAAGTTTATCCTTCTCAGCGTCAACCTTGGCAGCTGGAGCTTTGTTTACGAAATTCGGATTATTCAGCATACCTTCGCAGCGGGCAATTTCTTTACCAAGACGCTCTGTCTCTTTCGTCAGACGCTCAATCTCCTTTTCTCTGTCGATGAGGTCTTCCAGAGGAAGATACACAACCGCATTGGAAACAACGATGGAAACTGCATCCTCATTGATTCCGCTCTTGTCAGTCTGTGTGTGGATTTCCTTTGCAAACGCAAGGTTTACGAAGGATTTCTTGCTCTCCTCGTACATTGCGCAGACATCGGAATCTTTCGCTACGATGTAAAGGCTGGTCTTGCGGTTCTGAGGAACATTCATCTCTGTTCTTGTGTTTCGGATTCCTCTTACCACTTCCTTGAAGCTCTCGATTGCAGCCTCTGCCTCAGGGAAATTGCGCTCCTCTTTGTACTCCGGCCATGGGGAAATCATAATAGACTCCTCTTCCGGAAGAAGGGTACAGAAGATTTCCTCTGTGATAAACGGCATATACGGATGAAGAAGCTTCAGTCCTTCTGTCAGAGCTGTACGAAGTGTCCACAGCGCATCGTTTGCAGCCTTCGGGTCTTCCTCTGCTTTCCAGAGACGAACTTTGGCAATCTCGATATACCAGTCGCAAAGCTCATCCCACAGGAAGTCGAATACCTTCTGTACTGCAATACCAAGCTCATATTTTTCCATATTTTCAGTAACTTCACGAATTACGGTATTTAAGTGAGAAAGAATCCACTTATCTTCTGCACACAGAGCGTTTAAGTCCTCAGGCTCTGTCACAGTCTTTCCTTCCAGATTCATCATAATGAAACGGGAAGCATTCCAAATCTTATTTGCAAAGTTACGGCTGGATTCTACTCTTTCCCAGTAGAAACGCATATCGTTTCCGGGCGCATTTCCTGTCATCAGAGTCAGACGAAGGGCGTCTGCGCCGTATTTGTCGATTACTTCAAGAGGGTCGATACCGTTTCCGAGGGATTTACTCATCTTACGTCCCTGAGAGTCACGCACAAGACCGTGAATCAGCACATGATGGAACGGAGACTTGCCAGTCTGCTCCAGCGCAGAGAATACCATACGGATAACCCAGAAGAAAATAATGTCGTAGCCTGTTACCAGAACGTCTGTCGGGTAGAAATATTCCAGCTCCGGTGTTTTTTCCGGCCATCCTAAAGTGGAGAACGGCCACAGAGCGGAACTGAACCATGTATCCAGAGTGTCCTCATCCTGATGAAGATGAGTGCATCCGCACTTCGGACATTTCTCCGGCATTTCACGGGCAACAACTACTTCTCCGCACTCGTCGCAGTAGTAAGCCGGAATGCGGTGTCCCCACCAGAGCTGTCTGGAAATACACCAGTCGCGGATATTTTCCAGCCAGTGAAGGTATGTTTTGTCAAAACGTGCAGGAACGAATTCAAGCTCGCCATCCTCCAGAGTCTTGATGGCAGCTTTTGCCATCTCGTCCATTTTTACAAACCACTGAGGTTTGATCATCGGCTCTACAGTTGCGTGGCAGCGGTCGTGAGTTCCTACGCTGTGGTTATGAGGAACTACCTTCACAAGAAGACCAAGCTCTTCCAGATCTTTCACCATCGCCTTACGCGCTTCGTAGCGGTCCATACCTGCATATTTACCGCCAAGGCTGTTAATGGTAGCATCATCGTTCATAATGTTGATTTCCGGAAGGTTATGACGGCGTCCTACCTCGAAGTCATTCGGGTCATGGGCAGGTGTGATTTTTACGCAGCCTGTACCGAATTCTTTATCTACGTATTCGTCAGCGATTACCGGGATTTCTCTGTCTGTCAGAGGAAGCTTCAGCATCTTTCCAACAATATCTTTGTAACGCTCATCCTCCGGATTTACTGCAACTGCAGTATCTCCAAGAAGTGTCTCCGGACGGGTTGTGGCGATTTCCACGAAACGGCCTTCTTCCCCAACGATCGGGTAATTGATGTGCCAGAAAAATCCGTCCTGATCCTCATGCTCAACCTCTGCATCAGAAATAGAAGTCTGACATACAGGACACCAGTTGATGATTCTGGAGCCTTTGTAAATATAGCCTTTTTCATATAATTTAATAAATACTTCCTGTACTGCCTTGGAGCATCCTTCATCCATTGTGAAGCGTTCTCTTTCCCAGTCTGCGGAAGCGCCCAGTTTCTTTAACTGGTTGATGATTTTTCCGCCGTACTCCTCTTTCCATGCCCACGCATGTTTCAGGAATTCTTCACGGCCGATTTCATTTTTATCAATGCCTTCTTTTTTCAGTTTCTCAATAACCTTAACCTCTGTGGCAATAGCCGCATGGTCTGTTCCCGGCTGCCATAACGCCTCATAGCCCTGCATTCTCTTGAAACGGATCAGGATATCCTGCATTGTCTCGTCAAGGGCATGTCCCATATGGAGCTGTCCTGTTACGTTTGGCGGCGGCATTACGATTGTGAAAGGTTTTTTGTCCGGATTTACTTTTGCATGAAAATATCCGTTGTCCATCCATTTTTTGTAAAGACGTTCTTCGATTCCCTTAGGATCATAGGTTTTTGCAAGTTCTTTGCTCATGGTTTCCTCCTGATAAAATACATCCTTTATGTTTCATATCATATCTTCCTGCCAATGTAAGGTAAAAAACGCCCCTCACACTGACGTGTGAAGGGCGATGAATCGTCGCGGTACCACCTTCATTATGCATTCGATGCATATCTCATTGTCCCTTAACGCGGGGTACGGGGGTGCTTACTTATCAAGAACGGTTCAGCATCCCGGCTCAGAAGCTACCTTCCGCAGTGCTTCACCTTGAACCGCCTTCCAGCCTCCGGGCGCTTCTCTCTGGCAGGTACTGCTGCGTACTCCTCTTCCTCATTGCCTTTCCCGAGTCTCTGTTTCAATTACTTCTATATAGAAACAAAGGCTCAAAACATGCTCTAATCATAATTGCATTCAAAGGTGTTGTCAAGACGGTTTGTGATGTTTTAGAAAAAATTCACACTTTCTCCTCACCTGTCCAGCAGGCAAGGAGGGCTTCTCTGACATGGGAGGCCCGTTTCTTTCCCACACGGATAATCGCATCATTATCCATATAAAGTTCATTGCTTTTCATCTTCTCTGCATGGTTGAGATTCACGATATATCCCTTCTCAACACGTAAAAAATCATCTGATTTCAGTTCTTCCCAGACTTCTTCCAGCGCTTTGCGTACCCGGCTCTCGCCTTTTTTGTGGGTGATAACTACATATTTTCCGTCTTTTCTCAGATAAAGAATCTCTTTATACGGTATTTTTTCTACTCTCCCACGTTTTTCGATTACATAAGCGCTGCTATTTTTCCGGTCAATAACAGGAAGAACGCTTTCATAACACCTGTTCAGCTTCTCTTCCAGTTCCTCTCTGAGAATATACCGGAAAGCGCCCAGCTCGTATGTCGGCAGCACCTCCTCCGTCTTTGCGGAGTCAGAAAGAAAAACGATGACAGATTCCGAATACTCTTTGCGGATTTCCCGCGCAATCTCCAGCCCGCTTCTGTCCGGCATATTCATCTCTATCAGGTACACATCATAACCTCTTTCCTTCAGGTCATAAAGAAACCACTGCGTCTTTCCGTAAGTCGTAATCTCAAATTCCATATTTCTTTCTTCAAAGAACTTGCGCGTTAATTTGAATTCTCTTTCCAAATCAAAATCATCTTTGTCCAATATAGCAATACTAATCATATTTCTTCCTCCTCCTGAAAAATATAATATAATTACTATATCAGTTATTTATTTTCATATCCCATTGTGTCCTTAAAATCACAGGAAAGTGTCCGTAAAAAATAGGATTTCAGAACTCTGTCACTGAAATGTTCTCCGGCTATTCGAGTATTCACATAAATTTCTCAAACAATAATTGTAACCTCAAACTTCGTATCATCGTACTCAAAATCCATCTCTCCGTTATATTGATTTACTATGTACTGCGCGCTTGCAATTCCAAGCCCATGTTTTTCCTTTTCCTCTTTATCTGTTACAAACCTCATTTTATCTCTGGACGCTTTTTTCATACATGAATTTTTAATTTTCAGCATAAACATTTGATTCATATTTTTCATATTTAACTCAATAAATCTTTCTCCCTCCGGACATTTCTCAGACGCTTCAATGGCATTATCCAGTAAATTTCCCATGAGAATTACAAAATCTGACTCTTCCATTGGTATGTATTCAACATTTAGATTACATAGAAACTTTATCTTTGCCTCTTCCATTTTTCGATATTTAATGTTTAAAATAAGATTCAGGCTTTTAATCCTGCTCCAGATTTTTCCCTCTCTTGCAACTAATGTGTCCTGAAAGTTTTGTAAAAACTCAGCCGCAGTTTTGTTTTCCCCTTTTCTTAAACATTCCGCAACATAAGAAACCATATGTTTTTCATCGTGAACCAGCTGTCTGTATTTTTCGTATGAAACGCTCATCTCCTCATACTGTGTTTGTATTGCACTATTTCTTACATTGAGCAGAAATTTTTCTTTTTCTACAATGTTTCCATAAGCTTTCACAAAGATTATAATCAGAAACAGAATAAATCCAACAAATAAGCTTAAAATAACCGATAAATAATTATTCTCTATTTTCCCAGCTCCATAATTAATCGATATATCCATAATAAGAATTAATACTATATTAGCAGCTAATAATATTTTTTTATGTATCATCAGAAATTTCTCTATTACTATTTTACTTAATCCGAATCGGAGTAAATAATACATGATTACGCAAGTAACAATCCACCAGAACACTTCGCTATACGTATGTTCTCTTAATGACAGAAAAGTACAGTTTACAAGGGACTACACAGGGTAGGTATCTGACGGGAGGGGTGCCG
>JAUNOY010000023.1 GCA_030536995.1 Eubacteriales bacterium
TTTGAACGAAAAGTCCTCTTTTTCCGTAGAGACTGTTATTTCACAGCCCCTTTTTAAAAAAAGAGGGGGAAACAATGTATCATATTGGTATTTGTGATGACAGTAAAGAAACCTGTGCGGAACTTGAAGAATTGCTTTGCGATTATGGGAAATCTCATGGAAGCCCAACAGATATAACTGTATGTTATACAGGGGAAGAACTCTGCGAGCATCTGAAAAATAAGAAAAACCTGCTGGATGTGCTGTTTCTCGACATTGAACTTCTGACTACAGACGGTATAAAAGTAGGAAGATTTATCCGGGAGGAACTGGATAATCTGGAAACACTTATTATCTATATTTCTGCAAAAAGCAGTTATGCTATGGAATTGTTTCGCATTCAGCCTCTGGATTTTCTGATTAAGCCACTGGATCAACATAAGGTTGAAGACGTAATGGAGCGTGCGAGGAAGCTTACGGAAAGAAGAAAAGGACTATTTGAATATTATTCCGGCGGAATTTATTTTAAAGTGATGTACAAAGACATTTTATATTTTGTCAGTGATAATAAGAAGATACGAATGGTTATGAAGGATGGAGAAAAGGAATTTACCGGGAAAATAAAGGAAATAGGAAAAACAGTACCTGTTAATTTTATTCAGATACACCAGTCTTATCTGATTAACTTTGACTGTATCGATGAATGTACCTATGAAACTGTGAAAATGAAAAACGGCAAAGTGCTTTCCATTAGTCAGCCATACAGAAAAGAAGTCAGAAATCAGATTAAGAAACGAGTATTGGAAAACAGGAGATAAGATATGATGTATGTGGCATTTGTAACTTTGACCGCAAATCTTTTGGGATTGTATACATTTTATAGATTTATGAAAACATTTTTTGATGTGAAGGATGAATCTGTAAATAGAAGAAAAGAAGCCTTATGTTATTTGGGGGCATATATCATAATATCGGCAGGACATATTCTTATTCATCACAGGACTGTGAATGTGATAACTCATATGATAGGTCTATATTTGATCGCAGGCTGTTATGAAAGAAAATGGCTGAAAAAAATATTGGTAGCTCTTTTGATATACGGGATAAATATAGGGGCTGATTTTATGACAATACATATGTTTTCAAATTACCATGAAACACAAATTATTGATGAGAGCCTTTCTTATGTAGTAGTTCTTATTGTAGCTATTATTGAAATAATATATGAAAAATTCTTTTCAAAAAACAAAAGAGAAGAGAATATGCCCTATAAGCATATGTTGATTATCATATCAGTTATCAGTATGGCGTTGATTTATTTTGTGGAATATGGAATAAAAAACAGAACGCTTTTGGTCATATCTGCTGTATGCATTTTGGCAATAGAATTTTTTGTCTTATATTTATATGATGTGTTGACAGGGGCCTATAATAAACTGGAAGAACAAGCTTTATTAGAAAGACAGATTTTGCTTTATGCTAATCAATTAGAGGTATTGACTCAGTCAGATGCAAAAGTTGCCGCTTTCCGACACGATATGAAGAATCATCTGGCAGATTTGGCAGTTATGGCGAAGATGCAGAAAAATAAAGATATAGAAGAATATATACGGGAAATGGGGGTGTATATGGAAAATCCAAAGGAGTTTGTCAGCACCGGAAATGGGGCAATCGACAGTCTCATGAACTATCTGTTGGGGCGGGCGAAAGAACAGCTTCATAAGGTGGAGTATGAAATTGCTATACCGGCCGGATTGAAAATAAGCGCTTTTAATCTGAATGTGATTCTGGGGAATCTGATTGAGAATGCAATAGAAGCATCCGCTCGGTCTGAAGAAAAATGGCTGTTCATAGAAATTTTCTATGAAAAAGGAATGCTGTTTATTAATATCAGGAACAGTTTTTCTCATGAATTGAACGTGCAGGATAAAAGACTTGTTTCTACAAAACAGGAGCAGGGGCATGGAATTGGATTGAAGAATGTGGAGAAAATGGTAGAAAATTATCACGGTACAATGGAAATATCCAACACAGAAAATTTATTTGAGGTTGATGTAATATTATATATGTGATTTGCTGTAAAGGGGCGAGATAATAACCAAATAGGGAATTGTCTCCCCTTTTTTTCTGTATAAAAACGAATTTCGCCAAAATATATATGGATTTCGCCATATCAGAAAAAACAGGAAAAAATATGGTAAAATAAAACTACTAAGAATATCTGCTGAATTAAGCGGTTTTGTAAATGATAGCTGAAAGATTAAAGGTATGGTTTTTAACAAAGAAAGGAGATGTGCAAAATGAGAAAAAGACGTTTATCTGGTATGTGTGTTTCGCTGGTCATGGGAGTAAGTATCTGCATGAGCAGTACCACTATGGCGTTTGCAGCAGAGGAGACAAAAATTGCTGAGGAGACAGACGCATCTGAGGAGCAGGACGAAGAAGAAATTGTGGACTTGACAGCTTTTTACACAGACGGAAAATATTGCTATAAAGGAATTCCGTGGCTTTCCTCTAAAGAGGAGGCAGAAGAAATTCTGGGCGTATCCCTTGAGGCTATGCAAGGGCAGAGTACAAAACTAGGAAATCTCAGAAGTCCGGTGGAGTTTTTAGGGGAACCCGGATTGATAAATCTGGGATTTCTGGAAGACGGTGTAACAGACATTTCCTTTATTTTTGGCGGAGAACCTGACAAATACGAGGGCGACCTGACAGAGTTAGCAGAGTATGTTCTGGAACAGTTTACCGAACAATACGGAGAAAATGATGAAGTGATAGAAAAAGACGGGTTTAAAGTATACCAGTGGCTGGAAGAAAAAGACCAAAAAGTAGACACCTCTCTTGTACTTCAGTGTACGTACGAAGGCGACAGAATATGTAATATGGTGTTTGGAGCAATGGGAACAGAAGCAACAAGACAGATTATGGAAAAAGCAGAAGCTGTTCTGGAAAAAGAGGATTCGGCAGAAGAAACTATGGAATAAACAGAAGCTACAGAATAAATGAATAATCGAGAGGAATAGGCGCTGGCAATGAAGTCAGCGCCTGTTGCGGTCGAAAAAGTATATTTGAAATTTTGTTATATTTATGTCATAATTCTAAAATGTAAAAAAATAAAAAGGCTATAGATAAAAAAGTTGACTTTTCTCATAAAATAAAATATATTTAAAATATAACAGATAATATGGAGAGGGGATAATTTATGGGATTATTCCAATTCGTAAAGATAGGATCGTTTCAAAGCGGGGACAAAAAACAGAAGGCTCAGGAAATTTTGGCAAAAGAGGGAATTTTCTACAAAATTAAAGTGAAGTCCAGTCTTAAAATGAATTCCTTTGATTCTGCTGTTTTGGGGAATAAATATAATCCTATTGAAAAAATGACATACTTTTTATATGTTAAGAAAGAAGATGAAAAAAGAACGCGGCTGTTGCTTAAAAATATTTAATGAGGAAAACGAATTTTGCCGGCAGTGAAAATGGAGGAGAAAATGGATGCTTATATTAAAGTACATCAAAAGAAATTAAACATCCTGCTTCTTGCAGTCAGCGCAATATGTTATTATAAGGCTTACTTTACCGCCTATAAGTGGATTGTTTTTGACTTGCTGACGCTGAAGATGGAGACAATCGTTGTGCTGGATATGATTTTTATTGCAATTTTTATACTCTCTGTGGTGCCCTGCTCTTTTGGGCTTAAATACCTGCTTTGTAAATTTTTGACGAAACAGGCGTAATGTATTAGCTGCTCATCACTTATGATTCCGTTAAGATATTTTATTCAAGAAGGGAGATGAATTATATGAAAAACAAAAAAAGATACAAAATGGCGGCAGCAGGACTGCTATGCGCCGGGCTGCTTTGGGCAGGGGCAATGAACGGTTATGCCAAGGAGGCGGAAGGATTAACGCTTCCGGATAAAGAGATTGTAAACTATTTTATATCCGGTTTTAAGACAACGCCCCAGAGTGATTATGGCAGACTTCGAGGGCGGATGGAAAGTCTGGTTTTGACAGATCCTTCTGATAATGTGGAGCGCGGAGAGCAATATATTATTGTGACTCTTAAATATGAAGATGGAACAAAAGACAGTTTTTACTTTTTCCAGACAGCGCCGGATGTGGAAGAGTGGTACGTGGAAGCAGAAGACAGAACTATTTATCAGGGAGGAGACTTTATTTCAGAATACATACAGGCTGATTTGTTTCCCGATTCTGTACCCGATGAAGATACAGAAGAGAAATCTTCGGGTATGACTATATCCAGTGAGGAAGGCGTAAAAGAATCCATCAGAAAAAGCCAGAAACTCCACGAAAAACTACAAAAAGACGGAGCTGTATGCGGCACAGAGGATTTAAGAGCATATTTTGCTATGAACATGCTGAGGAATGAGGAGTCATATGAAAACACAGAGTCTGCAATGCAAGCTGTGAGATCGAGTTTGGAGAATGGACTTCGGGTTTATGAATATGCAAAACAAAGCGGGAGACTGCCTTCGGAAGAGGAAGTTGATGCCGTAATGGATGAAGTGCGTGAGCGTATAAAAAAAGATATAAATTTTGAAAAGTTGGATGTCCTCTATAAGGAATGCGGAACTACTTACGATGCCTTTAAAAAGGAGATGGGGGATTATGAAAGAACAGAGATAGAACTTGAACTCATGAGTCGAAAGCTTCGTGAGGAATTTCAGCTTGGTAATGATACTATCGGAGACAAGGTCTGCAAAAACGCTGATGAATATTATGCCAGCTTTATAGAAGACCTCGCCTTTCCTTCTACAGAACAGTATGCAGAGGAAACACTGAAGCCTCTTCTTGATGAAGCACAGGAATATTACCTCAGTCAGATTGCGGTGGAAGATAAATAATTTGGGCAAAATACAAAATTATCAAAAAAGTGGTGAAAATATCGTTGACAAATGCCACACCTGTATGTATAATTTAAAAAGTGTGGATAGGAGAGAAAAATATGCAGATACATTTATCAGATATTTCATCCAGTGAAGGAAAGCGTATTCAGAAAACAGTCCCGTTTGAGATGGATGCAATCACCTTCCAGTTGGGTTCTTTCCCGGTGCTCGCTAAAGAGCCGGTGGAACTGACCATCACCAATACAGGAGACAGAAATCTTGAGATTGAAGCCACAGGGAAGATTACCGTGGGTATCCCCTGCAGCAGATGTCTGGAAGAAGTTCCTGTTGATATTCCTTTGCAGATAATGAGGAAGCTCGACATGAAGCTTACGGATGAAGAGCGAGTGAATGATCTGGACGAAAGTTCTTATCTCACAGGTTTGGACCTGAATGTGGACCGGTTGGTCTATCTTGAGGTGCTGATGAGCTGGCCTTTAAAGGTTTTATGCAGAGAAGACTGCAAAGGAATCTGTAGCCAGTGTGGGAAAAATCTCAACAACGGTCCCTGCGGATGCGTTGACGAGCCGAAAGATCCCCGCATGGCAGCTATCAGTGATATATTTAGTAAATTTAAGGAGGTGTAACATAATGTCCATCTGTCCAAAGAATAAATCTTCTAAAGCAAGACGTGATAAAAGACGTGCAAACTGGAAAATGAGCGCTGTTAACTTAGTAAAATGCAGCAAATGTGGTGCTCTCATGATGCCGCACAGAGTTTGCAAAGCTTGCGGAAGCTACAACAAAAAAGAAATCGTTAAAGTAGAAGACTAATAACGGTTTGAAAGCAGGGTGTTTCACATTTGTGAGGCACCTGTTTTTTTTGAACTGAAAGCATAAAATATTGAAGTCATAAAGGAGAAGGGTAGAGGAAATGAAAGAGAAACCTATAGAGAAGAGTAATCAGATTACAGAGGGGGTAATCTGGAAGCAGTTGCTGCTGTTTTTCTTTCCTATTGTATTCGGGACTTTTTTTCAGCAGATTTATAATACAGCAGACACGGTTGTTGTAGGCCGCTTTGTGGGAAAACAGGCGCTTGCTGCAGTAGGAGGTTCTGCCAGTCAGATGGTAAATCTTCTGGTTGGATTTTTTGTGGGATTATCATCAGGAGCGGCAGTTATTATTTCCCAGTTTTACGGAGCTAAAGATGAAAAGAACGTGCGCGTGACACTGCACACGGCTTTTGCATTTTCTGTTGCAGGGGGAGTTATCCTTACAATCGTGGGAATCGGGCTTTCCAAGCCGGTTCTTTACTGGATGAATACACCGGAAGATGTAATAGCGGATTCTGTTACTTACCTTTATATTTATTTTTGCGGAATGATTTTTAACCTTATTTATAATATGGGCTCCGGTATTCTTCGCGCAGTGGGGGATTCCAAGCGTCCCCTTTATGTGCTGATCGTAACTTGTATCTTAAATATCATTCTTGATGTGGTATTTATAGTTGCTTTTGGCATGGGAGTGGCAGGCGTAGCTGTGGCAACAATTCTGTCTCAGGCAGTCAGTGCGGGAATCGTAGTGTGGCTGCTTGTGAAATCAACAGAAATGTACAGGCTGGTGCCCAGGGAAATAAAGGTTCAGGGAAAGAGCCTGAAATCTATTTTAAGAATCGGAGTTCCGGCAGGAATGGAGTCTGTGATGTATGGAATCTCCAATCTTGTGATTCAGGTTTTTGTTAACGGACTGGGTACAGATACTGTGGCTGCATGGGGAACTCTGGCAAAGATTGACGCTATATTCTGGATGGTCATTAATGCCTTCAGTATTGCAATTACAACCTTTGTGGGGCAGAATTACGGAGCCGGGAAATTTGCCCGAATGAGAAAGAGCGTAAAGGTCTGTCTTGCAATGAGCTTTGTCAGCGCGGCAGTAATCAGTGTTGCTCTGATTCTTGCCAGTGAACCGATTTACCGTCTCTTTACTACAGATGAGAATGTTATTAAAATCGGCGTACATATGATTCGGTTCATGCTGCCTGCCTACTCTGTTTTTGTAATTGTCGGTATTTTGTCAGGAGCTCTTCGCGGAGCGGGCAAGGTACTGGTACCGATGCTTCTTACCTGCGGAGGCGTATGTTCCCTGCGTCTGATCTGGCTTTTCACTGTGGGACGTATGGTTCCGGGAATTGACACTATTATGTGCGGCTATCCTGTATCCTGGAGTATTACCGCAGTCCTGTTTATTATTTATTATTTAAAAAAATTTCCCAGAAGCAGGGAAGATATTTGAGAGTTATACAATTACAATTTGCGAGGACAAAGATTGCGTATCATGCTTCTTTGTGATAGGATGTATTCAGGCATTTTTGGAGGAGGTTTATCATGTCTGGTGTAAAATCAAAAACATTGCTGACAGAAGGGGTAATCTGGAAGAAAATTGTGGGATTTGCAATTCCATTGTTTCTGGGAAATCTGTTTCAGCAGTTATATAATACAGCCGATTCCCTGATTGTGGGAAATTTTCTCGGAAGCGACGCTCTGGCGGCAGTCAGCTCGTCGGGAAGTCTTATTTTTCTTCTGGTGGGCTTTTTTAACGGAATTGCAGTAGGAGCGGGAGTTGTCATTGCCCGGTATTTCGGAGCAAGGAGACAGCAGGAGCTTCAGGATGCTATTCATACGACGGTGGGATTTGGAATTGTTTCAGGAGTCCTTCTGACGGTTATCGGGCTTATCATGGCTCCGAAGATTTTGATCTGGATGAAGACGCCGACAGATGTGCTGCCCAATTCCATTCTTTATTTTCGGGTGTATTTTCTGGGTTCTCTGGCGTTTGTTCTTTATAACAATTTCGTGGGAATCATGCAGGCGGTGGGAGACAGCCGTCATCCGCTGTATTATCTGATTGTATCGTCTGTACTCAACATTGTTCTGGATTTGATTTTTGTAGGCGTGTTCCGCTTTGGCGTAGGGGCGGCAGCTCTTGCAACGATTATTTCCCAGTTTACAAGCGCGGGACTTTGCCTGTACCGCCTGACGCGCAAGAGCCCGGAGGAATACAGGGTGCATATCCGTAAGATACGGCTTCATAAGAAAATGCTTCGTCAGATTATCAGCAACGGACTTCCTACAGGAATCCAGAACTCCGTGATTTCCATTGCAAATGTGGTGGTGCAGTCCAATATCAACAGCTTCGGAAAGATGGCTGTGGCAGGCTGCGGCGCGTATTCAAAGATCGAAGGTTTCGGTTTCCTGCCAATTACCTGTTTTTCCATGTCCCTTACGACCTTTATCAGTCAGAACCTTGGGGCAAAGAAACTCGACCGTGTGAAAAAAGGAGCAAAATTTGGCGTTTTGACAAGTCTGATTCTGGCAGAAATGGTGGGAATCATTATTTATTTTGCAATTCCTGTGCTTATTTCCGGATTTAACAGTGACCCGGGGGTTATCTCTTTTGGCGTACGTCAGGCTCATACGGTAACTCTGTTTTATTTCCTGCTTGCTTATTCTCACTGTATGGCAGGGCTGTTCCGGGGAGCAGGCAAAGCGGTAGTTCCCATGTGTGTAATGCTGGTGTGCTGGTGTATCATACGAGTGATTTATATAACAGTTGCCACAAACTTTATTCCGGAAATCGAGGTGGTATTCTGGGCATATCCGCTGACATGGACGTTAAGCTCCATTTCCTTTACCATTTATTACCTGAAATCGAACTGGCTGCGAAGCTTTGAAAAGAAGGAAGCCTGAGAGCTTCCCAAAAAAGGAATCGTGAGGTATTTATGAACATATTAAACATTGAACATATCAGCAAAATTTTTGGAGAAAAAGTGATTTTTGACGATGTCTCCTATGGAATCCACGAAGGGGACAAAATTGGAATCATTGGTATTAACGGAACCGGTAAAACCACTCTTCTTAAAGTTATCGCCTGTCTGGAGGAGCCGGACGAGGGGCAGGTAATCCGGCAGAACGGGCTTCGCATTACATATCTTCCCCAGAATCCGGAATTTCCCAAAGGGGCAAACATTCTGGACTATGTGGCAGACGGCAAATGGCAGAAGGACTGGAGTACAGAAAGCGAAGCAAGAAATGTCCTGAATAAGCTTGGCATTTCCGATCACGAGGAAGAAATCGAGCATCTTTCCGGCGGGCAGAAAAAGAGGGTAGCTCTGGCAAGAACTCTTGTAAATCCTGCGGATGTACTGATTATGGATGAGCCCACCAACCATCTGGACAATGAGATGGTGACCTGGCTGGAAGAATTTCTGATTCGGTTTAAGGGCGTTGTGATCATGGTAACCCACGACCGCTATTTCCTTGACAGGGTGACAAATAAAATTCTGGAAATCAGTCACGGCAAGCTTTATTCCTATGAGGCGAATTATTCTAAATTTCTCGAGATGAAAGCCCAGCGTGAGGAGATGGAGCTTGCAAGCGAGAGGAAACGTCAAAGTGTTCTGCGAATGGAACTGGAGTGGGCGAAGCGCGGCTGCCGGGCGCGAACAACGAAGCAGAGAGCCCGTCTGGAACGTCTTGAGGCGCTGAAAAAGGGCTCTGCTCCTGTTAGGGATAACACGGTAGAGTTGGATTCTGTAGAAACCCGTATGGGGAAAAAAACCATCGAGCTTCACCATATAAGCAAAAGCTACGGAGAGCGCTGTATGGTTCAGGATTTTGACTATATTGTACTTAAGAATCAGCGTCTTGGAATTATCGGGCCTAACGGATGCGGGAAATCCACTCTGATTAAGATGATTGCAGGAGTGATTCAGCCGGACTGCGGTGAGATTGAGATTGGAGAGACAATCAGAATCGGTTATTTTGCCCAGGAAGTGCCGGATATGGACAATGATCTGAGAGTAATCGATTATATTCGCGATGTTGCGGAATATATTCCCACAAGAGAGGGAAAAATCAGCGCATCTATGATGCTGGAGCGTTTCCTTTTTGATTCAGCCATGCAGTACACGCCGATTGCCAAGCTTTCCGGCGGGGAAAAAAGGCGGCTTTATCTTCTTAAAGTTCTGATGGGAGCGCCCAATGTTCTGCTGCTTGATGAGCCCAGCAACGACCTTGATATCCCTACTTTGACAATTCTGGAGGATTATCTGGATTCTTTTGCGGGAATTGTTATTACAGTTTCCCATGACCGTTATTTTCTGGACGATGTGGTTGACCGTATCTTTGCCTTTGAGGGCGAGGGAAGACTGGTGCAGTATGAGGGCGGCTACAGCGATTATATGGAAGCCAGAAAACGGAAAGAGGGAGAGACGGCATTAGATAGACAGCCTGCGCAGGATACAGAGAAGAAAAAGACTTCAAATAAGGACTGGAAACAGAATCGGCAGGAAAAACTGAAATTCAGCTTTAAGGAGCAGAGAGAATTTGAGACAATAGACGACGATATTGCGGTTCTGGAAGAAAAAATCGAGAAGCTGGATAAAGAGATGATGGAAAATGCCACAAACTCTTTTAAGCTTCGTCAGATTGTGGAAGAAAAGGAAGCTGCAGAACAGGCTCTGGAAGAAAAGATGGACCGCTGGGTGTATTTAAACGATCTGGCAGAGCGCATAGAAGCCCAGAAGAATAGCTGAAGATAAGAAAGAAGGAAAGAAAAATGAGAAGTCCCATGACCACTCATTGTTATCTGGAAACAGAGGACGCCTATCTGATGCTTCACTGTGTTTCCAAAAAAAATGATGTAAATAAGGATAAGTGGATTGGTGTCGGAGGTCACTTTGAAGAGGGAGAGAGTCCGGAGGACTGTCTGCTTCGGGAAGTTTATGAGGAGACAGGACTTACGCTGACCTCATGGCGTTTCCGCGGAATAGTGACCTTTACTCAGGAGGGCTACGGCACGGAGTATATGTGTATGTATACGGCAGACGGCTTTACGGGAACCATGAAGGAATGCGACGAGGGAATTCTTGAGTGGGTGCCGAAAAAAGAACTTTTATCTCTGAACCTCTGGGAGGGTGATAAGATCTTTATTAAGCTTCTGTTGGAGGAAGCGCCTTTCTTTTCCCTGAAATTAAGCTATAAAGGGGATGAGCTTGTGGAGGCAGAGCTTGACGGAAATAACATATTGGTTTTATGATAAAGCCTTGAGGGGAAGCTTTGAAAGGAGGAAATTATGTCGGAATTAGTAAGAGTTGTAGTGGATGCAATGGGCGGTGATAATGCCCCGACAGAACCGGTTAAGGGAGCTGTAGAAGCTGTAAAAGAAAGAAATGACATTAAGATTATTTTAACAGGAAAAGAAGACCTTATAAAAAAGGAACTGGAGAAATATCCGGATTATCCAAAAGACAGAGTAGAAATCGTAAACACAACAGAGGTGATTGAAACTGCAGAGCCACCTGTTTTTGCGATTCGTAAAAAGAAAGATTCATCAATCGTAGTCGGTTTGAATATGGTTAAGAAACAGGAAGCAGATGCGTTTGTGTCTTCCGGAAGTACAGGAGCCGTTCTTGTGGGCGGTCAGGTTCTGGTAGGAAGAAGCAAGGGTGTGGAACGACCGCCTCTGGCGCCTTTGATTCCGACACTGGACGGAGTTTCTCTTCTCATTGACTGCGGAGCCAATGTGGATGCCCGCCCGTCTCATTTGGTTCAGTTTGCAAAGATGGGATCTATTTATATGGAGCATGTCATGGGAATTAAAAATCCCCGTGTTGCGATTGTAAATAATGGCGCTGAAGAGGAAAAAGGAAACGCCCTTGTAAAAGAAACATTCCCTCTTCTGAAAGAATGCGAGGGTATCAACTTCATCGGAAGCATTGAGGCGAGAGATATTCCTTACGGATATGCGGATGTCATTGTCTGTGAGGCTTTTGTGGGAAATGTGATTCTGAAATTGTACGAAGGCGTTGGCGGCGCTTTGATCAAAAAGGTAAAACAGGGGATGATGACAAGCCTCAGAAGCAAAATCGGCGCTCTTCTTGTAAAGCCGGCTTTAAAGGAAACGCTGAAAAGCTTTGACGCCAGCGAGCATGGCGGCGCGCCTCTTCTCGGCTTAAAGGGGCTTGTAGTGAAAACTCACGGAAGCGCAATGGCAGTGGAAATCAGAAATGCAATTTTCCAGTGCGTACAGTTTAAGCAGCAGAAGATTAACGAAAAAATTGCAGAGCGGATTCAGGAAAGCAAGACGTCCGCTTCAGAAGAATAAAAGTCACGAAGGGAATAGATTGGAGGTTTTTTATGGAGCTTGAGAAATTAAAAGCGATTATTGCGGAGGTTTTGAATATTGATGAGGATATCATCACCGGAGATACAACTTTCGTAGATGATTTGGGCGCAGATTCCCTGGATGTATTTCAGATAATCATGGGAATTGAAGAAGAATATGATATTGAACTGGAAAATGAAACAGTAGAGCAGATTCAGACAGTAGCTGACGCTGCAGAAGCGATACGTGCGGCACTCCGGTAAGGAGTGCCTCCTTATGGAGGGCAAAGAAATGAATAAGAATCTGAGAGAATTGGAAGAGATTATCGGTTATAAATTTAAAAACAGGCATTATCTGGAACAGGCAATGACCCATAGTTCCTATGCGAACGAAAAGAAGCTGGGAAAGCTCGGATGTAATGAAAGACTGGAATTTCTGGGAGACGCAGTGCTGGAGCTTATCAGCAGCGATTTTTTATACGGGGAATTTCCGAAAGTGCCGGAAGGAGAGCTGACCAAGAAAAGAGCGAGCCTTGTATGCGAGCCAAGTCTTGCCTACTGTGCAAGAGAATTTGGACTGCCGCAGTTTCTGATGCTTGGAAAAGGCGAGGACATGACAGGCGGAAGAAACCGTGATTCTATTGTTTCTGATGCGACGGAGGCGCTTCTGGGAGCCATTTATTTAGACGGTGGTTTTGCTAATGCAAAGGAGTTTGTACTTCGCTTTATCCTGAATGATATAGAGCATAAACAGCTCTTTTATGATAGCAAGACCATCCTTCAGGAAATTGTTCAGGAGGATGGTTCCGGAGCTGTGGAATATCCTCTGATTCGGGAGGAAGGACCGGACCACAATAAGAGCTTCACTGTGAAAGCGGTTGTGAACGGTACAGTCTGCGGCCAGGGGACAGGTCATACGAAAAAAGCTGCAGAGCAGGCGGCTGCGTACGAGGCGCTTCGCAGGCTCAGAAAGTAGACAGACAGGGGAATATATGTATTTAAAAAACATAGAGGTACATGGGTTTAAATCCTTTGCCCAAAAGATTAATTTCGAATTTCATAACGGAATCACGGCAATCGTAGGGCCCAACGGCAGCGGTAAGAGTAATGTCGGAGATGCAGTGCGCTGGGTGCTTGGAGAGCAGAGCGCCAAGCAGCTTCGAGGGGGTAATATGCAGGATGTTATTTTCTCCGGTACAGAGATGAGGAAACCTTTAAGCTTCGCCTCAGTTGCCATTACTCTTGACAATTCCGACCATCAGCTTCCTGTGGATTTCAACGAGGTGACAGTTACAAGAAGACTGTACCGTTCCGGAGAAAGTGAATATCTCATTAACGGAAGCTCCTGCAGACTGAAGGACATCAATGAGATGTTTTATGATACCGGTATCGGCAAAGAAGGCTATTCCATCATCGGACAGGGACAGATTGATAAAATCTTAAGCGGAAAGCCGGAAGAACGAAGGGAACTCTTTGACGAGGCTGCAGGTATTGTTAAATTTAAAAGGCGCAAAAATACTACGATTAAGAAGCTGGAAGAAGAGAGGCAGAATCTGGTTCGTGTGACGGACATTCTCAGCGAGCTTACCAAGCAGCTTGGACCTTTGGAGAAGCAGTCTGAAACAGCGAAGATTTATCTTGCAAAAAGAGAAAGTCTGAAAGAGCTGGATGTGAATTTGTTTCTTCTGGAGCACAGCCATACAGGAGTACTCTTAAAAGAACTGGGAGATAAATTCAGGCTGGCAAGTGAAAATCTGGAAAAAACCAGCAAGGCTTACGAGCAGACGAAAACAGAGTATGAAACTCTGGAAAGCGAGCTGGAAGAATTAAACGGCAGGATGGATACCCTCAGAGAGCAGACTCAGGAGAATGCGCTTAAGAAACAGCAGTTAGAGGGCCAGATTAATGTCCTTAATGAACAGATTCTTGCAGGCGTACAGAATGAAGAGCATTATAAGACAAGACTTGCTGCCATTGAGGAGGAACTGAGCCGCCGTATAAAAGAACGAACAGAGCTTGAAGAGGAGCGGGCAGAAATCCGCGCAGCCTTAAAAGAAGTAAGAGAAAAGCTGGGAGAACAGGAAGAACAGCTTGAACAGGTACAGGAAAATATCCGCCAGTGTACAGATGCGGTGGAAGAGGGGAAAAATGAGATTATTGAAATCCTCAACGCCCGCGCTACCACAAAGGGTAAGGTACAGCGTTTTGATACTATGATGGAACAGGCGGATATCCGTAAGGCGGAAATCAGTCAGAGGATTTTGCGGTTAAAAAGCGAGGAGGAAGAACAGCAGACGGTTCTTCGCAAGGCCCAGTCAGAGTATGAATCTATTACGAAGCTGATTGATTCCATGAATGAGGAATGCCGTCGTCTGGACGATCAGGTACACGAAATTCAGGATGAATTAAAGAAACAGAACAGCCAGATGGAAATCGGGCAGACAGCCTACCACAGAGAGGCTTCCCGCCTGGAATCCTTAAAAAACATCACCGAGCGTTACGATGGTTATGGAAACAGCATTCGCCGTGTTATGGAACAAAAAGACAGAGTTCCCGGAATACGGGGTGTTGTGGCAGACCTTATTCAGGTAAATAAAGACTATGAGATTGCCATTGAGACAGCTCTTGGGGGAAGTATTCAGAACATTGTCACAGACAATGAGCAGACTGCAAAAACGATGATTGAGTTTTTGAAAAAGAACCGTTATGGGCGGGCAACATTTCTTCCTCTGAACAGCGTAAGCGGAAGAGGCGATTTTGCCCAGAGGGAAGCTCTTAATGAGCCCGGAGTAATTGGAGTTGCCAGTGATCTGGTAACGACTGCCCAGGAGTATAAGGGGCTTGTGAAGTATCTTCTGGGGCGTGTTCTGGTGGTGGATCACATCGACCATGCAATTATGATCGCAAGGAAATTCAGACACAGCCTGCGTATGGTTACAATTGAGGGAGAATCCTTAAATCCCGGCGGTTCCATGACTGGCGGTGCATTTAAAAATAACAGTAACCTTCTTGGAAGAAGAAGGGAAATTGAAGAACTGGAATCAAGTGTTCTCGCTTTGAAAAAAGAACTGGAGGAAATGCAGAAAGCCATTGATGACAACAGGAGCAGAAGAAATGTGATTCGCGATACTATCGCGGATTTTCAGGAGAAGCTTCGTCAGCAGTATGTGGAACAGAATACGGCGAAAATGAATATATCCCAGTTAAAAGCGAAAGCAGAGGAAATCCGTAAGGGATACGAGCAGATTAACCGGGATCAGGCGGAAATCAAACGCCAGGTTCAGGAAATCCGGCGGGATCACGAGATGATAACCAGAGAGCTGGAATCTTCAAAAACGGACGAGCAGGAGCTGGAGACTTTCATTGAGACAAGACAGAAAGAACTGGACGAGTGGAGAAACGAGGAGGGAAGGATTACAAAATCCCTCGAAGAAATCCGTCTGGAGGCAGCAGGTCTTGAACAGAAAGAAAAATTCGGTCAGGAGAATCTTTCCCGTCTGATTTCTGAGATGAAAACCTTCGACGAGGAGAAGGAAGGGATTCAGGGCAGCCTTCTGGAAGCGGCTTCTGATATGGAAAATAAGAAAAAAGCCATTGATGAGATTAAATCGGATATAGAGGCTTTCGGAACACAGGAACAGGATGCAAGAGAGCAGATGGAAAGCTGGCAGAGGGAAAAAGACGAAAAAAACAGTCGGCATAAAGTCTTTTTTGAGAAACGTGACAGTCTTTCCGAGCAAAAAGGACTTCTGGACAAGGAATGCTTCCGCCTTTCCAGCCTGATGGAAAAGGCAGAGGAGGACAGAGAAGCTCAGATTGCATATATGTGGGAGGAGTATGAAATCACTCCGAATAATGCTCTGCAGTATAAGAAGGAAGAGCTTAATAACAGACAGGAAATGAAAAAACAGATTGCTCAGATTAAGGATGAAATCCGTAAACTTGGTTCTGTCAATGTCAATGCCATTGAGGATTTTAAGGAACTTTCTGAGAGACATTCTTTCCTGTCTGCTCAGTATGAGGATCTTATTACTGCTGAGAAGACACTGGAAGGTATCATACAAGAACTTGACGAGGGAATGCGGAAGCAGTTTGCGGAAAAGTTCCGGGATATTCAGAAGGAATTTGACAAAGCGTTTAAGGAGCTGTTTGGAGGAGGAAAAGGTACTCTGGAGCTTGATGAAGAGGCGGATATTTTGGAGGCAGGAATCCGTATTATTTCCCAGCCTCCGGGAAAGAAGCTTCAGAATATGATGCAGCTTTCCGGTGGGGAGAAGGCGCTCACGGCGATTGCCCTTCTCTTTGCTATACAGAATCTGAAACCATCGCCGTTCTGTCTTTTGGATGAAATCGAGGCGGCTCTCGATGATTCTAATGTGGGACGGTTTGCAGGATATTTGCAGAAATTGACAAAGAATACACAATTTATTATAATTACGCATAGACGCGGTACTATGAATGCGGCAGACAGGCTTTATGGTATCACGATGCAGGAAAAAGGGGTATCTACGCTGGTTTCCGTAGACCTTGTGGAAAATCAGCTTACCCAGTGACAGGAGGAACAGCTATGGCAGAGGAAAAGAAAGGTTTTTTTAAACGTCTTGTCAGCGGACTGACTAAGACAAGAGATAATATTGTAGCCGGATTTGATTCTATTTTTAAGGGCTATTCCAGTATTGACGAGGATTTCTATGAAGAACTGGAAGAAACTCTGATTATGGGAGATATCGGAATCAATGCGACAACGTCGATTATCGAGAAGCTGAAGGCTGAGGTTAAGGAGAAACATATTTCAGATCCTATGGAATGTAAACAGCTTCTCATTGACGGTATTAAAGAACAGATGCGCGTGGACAGTACAGAGTACGAGTTTGAGAACCGTAAATCTGTGATTCTTGTAATTGGTGTCAACGGAGTGGGAAAAACAACTTCTGTCGGAAAGCTGGCAGGCAAGCTTAAAGACCAGGGCAAAAAGGTCATTCTGGCAGCAGCGGATACCTTCCGCGCAGCAGCAGGAGAGCAGCTTACCCAGTGGGCAAACCGTGCGGGAGTAGACATTATCGGAGGACAAAACGGCGCAGACCCGGCTTCTGTAGTCTATGATGCAGTAGCTGCGGCGAAAGCGAGAAATGCAGACGTTCTTCTCTGCGATACTGCAGGACGTCTTCATAATAAAAAGAATCTTATGGAGGAGCTTCGTAAGATTTACAGGATTCTGGAAAGAGAGTATCCGGAGGCGTATCTGGAAACTCTGGTTGTCCTTGACGGAACGACAGGACAGAATGCCCTTGCTCAGGCAAGACAGTTTGCAGAGGTGGCAAATGTGAACGGAATCATCCTGACGAAGCTTGACGGTACTGCAAAGGGCGGAATTGCAGTTGCAATCCAGTCTGAACTTGATATTCCGGTGAAATATATCGGTGTAGGAGAGAGTATTGACGACCTGCAGAAGTTTGATTCAGATTCTTTTGTAAACGCGCTCTTTGATACAGCCGGACAAGAATAAAGCTCACAGGCGGCTTCTGCCTTTGAAAGAAGCCGGAACTACCACACGAGGAGGAAAAATATATGCTTACATTAGAAAGCTTTGAAGAGGCATCAGAAATCGTAAAAAAGGTCACTCAGGAGACGAAGCTTATCAAGAGCAGCTATTTCAGTGACCTGACTGGAAACAAGGTATTTTTCAAGCCGGAAAATATGCAGCGTACAGGCGCATATAAGGTACGCGGCGCCTACTATAAAATCAGCACACTTTCCGATGAAGAGCGTGAAAAAGGGCTGATTACCGCTTCTGCGGGCAACCATGCTCAGGGTGTTGCATACGCGGCTCACAAATTCGGTGTGAAAGCAGTTATTGTTATGCCGACCACAACGCCTCTGATCAAGGTGGAACGAACCAAAAGTTACGGCGCAGAAGTAATTCTTCACGGGGATGTGTACGATGAGGCCTGTGCGTTTGCTCTTGAGCTTGCACAGAAAGAAGGATATACGTTCATTCATCCTTTTGACGATCCGGCAGTTGCCACAGGGCAGGGAACCATTGCAATGGAGATTGTTCAGGAGCTTCCGCTTGTAGACTATATTCTCGTTCCTGTAGGCGGCGGCGGTCTTGCGACAGGAGTTTCCACTCTGGCAAAGCTTCTGAATCCTCATATTAAGGTAATCGGCGTTGAGCCGGCAGGAGCGGCGTGTCTCAAGGCTTCTCTGAAAAAAGGAGAGGTGGTAACACTTCCGCATGTAAATACGATTGCAGACGGTACTGCTGTGCAGACGCCGGGCGCAAATGTTTTTCCGTATCTTCAGGAGAATCTGGACGGTGTAATTACCATCGAGGATGACGAACTCATCGTAGCCTTTCTTGATATGGTAGAAAACCATAAGATGATTGTAGAGAATTCAGGCCTTCTTACGGTAGCGGCTCTGCGTCATCTTGATTTCAAGAACAAAAAAGTGGTATCTGTCCTCAGCGGCGGAAACATGGATGTGATTACAATGTCCTCAGTAGTGCAGCATGGTCTGATTCAGAGAGATAGAATCTTCACTGTATCTGTTCTCATTCCGGATAAGGCAGGAGAACTTGTCCGTGTGGCAACTATCATCGCCGCACAGCAGGGCAATGTCATTAAGCTTGACCACAACCAGTTCGTCAGCACCAATCGAAACGCAGCCGTTGAACTTAAGATTACCATGGAAGCTTTCGGGACAGACCACAAAAACCAGATTGTCAAAGCTCTGGAAGATGCAGGCTGCCGCCCGAAAGTAATCCGCACCAGCCTGTAATTTTATAATATTCTAAAAAAGAGAGGACACTTTTCAAAAGCGAGTCCTCTCTTTTTGCATCCTGTTTTTGATTTTACTTCACAATAACAAGTTCATATTCATCTGTTCCAAGTCCGATTTTCTTTGCATGTTCAATACTTGTTCTCCAGTTTGTGCTTGGGAATACTGCGCTGAAGTGGTCGTGTCCTTCATGATCCGCCTCGGAAAGATAGGTATTTGCAATAGCAGGCTGTTTGTTTACAGCATCTGCACAGGCTACATCCAGAGCAACCGGGTCAAAGGAAGCGAAAAAGCCTACATCCGGTACAATTGCCGCATCATTTTCGGCGTGACAGTCGCAGTACGGAGAAACGTCGATGACAAGACTGATATGGAAATGTGGTCTTCCGTCAAGAACTGCCTTGCTGTATTCTGCAATTTTGCAGTTCAGGATGTCATTGGATTCATCGGACGCTGCCAGCACAGCATCTTTCGGACAGACGCCGATACATCTTCCGCAGCCTACGCATTTGTCATGGTCAATGGAAGCCTTTCCATCTGTGAATACAGGAGCGCCGTGAGCGCAAATCTTTTCACATCTGTGGCAGCCGATACAGAGATCCTGATCCACATGAGGCTTGCCTGCGCTGTGCATTTCCATTTTGCCTGCGCGGGAACCGCATCCCATACCAATATTTTTAAGGCATCCGCCAAAGCCTGTGGCTTCGTGTCCTTTGAAGTGGCTCAGAGAAATGAATACGTCTGCGTCCATGACTGCGCGTCCGATTTTAGCCTCTTTTACATATTCGCCGCCTTCAACAGGAACATATTCTTCATCAGTTCCCTTAAGACCGTCTGCGATTAAAATATGACATCCTGTGGAGAAAGGAGAGAAGCCGTTTGTATAGGCGCTCTCCAGATGATCCAGAGCATTTTTTCTTCCGCCTACATATAAGGTATTACAGTCTGTAAGGAAAGGTTTGCCTCCCAGCTCTTTGACTGTATCTACAACAACTTTTGCGTAATTCGGACGAAGAAAGGCAAGGTTGCCCGGTTCGCCGAAATGAATCTTGATGGCTGTATATTTGCCGTCAAAATCAATGGTTCCGATGCCTGCTGTCTTAATAAGACGGGCAAGTTTGCTTAACAGTCCGTCGTTAAAACCGGTTCTCATAGAGGTGTAATAAACTTTTGACTTTTCCATTGAGATATCCTCCTGACAATTAATATATTAAAATAATACATGAAAAAAGAGAGAATTTCAAGACAACAGAGAGAAAATAGGAAGGCAGCGCGCTGCAAGAATATCAAAAATAAGCGTGTAAAGAAAAAACACTTGACAGCAACTTCAGGATGCGGTATGATAGCCAAGGTGATTACAAATGGAGAAATTTGTTGAACAGGGATATTTATATGATTTCTACGGTGAACTTTTGACGAAGCGGCAGCAACAGGTATATGAGAGCGTGGTGCTGGATGATTTTTCCCTCAGCGAGGTAGCGGAGGATTTGGGAATCAGCCGTCAGGGAGTGCACGATATGATTAAAAGGTGCAATAAGACTCTGGAGGAATATGAGCAGAAGCTTCATCTGGTAGAGAAATTTCTGAATATCCGTACGCAGGTGAAAAAAATTCGAACACTTGCGCAGGAATATCACTCGGAAGAGATTGCAGCTATTTCTAATGAAATTTTAGAGGAGTTATAATATATGGCATTTGAAAGCTTGACCGAGAAACTGCAGAACGTATTTAAGAAGCTTCGAAGTAAGGGACGTCTTACAGAAGACGATGTGAAGCTTGCCCTTAAGGAAGTTAAGATGGCTCTTCTGGAAGCGGATGTTAACTTTAAGGTTGTGAAGCAGTTTACGAAATCTGTACAGGAGCGTGCCGTCGGACAGGATGTCATGAACGGACTGAATCCGGGACAGATGGTAATCAAGATTGTAAATGATGAACTTGTAAGCCTGATGGGAAGCGAGACAACAGAGCTTCCGCTGAAACCGGGAAATGAGATGACAGTTCTCATGATGGCAGGTCTTCAGGGTGCAGGTAAAACAACTACAGTTGCCAAGCTTGCGGGGAAACTGAAATCCAAAGGAAAGAAACCTCTTCTCGTAGCATGTGACGTATACAGACCGGCAGCGATTACACAGCTTCAGGTCAACGGCGAGAAACAGGGCGTGGAAGTTTTTTCCATGGGAGATAAACAGAATCCTGTAGACATAGCGAAGGCAGCCATTGAGCATGCAAAAGCCAACCAGCAGAATGTAGTGCTTATTGATACGGCAGGTCGTCTGCATATTGATGAGAACATGATGCAGGAGCTTGCAGATATAAAGGCCAATATCAATGTAGATGCCACAATCCTTGTGGTAGATGCGATGACAGGTCAGGATGCGGTAAACGTAGCGAAGAACTTCGCAGATAAAGTAGGAATTGACGGTGTAATCCTTACCAAGATGGATGGTGACACCCGAGGCGGTGCAGCTCTTTCCATCAAGGCGGTTACAGGCAAGCCGCTTCTGTATGTAGGTATGGGAGAGAAGCTTTCCGATTTGGAGCAGTTCTATCCGGAGCGTATGGCATCCAGAATTCTGGGAATGGGCGATGTGATGAGCCTTATTGAAAAGGCGGAGGCAGCCATCGATCAGGAACAAGTACAGGATATGCAGAAGAAGTTAAAGAAAATGGACTTTGACTTCAATGATTATCTGACCAGTATGGAGCAGATGAATAAAATGGGCGGTCTTGGCAGCATTCTGAATATGCTTCCCGGAGTGGGCAGCAAGATGAAGGATATCGAAGGAATGATTGATGAGAAGGCAATGGACAGAACAAAATCCATTATTCTTTCCATGACGCCTCAGGAGCGCAGTAATCCTGCAATACTGAATATTTCCAGAAAGAACCGAATTGCCAGAGGCGCAGGTGTCGATATCTCGGAAGTCAACCGTCTGGTGAAACAGTTTGAACAGAGTAAAAAAATGATGAAACAGATGCCCGGGCTTATGGGCGGCAAAACAGGTAGAAGAGGCGGCTTCAAGCTTCCTTTCTAAATATAAAAACAATAAATTATAAACCTAATAAATGGAGGAAAACAAACAATGGCAGTTAAAATCAGATTAAGAAGAATGGGACAGAAAAAAGCACCTTACTATAGAATCGTTGTTGCAGATTCTCGTTGCAAACGTGATGGTAAAGCAATCGCAGAAATCGGAACATATGATCCAAACGTAGAGCCAAGCGCAGTTAAAGTTGACGAAGAGGCAGCTAAAAAATGGCTTGCATCAGGCGCTCAGCCAACAGAAGTTGTTGCAAGAATCTTCAAAAATGCCGGAATCGAAAAATAATCAGATATACCGTAATGCAAGGTATTTCTGAAGTGTCCGGCGAGGACGTCAGGGAGGTATGTAATGAAAGAACTGGTAGAAGTAATTGCAAAATCTCTTGTTGAAAATCCGGATGAAGTAGTCGTTACCGAGACAGAGAAGGATGACGCAGTCATTATCGAACTGAAGGTAGGAACTGCTGATATGGGTAAGGTCATTGGACGCCAGGGAAGAATTGCGAAGGCGATTCGAACTGTTGTAAAAGCGGCATCTTCAAAAAGCAGCAAAAAAGTGATTGTAGATATTCTGCAATGAAAATAAGCGGACAGGAGCTGTGGGATACATGGCTCCTGTTTTAACTTTAAGTATATAGGAGTGCAGGAATGGAAGATTTGTTAAAGGTGGGCGTGATTACCACGACTCATGGAATCAGAGGAGAAGTAAAGGTTTTCCCGACCACAGATGCGGAGAGGTTTCTGGACCTTCATTACGTTATGCTGGACACAGGCAGAGACTTCAGAAGGCTGGATATCCAGAATGTAAAGTTTTTCAAAAATCTTGTGATTCTGAAATTTAAGGGAATCGATAACATAAATGATATAGAAATGTATAAACAAAGAGAACTTTGGGTTCCGAGAGAAGAAGCGCAGGAGCTTGAAGAGGATGAATATTATATTGGCGACCTCATCGGTATGGAGGTTCTTCTTGAAGACGGAAGTAAATTCGGCGAACTGAAAGATGTAATGGAAACAGGCGCCAACGACGTATATATTGTAGAAACAAAAGAGGGAGAAGAAGTGCTTCTTCCTGCGATTAAAGACTGTATTCTTGATGTGGATGTGGAGAACAACACCATGACTGTACATCTGATGAAAGGATTAATATAAATGAATTTTCATGTTTTGACTCTCTTTCCGGAAATGATAGAAAACGGGATGAATACCAGCATTACAGGACGCGCCATTGCCAAAGGCCTTCTGTCTTTGGAAGCTATCAATATTCGTGATTTTGCTTTTAACAAGCACAATAAGGTAGACGACTATCCCTATGGCGGCGGAGCCGGAATGCTGATGCAGGCAGAGCCGGTTTATCTTGCCTACGAATCCATAGAGAAGCGTGTGGGCAGAAAACCAAGAGTGGTTTATCTCACACCTCAGGGACAGGTATTCAACCAGAAAATGGCGAGAGAAATGGCGCAGGAGGAAGATCTTGTGTTTTTGTGCGGCCATTACGAAGGAATTGATGAGCGTGTTCTCGAGGAAATCGTGACCGATTATGTGTCCATCGGCGACTATGTGCTTACAGGAGGAGAGCTTCCTGCTATGGTTATGATGGATTCTATTTCAAGAATGGTACCGGGAGTTTTGAATAATGAGGAGTCCGGTGAGACAGAATCTTTTGCCGGAAATCTTCTGGAACATCCTCAGTACAGCCGGCCGGAGGAGTGGCATGGAAAAAAAGTTCCGGAGGTACTTTTGTCCGGACATCATGCAAATATAGAGAAATGGCGCAGAGAGCAGTCCATTTACCGCACAGCACAGAGACGTCCGGATCTTTTGAAAAATTCGGATCTCACAAATAAGGAGTGGAATTATGTGCGCCAGCTTCGGAAACAGTGGAAAGAGGAAGGATTGGAGAATAAATGAGAACAGCAGATTTTTATTATGACCTGCCTCAGGAGCTGATTGCTCAGGATCCTCTTGAGGACAGAAGTTCATCCAGACTGATGCACTTAAATAAAGAAGACGGAACAGTGGAACACCGCCATTTTACAGATATTCTGGATTACCTGAAGGAAGGAGACTGTCTTGTTATCAATGATACCAAGGTTATCCCCGCTCGTCTTTACGGACATAAAGAGGACACTGGAGCAGTGATAGAGATTCTTCTCCTGAAAAGAAGAGAAAACGATATCTGGGAGTGTCTTGTAAAGCCCGGTAAAAAAGCCCGCCCCGGCGCAAGAATCGTATTTGGCGACGGAATTTTAGCCGGAGAGATTGTGGACATTGTAGACGAGGGAAATCGTCTGATTCAGTTTCATTATGAGGGAATCTTCGAGGAAATTCTGGATCGATTAGGCGAGATGCCTCTTCCGCCATATATTACTCATAAATTACAGGATAAAAACCGTTATCAGACGGTATATGCGAAAAATGAAGGCTCTGCTGCAGCGCCCACCGCAGGTCTGCATTTTACAAAAGAGCTTCTGGAAAAAGTACAGGAAAAAGGAGTAAAAATTGCTCATGTAACTCTCCATGTGGGACTTGGCACCTTCCGTCCTGTAAAGGTTGACGATGTGGAAAAACACCACATGCATTCAGAATTTTATGTTGTGGAGGAAGACCAGGCAAACCTTATCAATGAGACAAAGAAAAACGGCGGAAGAGTTATCTCTGTAGGAACAACAAGTTGCAGAACTCTGGAATCTGCCACAGGAGAGGACGGAATTTTAAGGGCAGGAAGCGGCTGGACAGAAATTTTTATTTATCCGGGTTACCGTTTCAAAATGATAGACTGCCTGATTACTAATTTCCATCTGCCGGAATCCACGCTTTTAATGTTGGTTTCCGCTCTGGCAGGAAAAGAAAAAATCATGCATGCCTATGAGGAGGCTGTAAAGGAACGCTACAGATTTTTCTCTTTCGGCGATGCTATGATGATTGAATAAGATAATAAAAATCCCCCGCGAAATTGCCCGGATTCGGACGTTTTCGCGGGGGACTGTGCGTATCGGGATTATTGCTGTGCAGGAATCCAGGAACTTCTTTCATCAATTTTATTTTGAATCCGTATTTTCGCATCTCCTGTTGCCGGAGTTGGCTGGTAATTGTTGTAGCCATAATCCGAAGAAATGGAGCAGGGGATGACATTTGTCACATTATCCTCTTTGACCCCGTTTTCGTCAATAGTAAAGGTCTGTTGGAAAATCATGGAATCCATGTCGCTGGGGTAGCTGTTGCCTCCAAAGCAGAAATTTCCAAGGCTGTAGACAATGTTTTTGCCCTTATAGGTTTCAATTCCCTGCAGTACATGAGGATGGTGACCGCAGACAAGGTCTGCGCCCTCGTCAATGGCAAGACGCCCCAGAGTCATCTGGTTGCTGTTCGGAACAGTCTCCTTTTCGTTGCCCCAGTGGAAAATTACAATGACAAGCTGGGCGCCCTCTTTTTTTACTTTGGCGATATTGTCTTTTAACTGCTGGGTGCGCTCCAGATGGTCGCGCAGCTCGTAAATACCTACAAGACCTACCTTTACGCCTTTGATTTCCATAATCTGAGTTTCGTCATAGCCGAAGTGGACAACTCCTTCCTGGTCAAGGGCATTCATGGTATCTGTAAAGCTCTGCTCCCCATAATCGCTGCTATGGTTATTGGCAGTATTTACCGCTTCCACAGAACTGGAGGAGTAAATTTTTGCAAAAGCAGGATCTGCTTTAAAGGCAAACTGCTTATCCTCCCTCTGAGTGGAGGTGGTAAAGGTTCCCTCGTTATTGGCAATGGTCAGGTCATCGCTTTCAAAAATACTTTTCACATTGCGGAAAAAATATTCCGGTCCGTTATTTTCAAAATAAGCATTCAGACTTGTACTGTAATCGAAATTTTCATCTGTTCCGAGAGTACAGTCTCCCACGACGCTGACTGTGAGCGTGACAGGCGAAGCGGGCGCTGTCTTTGGCGTTGTGGTATTTTTGCCGGAGACGACCATGGAAACATTGTTGTCAGAATTTACATCTTTGACTTCCTTAGGTTTGGACTTGCAGGAGCGGACAAGAAAAACAGTGGAAACTAAAAGGAGAATAACCACTGAAACACCTGCAAGAAGCAGGATGCGCTGCCTGCGTCTCCTGTAATATCTTGATTTGCGCTGAATACTGCGTCTTCGGGCGACGGATGTCCTTTGATTAGGGCGGGCTCCTGCCGGACGTCCGGAAGTGCGGCGGTCATAGGACTGGGAGCGTCTGCCCTGGGAAGAAGCAGGTTTCTTTTGTGTTGTCATAAAAATTTCCTCTCTCATAAAATGTAAACATAGTAAAAGTATATAAATTTTCCAGTGTTTCGTCAACAACTATCTCTTTTCAGGAGGGAGAATTTTTGTTATAATAGGAATGTTTCAATATGTTGTAAAAAGTGTTACATGAATATTACAAACAGGAGATGAGAATATGTTATATATAGGAAATCATACTACTTCCTCCAAAGGTTACGCAGCTATGGCGCGGCAGATGATTAAAAATGGAGGAAATACTTTTGCTTTCTTTACCAGAAATCCAAGAGGAGGAAAGGCGAAGAATATTGACGAAAAAGATGTGGCGAAATTTCTGGAGCTGAGTAAGGAGAATGAGTTTGAAAAAATCGTGGCTCATGCGCCTTATACAATGAACTGTGCTGCTGCCCGGGAAGATTTAAGAGAGTTTGCCAGAGAAACAATGAAAGACGACCTGAAACGAATGGAATATACACCCGGCAATTATTATAATTTTCATCCTGGAAGCCATGTAGGTCAGGGAAGCGAAGCAGGCATTGCCAAAATTGCAGAGATTTTAAATGATGTTCTCACAGAAGAGCAGAGTACAACCGTTCTTCTGGAAACAATGGCTGGTAAAGGCAGTGAAGTTGGCAGAAGCTTTCAGGAAATCCGGGCAATCATTGATCTGGTTGACAGGAAGGACAAGCTGGGCGTATGTCTGGATACCTGCCATGTGTGGGACGGCGGTTATGATATTGTCGGAAATCTGGATGGGGTTTTGAAAGAATTCGATGAAGTAATCGGACTTGGCAGGCTGAAGGCGGTGCATTTAAACGACAGTATGAACGGGCTTGGAAGCCACAAGGACCGTCATGCCCCTATTGGTGAAGGCTGTATCGGACTGGAGGCGCTTGTACGCGTAATCAGTCATCCTGCGCTGAAGGGAATTCCGTTTATTCTGGAAACCCCTAATGACGACGAAGGCTGGACAAAAGAAATTGCCCTTTTACGGGAAAGATATCAGGAGGTATAGAAATGAAAACTCTGATTTTCAGCGGTTCTCCGAGAAAAAACGGGGAAACAGCATTTATGATCGAGGAGCTGAAAAAAGCTATGGGAGGCGAATTTAAGGAGGTAAATGCCTACCGCGCAGATATCCGTCCCTGTATAGACTGCCGTTGGTGCTTTGAGCATGAGGGATGTGCCATAAAAGATGAAATGCAGGAAGTGTATGATTACATTCAGGAATGCGACCATATTGTTATTGCATCTCCGGTGTATTTTGAGGAGATTACGGGAACTTTGCTTGCTATGTTCAGCAGACTTCAGACGTATTTCAGCGCCAGATATATCCGTAAGGAAGAACCGGTTCCGAAGAAAAAGACAGGCGCTATTCTTCTTGCGGCAGGAAGCATCGGACCAAGGGAAAAAGCGGAGAGTACCAGTGAGATGCTTCTTCGCCAATTAAGCTGCCAGAGTCTTGGGACTGTTTATGCGGCGAAAACAGATAAAGTTTCTGTCAGGGACAGAGAGGATATCCGCAGGGAACTTGCCGCTCTGGGACAGGAGCTTGCAAAAAACTGAATAACAGGGGAGATAGTGACAAGCTGAAAGGAGATAAGAACTTATGAAGAAACTGAAACTTTTTTTGACTGCGTGTCTCTTATTGTTTGTGCTTGCCTTTACCGGCTGCCAGAGCAAGGATGAAGCGTCACTTGAAAATAAAGAGGTATTTGAGGAAGAATTATCGCCTGTTTCAGATGAGGAGATGGCGAAGCTGGAGGCGGCTGATGTCTCTGATGAAGAGATGACAATGCTTGATGAAGAAGAGCTGGGAAAACTGGAGGGTACTTCTGAAGAAAATGCCGAAACGTCCGAAGAAACACAGAATAAGGAAGAGGATGATAAGGAAGAAGCGGATAAAGAGGATTCCAACAGCCAGCAGAATACAGGCGCCATAAAGGTAGAGGAGGACGGTTCCTATACCTCCAAGGATGAAGTCGCCGTTTACATCCATACCTATGGCAAACTGCCGTCCAACTACATTACCAAAAAAGAAGCGAAAGCTCTTGGCTGGGTGAGTAAGGAAGGAAATCTTGATGAAGTGGCTCCGGGCAAAAGTATTGGAGGAGATAAATTCGGAAATTACGAGGGAATGCTTCCCAAAGAGGGCGGCCGCCAGTATTACGAATGTGACATTGACTTTGACGGAACCTACAGAAATGAAAAACGTATCATCTATTCTGATGACGGTCTTATTTTTTATACAGAAGATCACTACAAGACATTTGAACAGTTATATTAAATAGTATATATAAAAAACCAGTCCTGCATGAAGCGGGGCTGGTTTTTTATGTGTGCGTTTTGCGGCATTCATTCGCAGCAAGAACGCTGGAGCGCCTTGAATTCACATATATTACTCTAAGCGGAAACTTCGTTTGTTAATGCTTCTCCGTTCATAAATGCTTTTGCATTATCAAGGGTTGTCTCTGCAATATTTGTCAGCGCCTCTTCTGTGAGGAATCCCTGATGAGATGTCAGCATGACATTCGGGAAAGAGAGAAGCCGCTGTACAGTAGAGGTCTGTAAAATCTCTTCGGACATATCCTCGTATACGAGCTGCGTTTCCTCTTCGTATACATCAAGTCCCACTGCAAAGAACTTGTGATCGCGGATTCCTGCGATAAGGTCCTGTGTATTGATCAGACCGCCTCTGGAGGTATTTACCAGAATAACGCCGTCTTTCATTTTTGCAATGGACTCTGCATTTATGATGTGCTGAGTTTCAGGAGACAGCGGGCAGTGGAGGCTGATCAGGTCGCTTTGAGCCAGAAGCTCGTCAAGGGAGACATACTCCAGGAAATCAAGGCTCTTATTTGGGAAAAGGTCGTAAGCGATAACCTTCATGCCGAAACCTTTACAGATACGAGCCATAGCCTGACCGATTTTTCCGGTTCCGATGATTCCGGCTGTTTTTCCGTAAAAATTAACGCCCATGAGTCCGCTTAAGGCGAAATTATTTTCGCGGCATTTAATGTATGCCTTGTGGGTGTGACGATTGGCTGTAAGAGCAAGCGCCATAGCATGTTCTGCAACTGCCTCAGGAGAATAGCCCGGAACACGGAGAATGCGGATTCCATATTCTTTGGCAACAGGCAAATCAATGTTGTTATAGCCTGCGCAGCGCATAAGGATTAATTTGACGTCCTGTCTGTGAAGCTCAGTGAGGACAGGGGCGCTTAAATCAGAGTTTACAAAGGCGCAGATGGCCTCATATCCTCTGGCGAGAGGCGCGGTCTCCTCCTGGAGGTTAGCGTCAGTAAATTTCATTTCAATTCCCGGATAAGAGGGAAGAAGGTTTTCAAAGAATCTGCGGTCGTAATTTTTGGTACCATAAAATAGAATTTTCATAAATTCATGCTCCTCTCTGGAAATATAAAATTTGATATGTTATACTAACATAAAAATTGTATTTGTGTAAATACATTATATATAAGTTTTTGCAAAGGAGGAAGAATTATGCAGGAAGTAACAATAAAAGTCAGTGAATTTGATACTGTGGAAGAAATACATGAATATCTTGCAGAAGAGCTGGAATTTCCCGCATATTATGGTAAAAATCTGTCCGCTCTTTACGATGTGCTGACAGATCTAAGTGAGGATGTAAGAATCATTATGGATTTATCCGGTACAGCGGATGAAGAGCTTCTTGAAGAGGCAGAAAAGATGGTGGAAGTAATGGAAGATGCTTCTGAAGAGAATGAATATCTGGAAATAGAATGTGAAGAATAAAAAACTCATCAATCGTACATTTCAGGGTGCGGTTGATGAGTTTTTTTCTTCGATAAATTCAAGATTTGTTCGCGGATTCTGGCGCGGGAGTCGGATTATCTTTCACTGATATGATTCAGGAACAGGACAGGGAATACAGGTCTTCGTAGAAGGCTGGATAAGAAATGTTAACGCATTCTCCTCCCCGAATCTCCATATCTCCTTCGCAAATAGTACCGGCGACTGCGAATGCCATAGCGATACGATGGTCAAGATGGGAGTCTATTTCTGCTCCGTGAAGCGCTTTTCCTCCATGAATAATCATTCCGTCCTCTGTAGCCTCAATATCAGCACCCATTCGCCTGAGGTTTTCCACGACAGTCTCAATGCGGTTGGATTCCTTTACTTTTAATTCTGCCGCATCTTTGATGATGGTAGTGCCTTCTGCGAAAGCAGCCATAACAGCAATCATAGGAATTTCATCAATCAGTGTGGGAATAATTTCGCCGCCTACCGTTGTTCCGTGAAGACCTGCAGAGCGGATGAGAAGGTCTGCGGTAGGTTCGCCGTCTCTGTTTTCGTTCAGCAGTTCAGTGTCTGCACCCATAGCCTTGCATACCCGGAGGAAGCCGTCTCTGGTAGGGTTGATGCCCACATTTTTGAGAAGAATCTCACTGTTTGGGGTGAGAAGCCCTGCTGCGATGAAATATGCTGCAGAGGAAATATCTCCGGGTACATGGATTTCGCGACAGATAAGATCCGGTTCCGGTGAAATGGAGGCAGTAGTACCCTCAGAGGTAATGTCTGCGCCGAAATATTTTAACATAATCTCCGTATGGTTTCTGGAAAGTACAGGCTCAGTTACGCTGGTGATGTCGTCGGCGTATAATCCGGCGAGGAGTACACAGGATTTTACCTGAGCGGAGGCAACAGGAGACTGATAGTGAATGGCATGGAGATTTTTGCCTTCAATGCGAAGGGGAACACAGCCGTTGTCTCTGAGGCTTCTGATATCTGCTCCCATAGAGAGAAGAGGGGTCATAATCCGCTTCATGGGACGGGATTGAATAGAGGCATCGCCGTTTAACTCCGATACAAAGGACTGACCTGCAAGGATGCCGGAAATCAGCCGTGTGGTGGTGCCGCTGTTTCCCACGTCAAGGATTTCTGACGGAGTGCAAAGCCCATGCAGACCTTTTCCGTGTACGAGAACTTCTGTGTTGTTTCGCTCTATTGTGATTCCCATTTTCCGGAAGCAGGAGATGGTGGAAAGGCAGTCGGCGCCTTCCAGAAAGCCTGTTATTTTTGTTGTGCCTTTCGCCAGTGAACCGAACATAACGGCTCTGTGGGAGATGGATTTATCTCCGGGTACAGTAAGGGTGCCTCGTAAGCGAGTCTGTTTTTTGATTTTCATGTCAATACCTACCGTTCATATATAATGTAATTTCTTTTTTGGAGAAGCGCCATGCCTTTGTGCAGGGAATCCTCGTCATAGAATTCAATTTTTAAAACGCCCTGTTCAAATTCCCGATTGTGAATGATTCCTATATTTTTGATACTGATTTGTTCCATTGCAAGGATGGTGGCGATGGCTGCAATGCCGCCTGCTTCATCTGCAATATCCAGATAAAGGATGTGGGCTTTTCTCAGGAGACCATTATCTGTAATATCAATGGAGTCCCGGTAATCCTTTGCGCCTGCAAACATTTGGTAAAGACTTTCGGCGTCTTTGTTATCGACAAAACAACGAATCTGAATGAGAAGACGGATGTAGTCATCCAGTACATTGGAGATGTTTTCATTATTTTCCACGCAAATCTGTTCCCACATAACAGGAGAAGAAGAAGCGATGCGGGTAATATCTCTAAAGCCTCCTGCAGCGATGGTTTTCATATATTCAAGGTCATTGTCCAGCATGCTTACCAGATTTACAAGGGCAGAGGCAAGGATATGGGGCAGATGGCTTACTCCTGCAGTGATGAAATCGTGTTCTTCACTGGTGAGTACCATTGGAATAGCGCCGAGGGAGGAAATAAGATCTGTGAAGTCTGTAAGCCTGTCCAGAGCAACTTCGCCTCCCGGGGTGATAATGTAATATGCATTTTCAATCAGACGGTCGCTGGCAGAAGAAAATCCGGTTTTTTCGGAACCTGCCATGGGATGTCCGCCTATGAAGCAGTGCTCCATGCCAAGTTCTGACACTGCGTTGTGGATGCTTCCCTTTACACTCCCTACATCTGTGATAATTGTAGAAGGTCCTATCACTGATTTCAGGTATTTCAGGTAGGAAATGTTAAATTCTACAGGGGCACACAGAAAGATGTAATCGCAGGTGCCGAAACGGGTGTCGTTTTCTTCGCAGACTGCGTCGATGATTTTGCCGCCAAGAGCAGATGCGAGAGTTTCACGGTCGGGATCATATGCCAGAATGTGATAATCCTTGTGATTTCTGCGAATGGTTTTGGCGATAGAGCCGCCAATCAGTCCCAGACCGATAAAGCCGATGGTTTTCATATATGATAAACGTCCTTTCCGTACAAAAAATGTTACTGTTCACGCTGTTCACAGTAACGAGCCAAAATTCATTCCAGATTGCCTGTGGCAATGGAATTTTGGCTTGTATGTCTCGGGATTTTGTCACATTCGTGCCAAAACGCCTCGCGGGATAGTGCCGTGTAAACAGTAATCTAAAAACACTTTTTTCTATTCTAAAATATAACAGGGAAAATGTCAATTCTCCTCGTATGAACAGGAATAAAAAAAGAATCCGGCGGCGTACCGTTTGCAGGGTACACCGCCGGATTGGAAATAATCTCAGGCAAATATTATCTTTTTTCGGTAATAAATGAAAAACCGTATTTTTGAAGAGCCTGTTGTGCCTGTTCTTCGTTTAACCCGGTTATACCGGGGATGTTTCCTCCTGCTCCGGCAGAAATTCCCATATTCAAAATAATAACCATTGAGAAAATCAGGAGTGCAAAAAAGATGCTTTTGGTTGTGCTTTTTTTACGTTTTATCATAACTTTTATCCTTTCTTCTGTTGGGTATTTGCAGAAAGAACTGCAAAAAAACTTGGGTTTTGTATTTCTTTCTTCCAAATCAAGCAGGGTAAGTAAATAGGATTTTCTGTATTCGGAAGAGTGATGTTTTAATACAGCTTCGTCACAGGATAATTCCATATCCCGGTTTGCAAAAAGATACATAACCCATATCAGAGGATTGTACCAGTATAGGGAACAGAGCAAAACCAGAATCCATTTCAGCAGGATATCGAAACATTTTATATGTATAAATTCATGCTCTAATATAGCCTCCAGACGTTCTTCCGGCATCTTTTTATGCGTTGGAAGGAGAATGACCGGCTTTATAATCCCGTAAGTCAGGGGAATCCGGATTCTGTCTGATTTACGGATTTCTATTTTCCTTCTTAAACAATGTGCTCTTTTCCATTGTTCAAAAAATTCTCCATCAACAGGCAGCGCCATTTTGTATGTCCTTGTGTTTAACCAGTGTGAACCAATGAAAACACCGGCAATTAAAAGTCCGCAGACCAGCCAGATGATTTTGAGGAGATTTCCGGAAGAGGAGGGAACGATATTCCGGCAGGACTGCTGTATCTGGCTCTGTAATTGCAGGAATTCAGAGGCGTTTTTGCTTATAATTGTGTTTTTGAGCGGGATTTCGAAAGCAAAAGGACACAATAGCCCGAAAATCAGGATTTTCCACAGAAACAGCCATGTTCTTCCTGAAACATGATATAGAAACAGTTTTCTGGTTAAGAGGATACAGGGAACAACAAGGGTGATCGTCAGATTCATCAGCAGAATTTTTTCCATGCGCTGCCTCCTATAATTTGTTTATCAGTTCCTTTAAACGCAGGATTTTGTCTTTGTCCATAGCTTTGCCGCTGATCACAGATGCAATCAGTTTATCAGGACAGCCGTCGTACAGTTTTTCAATTAATTCCTGTGTCTCATACTCCTGTGCTTCTTCCTTTGAAATTAACGCGCGGCAGATGAAATTAGGCTCTTTTCGTTCAATTGCCCCCTTTGTGATGCATTTCTTGATAACCGTATAGGTTGTTGTCTTGCTCCAGCCAATTTGCTGAGAAAGCGCTGCTGCGATTTCCTTCGCGGCAGTATCGCCCTGCTTCCACAGAATTTCCATAATTTTTAATTCACTGTCATATAATTTATTCTCCATTTATATGTTACCTTCCTGTTCTATTGCAATAGAATTTTATATTTTTATTCTATCGTAATAGAACGATTTTGTCAATATATTCCTGAAGGAAATTGCCCTCAAATATGTTTCAGATGAGTTTACTGGTATAAAAAGTGAAGAAAAAGGCGGAAAAACTGTAATTTTTGGGCATTATGAGAGAGGGGTTTCAAAAAAATCATTGAAAAAGTTGTTAAAAATATATAAAAAGCTTGAAATTTCGAAAAAAATTTAGTAGAATATAAACACATTAGACAAATAGGGAGGTATTACATATGGACGTTTTTAGAACTGACCGAATCAGAAATGTAGTCCTGTTAGGTCATGGTGGAGCTGGCAAGACTACTTTGGCGGAGGCAATGGCATACTTATCAGGTATGACAAGTCGTCTCGGCAGAGTAGAGGACGGAAATACAGTCAGCGACTATGACAAAGAAGAAATTAAGAGACATTTTTCCATCTCAACAACATTGATTCCTGTACCTTGGGATAAGGTTAAGATCAATGTACTGGACACTCCCGGATATTTCGACTTTGTTGGTGAAGTAGAAGAGGCTGTAAGCGCAGCAGACGCAGCTATTATCGTAGTTTCCGGTAAGGCTGGTGTTCAGGTTGGTACACAGAAAGCATGGGATTTATGTGAGAAATATAAACTTCCGAGAATGATTTTCGTTACAGATATGGACGTTGATGATGTCAGCTATCGTAAAGTTGTAGAAGAACTTACAGAGCTTTATGGCAAAAAAATCGCTCCATTACATTTCCCGATCCGTGAAGACGGTAAATTCGTAGGATATGTAAACGTAGTGAAACAGGCCGGAAGAAAATATATCGACAAAGGTAAAAAAGAAGAATGCGAAATTCCGGCATATCTGGATGAATATCTGGAGAAATACCATGAGATTCTTATGGAATCTGTGGCAGAGACAAGTGAAGAATTTATGGATCGTTACTTTGAGGGAGATACTTTCTCCGTGACAGAAGTTTCTGCAGCTCTTGCAATGAACGTGCAGGAAGCTTCCATTGTTCCGGTATGTATGGGTTCTCCTGTAAATCTTCGCGGCGTATCCAACCTGCTTGACGATATCTGCGGATATTTCCCAAGCCCGGATAAACGCTCCTGCAATGGTATCGCGCAGAAGACAAACAGTATCTTTGAAGCAAATTACGACTTCGCTAAAGCGAAATCCGCATATGTATGGAAAACAATTGCAGATCCGTTCCTTGGCAAATATTCTCTTATTAAAGTATGCTCCGGTGTTATCAAAGGCGACGACACACTTCTTAATGTAGAGAAGGGCGAGGAAGAACGTCTGAATAAGCTGTATGTGCTGGAAGGCTCCAAGCCAATCGAGGTTTCCGAGCTTCACGCAGGTGACATCGGCGCTATTGCGAAGCTTAACAGCGTACAGACCGGAGACAGCCTTGCAACCAAGGCAAATCCAATCGTATATCCGAAGGCTGTCCTTTCCACACCTTATACCTGCAAACGCTTCAAAGCAGTGAAGAAGGGCGACGAGGATAAGATTTCTCAGGCGCTTGCGAAGATGATGAGTGAAGATAAGACACTCCTTTCCGTAAACGACAGTGCGAACCGTCAGACTCTCCTTTATGGAATCGGCGACCAGCATCTTGATATTGTTGTGAATAAATTAAAAGAACGCTATAAAGTAGACATTGAACTGAGTAAACCGAAGGTTGCTTTCCGTGAGACAATCCGCAAGAAATCTGATGTGGAAGGCAAACATAAGAAACAGTCCGGCGGACATGGTCAGTACGGTCACGTTAAGATGCGTTTCGAGCCGTCCGGCGATCTGGAAACACCATATGTATTTGAGCAGGAAGTTGTGGGCGGAGCTGTTCCGAAGAACTACTTCCCGGCAGTTGAAAAAGGTATGCAGGAATGCGTACTGAAAGGACCTGTTGCAGCATATCCTGTAGTTGGTGTGAAGGCAGTTCTTTACGATGGTTCCTACCATCCGGTTGACTCTTCAGAAATGGCATTCAAGATGGCTACAATCCTTGCGTTTAAGAAAGGTTTCATGGAGGCGTCTCCTGTACTTCTTGAGCCGATTGTTTCCATGAAAGTAACAGTTCCGGATAAATTTACCGGTGACGTTATGGGTGATCTGAATAAACGTCGTGGTCGTGTGCTCGGTATGAATCCTGATCATGCAGGAAACACTGTAATTGAAGCAGACGTACCTCAGCTTGAGATTTACGGATATTCTACAGACCTTCGTTCCATGACAGGCGGAAGCGGAGATTTCTCCTATGAATTCGCACGTTATGAGCAGGCTCCGAGCGATATTCAGGCGAAAGAGATTGAAGCAAGAGCAAGTAAGCTTGACAGTGCAGACGAATAAGCTGTTTTCCGGCGAAAAGGTCGAAGTGTTCTTGGATATTGAATAGATAGCATTATATTGTGAATAATAAGAGGAAACAGTTCTTTGGGACGGTTTCCTCTTTTTGTATTTTATTTTGTACACAAAAAAGGTCTTTGTTCGGGAATTAGTACATGATATGCATTGACAAAAAAATATCAATACTATATATTGTAGCTGTACCTGAAATAACAACAAATATAGATATAAAAACACATTATGGGAGGATATTTATGAGACAGGAATGGACGACCTTTAAAGGCGGAATCTGGGAAAAAGAAATTAATGTCCGCGACTTTATCCAGAAAAACTATACACCATACGACGGCGATGATTCTTTTCTTGTTGGACCTACTGAGGCAACTAAGGAATTATGGGCTCAGGTTATGGATTTAACAGAGCAGGAACGTGCTAAAGGCGGTGTACTGGATATGGACACTAAAATTATTTCAACCATTACATCCCATGGCCCAGGATATCTGAATAAAGATAAAGAAACAATTGTTGGTTTCCAGACTGACAAACCATTTAAACGTTCTCTTCAGCCTTATGGTGGTATCCGTATGGCAGTGAAAGCTTGTGAAGATAATGGATATCATGTGGATCCGGAAGTAGTTGATTTCTTCACAAAACATAGAAAAACACATAATGCAGGTGTATTTGATGCTTACACACCGGAGATGAGAGCGTGCCGTTCAAGCCATATTATCACAGGTCTTCCGGATGCTTACGGTCGTGGTCGTATCATCGGTGACTACAGAAGAGTTGCTCTTTATGGTGTTGACCGTTTGATCGAGGACAAGCAGGAGCAGAAAGATTCTACAAGAACCATCATGTACTCTGATGTAACAAGAGAGCGTGAGGAACTTTCTGAGCAGATTCGTGCACTTCAGGAATTAAAAGAACTTGGTCAGATTTACGGATTTGATATTTCCAGACCTGCTGCCAATGTACAGGAAGCAATTCAGTGGCTGTACTTCGGTTACCTTGCTGCCATCAAAGAGCAGAACGGTGCTGCCATGTCCCTTGGACGTACCTCTACATTTATTGATATTTATGCAGAGCGTGACCTTGCAAACGGCACATTTACAGAGGAGCAGATTCAGGAGTTTGTTGACCACTTCATTATGAAACTTCGTCTTGTTAAATTTGCAAGAACACCAGAATACAACGCACTGTTCTCCGGTGACCCTACATGGGTAACAGAATCCATCGGTGGTATGGGTATTGACGGACGTTCTATGGTAACAAAAATGTCCTACAGATACCTTCATACACTTGAGAATCTTGGTACAGCTCCAGAGCCAAACTTAACTGTTCTCTGGTCTACAAGACTTCCGGAAAACTTCAAACGTTTCTGTGCAAAAACTTCAATCGTTTCTTCATCCATCCAGTATGAGAACGATGATCTGATGCGTGTAACTCACGGTGATGACTATGCAATTGCATGCTGTGTATCTTCTATGAGAGTCGGTAAAGAAATGCAGTTCTTTGGAGCGCGTGCAAATCTTGCAAAATGCCTCCTTTACGCAATCAATGGTGGTATTGATGAAGTTTCCGGTAAACAGGTAGGACCTGAATATCGTCCGATCACATCTGAGTACCTTGATTACGATGAAGTTATGAAGCGTTTTGATGACATGATGAAATGGCTGGCTCGTGTATACGTAAATACATTAAATATCATTCATTACATGCATGATAAATATTGTTATGAGCGTATTCAGATGGCACTTCATGATAAGAAAGTAACACGTTGGTTTGCTACAGGTATTGCCGGTCTTTCCGTAGTTGCTGACTCACTGTCTGCAATTAAATATGCAAAGGTTAAAACAATTCGTAATGAAAAGGGTATCGTGGTAGATTATCAGGTAGAGGGAGATTTCCCTAAATATGGTAACGATGATGACCGTGTAGATGACATTGCATATGATATCGTTCATAAATTTATGAATCACATTAAAGGAAACCATACATACAGAGGTGGTATTCCGACAACATCTATTCTTACCATTACATCTAACGTTGTATATGGTAAAGCTACCGGTTCTACACCGGACGGAAGAAAAGGCGGAGAGCCATTTGCACCGGGTGCGAATCCAATGCATCACAGAGACAGCCATGGTGCAGTTGCTTCTTTAAGCTCTGTATCTAAGCTTCCGTTCAAGGATGCACAGGATGGTATTTCAAATACATTCTCTATCATTCCGGGCGCTCTTGGCAAGGACGATGCAGTATTCTTTGATGATATTGCATTTGAGCTGGGATCTGACTGCGCTTGCTGTGAGCCATCCTATGCTGAAGATGAGGAATAATTAAAAATGCAAAACCGGGCAGATGATGCCCGGTGCAGAATAAAAGCGTTTCAGAAAAGAAATGTGAAACTACAGACTATTATGAATAACAGGAGGATTAACTATGAACATCGGTGACGCTCAGATTGACAACCTTGTAAACTTACTTGACGGATATGTAGAAAAAGGTGGCCATCACTTAAACGTAAACGTATTTACAAAAGATACACTTCTGGATGCTCAGGCTCATCCTGAAAAATACCCACAGCTTACTGTACGAGTTTCCGGATACGCAGTAAACTTCAACAAACTGACAAAAGAGCAGCAGGACGAGGTTATTTCCAGAACCTTCCATGAGGGGATGTAATTAATTTGGCAGAATTGAAATTCGGACGAATTCATTCAACAGAGAGCTTCGGGACCGTAGATGGTCCCGGAGTTCGTTTTGTGGTATTCTTTCAGGGGTGTCCTATGCGATGTCAATATTGTCATAATCCAGACACTTGGGAGATGAAAAGTGGCACAGAAATGTCAGTAGAACAACTTCTGGAGCAGTATAACAGAAATAAGACCTTTTACAGAAAAGGCGGAATTACTGCAACCGGAGGAGAACCTCTTATGCAGCTGGAGTTTTTGACAGAGCTTTTTGCAGCTGCAAAGGAACAGGGAATTCATACCTGCCTTGATACTTCGGGAATTGCTTACAGAAAAAGCAGAACAGAGAAGTTTCAGAAACTTTTTAAAGTGACAGATCTTGTTCTTCTTGATATTAAGCATAGTCTTCCTGAAGGGCATGAAACACTTACGGGACAGAAGCAGGAGCATATTCTTGAATTTTTGGATGCTCTTGATCAGGCAAAAATCCCTGTAGTTATACGGCATGTTGTAGTTCCGGGAATAACAGATGGAGATGAAGAGTTGACAGCTCTTGGGCGAATTCTTGCGCCTCATAGAAATATCAGAGGTTTGGAGATACTTCCTTACCATACTATGGGAATTGCAAAATATAAAAACCTTGGTCTGGACTATCCTCTGGAGGGAGTCCCCCAGATGGAGCCGGAAGCTGCAAAACAGGCGAAAGCAAAAATTCTTGCAGTAATAAAAGAGTGTAGAAATAAATAAAAAAAGTCATAATTTCAGAAAACTGGAATTATGACTTTTTATTTTGTGAGAATTCTTTTGTGGATATAATGATACTTAAATAAAAGATAATTACAAAAATAATTTAAAAAATATCTGAAAATATTGACGAATTAACCGGTTTTATATATAATGTAAGATATTAAAATATAATTGTTTTTGGGATTATATGAAAATGGGAAGGAGAGTGATTTGATGATATTCAGCAATCAGGCAATTGGAATGAAGAAACACAAACAGGAAAAAACTTATGTTTTTTCAAAAAATGAGTTTGACCGTAATAAGGTTCCCTATTATGCATATGATCTTATAGAGGGAGAAGATGAAGTGAGCTTTAAATGCGCGTTTGAAGGTGACGGAACCCCTATTTTTAAGAAGTAGCCTGTCAAAGACCGGATAAATAATTCGTCAGGCATCTTTTAATTCAACATCAATATATTGAATTACTCCAGTTCGCAGCGGACTGGAGTAATTTTGTCTCAGTCGGAGAAGACTTCGCTTCTGAACTTCTGTATTATAGCTGAACGTCTGCTGTTGAATGTAGCAATTTTCCAATTGGAGATTACGTTTCATATAATATATAATTGAAGTTGTAAGGACAGAGAGGGGAGCGAATCATGAGAAATGACTTGAGAGAACTTCTTTTCATGTTATCTGTGAAAGAATATCGCACAGCTTCAGAACTGGCGAAAGAACTTGGCGTCAGTACAAAAACCATTCGAAACAGACTAAAGGAACTGGGAGATATCGGGAGGAAATATGGTGTCCATGTAGAATCGAAAGCAAGATATGGGTTTATTTTGACAGAAGAAATTGAGAATGGAATTATCGAAATGTTAAATGCCTTTGAAGATGAGGCAGAGCTGCCGGAGGATGCGGAAGGCAGAACGAATTATTTGATCAAATATCTGTTAAATCATGAAGATTATACAAAAATGGATGATCTGTGTGATTTTCTTTGTATTTCCCGTTCAACACTTCAAATTTCCGTGAAACAGGCGGAAGAGATTCTGGCTGAATATCAGCTTTCTATTGACAGAAGACCTAATTATGGGATTTGTGTAAAAGGAGCAGAAAAAGATATTCACAGATGTTTTGAAAATTATTTTGAGAAAAAACAAAGCTGTACATTTTCAAGAAATTTATCTGAATAAAAGTGATTAAAAGTTAAAAAGCTTTAAGAGATGACCGGTGAGAAGTTGTGCCGGTCATCTCTTGCTTTATGGAGTCAGCCAAGAGTAACATCCAGAATCATCATCAGGACGAAGCCAAAGGAAAAGGCAATAATGCCGATGTTGCTGTGTTCTCCTTTTTTGTTTTCGGGAATCAGTTCCTCCACAACTACATAAATCATAGCTCCTGCTGCGAAAGCTAGAAGACAAGGGAGTGCTGCTTTTACATAGTCGGCAAGGAGAAGGGTCAGACCTGCGGCAATTGGCTCCACAATGCCGGAAAGTGTACCGCACAGAAAAGAACGTCCTTTATTCATTCCTTCTGAATGAAGCGGCAGAGAAACAATAGCTCCTTCCGGGAAATTTTGAATTGCGATGCCTATGGAAAGAGCGAATGCTCCTGCAAGGGTCACGGCGCTGTTTTTGGCCAGAACACCCGCAAAAACTGCACCAGCAGAAAGCCCTTCCGGAATATTGTGTAGTGTAACGGCAAAGACGAGCATGGTAGTTTTTTTCAGAGCTATTTTTGAACCTTCTGATTTTGGGCTGCCCGAATGGAGATGGGGAATAATTTTATCCATACATAACAGAAAACTTATTCCCAGTATGAAGCCTGCCGATGCCGGCATAAAAGCTAATTTGCCCATATGGGTGCTCATATCCATGGCAGGAATCAAAAGTGACCATACGGATGCTGCAACCATGACGCCGGAAGCGAAGCCCAGAAATGCTTTTTGAAGCGCAGAATTAAATTCTCTATGAAATAGATAAACACATGCTGCGCCAAGGGTAGTTCCTAAAAATGGAAGCATGATACCGATAAAGATTTGCATGACGGATTACTCTCCTTTTGTATTATTGATTGTGAAAAATCATGGATATTATCTCCGAGAGTTTTAGTGTGGACGGTAACTATAGATAGGATATGCAAAAAAGAGGATTTTGTTCAGAATCCGCAGTTGACAAAAAGCGGTGGAAAGGGTAAACTATCACATAGTTGTACAAGAAAAAGCGATGACGGGGAATAGTAGGATTTCTTAGCATATTCAGAGAGCTGCCGTTTGGTGCGAGGCAGTTATGCGGTCATTTGAACTCGCCTCCGAGCTGTGGAGCTGAACAGGATAACAAACATTGGATTGTGATGTAGGCTTTGCCGGGATTTCCCGTTACAGAAAATGGAGTGCATCGGATGTATGTCCGGTGAATCAGAGTGGTACCACGGAAGCAGGCCTTTCGTCTCTGGGAACGGAGATGAGGGGCTTTTTTATCTAATTTTTAGGAGGAAAAAAAGATGGCAGCACCTTATAATCATAAGGTAATCGAACAGAAATGGCAGAAAGTCTGGGATGACAATAAGGCTTTCGCTGCAACCGAAGATTACGGCAAACCGAAATATTATGCACTGGTAGAATTCCCGTATCCGTCAGGACAGGGACTTCATGTAGGTCACCCAAGACCTTATACTGCACTTGACATTGTAGCAAGAAAGCGCAGAATGCAGGGCTATAACGTACTTTATCCGATGGGATGGGACGCGTTCGGACTTCCGACAGAGAACTATGCGATCAAAAACAAAATTCATCCGAAGATTGTTACAGCAAATAATGTAAATCGTTTCAAAGAGCAGCTTCATTCTCTGGGATATTCCTTTGACTGGGATCGTGAGATTAATACGACAGACGTTGATTACTACAAATGGACGCAGTGGATTTTCCTGAAACTTTTCAATGCAGGTCTTGCATATAAGAGTGAAATGCCAATCAACTGGTGTACATCCTGTAAGGTTGGTCTTGCAAATGAAGAGGTTGTAAACGGCGTTTGTGAGCGCTGCGGCTCTCCTGTAGTACGTAAGGTAAAGAGCCAGTGGATGCTTAAGATTACAGATTACGCAGAAAAGCTTCTGGAGGGTCTGGACGGACTTGATTTTATTGAGCGTGTAAAGGTTTCTCAGAAGAACTGGATCGGAAAGAGTCAGGGTGCGGAAGTGAACTTTACTATCAGCGGAAAAGAAGATAAGCTGACTGTTTATACAACAAGACCTGATACACTTTTCGGCGCAACCTACATGGTTGTATCTCCGGAACATCCGATGCTTGATAAATATAAAGAAGAGATTAAAAATCTGGATGAAATCCGCGCATATCAGGAGCAGGCTTCCAGAAAATCGGATTTTGAGCGTTCTGAGCTTGCAAAAGATAAAACCGGCGTTCAGATTGACGGTCTCAGCGCAGTGAACCCTGTAACCGGAAAAGATATTCCAATCTGGGTTTCCGATTATGTACTGATGAGCTATGGAACCGGCGCTATCATGGCAGTTCCTGCACACGATACCCGTGACTGGGAATTTGCAAAGAAATTCAATCTTCCGATAGTGGAAGTTGTTGCAGGCGGCAAAAACGTACAGGAGGAAGCTTTCACAGACGTTGCTACAGGCAAGATGATAAATTCCGGCTTCCTTGACGGACTGGAAGTTGCAGATGCAAAGAAAAAGATTGTTGAGTGGCTGGAGGAGCAGAACCTTGGCACAAGTAAGACAAACTATAAATTAAGAGACTGGGTATTCTCCCGCCAGCGTTATTGGGGTGAGCCAATCCCGATCGTGAAATGTGAAAAATGCGGTTATGTAGCCCTTCCGGAAAGCGAGCTTCCGTTAGAACTTCCGGACGTAGAAAGCTATATGCCTACAGATAACGGAGAATCTCCGCTTGCGGCTATGACAGACTGGGTAAATACAACCTGTCCTTGCTGTGGTGGTCCAGCTAAGAGAGAGACAGATACCATGCCTCAGTGGGCTGGTTCTTCCTGGTACTTCCTCCGTTATACAGACCCGCACAATAAAGAAGCTCTGGCAAGTCCGGAAGCTCTGAAATACTGGCTGCCTGTTGACTGGTATAACGGTGGTATGGAGCATACAACCCTTCACCTTCTTTATTCCAGATTCTGGCACAGATTCCTTTATGACCAGAATGTAGTTCCTTGTCCGGAACCATACCAGAAACGTACTTCTCACGGTATGATTCTTGGTGAGAACGGCGAAAAGATGTCCAAATCCAGAGGTAACGTCGTAAATCCGGATGAAATCGTAAATGACTATGGTGCAGATACTCTTCGTACCTACGAAATGTTCATCGGAGCCTTTGATTTAAGCGCATCCTGGTCAGAAAATGGTGTAAAAGGCTGCCGTCGTTTCCTTGATCGTGTATGGAAGCTTCAGGATATTCTTGTTGACGGAGATGCTTACAGCGCAGACCTTGAGACAAAGATGCACCAGACGATTAAGAAGGTAAGCAATGATTTCGAGAGTCTGAAATACAACACTGCAATTGCAGCGCTGATGGCGCTTCTCAATGATTTTGCAAAAAAAGGAAGTATTACACGTAAAGAATACGAAACCTTCCTTATTCTTCTCAACCCTGTAGCGCCTCATATGACAGAGGAGCTCTGGAGCGAATGTGGTTACGAAGGCTACGTATATCAGCAGACATGGCCGGACTACGACGAGGCTAAAACTGTTGAAAACACCATTGAGGTTCCGGTACAGATTAACGGCAAAACAAAAGTTGTAATTGCTCTTCCGGCAGATGTTGACAAAGATACAGCCATTGCAAAAGGTAAAGAGGCAATAGCAGATAAGCTTACAGGAACCATCATCAAAGAAATTTACGTACCGAAGAAGATTATTAATATTGTGCAGAAATAATTGAGAAGAAATTCTCACAACAGAATAAAGTGCTTGGGAATATTGAAAAGTTCGCTTGAAATCAAGG